>JBGSNZ010000022.1:0-412093 GCA_041739345.1 Acetivibrio sp. | reverse complement strand
TCATAGCATGAGCCTCCGGTTTTTATGATTTTGTGTGGTAACTTAATTATACCAAAACCATTGGTTTCATGCTATTTTAATGCCAGTTATTATTGAATTTTCAAGGTGCATAGGCACTTATTCAAGTGCGAAGTTTGAGTTTATTATTTGTAATTTGAAAAGATTTGTTTTAAAATTACTTATAATAAAAAAGACCGGCTATAAATAAACCAATCTTTTTTCATGTTATTTATTAACTCAATAACTGTATTTTTGAAATACAATTGCCGGGAAACCACTTTTATTAATTTCCTCTGCTATAATATGCCCTTCCGTACAATGATCTAGCGTGAGTTCAAGCCCAAATTCTTTTGCAATTCGAATAGCTGTTATAATATCATCCGTACGATGCACATGAGCTTTCAGAGGAACTTTGTTTTCCAGAACGGGTAACCATGATTCCATTCGAAAATCCTCTTCAAATGGTTCATTGTTATTAACTGAAGCAAATTTCCTATTTTTATATTGCACCGCATTGAATAATTCTTCTCGTAATAATGCTGCAATGGACCTTCTAGTAGAAGGGGAGACTTTGTATCATTATAATCACCTACCATCCCTTTCCTATCCTCTTTAATTCCAATGTGGCAATGAGCCTCTATAAGTCCAGGTAAAATCCATAAACCTTTTGCATCAATAACCACAGTATCTGCAGGAATATCTGCAGGAATATCTGCAGGAATTTTTTCGTCTACTGATATAATCTTTCCATTTTCGATTACTATGTTACCAGGATCTAATATTTTCCCTGTCATTGTATACACTTTACCATTTTGAATGATAATCATACTATTCTCTTCCAACTATATATTATATAATTAAGTCCATTGTTGTTTCTGTAAATTCATAACTTTTTCAGAAGCAACCATATCGATTTTACTTTGTTCCTGTGGATTGTATGCATTATAATAACCCTTACTAATCATGTAGTTTGTTATTTTTTCATGGTTTTCAATCGCGTAATTGAGCTGTCTGTGTAATGTTTCCTTTACCTCAGGTGTAACCGTTTCAGTAAGTGCAACCGCATAATTTTGAATCGCTGTTTTCGATCCTAATAATAAATCAGTTGCAATTACCTGTTCTGTCATATTTTTCATGCCTGCTAAATTTTGTATTATATTTACCATCATATCGCCTACTTTCTTAATGTATATTATTGAAACTACTAGATACGCCCGTAGGCTCATTAGTCCAATTAACTCTTTGTACCAACTCTTGTAGTTCACTAATCTGAGATTGAGCAACATTATAGTCAGTTTCTAATAGACACTTTAGTTCTTCATCTTTCACAAGTTCTGCCATGGTTGCTGCTTTCGTAGCACATACATTTTTAAATGTGATAATTTCATGCAATTCTAAGGCTTCATGTGGTGCAATTTTTGTATTGCCTGCTATCATTTAAGTTACCTCCTAATTTTATTTTCAATTTATTATCCGCAAAAATAATTGATAATATTCTTTAAAATACAAAATACTATAAAAAAATGAAGTTAGAGTTAATCTCCAGCTTCATTTCTATTCATCAATTTTCAATCTAAATCTTTTAAACTATTTTGTAATCCATGCTCCCAGAACGAAACCCTTCTAGGTCGATTGTTACATAGGCATATCCCAGATTTTTTAGGTAGCTTATGACATCACCCCTGTGCTCCAATAATTTATTCATATCCTGGGTGTCTACCTCTATTCTTGCAATGTCCTCATGTACACGGAGTCTTATATTATAAAAACCTAATGTCTTTAAATAATCTTCACCCTTTTCCACATTTTGCATCTTATCATAGGACAAATTTGTTCCATATGGAAATCTAGTAGCAAGACACGGTGCCGAAGGTCTTTTTGCTGATGACAAACCATATTCCTCTGCCATTTTTCTCACATCTTCTTTTGTCATACCTGCTTCTGCCAACGGGCTTTTTATCGAAAGCTCACGAAGTGCCCTGATTCCCGGGCGAAAAACATGCAAATCATCTTCATTTGTTCCATCCATTATTGTCATAACTTCTTGCTTATGAGCTATTTCTCGTAGCTTAGTAAATAAATACTTTTTACATAGGTAGCAACGGTCAACCGGATTATCCATTATTCCCGCATTCTTCAGTTCATCTACGTTAATTATCGAATGGATTGCGCCAATCTCTTTTGCAATCTGTTGTGTCATTTGAATTTCATTCATTGGATGAAGTGTTGTATGCACGGTAACCGCATATACCTTATGGTTCTTTTTCCTTGCCATTTCATATGCCGCTTTTAATAGTAATGTGCTATCTACGCCACCTGAAAATGCAACTATGACATCCTGATCAGTATACATATCCATTAGTTGTAAAAATTTTTGTTTTCTTTTATTTAATTGTTTCACTTTTTCTTCCTTTGCTTTAATCTTCAGTTATCAGCATTCCCCTTAAAGGCCTTAGCCTTTCATAATTCTATATTGGGCGCTTATACTCTATTATAGCAAGAATGTCCAGTAACACTTATAGTTTCTACTGAATGATTCATTTACTATTCGGCATTTCACGGCCTTATGATTACACAGCCGAAAAGATTATTGATTAAACCAGAAAAGGTCTTCCGAAATTCATTACATTTCAGAGGACCTTTTTCTGCTTACTAATAATCAAAATAAAATATGATTCCTATTTCGATTTATAATCTGATTTATCTCTTCGTCCTTGCCTATATGGATTATTATTATTCTTTTTTTCTTTTAGAGTACCATTTGCCGCCATTTTCACTTTTTTCTTTGGTGCTGATTCCTTTTTTGATGCCGCAGTTTTTGAAGATTCTCTCCTCGGTTGAGTCGCTTTTACCGTTGGAGCTGTATTGAGTAGAGGGTAAGGATGATCTTCTATCTCCTTTATTTGTTTTCGGATTAACTTTTCTATATCAGCAAGAAGTGGTTTCTCATCAAAATCACAAAAAGAAATTGCTATCCCGCCAAGTCCTGCTCGTCCAGTTCGCCCAATACGATGTACATAAGTTTCAGGTACATTTGGAAGATCATAATTTATAACGTGTGATAGTTCATCAATGTCGATTCCTCTTGCTGCGATATCAGTTGCAACTAATACCCGCAATGTTTTATTTTTAAAATTATTTAGTGCGTTTTGACGTGCATTCTGCGACTTGTCTCCATGAATCGCTTGTGCTGTAACCTTTGATTTTGCCAATTGACGTATGATACGATCAGCGCCATGCTTGGTACGTGTAAATACAAGAACAGATTGAATGGATTTATCTTTTAAAATGTGTAGTAATAAGTCTTTTTTGTTTTCTCGATCAACATAATATAGATACTGATCAATGCTATCAACGGTGGTAGATTCTGGCGTTATCTCTATTTTAACTGGACTATTTAATATTGTTTTTGACATTTTTTCGATAGATGGCGGCATAGTAGCCGAAAAAAGTAGTGTCTGCTTTTTACTTGGTGTTTTGGCTATCACCTTTTTCACATCATTAATAAAGCCCATATCTAACATGCGGTCGGCTTCATCCAATATAAATATTTTAATATGTTTTAAATTGATTAACTTTTGATTGATCAAATCATTGAGTCTACCAGGCGTTGCCACAAGGATATCTACACCTTTTTGTAATGACTCTTCTTGTGGTTTTTGAGAAACCCCTCCAAAGATTACACAACTTTTTAATTTTGTGTATTTACCATAAGTACAAAAGCTTTCATAGATTTGAAGTGCTAGCTCTCTTGTAGGTGTAATAATTAGGGCACGAATATTTCTTTGTCCTGTCAGAGGAACTTTTTCTTCACTGAGTAACTGTAATGTTGGTATCGCAAATGCTGCTGTTTTTCCTGTGCCCGTTTGTGCACATCCAAGCAAATCTTTACCACTTAAAATTGCTGGTATTGCCTCTTCTTGTATTGGTGTAGGTACTGAATAATTTTCATTTTCTAAAGCCTTTAATATTGCAGGCATAACACTTAATTCTTTAAATTGCATCTTTACTCCTTGATTCTATCATTTTTTTTGATTTCTTTGTTCATGCTTCATTTTATTTAAATTTTCGTATTGCCATTGAAAAGAATTTTCACATTAATGATACGTTATTCTAATAAAATTGGATCTCTAGGTTTTGAGCCTTTTGTATTATACCATAACCAAGAGCTTTTAGCTACCAGTCTATAACAGTAATCTTTTGTAAATAATTGTACAAGAAAATAAAGATATATATTGTTCGATTTTTTATGAAATCAATCACACTCTATGTTTTATAATTCATACATTAATATATAAGTGACTATTTAGAAAGGTAAATCATCTTGAATAACGATAATTTTGAAAATAAGGACAATTCCGATGATTTAGATTTTGCGGAATTCCAATTCTTACCGAATAATGAAAATGATTCAGATAGTATGTACATTACTCAAAGACGACCAGATCGTCCTGGCCAACCTGACAGACCTGATCGCCCGGATCGTCCTGATAGACCTGACAGACCTGACAGACCTGACAGACCTGGTAGACCTGACCTACCCGACAGACCTGACAGACCTGGCAGACCTGACCTACCTGACAGACCCGTTAGACCTGACAGACCACCTGTACGACCTGACCTGCCTGACTTGCCTGATCGCCCTGATCGCCCTGATCGCCCACCTATGATGCGGCCACCTAACATTAATCCTCAATTACCACGAGGAATCGTGATACCAATTCAAGGAACATCGGAATTTAATTTACAATATGGAAATTTAACCAGAATAAATAATATGGCATGGCAATTTAGATATTGTTTGAATCAATTCACTTTTATATGGCTTTGGAATGGTAGAACATTTTGGTTTTATCCAACTTTTATTGGTTTTCGTGCAACCGAAGGATTTATGTGGACTAGAGATGGCTGGACCTATGCTAGAATTAGTTTAAATAATATATTCTATTTTAGATGCTTCTAAGTTGAAATAAATTCGAAGGAGGCTGTCGCAACTACTTATTTTAAAAAATTTAATTAATAAGCCGGAAAAGATTTTCCGGCTTATTAATTAATCATAATAAAAAATTTCCACTTAAATTATTCATCACAAGGCTTTTTGCAATTTCCTGCATTTCTTCTTTGTTTACCTTAAGCACACGTCTGTCATATGTAAAGAGTCCATTTGTTTCATCCTCCACATCACTTACCTGTGTATAAATAGATGCACAGAGTCCTTCCTTAATTTGAGAAGCAATTTCTGTCATATACACTTTGCTGAGTGCATTTTGAAATTCCGCTTGATTTTTTAGAATTCGATATCCATATGTTTTATTCAGATTAAACGAGTGTGCGTCCACTTTATAAACATATCCTCCGAATTCTGAAACTACAATTGGACGGCCACCACCATTTACTTTTACAGGTTTGAAATAGACATGAAGGCTTTGTACATCACTCTTCGTTTGCCAAAACCACCCAGATGTACTGTCAATAAATCTTGTATTATCTTGCTTTTTTACTTTTTCATACATCACATCACTGTCAAACTGCCCCCATCCCTCATTGAAAATCGTCCAATAACAAATGGAAGGATAATTATATAAATGATGAATCGTCTCTTTCGTAAATACTTCAAAATTTTCCTTCACTGCCTTTTTTCTAACTATCTTTACATCATTTCGTCTCGCCCGACCTATCGTAGGTAATATCGTATCAAACAAATACGAATATCTCCCATTATTCACCATATCCTGAAATACTACCATTCCCAGTTTGTCACACAGATAATAAAACCATGGCGGTTCCACTTTAATATGCTTTCGAAGTGTGTTAAATCCAAGTTCCTTCATCGTACTGATGTCTTTATGAAATCCATCAATTCCAGCAGGAAGATAGATTCCATCACTAAAGTATCCTTGATCCAATAGTCCATGAAAAAAATAAGGTTTTCCATTCAGACATAATCTAGAAATGCCATTTACTACTTCCACACTTAATGTTCTTAATGCAAAATAAGAAGTAATTATATCATTGTCCGTCTTGATCTCAAATTCATATAAATATGGTGTCTCCGGCGTCCAATGTTGTGGGCACTCGATAGGAATCGTGATTTCATCCGCTTCAAATATTTCACAAATATCTCCCAAAGCTGTTTTCACTGTAATTTCTTTTCGTTTGGCACTGGAAAGCACCTTAATCGTAACGGATTCTAATGTTGGTGTAATATGTAGTTCCTGAATATAATCCTCGCTCACACTTTCCATCCATACGGTCTGCCAGATTCCAGAAACCGGAGTATACCACATTCCTCCCCGACGCCTTCGCTGCTTGCCATAGGGCAAATCTCGATTTAAGGTATCTTTTACTTTAAGGACAATGGTATTTTCTGACTGCAGATAAGGGGTAATATCCACTTGAAATGGCAAATATCCCCCTATGTGAGTTGCTACCTCTTTTCCATTCACATACACCACTGCAATCTGATCAACTGCACCAAAATGTAGTAATACCTTCCCTTTTACGAATCCTTTTGGCAGCACTACCTTCTTTCTATAATATAAATTAGCATGCCTTCCTGCTTCTTTTCCGATACCGGAAAGTAGTGATTCTGGCGGAAATGGTACCAAAATCTGTTTTGGAAATGCCTCCGGAATTTGTTCGCTATGCGTAACTGCAAAATCCCACTTTCCATTCAGGTTCAAGTAAGAATCTCGTTTCAGCTGCGGTCTTGGATATTCTTGCCAGGGTGTATCCGTAAGCTTCTCTCCCTCTTTCGTCATTAGATGATTGTGCGTTGATTTCCGCAACTTAAAAATAAATGCCAATAACATCCAAATGAAAACAGCTACAACAAAGGCCGCCATGAATATCTTTTCATTTGGAATAAAAAACTTTGTACCATCACTATTTGTAATCATTTTTGCATTGACTAAAACCGCTGCCCCAATTGCAGGACCTATCACCCCCGGAATCAGCACTTGCCCTATAATACGAAGTCCTTGAAACAGTCCATTCTTATCTTCTAGCGTATAGTCTCGAATCATTGCGCCAAAGACCGCCATTCCCGTCAAGTACCCAGTCATCATAAATAGCGATCCAATAAATACCATTCCAACATTCTTAAAAAAGTATAATAAGATATATCCAAACATCAACGTAGTAATGGTTGGAATCACTGCTTTATTAAAACCTAACTTATCATAGGCCCTTCCATAAAATGCAGTAATCACTGCGGCTACTATAATTGCTGGTGCCATGATCAATACATAATTATTCATGTTAAGGGATTTTTCATAGTATAAGATTAAATACGGCATAAATGTCTGAATCGAAATACCAAATACAGCAAATGTAATTAATGTCAAATATAAAATTGGATTCGCTTTTATTACGGATGGACGAAATCCATAAAATATATTACTAAAATACTTCTGATTTTTCTCTACCTTCCATTTGTTATCTTGAATTAAAAAAATACCAAGAATGCCTATCCCAATAACAATCACACCAATCAAAAGAAAAATGATACTCCAACTGCTCTTCTTCTCAAGATCAAAAAACATAAATCCACCGAAAACAGCAAGTATTGCAACCAAAGGCATCATCGAATTAATTCCCTCTACCGACCCACGATTGGTTTTGTCTGTCTTATCAGTAAGCCATGCATTAAAACATGCATCATTTGCACTGGAACCAAAGAAGGTCATCACGCAGTCCATAACAATGACCAACGTTATCCCCACAGGCGCCACCAAAGCTACGGGAACAAAATGGTTTAAAATGTCCTCACGAATAAATGCAAAACTTAAAATTGTAATTCCCCAAATAAGGTAGCCAGCACAAATAAATACTTTTCGTCTTCCTGCCTTATCCGACCACGCTCCGACAAAAAGTGTGGTCAGCGTGGCAACAATGGCGCTGGCACCAACCATTGTCGAAATATTTCCTGCGGATGCATGAAACATTTTATAAATAAACACATTAAAATACATATTTTCCACTACCCATGCTACCTGTCCAATAAAGCTAAATATAACCAATGTAATCCAAAATTGTTTTGTAAGCTTTGTTTTCATTTAACCACCCCTATGAATTGTATACCCTTTCTGTTAAACGTACTATATTACACCCCTATATAATACCATATTTACCCAGTTTATTCTATTAATTCTCCTGTAAATTCATAATAGTAGCCAGTGGTTTTTCACCAAATAGCAATAGCTCCTGCGAAAACAATTGTTTCCACAGAAAGAGTGATATGCCCCCTGTCCTATTTTTACAGGGGGCATATCACTCTTATTTTGTAGATTCCTTTGCTACATTATTTCCTGCACCTGGTAGAATAGCTTCCACTTCTGCGTGCGGACGTGGGATAACGTGAACAGATATCAGTTCACCAATGCGTTGTGCAGCTGCTGCTCCGGCATCCGTTGCAGCTTTTACGGCACCAACATCACCTCTTACCATTACCGTTACGAGACCGCCTCCTACATGTTCTTTACCAATCAGGAAAACATTTGCTGCCTTAACCATTGCATCGGCCGCTTCAATCGCTCCTACCAAACCTTTCGTTTCGATCATTCCTAATGCATCATATTTCATTATACATACCTCCAAAATTTTATTTTATTAGTTTGATTTTTGATAATGAATCAATTTTCATAGCATTTGCTTCTTCCGTATCTAAATGACATTCAAGTGCAGATTCCTCATTGGCTCTTACGGCAACATTATTATAAATTCCTCCACGAAGACCACTAATCTGAATAGATACAACCTGTCCGTCACTTACACCGAAGTGCTCCGCATCTTCTATCGTCATGTGTATATGCCTTTGCGCTACAATCAGACCCTCTGTTGTCTGAATCGACCCTTTTGGTCCAATTATTGTGATTCCGCGTGTTCCCTGCAAAACTCCCGAAAGCCTTGGTTGTGTTGTTACACCAAGCTTATAGCAATCGCCTTCCAAAATTTCCACTTGTGTTTTTGAGCGTACCGGACCCAAAATTCTAACTTTTTCAATTGCTCCGTTAGGTCCACAGATTGTCACCACTTCTTTGCAAGCATACTGTCCAGGCTGTGACAGGTCTTTTATCTTCGTAAACTGATAATTTTCACCAAATAGACTATTCAAATCTGCTTGTGAAAGATGAATATGCCGGTTGGATATTCCTACTGGTATTTCATTTGTATCTTCTTTCTTTTGCGTTGTAGTAAGATTAGATTGCAAAGCCTCTAGCAACAGCTTTAATACGACTTCATAATTTTCCATTAACGACTACCTCTCTTCAATGCATCTATCATCTCATAGAGTAGCTTCGACAACTGTTCATTGTCTGAGTAGTTAATGTTAACTGCGTTTGAAGCAGGACTTTCAAAACCGCAAGCTACACCATTGTGAGCTTCACAGCTTTTGCAGATAAGTTCTGGATAGTTAAATGATGGATCCGCTGATGCTAATGTCGCGCAATCTCTTAGTCCATAAGCAACTCGCTTGATATTGATCAAATGCATAGGACTGACATTTTCAGAAACTGAGCTTCCTCCCCAGGTTCCACAACCAAGAGTAAACGAAGGTAACAGTCCTGTACTTGCTCCGGTAGCTCCCTGCGTGCTGCCGGTATTAACTAGAATACGCGCAGCTGGTTTTCTTGCAAACTTTAGCACCATTTCCTTATCTTCCGTATGAATGCTCATGCTGTGTCCAATACCATTTTGAAGCAGCTTGATGCAAAGCTCACATGCGACCTGCCAATCCTTTGCAGTATAAAAAGCCAGTACAGATGTTAGTTTCTCATAAGACAGTGGATAATCATTTCCAACACCCTGTTGCTCCCCTAGCAATACCTTTGTTCCAACAGGAACTTGAAAACCTGCCGCTTCTGCAATAACTTGAGCTGATCTTCCCACAAACTTGGCATTCATCGCATGTCCATTCTTAAACAGTAATTTACAGACTTTTTCAGTCTCATCGGTACTCATGAAATATCCGCCATTTTTTTTGAATTCAGCCACTACCTGATCTCGGTTGCACTCTTCCACAATAACAGACTGCTCAGATGCACAAATTGTACCGTAATCAAACGTCTTGCTCGATATAATATTGGCAACAGCCTGTGCTATATTGGCAGTTTTCTCAATATATGCTGGACAGTTACCGGCTCCAACTCCTAATGCCGGCTTACCTGCACTGTAGGAGGCTTTAACCATTCCAGGTCCTCCAGTTGCAATAATCATGTTAACTTCTTTGCTATCCATCAATGCACTAGTTGCATCCATCGTTGGCATTGAAATACATCCTATAATATTGGCTGGTGCTCCTGCCGCCACAGCTGCCTCATTCATAAGAGTGGCCGCCTTTAACGTACATTTAGCTGCGGATGGATGCGGGGAAAATACAATTGCATTACGTGATTTTATTGAAATAAGGGATTTAAAAATAACCGTTGATGTAGGATTTGTTGATGGAATAATACCCATAATCAAACCAACCGGCTCTGCAAAATCCATTACTTTTTCTGCTGCATTTTCACGAATCATTCCAATCGTCTTCATATTTTTTATAGAATTATATAAAATAGTTGAAGCCAAATGATTTTTATAAGTCTTATCGGGGACATTACCAAATCCTGTTTCTTCCACAGCCATCTTTGCTAAAAGTACAGCATTTTCTGCTGCTACTTTTACCATATTACATAAGATCTTGTCAATCTGTTCTTCCGTATAATCAGCAATCTGATTCGCCGCTTCTTTACCCAAACGAGCAAGATTTCTAACTTCTTGTATCGACCTTAAATCTAAATCCATTTCCTCCATATAGATGATTCCTCCTTTCTATACCTTATTTTTTTTGTAATATTGTTCAAATTCTTTCATTAGCATTTTTTTATCTGCCTTTGATATAGCTCTTCCTGCGATTCGTAAGATTACATATTCCCGTGCTAGACTTCGAAGTTTTGTTACCTTCATACCAGAAAGTACCTTGAGCGCTTTGTCCAAACCATCTTCAATTACTAAGTGATCAATGTAGTCTTTATTCATTTTATCTAAGTCAAGGTCGCGGGATATTGTTTCTTTTATTTCCGTTTTATCTAATACATTATCCTCAGTTATCGAATCATTTGGTAACAAATCGCTTGCTATCAAATTTATAGAAATTGTTTCCTCTGGTAAAAAATCTATTGGTGAATCCTCTGAAATCGCATTTTCTGACAAAATCTCTTCTGCTATCAATTTCTCTGAAGATGTATCTTTTTTTGCGGGTTTCTTTTCGAATTCGGGCCTTACTGACTCGATATTTTTCATCTCCACCTTCTTAATCGGTTTTAATGAACCGAACAAATCATTCACTTCTTCATGAGGACGGGGAATCACATGTTGAGACACCAATAAGCCTGCATTAATCTTTTTTACCGCAGCAGCACCAGCCTCTACAGAAGCTTTTACTGCAGCCACTCCTCCAGTCACAGCAATCGAAACAAGGCCGCCTCCAACATAAGTTTTTTCTAAAAGGGTAACATCCGCCGCCTTAAGCATGGCATCCGCGCTTTCTACAGCAACAAGAAGCCCTCTTGTTTCAATTAATCCAAGTGCTTGCATAAACCCTCCAATCAGCCGCTTTGCATTTATTGAGGCATAAGATCAGCCCAGTTAGCCGGATAAGTAGCATAGAATATTCTTGCCTTATCAGGTGAACCCCAGACTACCTTAGAGCCAGACGGTACAAAAAGAACGTCCCCAGGATATGCCGTAAATGTTTTTCCGTTAATGGTAACCGTCAAGGTTCCTTCTATTACATAATCTAGTTCCTCATAACATAGTTCCCATTCAAAACTGGATTTTTCAATACTTAAAAACCCTGCACTCATTTTAGAATCATCTTTGCTGATTACTTCCTGATAAAATACTTTATTATCTGGATTTCCAGTATCAAACACATCCATCTTCACAGAACCTCCGCGAACGACCTTCAATCCGCCACAATCTCTTTCAGAAATATATGGCTGATTTGGAGTGTTGTCAAATATTCCTCCATTTAAAAGTCCTTTCTCCAGCATGCCCTTTAGTACTGTATAAATCATGTTGCTATCAATTTCTCCACCACTGGTTTTTTCTGGTTCACAAACTTGTACTTCACAACCTTTTGATTCAGAAGAAAACTCTATTCCGAAAACTTTTGCAGTATCTTTCGCTGATGGTGTAATAATTGTATCACTGTCAATATAGAATACCTTTTTTCCTTGCTTGTTCAGGGACTCGACATCTTTCACACTAATTAGTTTCTTCATGCCTTCACCTCCTTTCAATGATTGGTTTTAAATTCAGTATAAGGATGGTATCAGTCTGTCGGAAGGTGATGGAATGACCTCTGCGTTAACCAACAGACCTTTTCTTTCAGCTATATCTTTTCCTTCTTCTACTCCTGTTTCAACGGCAGCTACATCCCCGGTAAATGTAAAATATGCCTTACCACCTAGCCCATTTCCTAAGCGTAACTCAATCGCTTGTAAATCGGCAGCTTTTAGAATTGCATCCGCTGCAATAATCATAGTTGCTACGGAGAAGGATTCCATAATTCCAAGAGCCTGAATTTTATCAGGCACCGTTGTACCTGTAATTGCTGGAAATATTGAAGAACTAACATTAGGTATTGTGATGGAATCAACAAGAAATTCTCCTGCAATTCTTTCACCAGTACTAACCGAGTCCTGAACTGCTGCTACGTCACCATGTACAATAGCAATATACTTACCCGGACAAATCGTACCAGTCGTGGATATTTCCACATCGGAAACTTTAACCATCTGATCAGCCGCATAAATTCCACGAGCAATACTTGTAAACTCAACCATTCCAATAGCCTCTGCCATATCAGTCCCTCCTTATTGCAATAAAAGCATTTTCGATTTCTTCAACTGTTCCAGATATACTTGCGTGTATCGCAGCGCCCAAACTATCTTTTGGAATTTTTCCAATTAGCTGTCCTACATTCACATGTTCTCCAACTGATACAACCGGAATTGCAGGTGCTCCAACATGCTGGCTTTTTGCAATCATAACAATCTCAGGACGTATTGTAGTTTCTGACATTGGAGCTGATTTATCAAATTCAGACAAACCCAATCTAGCAATAAGACGCTTGCTTGGAATCAGACGATTTTCACGGCTGTCTCGTACTATGAATTCTTCCTTCGTTGATTTGAATCGTATATCCTTTTCGGCTAATTTTTGTTTAATATATTGATTAGCTGCCCTTGGGTAAATCCCGGTGGGGCATGAAAACAATTCACACAGGTTACACTGACAGCAAAGATATACATTATTTTGGTCCTCCGTATTCTCTAAAGAATAATTGATTACCCTCATCATCTTGTGTGGCTGTAAATCATGTCCGAGCAGATAGCGTGGACACATATCTGTGCACATACGGCACTGCTCACAAGAAGCCCTGTTAATTCTTCTTGTCTGTTCAATACTCATAGATTTCCTTTTAATCAGATTGTGCTGCTTTTTTAAAATTACAAAACCTTTGGTTTTTTTTGAAACATATCCGTCTATATTTTTCAAAACAGGTCCCATCATAGGTCCACCATCTATAACAGCATACTCATTAAAATCTTCTATTTCACTCAGTTTCAATACATCAATAATAGGTGTTCCTACCGGAACTTTTACGGTTAGGCGCTTTGGAATATCTCCGGCAATCGTAATATATTTTTCAGTAATCGGCTTATTTTGGGATGCTTTGTAAATATTAAAAGCTGTTTCCGTATTTATTACAACACATCCAACATGTATTGGAAGTCCTGCCTCAGGAACAACCCTTCCTGTCAGTTCATACACCAAAACCTGTTCGTCGCCTGCAGGGTAAATATCCGGCAGCTCTTTTACCTCAATGAAACTGCTTACCTGCATTGCATCAATCCGCTCTCTTAGAATGGAAACTACTTCTTTATGCTTACCTTTAATACCTATAATTGCCTTACTTGCATCGACCAACCTTGCTGCAGCTTCAAAGCCTTTTATGATTTCGTCAGGAAAAAGCTGCATTAATTGTTGATCCACTCTTAGCAAAGGTTCACATTCTGCTCCATTGAGTAGGATATACTCTGCTTTCGATGCAAGTTTTGCATGCGTTGGGAACCCTGCGCCTCCTGCACCTACTATGCCAGCTTCTTTTATCATGTCAAGAAGACTCATGTTTTCTCCCATCTGCGCGCATTACTTGCACACTCATCCAAAACTGCAATCCTCATCAATTATTCCGACCACAGCCGCATCAATAGGAACATCATCATTACCAATCATTCTGCGGGCTGATGAACCCGCGCATATTATAACTCTGTCTCCAATGCCAGCACCAATTATATCTACTACAACCAAGCGTTCACCCTCACTGTTGCCTCCAATTACTTCCGCTAACATGAACTTATATCCATTGAGTGAATCTGGCTTTCTTGTAGCCCATACATTATCAATCAGTTTCGCTGTTATCATATTCCACCCGTGCCTTTCACTTCTCCAACTTACTCTTTATCTCCTGTATAGCTGCATCTACAGCTGCTGTATCACCAAAAATAGCAAGCATAATCATATTTTGAAAACAGTTACCTTTTACATCCGCTACCATTACATCGACTGCCTTTTCAGCAATATCTGCTGCGTAGATCATCTCTATCATTTTACCTTGTACTAAACCAACAGCATCTATATGATCAAATTTTGCATTACCATGATTCGTAATACGCCGCATAAGAATTTCCATAGTACCCACAGATGGGGATTTTATAATTCTAAATTCCATTCTTTCCATCATTTCTGCGCTGCTCTTTGCGCATATCAAGTTTGTGTGCGCAGCGCTAACACAAACTTGCTGAGCGAAAATATTTATCTTTCGCTCTTGTCTCCTATCACATACTTTCCTGCCTGCAACAAAGGGCGATTCCCAAAGGGGTTACGAACATAGGATTAAGCGGCTTGTGTGTGTAAATTCCTGTTGTGTTTTCAATGATTTCTTCAATTCCAGTAAGACAGGAAGTTCCACCCACCAGGTATATTTCCTTCACATTATAACCTTTGATATGCTGAGTAATAATGGAAGCCACTTTTTCAACTACGGGCTTTAATACAGGCAACAGTTCCTTGTGATTTCTTTCATCGCGCTTGTAAATTTCTGCTTCTTCAAAAGATTTTTTGTATGATCCTGATACAACCAACGAAAAGTGTGTACCTCCTGTCGGCTCATCTGCAATATAAATCACTTTTCCATCTTTGAGTATTGAAATTCCTGTTGTGCCTCCACCGATATCTACGATTGCACCATTCATAATTTTCAGCACTTCATTAGCAGCTGTTGGTTCGTCAAGTAAATTGGTCATTTCAAAGCCTGCTGCCAAAACGACATTTTTAACAGCTCCAGAATCCAAAGCGTCTGTTCCAGGAGGTATCGCCGCTGCTGCATATATCAGTTCCGTACTAAGTTTTTCTTCAAGCTCTTGCTTCATTTCCTTTACAATATGAATCGCACCAATATAGTCAATAACCATACCATCGCGAACAACATCTACATAACGGTAGGCACCTGCCACTGGTTTGAGCCTTTCATCCAAAACGGCTAATACAACACATGCTGTACCTAGATCAACTCCTGTATAATAGACAGAGGAATTACCAACTATAGGATGTTTTACTACTTCTTCAAAATCACTGACAAGTTGATCGCAATACTCAAAAGTCAATTTTGTCTCTGACATTTTTTACCTCCAAAAGCAGAGCAAATCAATTGAGAAAGACTGTTAATAATTTGATTCACCTTGCCAATAATATCTTCGCATAGCCCAGCCTCATCATCGCTGTCCTCAAAATCTTCTTGCATTACAGTTATTATTTCATTCAGTGCACAACGCAACCTGTTTAAAATAACGATTTCCCTACCATTTTCCAGCTGAATATGAAACTCTGAGATTTCAAAGCAATCATCCAATTCTTCTGAAAAATTATTCTTGTTTATGCCTGTACATTCCGTGCAGCAAAGATTTTCAATCGTGCCTTTATTCTTTACCATATTTACAATATAGGTAAACTGTTTACCTAGTTTTATAACACTCTGTGCCAGACAAACATCCTTGCTCAACAGTTCTTCCTCCGTCAGTAAAAACAAAGCCTCTATGGAATGCATACTGCTGTAAAGTTTTTTATTTTTATTTTTACTTTTGTAAGTTATTTTTTTCTCTTCTAGTGGTGTTACCAGCTTAACGGAATCGATATCCATCATGTTGATTCCCCTGTCGACAAGAAATTGACGTGCCCCGGGTGTAAGTCTTGTTCCTGGTTCCAGGTCATAATCGGTAAAAGGTTCTTTTCTAAATAAATCCCGTAAATCCTCTTCGGTAATATATTTCATTTTTACCTCCATCCGAGTCCTTCAAGGGACATCTTTGTTCTCAAATAAATATTTTTTCAAATCACATATACCGGTTCCATACAAACTACTAATTTTGTAATAAGGCTCTGTAACTCCAATCTGCTTAAGCTGCTTTCTGCAAAACTCCTCATTCTTTGGTAGCAAATCGGATTTACTTATCACTCCTATTACCGGGCACCTAAATACTTTAGCAAATCCAGGAGAATAAACATTACTACATTTTGACTGGTCCATCAGTATTAGTACATGGGACGCATCCTGCGAGGCAGCTATTAAGTGCTTGTACATCCATGTGCTTTCAACATAAGAGCCAGGAACATCCATTGTATTTTTTCCATAAATAATATCTTGTGTTTTTTTAGCTGGTCCTACGAAGTCATTCAACGCATGAACCAAAGTTGTCTTTCCACAATTTGTAGGTCCTATGACCATTATCCATTTTCTTCTCATGTTCTTGTAACACCTGTTGTCTCAAATCCCAACATATTTTTCAACGTTTCATTTACCGCGTTTAGTGCTGTTTCCACACTTTGCACGTCACCATTAATTACTACCGATCCAGTAAAACGATCGAGAAATCCGATTTCTACATTCGCAGACTTCGTTGCAATATCAGCTGCAATAATTGCAGTTTCGTATGGTGTTAAAGTCAGAATTCCAATTGCACCCTTATCCTCTATTCCCAAACGTTCCTGAATATCTGGCATAGGAGAAGCAATCACATGAGCAATCGTTACTTGTTTTCCCGGTACTGATTCTTGTATAATACGTTCTATTGCCATTTAAGCGATTGCCTCCCCATACTGAATTTTATTTATTAGTGTTTTACAACAGTTACTGAAAAGTCATTTTTTTTGAAGCTGCTTTCAATCCTGTTTAAATCATCACTATTTAGACTCGGATCTCCTTCTAACATGTAATCTTTGTCCAGCTGATTGTATTTATTTACACCAAATTTATGATAGGGCAGTAAATCTATCCCTTTAAAATTTTTATAATAACGGTAAGGCATTAAAAAATTAATAACACTCTCAATTTCGTCCTGACTATCATTAAACCCTTTTAATAATGGCATTCTTACCTTCACGTTATATCTACGACTTAGCAACTCTTTCAGATTATTTAATATCAACTCATTTCGTACTCCAGTAAGTTCAAAATGTCGGTCTGAATCCATGTGTTTTATGTCAAATAAAAACAAATCTGTAAATTTGGCAACTTGTAGTACGGCTTCTAGTTTTGCATAACCACTGGTTTCAATTGCAGTATTAATTCCTTCATTCTTGCAAACCATCAATAGATTGGCTGCGGCATCCGGCTGCATCAATACTTCCCCACCTCCCAGAGTAACGCCACCTCCTGAAATATCATAAAATGCTCTATCCTCTTCTATTATTTCAAAAAGCTCGGAAATGGTTTTTACTTGTCCCGCAATGGATATTGCCGAAACACTGCAAACATCCGCACACTTACGGCAACCTCTACAGTCAATATCACGCCTTACCTCATGTTTTCCAGTTTCATTCGAAATATTGTGTATTCCGGCAGGACACACGGATGCACAAGCACCACAATCTTTACATAAATTTCTTTTGAGCATGACTTGATATTTTTGTTGAAGTCCTTCTGGATTAGAACACCATTTGCAACGTAACGGGCACCCTTTAAAAAACACAATTGTTCTTATTCCTGGTCCATCGTACATGTTATACTTTTGTACATTGGCAACAAATGCTTTTCTTTCAATTATACCTGCCCTAGTATTGCTCATACTGTCTTTTCTCCCTATTAACTAAAAATGTGTCAACATGGTTCTGCTTATTATTTCGTCCTGAACATCCTTGCAAAGTTCAACAAAGAATGAGCTGTATCCTGCAACACGAACGATTAGGTCACGGTATTTCTCTGGATGCTTCTGTGCATCAATTAATGTTTCGTTATCAAAATAATTAAACTGCATTTCTCCATTACCAAATATAGAAGCCGTACGTAAAAGTGAAATGATTCCTTCCTCGCCTTCTGGTGTATCAAGCAGGCCAGCCATAATCTTAAAGTTATGAACCATACCAATGTTCATGCTATCAACTGACACTTTCGAAACTGACTTGATTATTGCAGTAGGGCCCTTCACATCCGCTCCCTGAGTTGGACTGATACCATCTGACAATGGCATCCAGGCGTTACGTCCATTCGCAGAAGCGCCTGTTAATTGGCCAAAAGGAGTATTGTTTGATATAGATAAAGTGCCGTGGCTTAAAACAGAGTATAATGTCTTATATTTACGGTGATCTATTTCTGTATAATCAATAAGATCTGCAGCAATTAAATCTGCATAGTCATCATCATTACCATACTTTGGTGCATTCAGACAGTTCGTTCGAATCTGCTCATATCCTTTGAAATCAGCTAACATTGCCTCATTTAATTGCTGTAGAGTATACAGCTTATCATCATAAACTAATTTCTTAATAGCGGCCATTGAATCTGTATAGGTAGCTAAACCTGTCCATACTACGCCCGGTCCAAAGTTATACATAGCACCACCGGAAGAAACATCTTTCCCTTTTTCCATACATCCTTCATACATAATAGACATCAAAGGTTTTGGAGCTAATTCCCTATGAACGCGTTGAGAGATAACAGTAGCAACACTTGTCCATTTGGTAATATGGCGAATCATCTGTTTTACAGCATGATCAAATTCCTCGTAAGTTTTATACTGGCTTAAATCTCCCATGTCAGGACAAACTTGTTTCTGAAACCAAAGTGGAACACCATGGTTTAAAACTAATTCAATACAAATTGGCCACTGGGTATAAGCTGTAGAAGTCCATTGATACAATCGACCAGACTTTTGAGGTTCCACGCAACCCATTAAACAATAATCTCTTGCATCTTCTATCGAAACACCTTTTGATAACATCATTTTTATATGAGCATCATCAAAATGACATGCAGGAAAGCCCATTCCAGAACGAACAACATCAACAATTTTCTTCAAATATTTTTGAGGTGATTTGTTATGAATACGTGTTGCTAATGACGGCTGATAGATTTTAACATGACGGACTGCATCCATAAGCAGGTAAGTAAGATCGTTGGTTGCGTCACGGCCTGCACGATCCACACCACCTACACACATGTTTACAAAAGGTTGATAGCCTGCAAAGAACTTGGAGCCTCCTTCACTTGTAACCCACATCATTTCGGACATTTTTATCAGCATACAGCCAGCCAGCTCAAATGCATCAAAATCAGTCATCCTTCCTGCATCTCTGTCTGCCCTATAAAAAGGATACATGTACTGATCAACACGACCAATCGACATACCAGTTTGGTTCTCTTCCACTACAAGCAAAGACTCAACGGTCCAAACAGACTGAATCGCTTCCCAAAAAGTACGCGGTTTGTGTGCTGGTACCCATGCATTTACTTCGGAAATCTTCTTTAACTCTTCTTTACGTTTGGAATCCTTTTCCTTTTCAGCTAATTCAGCTGCATAATCAGACATACGCTTTGCATAAATCATTACACCTTCTGTCGTATCGATGATGGATTTATAAAAATATATTTTTTCGATATCATTCGGATTCGCATAATCCAACTTTTCTAAGTGTTCTTTTGCTTCCTGCTGAATATCAAGCATACCCTTTTTCATCAGTATCACATCATAGCCAGGATTTGAGTCACCACCACCATTTAGCGCATGGTAAGAACAATCCGATACAAAGGACTCACCTGATAGCTCCCACACACCAGCTTCCCTGTACTGATCCTCACAATATTCATCAACGGATTTACCTGCCCAGAAAGGGAACAGCTCCTCACGCATAATCTTTTTATCTTCCTCCGATATATAAAACGGATCCTGAGGACGTGTTCCGATAGTATCTATTTCATCAGCCATCCATCTCCATGCAATATCTGGAGAAAATGCACCCGCACGCGGCGCTCCATTTGGCGCACCAACAATAAGTTCATGGTCCTGAATCACTAATGGAGCTGTCTCACAACAATTCCGGAAACATTTTGCTCGCAATACAATTTTGGGCATACCTGGGTTTTCCTTCGCAATCTTTGTGATAGCTCTTGCACGATAGGTAGTAATCGTAGGTACATGTTTTAAATAATTTTCTTTTAATTTTCTTTGGCGCTGCGTTATTCCATTTGGAATACCATCACTATCATTGCAATTTTCATTACAGTGATTTGATTCTTCCGCTGTAATATTATTGGATGCATTTTCAAATAACTTGATTAGTGATGCTCTGTCTTCGGCAGACATGTTTTTTGTAGCTTCTGCCAATTTGTTTGAAAAATCATGAATATCCAAATTCCTTACCTCTCATTCTTTCCTATTTTATGTTACTTTTTCTATCATGGGCATGTAGATCAGATTCCTTCAAGCACATTTTTCAAAATACGCTGTAGCATCTGAACATCATCTTCCGGTTTATTTTCAGGAGACTGTTTTAAATCAGATTCAGAAAGTATTTCCTGTGTTAATAAATCATTTGTTATTTCTTCTACCTTTCTTACTCCATATCCAACTTTACGGATATAGACAAGATTCATTGGTGAAACATTATCAGATGTAATTCCTATTCCCGCTGATCCACTGCCAAGTGTCATGGCTGGAAATAAATTTGTTGTTGCACCCATACTGCCAAATATGGCAGGCGTATTAACAAGAACTCTTCCCACTGGTTTTTTTAATGCAAACTGGCGAATTACTTCTTCATCTGTTGAATGTATAACAAGGGTATGAGCACTCTTCTCACTAATTAATAACTCAATACATTTTTCACAAGCATTTTTCCAATCATCTTCTATATAGTAAGCCAGAACTGGACAAAGTTTTTCTTTGGTGTAAGGATTTGCCTCATTTACATATTTTTCTTCCGAAACTAATAGCACCACACGGTCTGGTACTTGGAAACCAGCTCTTCTGGCTAATTCCTTCGCCGATTTTCCAACCATTTCTGAATCAGTACTGCCATCGAGTCGAAAAAATAGTCTTCCTAGCTTCCCAGCTTCTTCCGTTGTCATAAAATATGCGCCCTTGTCCTGAAACTCACGCTTTACTTCTGCCGCAATACAACGGTCTACAACAACCGATTGTTCCGCCGCTGATACAATTCCGTAATCAAATGTTTTGCTGACGATGATATCGCATACTGCCTGTTTGATATTAGCTGTACTTTCTATAAATGCAGGACCATTGCCAGATCCTCCATAAATAACAAGTTTTCCAGAATTATGCGCTTCCTTAATCATCCCAGGTACGCCTGTATTCATAATCATTGATATAGCATCATGATTCATTAATTCTATCGTCCCACCAGGTGTTACGACATGCAAGTATGAGATAGCGCCTTCTGGTAAACCGTATCCCTCCGCTACTTGAATCAATATGTCAAGGGTCTTTCCAATCGTATTCCTCGCTCTAGGATGTGGAGAAAAAATAATTGCATTGCCCGATTTTATGGCAATCAACGTCTTGTATATTGTGGTTGATACCGGATTGGTCGCAGGACAAAGTGCAATAATTACTCCAATGGGCACACCGACATCCATTGTCTTGTTTAGCAAATCCTCGTTAATAATTCCTACACATTGCATGCCTCTCATTCTTTTGATCAAATGCTCGCAAACAAATTTGTTTTTTATATATTTATCCTGCCACTTCCCATAATCGGTTTCTTCACTGGACATCATAGCGAGTTCACGTGCATGCTTGATAATTTCTTCTGCCATACGTTCAACAATCTCATCCAGCTTCTTTTGTGGGAAAGTTGCTAGACTTTTTTGTGCTTCACGGGCATTTTCCGCAAGAATTCGAGCTTCTTGGATAGAGAGCAAATCATTATCAATAATATTCATTTCTGACTCTCCTTTTTATTTCAGCCTAAAGCAATTTATCAAGTGAATAGCGAGTTATAATCTTTTCAAGATCTTGATGTGGTCTTGCTATAACTACAGAACTGTAGACTTCAGTGCCCATATTTTCTACCGCTTTTACACCAGTTTCTACCGCGGTTTTACAGGCTCCCACATCTCCTCTAACCAATACAGATATATATCCGGAAGCAACATTTTCAAACCCAACTACTTCAACATCCGCCGCTTTGCACATTGCATCCGCCGCTTCTAAAATATAAACAATACCAAATGTTTCTATTAAACCTAACGCTTCAAATTTTTTCATCAGCTACCCTTCCTTTACTCTTTATCTACGTCATAAATTGAAACTATGTCACCGATATCTCTAATTGGACGTGGCATAACATTTTGTGCTGTCAATTTTCCTATCGCCGCTGCCGCTGCTGCTCCTGCTTCTACCGCTGCCTTAACTGCACCAACATCACCCTTTACCATGATAGTAACAAGAGTGGAGCCTACATTTTCGTATGAAATCAGCTCAACATTGGCAGCTTTCAGCATTTTATCTGCAGCCTCAAGTGCAGGAACCATACCTAACGTTTCAATAAGTCCTAATGCTTCTTCACCATGATATCTCATATATATCTACCGCCTTTCGTATCATTTATCTTTATTTACGAACATACTTATTTATCGTATTCATGCCGTCATCATTTATTTTATATCGAACGAGTAATTCACCATTTTCATCTAAACTATATCCGATTTCATTAATCAAACCATTTGCTTCCAATGACATAACATGGTCAATGAATCTTGTTTTTGTAAACTGCTTTTCGCTGCCGTACATTGATTTAAGTTCTTTCATAATTTCATTAACATCGCCCTCTGTCTTATCATACAAGAATTTTAGTACTGCAGTTCTAACTGGTAATAACGCCATATTCTACACCTCCTTTTTCATAAAAAGCTCTAGAGGGTTCACGGAAACCAAAACCGCTCCAATAAAAATAATCAAAGATCCTCCAACTATGGTAGGTGTCACTGCTGATCCTAGGAATAAAATGCTTAATATTACCCCAAAGAAAACATATGTCATGTTAAGTGACATTCCAACTGCACAACCAACCATGCAGTTGGCTTTGTACCAGGTTGAAAATGAAGCTGCTGCACAAAGACCTGCAATTGCAAGCCATATAAGAGGCGTCCCTGCCATTATTGTTTTACCAAACAGTCCAAGGGAACCGATTATCGGAAGAACAATACAGGCATTTATCAAACCGGAGGCTCCCTCACGTATATTAACCGCAATATCCGAATCAATCGTCGCACTTCCAAAAGCAGCAAGAACTCCTTCAAGTCCCCATCCTATAGCTGCAATAAAAGCGCAGATGATGCCAAGCGTAAAATTACTTCCTCCCTCAGGAGTAACCCAGTTTATGATAATTGCTCCTATAATACAAACTAACATGCCAAAACCTACGCGTCTTGTAATCTTCTGTTTAAGAATAATGCGAGCAAAAATTGCACCAAACAAGGTAAATAACGCAGAAATAGGAATTGCATATGCACCTGCCATCGAAAGACCCATTAGATATGCACCATTTGCGATCGGTCCTCCTAGAATGGCTCCAATTATAACAATGAATGCCGGAAAAGTTCGAAGACTTCGACCAAGTTCTCGAATACGACCTGTCATTGTGTTATAAATCACAAGCCAAATAGCCGCTATTATATCAATAATCGCCGACGCTACATAAGGTGCCGCAAATATACCTACTGCACCTGCTAATGGTTGCTTTGCTGATGCAACGACTGCAAATGTACTAAAAAGGGCATAGGATAAACCAGAAATTAGACCAACCGTAAGTCCAGTTTTTCTAAACTTTTTATTTGCATTTGACTTTAGTATTTCTAATGAATCTTCATTTAAGATATTTCCTCTTTCCATAAAACGTCCTCCACTCATTCATAATTTCATTCATCTTTCCAGCCTTTTTATCAAACAGATATAATGCCAAATATCTACGCCTCCTTCTTAAAAATACTCATTGGATCCACGGAAACCAAAATAGCACCAAGTAATATAACGATTGATCCTACAACGATTGTAGGTGTCATTGCCGAGCCCAGGAATAAAATGCTGAATAATACGCCCCAGAAGACATACGTAATATTAAGCGACATTCCTATGGCGCAACCAATTGTGCTGTTAGATTTGTACCAGCATAAGAAGGAAACAGCTGCACAAAGACCAGCAATTGCAAGCCACATAACCGGTGTCCCTGCCATTAATGTGGATTTAAATAACCCTAATGCCCCGATTATTGGAAGGATTATTACGATATCTACAAGACCAGAAACTGCCTGACGAATATTTATTGCAATATCCGAGTCAATCATAGCACTTCCAAAAGCAGCAAGAACCCCTTCAAGCGCCCAACCAATTGCTGCAACAAACGCGCAGATGATACCTAGCGTAAAGTTACTTCCTCCTTCTGGCTTAACCCAGTTGATAATAATTGCGCCAATTATACAAATTGACATTCCTACACCAACACGCGCAGTTATCTTCTGTTTGAGAATAATACGTGCAAAAATGGCACCGAACAAGCTATATAATGCAGATATCGGAATTGCATATGCACCTGCCATCGAAAGTCCCATCAAGAAAGCTCCACTGGCAATGGGCCCACCGACCAAAGCACCAAGAATAACAACAAATCCTGGAAAAGTTCGAAGACTCCGCCCTATCTCTCTGATTCGGCCTGTCATTGTGTTATAGATCAAAAGCCAAATTGCTGCTAGTGCATCATTAAGTGCCGATGCTATATAAGGTGCCGCAAAAAGACCAACTGCCCCAGCCAACGGTTCTTTCATCGATGCAATAACTACAAATGTACTATATAGGCCGTAGGTCAAACCAGAAATGACACCAGCACTGATTCCGGTTTTTCTAAACTTTTTGTTTGCATTCGCCTTAAGTGCATCAGCCGAATTTGCATTAAAGGAAGTTCCTATTTCCATAAAAATCTTACCTCCATTCTTATTATTTTTTCATTTTCAAATAGTAAATACTTAATACATCATTCTAATATTTTTAATCTCAAAAAGATTATTGAAAAATATCATTCCCATTTTTATACTTTTTATTACTATTCTGTTGTTTTTTTACTCAACAATAAAATGAGTTCCGCCAAACACTATGTAAAGCGCACTTCATGCATTTATGTATTATTATGAATAATTTAGGATTAATTTATATAAAATAAGTATTGTTCAAGAAAAATTTCAGGAAATAGCAATGCGCATTGTGAAATCTAAAAATAGGTTTTCCAAATTCACTGTTTGATACGAATGGAGGTAAAAATCATAGAAGATAAGTTTATTTTAAAATCCAAAGTTTATTTTAACAAAGAATCCATACAATTTTTGAAGCAGGTAAACGGATCTCAGGCGTTTATCGTCTCTGATTCCATAATAGAAAAGTTGGGATACCTTCAAACGACAGTAGATTGCCTGAACGAGGCTGGAATAAGCTCCACCGTTTTTACAGGTGTACGCCCCGATCCGGATGTAGCGGTAATAGCGGAAGGACTAGGGCCTTACATGAAAAGTGGAGCAGATGTTCTAGTAGCAATAGGGGGAGGCTCAGCCATCGATACAGCCAAGGGAATTCTCTATTTTGCTCGTATGATGGAAGTCGCAGCAGGCAATGAAATAAAAAAACCGCTCTTTATTGCAATTCCCTCTACCAGTGGGACAGGCTCCGAGGTAACAGACTTTTCCGTCATTACCTATGAATGTGAAAAGATATGTATTGTAGACGATTTTATCACACCTGATATCGCAATTCTGGACTCTACATGTATTCAACATGTCCCTCAACGTGTGGCGGTTGATACTGGAATAGATGTTTTAGTTCATGCCATTGAGGCCTATCTTTCCATAAAGGCCACCGACTTTACAGATGCTCTTGCCGAAAAAGCAATAAAATTGATATTCGAAAATCTTGAAAAGCTCTATTTGGATGTAACAGATCCCGAAGCAAGGGATCGTGTTCAAAATGCTTCCTGTATGGCAGGAATGGCATTTACAAATACGAGTCTTGGCATCAATCATAGCCTTGCTCATGCCTTTGGAGCAGCTTTTCATATTTCACATGGTCGCTCCAATGCACTTGTACTCGGTGCAGTAATGGAATTCAACGCCGACCTAAGTGGAAGTGCCAATGGTTATGCTGCAAAAAGATACGCAAAACTAGCAACCATTTTACAGCTTCCAGCAAGGACACCCCGAGAAGGTACTGTTAATTTCATAATGGCTGTAAATAAACTGAAAAAATCTCTGGGAGTCGAAGAGAACATACAAAAACTTGGAATAGAACCGTCAGAGTTTGAGGGCACACTTGGTCAAATGGCTGAAACAGCCATGCTCGATAGGTGTACCCCTACTAATCCAAGACAACCATCCAAGGAAGATATTATTCAGATTTATAAAAAGTGCTACTAACAAAAAAAACTCTTGCGATAAAACTGGTGTTCAACACACCTCTTTATCGCAAGAGCTAACTACAATGAAAACGATTGTATTATTTTGTTTTATTCTGAAACTATCACTACTATAAAATACAAGTACCCTGTGAAGAGCTTCTATTTCCTTGTCCATTTCCTCCAACAGAATTATTTGTTCTGCCACTGCCATTTTTATTACCGTTGCCTCTTACATTTCCATCTACTTGTCTTTGAAAAGCTGCTAAATGCTTTTTAGAAGCATTCATTAATTTCTCAAATACTTCTCTTACATCATCTGGAAGATTTTCTTTTAAGAAGTTCTCATACATTGCAATATTCTTTTCTTCTGCTTCAACGCCGGTTTCATATGCTGCTTTTAACGATTCTGGAACTACTACCAGACTGTCCCAATCTTTTTTTGGAATTACTGCACTATATTCTTCAAAAAGTGGGCTTAGTAAAGTGATGTGTGTAGCTTCCGCCTTAATAATATTTGAAAACGGTTTTTGCACTCCATATGCTTCCATGATTGCATCGTATTCTGCCTGAGCCAAATACTCATCTTCGATTGCATAAACGAGCATTTCCTCCAGCGTATATTCCGAGTCCGAAAGCGCACCCGCTGCACCAGTATCTGTGTTTGCTGCATAAGCAGTTGTTCCTGTTGTTAATCCTACTACTAATAAACCTGCTGTTAAAAGACTACCCGCCATTTTCTTTATTTGTTTTCTCATATCAACATCTCCTTATCATGATTCGTGTTACAGATGAGTTCTTTCATCTGCTTTTCTTTTTTACATCCTCAGTATAAGAAAAAGTTGTGATAGAAGTATGATAGAAGTCAGAAAGAAGTATGAGAATTGTCCTTATCTAGTTCAAACCAAAAAGTAGTTCCTTTTCCCTGTTCACTTTCCACGCCAAAAGTTACCTCATGCATTTCTAAAATGCTTTTTACGATAGCCAACCCTAAACCAGTTCCATTGCTCTTTTTGCCATCTACTCGTTTCCCTTTGTAGTAGCGCTCAAAAATATGATTTAGATCTTCTTTGGCAATCCCTTCGCCTTGATCTCTCACTTCAATTTTTACGTTGTCTAGTTTCTGTGTTACCAAAACTTCAACTAGGTCATCTTCTTTTGTATGGCGAAAGGCATTATTAATCAGATTATAAAATACCTGTTCTATCCTCTTTTTATCACCAAATAAAGTATCCTCTAATTCAAATGCTCCTATAATCTGAAATGTTCTTGTTTCCTGTTGCAATTCATAATGTTCTTTAATATTAATAAGCATTTCATTCAAAGAAAAGGATTCTTTCTCTAGTATGACTGCTCCAGATTGAAGCTGAGAGAGATTTAATATATCCTCAACTATTTTACTTAGCCGTTCAGATTCTTCGATAATAATACCAAGCTGCTTTTCCCTTTTATCAGGTTTATCCCCTGTTACATCACGTAAGGTCTCTGCATATCCTTGTATCAACGTTAATGGTGTCCTTAGTTCATGAGATACATTTGCAATTAATTCCCTTTGAAGAATATCATTTTGTGCTAATGCCTCTCCCATATCATTCATTCTCTTTGCTAACTGACCAATCTCATCATCACCAGCATTATTGATTCTTTCCGCATAATGACCAGATGCATAACTTTCTGCTTGCTTACTGATTTTTGAAATCGGATCTGCAAAATTTTTTGAAAGGCGGAATGAAATAAAAAGGGAAAACAATAGTAAAATTCCTGTAATGATAATCAACTGCTTCTTTAAAATATCCGCTGTATCATTAACGGAAGCCATAGGTACTGTTAGTATCATGGCACCTTGAACTACATCCCCGTGATAAATAGGTACTCCAATAATCATAAATTGATATCCAAATTTGGGATGAGTGACTTCCTGCTTGAATTCTATACCCTTCATGGCTGTTTCAGATGCTTTGCCAACTACTTCTTTCATTTTTCCTGGTGTATTTGCACTATTACCAGAAGATGCTTGATAAACTATATTATAAGAAGTATCTATTACATTAAGAGACAATTGTTTTTCATATATAAAATTATCAATTGCCTCCGTAATCTGCACAGACTCATTTATCTGATTTACATTATCCAAGTATTCAATTTCTTCTATAATACTGTTTGCATTTTTTGTAACTTCCCTTAACTCCAGAACAGAATAAAATTTTTCTAAGAACACAATCTGAAACAGCCATAGTAAAATAATAATAATTCCTACCAATATCATCATTCCAAACCAAAGTTTTGTCCTTATGCTCTTCATTCTTTTTCCTCCGCATCGAATTTATATCCAATTCCCCATGCTGTCACAATCCATTTTCGATATTTTCCCAAGCTTTCCCTTAGCATTTTCACATGTGTATCCACAGTTCTTACATCTCCTAAAAACTCATATCCCCATACCAGGTTTAAAAGTTGTTCTCTAGAAAATACCTTTCTTTGATTATTAACAAAAAAGTTCAATAAATCGTATTCTTTTGGAGTCATACTTATCACTTTTTTCTCTATGTATACATTTCGTGCATCAAAATCAATTAATAGTTCTGCCACTTGCATGAGATTAGGTTTTACTGGCTCCTCTATAGGAACATTGCTTCTAATAAGAATTGCTTTTATTCTTGCAAGTAATTCTTTGGGGCTGAACGGTTTTACAATATAATCATCCACTCCGAGCTCAAAGCCAAAAAGTTTGTCATATTCTTCTCCTCTTGCAGTCAGCATAATTATTGGTATGCGCGACGAGGAACGTATTTCTCTACAAACTTTCCATCCGTCCATTTTGGGAAGCATCACATCTAAAACTACCAATGCTATATTATTATTCTTAAATTTATTTAAACCATCTACTCCATCCACTGCCTCTATTACTTCAAAATCCTCCAACACCAGATATTCTTTTATAATATCCCGGATCCCTTGTTCATCATCAACAACCAATATCAGTTTTTTCTCCATACTTTTCCTCTTTTCAGTTGTTTTTTTAAAACCTATATTTCTTTTCTATTAGTAAACTACAAATACAAATTTGATTACAAAATAAGCGGATAAATACATAATCCGATAACTCCTGCTCCAATCATGACATGGATTGGATTCACTTTCCACTTTCTAAGAATCATAAAAGCGATTGCAAATATCACTACTGCAACATAATCTATGCCGTCAATATTGCTTGTCATACCTTTTCCGTTCCAGAAAGCCAAAATCACCAATGCCAATCCCGCCGAAGCAATCATTGCTATGACTGCCGGTCTTAAACCATTTAATACTCCCTGTACAGTAGCTAATCCTCTATATTTATAATAAACGCACGCTAGAGAAAGTACAATCACGCAGGATGGAAGAACACAACCTGTCGTTGCTACAATTGCGCCTTGGATTCCTCCAATGCGTAGTCCAACAAAGGTAGCTGCATTAATCCCTATTGGTCCAGGTGTCATTTGTGATATCGTTATGACATCCGCAAATTCGCTCATTGTTAGCCATCCATTAATACTCACAACTTGATTTTGAATCAATGGCATAGCTGCATATCCACCGCCAAAACTGAACAATCCGATTTGAAAAAAACTCCAGAATAACTTTAAATAAATCATTTTTATACCCATGCCTTTTAATTTTTGATGACCTATTCATCACTCTTTTTTATATGTTTCGAATAATACATTGCCATACCACCAATCATCCCACTTACCAAAATCACAAAAATAACATTTATATGAAGGAAAAAAGTGGTAATAAAAGAGCCTATCATAACTGCTACTGGTAATACTTTTTTCTCTTTTAAAAGATCAATTACCATCGTAACTACAACATCAATAATCACGGCTGCAACTCCCGCTTGCATTCCTCTGAGTACATATTTAACAATCAGACTATCCCGAAATGCCGTATATGCTACCGATATCACCGATAATATTAGTAATGGTGGTAAAACTGTCCCTAAAATAGTAATCATTGCTCCTAACACCCCCGCCAGTCTATATCCAACAAGTATTGCGGCATTGACTGCAATGGCACCTGGTGATGATTGCGCGATTGCTGTTAAATCCAGCATCTCCTTTTCATCTATCCACTTATATTGATCCACAAACTTTTTTCTCATTAATGGAATAATTACAAATCCACCACCAAACGTAAATGCACTTAAGTAAAAGGTGGACGCAAATAATTTAAAGTAAAATTTAATATCCTTGGTCATCCTATTGAACCTCCTGAAAATCTCATTATACCACTTACATTTACATAAGCAAATACAGTAATACTGCAATTTAAAAGACAGAGCTCAAAACACTCTGTCTTTCTTACTCACTTATGCATTCGATTCCACCTCTGCCTTTATTTTGTTGCTTGTAGCGCTTGATTAATTATATTAACCATGATATCTTTGGTCATCATACCTGGAACATATCCAACAACATTTCCTTCTTTATCAATCATAAAAGTGGTCGGAAATGCCGAGATGTTATAGTTTTTTAGTACTTCGCCTGTTTCATCATATAACGTCGGGAATGTATATCCGTTTTCATCTAAAAAAGCTTTAATCTCTTCTTTGCCTCCATCCTGATTGTTCGGATACTCTTCACTTGATGGATTGGCAATTCCTAAAAATACCACTTCATCCTGGTTTAGATTATATTCCTTGTAAAGTGCCTCTATATCTGGCAATTCTTTTTTGCAAGGTGGACACCAGGTAGCCCAAAAATTTATGAATACAACTTTTCCCTTGTAAGCTGAAAGTGTATGTTCATTCCCATACTGATCCATTAGAGTAAAGTCAAATGCAGGAATCACATCACTTTCTTCCGTATCCGCAATGATATTTTCCGTTGTTTCGTTTTCCGCACCTGAATTGTTCTTAGAACTTGTAATTTCTGAACTACTCCTAGTCTCTGATTCATCCTGTGAACTGCTCTGCTTTTTATTGCTAAAAGAATTCAAATAACCAGAAACACTGTTCATCCACCCCGTAAAAGTCATAATTCCCATGATGATCAGAATTACTCCTCCAGCTTTAATTGTATATTTCAACAGTTTTTGCTTTGATTTTAAAAAGTTCAATACCTGTGTTGTAAAAAGTCCAAGTAAAAGAAACGGAATTAAAAATCCAATGGCATAAACAAATACAAGCAGATTACCTTCTAATGAGGTTGTTGCCCCAGAAGCCATAATCAGAACGGAAGAAAGAGATGGTCCAATACATGGTGTCCATGCAAAGCTAAAGGTAAATCCCATGAGAAGTGCCAGAACAGGATTCATTTTCTTATCAGCCAGTTTAATATAAATTTTTCTTTCTTTTTGTAAGAACGAAAAATCAAATATTCCAAGCTGAAACAATCCTAATATAACAATAAGTATACCGCCTATTCTGGTAAACAGTAGTTTATTGTTGCTAAAAAAACTACCAATTGTCGTAAATGACATGCCTAATATAAAAAAAGCAAAAGAAATGCCTAACGCAAAGAACATGGTGTTTAAAAATACTTTTTGTCTCTCATATACAATCGCACCCTCTTCATTCACGCTTTTTCCGCTACCCGCTAAATATCCCATGTAAACTGGAATTAACGGAATCACACAAGGAGAAAAAAAAGATAATATTCCTTCTAAAAATACAAGTATAAAACTTACACTGTTTGCTGCTGCAATTCCCACAAGCATAATTTTCCTCCAATCACATTTATGTTATAGTTTCATTATAGACATTTTCATCATCTTATCTGTGATAATGTCACGCATATGCTTGTTTTCAAATTACATGGCAAGCTTCTCGTTAACTGATGGAATGTCCTTATATAAAAAAAGAGATACTAAAACTTCGAATTAACTTAGTTTTATGTATTCTTATAATAATGAACTACAAGTTCACTGCCATAAAATTCTTATTTCTTAACTTAAATCAATGAAATTTTACATTCTCCAGGTTAATATTATCTAATAAAAAACAGGAGGTATGTATATGATAGTATATGAAACAGAAAAAATATCACAAAGGAAGTCGGCCATAATTGCAGGTCTTTCCATTATTGTTATGGCCCTATGTGCTGGGTTTTCGTTTGGATTTATTCACTCTAAACTAGTTGTAAATGGTGATGCGGCAGTTACAATGAACAATATTTCACAATGCATTGCTCTTTTTCGCGCAGAAATTTTTGGTTGGTTAGTAATTCTTGTATTAGATATCTTAATTGCATGGGCACTATACATTTTTCTTAAGCAAGTTGATAATAGCCTTTCTTTGCTTGCTTCATGGATTCGAATCGTTTACTCTACTATTTTGGGAACAGCCATTTCTTGTTTACTCTGCGTAACACTCTTTGCTAGCGGAGAACACTCATTAACTTCCACCTATGCGGATCAAATAATGTTATATTTCAATGCATTTGATAAAATATGGTCATTCGGTTTAATCCTTTTTGGTTTTCATTTATCCATCATTGCTTATTTAATTTTAAAGTCTGATTTTATGCCTAAATTGTTAGGTATATTACTAGTAATTGCTGCATTTGGCTATATTCTGATCCATATAATGCATTCATTTCTTCCCCAATACGAAAATATAACTGTAATTCTGGAAAAAATATTAAGTCTACCTATGACTATCGGTGAACTAAGTCTTGGCATCTGGCTCCTGATAAAGGGTGGGAAAATCCAAAAATAAAGAAATAAAATACTAGCATCTGCTTTCTTGATATATCCTTTTCTTAATTCTACTTAAGGATTCCGGCGTAATCCCAAGATAGCTTGCCAATTGATGTTGTGGTACACGCTTTATCAATTCAGGCCTTTTTTCTACTAAGTTTCTATAACGCTCTTCCGGGCTGACTCCCATAAACATCGCACTCGCATCTTGCGTTTCGCCAAAATTCACCTCTAGTATTGTTCTAGTTATTTGTTGTAGTTTTGGAAATTTCAAATACATTTTTTCTTCAAAAACAGCATCTCCAATAAGCAAAGTTGAATCTTCTAGACAGGACAAAAAATAATCAGAAGGTAAGCTTTGCTTATAACTTTTAAACATTGTAACGGCTTGTTCCTCAGCAAAAAAATTATAAGTAGTTTCTTTACCATCCTCACCACATGAATATTGTCTTATACAACCCGCGAGTACAAAATAACACTTCCTTGATATTTCTCCTTGCCTAAGAAGTATAGTTCCTTTTTTATAGGTTTCTACAAGCATATCTTTCATTATTTCTTGTATCTCTTCCGTATTAAGAGATGTGCTTTTTTCCATAAATTTCAGTAAGAGTTGCTTCATATTAATCCCCTCCTATTCTCGATCTCTTTACCTTCTCCCAAGATTTTTTAATATTTCTTCATAGCGTTTTGTTGCCAATTCACTTGGTTCACCTTTTTTGCAAAAAGAAAACTTAGCCATCTTTGGAACAACACGCTCAACAATGATCTGTCCATCCAACATTTTAGATTCCAGCGATTTTAATGCTTCCAGAAATCGGTTATCTTCCCTTGCGCGATTGTAAAATGATAAAACATAGACATAAATAAAAAGATTGTAGTTATGAAATGGATATTCGACTTGCATGAACAAAGTACCCATTCCATAGTGACATGGGCCAATTGGTTTCCGGATTGTCCAATGCTCAAGTAAAAAATCTACTGCTTTGTCAAGTGCTGGTTCTTTGTTAAGATAGTCACTAAATCGAAACGCACTAAGGACAGTAAGCGTTGGGAATGGGTTCGAGCACTCGGTTTCTGGACCTCTACCAAAGCTAAACTTATTGCAACGCCAGCCGCCATCACAATATTGGGTCTCAAAAAGATGTTGGAACGTTTTTTGAATTCTATCATCGAATGCATACCCCATTTGGCAAAGCACATCGGCAGCATTCGCAGTATGGCATGGGTAAACTGAGCCTTGTGGGTACAATTTAAAACTCCCATTTTCCCTCCATGTACCAAATATCAAATCTGCACATTCTTTAAGCAACGGATCATTCGTTTCCATGCCCAATTCCAACAAATAACGGACACTATCAAGAGTAGAAAAAGGTGAACCTTTAATTAAGCGTCTGTCCGATGTAGTCCAATAATCCGCGCCATTATCATACCTATGTGATAATATTGCCTCAAAATCTGATAAGTATTGTTTCTCTATAGCCATTACAGTCAACTCCTCTTCATATTATACTATGTCATTATTATAAAATCTGTTTTATTCACATCACTCGTTACAGATATAGTGCCATCATGAAGCTGCACAATTGCTTTTGCAATGGCAAGTCCAAGTCCATTGCCTTCATTTTTCAAATTTTTCTTTTCTCTGTAATATCTATTAAAAATATACTCAATATCTTGTTCGGGTATCATAGGTCCGTAATTAATAAAATGAATTTCCACTTGGTTTCCTTGCTCGTTTGCTTTTATATCCATATATTTTCCACTGCTTGCATACTTTATGGCATTTAAAATGATATTTTCAAATACCCTTTTCATCAATGTAGGATCAACTGTAACATAAATATTGGGTTCAATCAAAATTTGAAAGCTCATACCTCTTTCTTCTAACAATGGAATATATGAAATCATTATCTGTTCTATAAATTCTTTTAACCTTATGGTACTTTTTTTCAACTCAAACCCAGCTGCATTCAGTTTTGATAATTCAAATAGTTGATTTATTGCCTTGTTTAACTCCTCCGACTTTTTTGAGATAATTTCACAATAAACATCGTATTCCTTTTCGTCTGCATATTTCTTCTTTTTGATAAGTTGGATATATCCATCAATGGACATAATCGGTGTTTTTAAATCATGAGACATATTTGTTATTATATTATATCGTTCTTCATTCCATTTTTTTTCACTTATTATATATGCATCGATTTTATCCGACATAGCATTGATATCTTTGGCAAGGCAACCCAGTTCATTACCACTTTCAATCGTAAGTTTTTCTCTAAAATCTCCCTGTGCCAGTTTATGAATATTATCGGATATTTTCCTTATATAATTAGTTATTTCATTTAACCTGTACGTAAAAATAAGAATCGTACTTACTAAATATATAAGTAGGATTGCAAAACTGGTGCTTATCATGGTAATTGTACTCGAATAGCAAAATTTTAAGAACTTTGCATACATTTCCTGTGATATAAATTCAATCATTCCAAAAAATATAATAGCTATAAAAAAAGTTATGATTGCTGCTACTATCATGCTTATAAGTAGATTCCACATAATGCATAATTTAATGCTTTTAATCTTCAATTTTGTAACCAACTCCCCACACTGTTTCAATTATTTTGGCTTCCTTGGGATTTATTTCTATTTTTTCTCGCAACCTCCACATATGAGCCATTACCGTATTATTTCCTTCATAATATTTTTCTTCTGACCATAGGTTTTTATAGATTTCTTCAGAACTGAATACTCTTCCTTTATTCTTGGCAAGTAAAAGCAGGATGGAAAACTCTGTCGGTGTCAGCTTCACCTGCTCACCAAACAGTGTGACAGCATGCTTTTGTTCATCAATACGTAATCCCTTTACTTCGATATGATGCTTGTCCATTTTTTCTGTATTAAAATATGTAAATCTGCGTATCTGTGAATTTACCCTTGCTACTAATTCCGCCGTAGAAAATGGCTTTACCATGTAGTCATCCGCACCTTCTTTTAAACCATCAATCTTATCCTTTTCCTGCCCTTTGGCACTCACCATGATAATGGGAATATTGCTGAAAGTACGTATTTTATTACACACTTCCATTCCATTAATCTCCGGCATCATAATATCAAGTATGACAAGAGCAATTTCACAACTTTCTACTATTTTCAAACCATCGGCACCACAGAATGCTGTCAAAACCTCATAATACTCTTCTTCTAGTCCTTTTTTTATAAGTTCTACTATTTCTTTTTCATCATCAATTACAAGAATCCTACTCATATATCCACCTTATAACAGTTATTTTGAATTACTGTTGTTTATTTAAAACACATGATAACCAATCATATTAAAATAGCTTAAAACTATTACAAATAATATTTGTGCCATCTGAACTATTACTAATTTAGTCGTTGTAGTTCTATCAAATTTCTTTTTCATGATGCCATGAACTGTGACAATAATACCACATACATTTAAAGCAATTGCAGACAATAAAAACGTTAACAAAATATAAATAATATGAAGAAAACGATTATCATAATTAAGAATCATATAGCTTTCTAAACCAACAACTCCAAGAAACCCAAAGACGTATATGCTATTTACAAAGCAATTCAATAACCACAGTCTCTTATTATCTTTTTGTCTATGTCTTATTCTTTTTATCAGGAAAATCATTAAACTTCCAGATAATACAAATAGTACAACCAAAAGAAAAAGACTTATAGATACCATCGTTTCCATCTTTCCAATTTTTTGGTATGTTTGATGGCTGATATTATTAAAGGCATATTCTATATTTCCGTTACTGTTTTTACGAAATGTAATGTATCCTTTGCCATCTCCCCTAAAGAAACTACCTTTTGACTTATATATAAGATTTGTTTCCACCTTTTTTTTGCTTTGTTCATAATACATCACCATTAGTTTTCCATCCGAAGTTTTCGTCACATTTAGTTGTGCGGTATCATCCAGTGAAGCAAATATTTTTGATATATTACTTTCTGATACACCATCATAGCTTCGATAGGTGCCGATGTATTTGTTTATGTCTGATGAAGAGTTTTCTTCATCATGTACGGATTTGCATGCTCCAAAAAAATAGTCCAGAAATGCTTCTTCAAAGTCAAACACCATTCCACTAAGTGAATTCGTTGCAACATATATTCCAAAATTCTGGCTTGGAATCAAAATAAGTGTTGTTGTATATCCTGGTAATGCTCCTTCGTGTTTTAGCAGTTGAATTCCGTTTCTGCTTGCACGAATAAATCCATCTCCCATGCCATCAAAAACCTTAGCATTGGAAAACTGCTTATTTTGCATCATCTGCTCTGTATCTGAATTTAGTATAGATTCATTTTGAAAACTTCCAGTATTTAAGTGCATAATCATAAAGTTTTCCATATCAGTAACAGTCGTAATTATCCCAGATGATCCTGATGTATACTGGTAGGCAAATGGAGCTTTTTGATATTTTCCATCACTGAACTCATAACCACTTGCCATAGATTCATTCTCTATTCTTACAGTAGAATGCATCATATGCAAAGGATTTAAAATATTATCCGCTATATAATCTTCATATAATTTTCCTGAAACTTTTTCTACAGTATATCCCAATAGATTATATCCCATATTTGAATATCGGCATGTGGTATTAGGTTTTATGATAACATTTGGAATATGTTCCTTATAATATTGTTTTTGCGATTTTAGCTTTTTTTTATCTAATGTGCTTCCATCAAGTTCTGACTGCTCATCTAGACCGCTCGAATGTGTCAGTAAATTCTGGCATGTGATTTTTGCTTTATAAGGATTGTTGATGACAATGTCATCTAAATATGTCTGTATATTTTCATTTAAATCTAATTTTCCTTCCTGATATAGCTGCATGATTGCTGTTGCTGTGAACAACTTACTTACTGACGCTGCTGGAAATGTAGTTTTATCTGGATCTACTAGATTTTTAGTTTCAATATTACTAACCCCGTAACCAGCTTTATACAGCTCCTTATTATCATCTACAACAGCTACTGCTACTCCAGGTACATTCCATTTTTTCATATTTGTTTGAAAATACTCATCAATAAATTTTCTGACATTTTCTTTATTTAATTTTGCTATGGAATTACTGTTGCCATTTTTATCTTGTGCCTCTGTCTGGGATAGGTTTGTATTCGCATATACCAAATTTGCATTTAGCATCATAACACACACTAAGACCAATATAATAGCTTTCTTAATTAATTTCATTTTTTTCATTTAAAAATTCCTTTCTGTTCTTAATAAAACGATTATACAAAAAGGATTAATTTCATTTTTAACTATTTTCTAACGATTATTTATATTTTTTACATATCTTTTCTCTTGCTCCCATATATATTACCTGGCTACAGGATTATTGTAGAGAAATATACATAATAATACAAACAATATTTAATTAAAACGTGATTCTTTTTTAAGGTTACGTAAGTTATAATAAAAATACAAAAGACTTTAGAAGGAAAGGACTCTGCCCATGAAAATAGGATATGCGTGTCAGACTATTGGAATACCAGGAACCGGTTTTAAAAGCTGTACCATGAAAAATGCCAGTGAGGAAACACTGACGTCCGTAATCAGTCAGAACTTGGAGGCACTTGATCATATCATCGATTATAACATTACAAATTGTATCCAGCTTTTCCGGATAACCTCTGATCTGATTCCGTTTGAAAGCTCACCGGTAAATCAACTTAAATGGTGGAACATCTTCCAGCAGCAACTAGCATGTATTGGGACAAAAACCAGAGAAAGTGGAATACGCATTTCCATGCATCCCGGCCAGTATACTGTTTTAAATTCACCGGATGAACTGGTAGTTGAACGGGCAGTTAAGGATCTAGAATACCATACCAAACTACTGGAAGCGATAGACCCGTGCCAGGAAAATAAGATTATCCTACATATCGGTGGAGCTTATGGCAATAAGGAAATGGCCATGAATCGATTTGTAGAAAATTACCGAAAACTGGATGCTGCTGTTCGTAAACATCTTGTTATAGAAAATGATGATAAGATATACAATATCAGGGAAGTGATGGAAATCGGAAACCTTACTGGCGCCCCTGTCGTATTTGATGTACTTCACCATAAGATAAATCCCGCCGAGGAGGGTAAAGATGTTTATGACTGGATTGCACAAAGCAAGGATACATGGAAACCGGAAGATGGCAGACAAAAGATCCATTATTCGGAGCAAAATCCATTAAAAAAGCCGGGTTCCCACTCACAAACCATTTCCCTCGTGACTTTCCAGGACTTCATTAAAGGACTTGGAGTAATGGATCTTGACATCATGCTGGAAGTCAAAGATAAGAATCTGTCCGCCGTAAAATGCCTGAATCTGACAGCGAAAAACCGTTCTATCCTACGCTTGGAACAGGAATGGTCCAGGTATAAATACCTGATCCTGGAGAAGTCCCATGAGGACTATATTAAGATACGTCAGCTTCTAAAAGACAAGAAAAATTACCCGATAGTAGAATTTTATAGCCTTATAGATCATGCAATGCTCAAGGAGGTCTCCCGCGGTGGAGCTATTAATGCGGCAGACCACATCTGGGGATATTTTAAAAACTATGCCGATGAAAAAGAAAAGAAACGGTATGCAACCTTGCTAAAAAACTATAAACCGGGTACCCTTGCCCACAAAAAATTTCTCTGGCAGATGACGATTAAATACCATGAGCCTTATCTCCTTCAGTCCTATTATTTTGAATTCGTCTGCAACGGACATTAAAGATAATCGAACGTTGTCAAGGTAGCTTTCTACAGATGCTTTTTTATTTCCTCAACTATGCTTATTTTAATAATCTTCCTAGATGATATAATCGTAGCCACAATAGCAACTAAGATATTAAGGATAGTTATGACAATGTATGCCTTAATATTAATTGTGAAATGTGGATCAATATATAAATACGCTATTTTGACCATCTTAAGTACCGCTAACTGACCAAGTAAAGAGATAAAAACTGTTATGATACTTGCGAAAAATCCATATAAAAAACCCTCTCGAATTACCATCCCCAAAATGCTCTCATCGGTTATACCCATAGCACGCAGAACACCAAATTCATTCATTCTTGACAAGACATTATAGCTGATGTTATTCAAAATATTGAATAAACTGATGACAAATAAAACAAACGTTATGCCATATAAAAATGAACGCTGTTTGTTAACAAAAGCATTATTTTCAGCAATTTCAATTGTTAGATCGCGAACTGAGCTAAGCGGAGTATCTTTTACTACTTCTTTTATTTTATTGGCAACCGTATCGTGATTTGAGTCCTCTTTTTTCGTAATACTCACCATGTTATAGGTATTAATTCCAAAATCTCTTTGGAACTGGTCATTTGTCATAATGATATCCTCACCGCTATCTCCAAGAAAGTAGTCATTGCTTGCAGCAACTCGTTTCAAAGTTGCACCCACAATATATTCTTTTTCGATATATTCCGGTCCTTCTTCGAATCTAAGTGACTTTTCCGATAGTTTAGGACTCTTTTGATACCTAATCGTAATGGTATCCCCAGGTTTAACATCAATCAAATCATATAAACCATTACCACCATCCTGTATTTGCTTAAACAAGATAAGATTGTCATTTTTCATTTTCCCAATATCAATTTCACCCTCAAGGATATAATCTTTTAACACATTTAGCATATGATCATCATAACCGTAAATCCCTGTCCTCAAGAGATAATTATTACTGCTATCGTCTATTTTGCTATACATTCCACCAAAAGAATTTTTAAAATAGGATTCATTATTATAATCATCCCACATAATTTTTGAAAGCATTTTGTCATCATTTAATACAATACTACCGTAGTAATAGCTGATTGGGCTTACCAAATCAATACCACTTATTTTCTTTATCTCTGCTATTTGACTATTGCGTATTCCATTGTCAAAATCAGTTGCCTGTATATTGATTTGATAGTCTGAATTCAAATCATTATCAGCTTTAATGCTGAGCTCATTATTTTCCATCTTAAGATCGATTGCATAAGTCGCGCAGAGGAAAATTGCTCCTCCCAAAGACAAAGATAATAAGATACCTAAAAAAGCTGACTTCTTCCGAACAATATTTTTATAAGAAATGACATTGGTAATACTGCCTTTTCTTAAGCTATATTGAGTTTTACTTTTTTGCTTTGATAATTTTTGCTTATAATTTTGCTGAATTGCTTCCATTGGAGTAAGCTTATTTAATTTCTTCAGTGTGCATATTGCTATAATGATAAGTAAAAGCAATAAAAACAGCGCACCGATCAAAATTGATTTTGTTGATATGTAAATTTGACCTGAATTTACCTCATGTCCAATCAGCACACTTGCAAATCTGTTATTGAGCAATATGGAACCAAGATATCCGGTAAGCGCTCCAATTGGATATCCTACCAAAAAAAGTATCAGAAGCTCAAACATCAAGACCATAAAAATCTGAATATTTTCTGCACCCAAAGCCTCTAGTAAACCATACTCAGAAATTCTCTTCATCGTTGATATATGAAAAACACTATATATAACCAAAGCACTAAATAGACTTATAGCAAAAATAACACCCAACATATCTAGATGATAATGATCAATAATAAAACGAACACTTCCGTTCGTTCCAAAGGCCGGAATATAGGTTGCAACATTTAGTGCTTCCAACAAGTCTCTATTAACATAGATATTATCCTCTGTATAATTCATTTTTTTCAAAAGTAGCTTAAACTGTTTCCTTATATCCTGCAGTTCATTGAACTTAATATATGTATTAAAATTCTTTGTATTCTCTTTAAAAACAATGTAACCTTCCATTACATCTTCTGCTTTTTTCTGCGGAAAATCTCCTAGAATTCCCGTTAACGTGAAGGTTTCACTTTTCTTTGATTTCACTAATTGAAACGTAACTTTTTCTCCGACCACAGGCTTGATATTCAAATTGCGAATGACCCACTCTTCCAGAGCGATTTCACCCTCTTTTGTTGGCATTCTGCCTTTTATTACCTTTGAATTCGAAAGATTAATGTAATTTACATCAGCACGAATAATATTAATTTGATTCGGTTCTTTTGCAGAATCATAATACTTTGTGACTGCTGTATTCTCGATTGCATTATTGCTTTCCAGTATTTCAAATTGTTCTTGATTAACAGGAAGGTAATAATGATAATCCGTCGTTTCCTTCCTTACCTTCTCAACATTTGCATTCTGAGCACTTTTAAATAAAGTTCCTAACCCAACAATTAAGGCAACTGCAAGTATGATACTAAAAAGGATAGAAATCGACTTGTTTTTATAGTATTTGATATATTGAAGGGCAATCTCAAGGCTGGTTTTCATTACCGATCACCGCCTCTTTCAAGTATTTTTCCATCTTCTATTCGGATAATAGAATCACAAAGTTGCGCGATTTCCTCGTTATGAGTTACCATTACGATGGTCTGATTGAATTTATCACTCGTTTCTTTTAATAAGCAAACTACCTCCATCGAGGTTTTGGAATCCAGATTACCTGTCGGTTCATCTGCCAAAATGATTGCAGGTTTGTTTGCAAGGGCTCTAGCTATTGCTACACGCTGTTGCTGCCCTCCCGAGAGCTGATTTGGATAACATAATTTCTTGTCATTAATTCCAAGGCTTTCCATAATTTCTTCAATATAAGACTTATCTACTCTATTACCCACGTCTAGTTTAATCGGTAAAGCAATATTATCAAATACATTAAGTATTGGCATCAAATTGTAATTTTGAAAGATAAAACCAATATTTCTTCTGCGAAAAACAGTTAACTCCTTTTTCTTCATGCTCTCAATATTTTTACCCGAAATCAATATATCACCAGAAGTCGGCTGATCAAGACCTCCCAGAATATGTAGAAGTGTGCTTTTACCACTGCCTGACATTCCAACAATTGCAGTAAAGGTTTCTTTCTCAATCGTAAGATTAATTCCGTCCAGCGCCTTCACCACTGTTTCATGCTTGCCATAATGCTTTTTGATCTCTTTTGTTTGTAATACTATCATATTAAAAGAATCCTTTCTTTTGGTACTAAAATGTCTCAAATCAACATCCCGTACTCATTAATGCTACCTAAATTCTATATGACAGTTCTTACACAGATGCTACATACCTCCCTTTTAGTTCTTACAATTTTGTAAGAACAGTGAAAAACAGCTACCTTTTCCGGGTTCTGATTGCACTGTTATATTACCGCCTTCTTTTGTTATGATTCGTCTCGCTAAGTACAAACCAATCCCCGCGCCCTCCAGATTTTTCACCTTATCGCTTCGATAGAATCGTTTGAAAATATCATTGAATTCACTAGGATTTATACCGATTCCCTGATCACGAATTACAATAGCGGTATAAAGCTCTCTTGGTTCTACGCTGATGGTTATCTTGGAGCCGATATTTGAATACTTAATTGCATTTTCAAGTATGTTTATAATCGCTTCTGCTGTCCATTTTCGGTTATGTAATAAATTTATATTTTTAAAATCTATATATTCAATCGTTATCTGTTTTTCATATGCTTTTCCAAACACCGCACTGATGCTTTGTGTTATGGTTTCTTTAATTGTACAATTCTCTGGTACAAATTCTATCGCACCGATCTCAAGACTTGAAATCTTAAATAACGATTTTAAAAGCCAATCCATTTTTGAAGTTTCTTCCTTGAGACAACTCAAAAACGCGTTTTTGTTTTCTATTTTAATATTTTCAGTTGTCAATAAGTCACTATACATTATAACATTGGATAATGGAGTCTTTAACTGATGTGACAAATCAGCAATCAGTCTTTTTACTTCTTCCTTCTCTACCTCTGATTTATTACGGTCCTGTTCAAGCATATCAATGATTTTATTCGCCTGAAAGACCATTTTGCCTAATCTAGTGTCACATTTATAGGTAGTGTCAACAATTGTCTTTTTCGCTATAATCTGATTTAAGATATTGCTCATTTCATCACAATAATAGGTATAATAATATCTTGCAATGAATAATACGATTACTGCAAAGCAACTACAGCCTAATATCCACCTAATCATCTCTATCCTTCCTCATTCCACAAATACCCCATTCGATATGCCGTTTTTATATAAATGGGTTCCGATGGATTATCCTCTATTTTCATCCTCAGCCTTCTAATATTAACCGATATAATATTAGTGTCAACAAAGTTATCTTCCGTATCCCAAATATGCTGAATAATCTGGTCTTTAAGAAGAATTTGTCCCTTATTTTCAATGAAGTAAGATAATAATTTATACTCCACTGAACTAAGTTCAAGATCAATGTCCTCTTTATATGCTTTTAGTGCTGTTTTATCTATTTTGATATGATTGGAACAAATAATATTATGATTATTGTTTCTTTTTAAAACGGCCTTTACTCTTGCCTTTAATATGGCCAGTGAGAATGGCTTTGTAATATAATCATTTGCCCCCAATTCTAACGCCGTTACTTCATCCGTTTCCAAATCTCTTGCAGTCAACATGATAATTGGAATATCAGAATTCTTTCTTATCTCTTTACAAAATGAAAAGCCATCTCCATCCGGCAAATTACAATCCAATAGTATGCAATCTATTTTTTTTGATAAATATATTTGCTTTGCCTGCTTTATTAAGTTAGCCTTTTCAACCTTATATCCTTCGTTTTCAAATAAAAAAACCAGTCCTTCACATAGATTCTGGTCATCCTCGACAAGTAATATATTATGCACTTATATACCCCCCTATCCATAATAAAGCTGTTCATAGTTTACATCATTTCAGCATTTCTATCAACTTTTTATTCACAACTGGTCATGCCCGTCCACGCACAGGTTGATTTTATACGCTCCGTCTATTGCAGCAAAAAAACGAGACGCTTTAAAAATTTCTGCGTCTCGTTTTTTTTAATGTCTTCCGTCAATTTTACATGCAATAATTTCATTTTCATCTAAAGATATAATGTCCTCATAGGAAGCCTTATTCTTTATTAGCCAGCTGTTTGCATAGGAACATGTTGCCGTTGTTTTTAACCTGTTTCTTCTTAAGTATTCTGCTACAGTTTCCATTAATTCACAAGCAATTCCTTGTCCACGTAACGATGAATCTACAAAAATATGTTCAATATCAATTTCTCCATTGCTTTTAGCTGTTAGGATTGCTTCTGCCATCAATTTTTTATTTTCATCTTCACAATATATTCGTTCTTCTTCATATATCCAATTCATAATTTTTTCCTTCCTTTTATAATTTAAGTTAGTATTTCCCAAAACCAGCATTAACATCCTCAACGAAATGTTTTCAAACTTTCCGAACTTTACTTCTTCAACTGATACAATCAGAGCATCATATTTATTTTACTCTGCAGGAACTCCCAATCCTCTAGCAGACGTTTGTCTGTCCACTTTTTCCTTGCCATATTAAGTGAATTATTTGCTTCTTCTAATTGGTTTTGTACAATATACTGAAATATTCTTAAAATAGCGATTGAGCCACCCAAAGAAGAACTCTTCTCAAAACAAGCAAAGTCTTTTTTCTGCAGTTCTAATATACTAAGAGCTTTTTGATTTTCTTCTAATCTAAAATGAATATAGGCAAGATTCACATAATATACAACTTTATTTACGCCTTTTAAGTGCTTAAGCGATATAGACATAAGAATACTTTTTGCAGTTTCGTAATCCCCTTTAGCACAATACCCAGCACTTAAGTTGATATTTATAATATTCCGATTATAATTAGATTTCAATTTGTGTAATAGCTTTTTATTTTCTTCAATAAATTTATCAGTACTCTCTTCCTCTTTTAATAGCTTCGCAAGACTTTTAATTTTTTTCATTAATTTCATCTGCCATGTTATATTAATTATCATTGCTCCTGCTATGATAATTACACTGGCAATGATGTAATATTTCCAAACCATCTCCTCAGATAGTTTGAAAACAAACCTTAACAGTAATAAAATACCGCCAAAAAGCGATCCAAATATTATTATGTTTCGCACCCTTTTTATCATTTATCTTCCCTCATCTTATAATTCTTTCTAATGTTGATTTTAACAATATTATTGCATAATATCTATATTAATTTCAACCCAACCTTTAAATTCAGATGCCATTGAACTCCTTTCCACGCTCCCGTATTTTTTTGTATTATACGTCCGCTTGTATATTTCCGTCAAAAGAAATAAAATAGAGCTATAGAGGTGTTATGAATGGCTTGTTCCTGCTGACGATGAAAAACCAGCTGACGGACGATATAGAAGCAGTAAAATAAAGGATGGTGAACATAAATGAAACGGATATTTTTGGTTGAGGATGATAAGGCAATTGCTAAAAACCTTATACTTTTACTCCGCTCGGAGGGATTTACAGTCACCCACGCACCTACGCGGAGCGAAGCCCTTGCCGCACTTACCGGAAATAAATTTGACTTGGCGTTGATTGATATATCTTTGCCCGACGGAAATGGCTTTACAGTTTGCACGCAAATCAAAGAAACAGGGGATGTCCCTGTTATCTTTCTGACGGCTTCCGGCGATGAGGCGAGTGTTGTTACTGGGCTAAACATGGGCGCGGACGACTATATCACCAAGCCCTTTCGTCCGCGTGAATTGATTGCGCGAATTGGAACCGCCCTGCGAAAAAGCGGGCGCTTGGGGTCCGATTTTGAAATTCGAGGGCTTCATGTTAATACGGCAAGCGGCGTTGTGAAAAAAAACGACAATGAGGTTTTTCTTTCCGCATTAGAATACCGCTTGTTGCTAGTGTTTATTTGCAATCCAAAAAGTATTATCACGAGGGGCAGGCTACTTGACGAATTGTGGGACGCGGCGGGCGAGTTTGTCAATGACAATACATTGACCGTGTACATCAAGCGCTTACGTGAGAAGATAGAGAACGACGCAGCAAACCCGCAAATCATTCTGACCGTTCGCGGAACGGGGTATAGATTGGGGGACGAGTATGCTTCGCAATAGAGAGTTTCGGCAGTTTGCCATTTTGTTCACCTTAATGGCCGCCGCCACTGTAATGCTGGGATTTGCAATCAATACAGCGGCGGGAATCCTTGCCACTTTTTCTGCCGCCGCTTTTGGGACAGCGTTTTTCGCATTTACCAACGCCCGATACAAAAGCATTGCGCGGATTTCAAATCAAATCGATCTTGTGCTTCATAGTGCTGACCATTTGTATATTGGTGAATCGGACGAAGGTGAGCTTTCCATTCTGCAAAGTGAGATCACAAAAATGACACTGCGTATTCGAGAGCAAAATGACGCACTAAAAAAAGAAAAAGAACATCTTGCCGATTCACTGGCCGACATAGCCCACCAACTCCGCACCCCTCTCACATCCGTGAACCTTATTTTGTCATTGTTAGCGAATAACCCTAATGAAAACGAGCAGAAAGACTTGCTGCGGGAAACAGAGGAATTGCTTGTGCGGATGGATTGGCTGATTACTTCCCTACTAAAATTATCCCGCTTGGACGCAGGCATTGTGGTGTTCCAAAGCGAGCAAATAGATGTAAACAACTTGATATGCGCCGCGCTTCGCCCGTTCCGAATCCCAATGGAGCTACACGATATTGATTTGCAAATAGATACACCGAAAGGGATGATTATTCAGGGCGATTTAAGTTGGCTTTCACAAGCAATTCAAAATATCCTCAAAAATTGTATGGAAAGTGTAGGCGCTAAAGGGAAGATTGAAATCGTCTGCACGGACAACCCACTGTTTACCGAGATTGCCATCCACGACAGCGGCGTGGGCTTTGAAAAAGAAGATTTACCCTCCCTATTTGATCGATTTTATCGTGGAAAAAACGCGGGTGCTACAGGATACGGGATTGGATTGGCTCTTTGCAAGATGATTATAACGCGGCAAGGAGGAACGATTACCGCAAAAAATCACCCGCAGGGCGGCGCGCTATTTTCCATTCGTTTCCCAAAGTGACGAATCTCTCACCTGAAAGTCACACAGAAGTAAGTTGAAGGTTCTATTATATGGGTGATACATAAGAAAGGAGACTCACATAATGGAGTTTTTAAAAATTGAAAATTTATGCAAAACCTACGGCAAGGGTGAAAACCAAGTTACCGCGCTTGACCAGGTTTCGCTTACAATTGAAAAGGGGGAGTTTACCGCAATCATCGGCTCCTCTGGCTCAGGCAAATCCACATTGCTTCACATCATCGGCGGCGTAGACGTGCCGACAAGTGGAAAGGTGTATTTGGACGGGCAGGATGTATATGCGGGGAGCAATGAAAAACTCGCCATCTTCCGCAGGCGGCAGGTCGGGCTGATTTACCAGTTTCACAACCTCATTCCCACTCTGAATGTGGTGGAAAACATCACCTTGCCTATCCTGATGGACAAACGCAAGGTCAACGAGGAACGGCTGAATGACCTGCTCGATATGCTTGGGCTAAAAGACCGCAAAACGCATTTACCCAATCAGCTTTCGGGTGGTCAGCAACAGCGCGTTTCCATAGGACGTGCTTTGATGAATGCCCCGGCGGTCATGCTTGCTGACGAACCCACGGGCAGTTTGGACAGCCGGAATGGACATGAAATCATCAAACTGCTGAAAGAGAGCAATAAAAAATATGGGCAGACCCTGCTCCTCGTAACCCATGACGAAAATATCGCCCTGCAAGCAGACCGCATTATCGGCATATCAGACGGCAAAGTAACGCGGGATGAGAGGATGGTGCGGCGATGAATATTTTTAACAAAGTCACCCTGCAAAGCATGAAAAAAAGCCGTACCCGAACGATTGTCACGGTGATTGGAGTTGTTCTGTCTGCCGCCATGATTACGGCAGTCGCTACCTTTGGCACATCCCTTTTAAATTTCCTGATAAACGGTTCTACCCAGAAATACGGCAGTTGGCACGTTGAGTTTTTGGATGCTGATTCCTCTTTCGTTAAAGAGCGAACCCAAGACAATGAAGTTGCAAACACCACAACATTTGAAAATATTGGCTATGCAACGCTTGACGGCGTAAAGAGTCCGGAAAAGCCGTATCTTTTTATTGCCGGATTTAGTGAGGAAGCCTTTGATACCTTGCCAATAAGCCTGATTTCTGGCAGGCTGCCTGAAAACAGCAATGAGATTCTAGTCCCGGAGCACGTCGCGATAAAGGGCGGCGTTAGATTCAAGGTGGGCGACACGCTTTCACTTGCTGTTGGAAGTCGCATGGATGGAAACAAGAATCTCGGTCAACACGCGCCTTATCTGTCCGGGGGAGAATCTGGAGAGGGCAAAGAAGTTCTTATGCCAAAAGAAGATAGAACGTACACGATTGTGGGTATTTGCGAAAGACCCGGTTTTGAGGAACATTTGGCACCGGGATACACCTTGATAACGAAAGCAGATACGAAGGACCAAACGGACAGCTTCAGCCTATTTATCACGCTTAAAAACCCGCGCCAAGTCAAGGATTACGCAAGCAGCAAGGAAGGAGCAGGGGCATATGTCTTAAATGATTATGTGCTGCGCTTCATGGGCCTTTCGGATGATAAACTAATCAACACGCTTCTGTACACGGTTGGTGGCATTTTGGTTGCCATAATAATGCTAGGCTCGATTTTTCTGATATATAACTCGTTCAACATTTCGATGAACGAACGCATAAGACAGTTCGGAATTCTCTCATCGGTAGGTGCCACGGCAAGGCAACTGCGAAATTCGGTGCTGTTTGAGGGACTTTGTATTGGCGCAATCGGCATACCAATTGGCGTTATGGTCGGCATAGGAAGTACCGGACTTATAATTCCTATTGTTGCCGGGAATTTCGGAAACATCGCCTACAGCATCGTGCCTTTAACCTTGTCGGTGTCTGTCTCCTCGATTGTCGCAGCAGTGGCGGTCAGTTTGGTTACCATTTTGATTTCAGCCTATATTCCGGCCAGAAAAGCCGCAAACACTCCCGTAATGGAGAGTATTCGCCAGACCAACGAGGTCAAAACCGAATCGAAAGCCGTGAAAACGTCAAAACTTGCGCAGCGTATTTACGGTTTGGAGGGAACTCTTGCGTTAAAGAATTTTAAGAGAAACAAAAAACGCTATCGCAGCATTGTGCTATCCCTTGTTTTAAGCGTCGTGTTGTTTGTATCGGGAAGTGCTTTTGGAACAACACTGAAACGGCTTTCGCAGCGGTATGTAGTGGACATGGACTATGACATCTTTTTTACTACTCAAGACATGGACGTCAGCGAAATAATCCCGCTTTACGACAAACTAAAAACCGCAAACGGGGTTTACGAAAGCTCGTATCAAGCAGTATTCCCGTATTCATGTGCGGTTAAGGCAAGCGATCTTTCAAACCGTTACCGGGAATACAAAGGTTTTTCTACACCTGACAAAACGGTTCATCTTCCAATGTACATCCAGTTTATCCCGGACAGCGAATATCTGCGTTTTATCAAAGAATTGGGCTTCTCCGCAGAAGAATATACTGGGCAGGACGCGAAAATGATTGCCATTGCAAAACAGCGGGTTGACAAGAAAGAAGGGCCGAGCGAGTTGTTTGATATGTTCGCGAGTCGCTCCAAGACTATCAATGTCACTCCCGAAACAAATGACAAGGCAATGATGGAACAGGGGCAAAGCATAAATATTACATTTGTCGATACATACCCAATAGATCCGCCCCCACTTCAATCTAACGTGCAGAACCCAACCGTTTTTATGATGGTAGCCCCCTATTCGCTCATAGAGAAGTTTGAAACCCCGGATACCCATGCGACTATAGGATTGGGCTTTCTGTCAAAGAATCCTTCGCAATCAGCGACTGAAATGGAAGCGATGATTCAGGACGCGGGAATTATGTCTGCGTATACCCTGTACAATCTGCACGCAATACTTGAACAATTCCGGAGCTTAACATTTGTAGTTGATGTGTTCACCTATGTTTTTGTCATCATGATTTCGCTGATTGCGGTTGCAAATGTCTTCAACACAATTTCCACTAATATCAGGCTGCGAAGAAGGGAGCTTGCAATGCTCCGCTCGGTGGGGATGTCGGATCGTGATTTCAATAAGATGATGATTTTCGAGTGTGCCTTTTATGGCATGAGGACATTGCTATTCGGACTTCCAATATCGACAATCTCTTCGTGGCTGATTTACGTAGGGTTAGTGACGATAGAAAGGATGGACAACTTCGATTTCATATTTCCGTGGGGCAGTATGGCAATCAGCATTTTCAGCGTGTTCTTTATCGTGTTCATTACAATGCTGTATGCCATTAGCAAAATAAAAAAAGAAAATATAATTGACGCGCTTCGGGATGATATGACTTGATTCAAAGCCGATATTAACTTGATGTGTAATTGCTTCATCATCATGCCAACACTCTCCAATACAGCAAGCTCTTTGCTCCGAACGACATCTTGCATTAATTCTGCATAACAAAAAAGAGCATACCTACAGACATAATTGTCCTTTTGTGCGCTCTTGCTGTTTATTTCGTATTTTCCCTGTTTTGATAAGTTTTACATAGAGTCATATTTCTTCTCCAAAAATGAATGCGTTTTTATTGAAAGAGGCAATAACAATATCGTTTTTGTAAGTGATTTAATATCGCTGCATCTCACGAGCAGCGATATGTCCAATATAGACCAACAGATAAAGCAACCCACCAAACACACTTTTTTTTATTTGGTGGGTATCATTTTGCGATATTTCACTTCGTTGATAATATAACCAAGTTACTGTTTTGGTTTTCTCTTTAACAATCAAATTAGTTGTTTTTAGACAACAGAAGCATCACATATCTTTATATAAAAAATAGAATCGTTTTTTCAAGGTAATATCTATTTCTGTAAGGTTTTTTTCTACTTCATTAAACCATACCCATTATTGAACTGGCTAACTATGATGATTATCATATTCTCTTTCATTTTCTGATTTCTTTCATATCCGTAATTTTTAATTTTCTAATAACAATTACTGTGATAATAAGTGCCAACACAAAAGCCAACGCATCCGCCACAGGACCTGCCCATAAAACGCCTTCAACACCTAAATATTTTGGAAGAATTATAACAAAAGGAACCAAAAATACGATCTGGCGTGATAGTGACAACAACATTGCTTGAATAGGTCTTTCAATTGCCTGTAAAAAAATGCTAGCCACAGTTTGAAATCCGTTAAGAATGCAAAACAGAAGAAATATACGGAAACTTTTCACGGCAAAATCATTATATAAGTCGCTTTCTGCTCCAAATAAAGATACAATGGTCATGGGTGCAAACTGAAAGATGATAGATGCAATTACTGCTGCTCCCGTAGCGCTAATAACACAAATATTAAACGTTTTCATAACTCTCCGAAAATTTTTCATTCCGAAATTAAACCCTATAATTGGTTGAGCACCACTAGCAATTCCGACGACAATAAATAAGAAAATTTGATTGACCTTTAGGGTGATGCCCATAGCAGCTAAGGGAATATCCGTTCCATATACAGATTTGGTTCCACTTGCTGTCAATGCATTATTTATGACTGCTGTCATAATGACGATTGCCATTTGGTTAATAAAGCTGGAAATTCCCAGTGGTACAATTGCCTTATAATGTTGGATACTGAATTTGTAGTCTGCCCTTTGGAGTTTGATGCATTTCCACTTTTTAATATAGGATAAAGCAATAATAAACGCTATAATCTGTCCCATGATAGTAGCAAGTGCTGCACCCTCTACACCCCACTTAAAAATAAATATAAAAATAGGGTCAGCGATTGTATTAAATATTGCTCCCGACACCATCGAGAGCATTGCAATCTTTGGGCTTCCGTCAGCACGAATGATGGAATTAAGCGTTGTAGAAACTAAAACAAATGGAAATCCTATCATTATAATACTACCATACCCCAGTGCGTACGGTTCAATAGTTTCTGTACATCCAAACAAATATACAATCTGTTTTAAAAATATCGCTGAAATTGCAAATATTGCAAGACCTGCGACTACTGACAAAATAATGCCAGTGGCAACCCCTTTCTTTGCATCCTCCGATCTATGCTCTCCAAGTTTCAGACTGAGATAGGTCGCTGTTCCATCGCCAAACAACGTGCCTATCGCAACACAAAGTATTGTTAAAGGAAATACGACGTTAGTAGCGCTGTTTCCTAGATAGCCTACCTCATTTCCAATAAAAATTTGATCAACAATGTTATATAGACCATTCACAACAAGTGAAACCACACAGGGAATCGCATATTTAGCTATTAACTTTCCAATAGGGGCCGTTGCTAATGGATTTTCCTGTGTTAGCTGGTGTTCTTTCATTAAAATTTCCTCCCAATAGCCGAAGTAATAGTTGCCCAAGCAATTTATTTCAAGAAATAATTTCCTTTAACAAACGCTTTGGCAACTATTACATTACAGATTTTATTTGTTTAGCCAACTAAAGTTCTAATTTATCAAATTAACACTACTCCTTATCCATTGCACTATTTTTGTTGTTAAAGCAAAGATCTAATAGGTATTGTACTTTGATAATTCTACTGTCACAAAAGTCTAAGTGAAAACTTTTAATTAACTATTTGATATCTTTCCAATTTTTTATATTTTGTTCCCAAATATAACTATAATTCTGTGCTATCTCTTTAGCAGTTTTTGGTTTTTTTCCTGTTAATTTTTCCACAGCATCACTTTTTATATCTGCTAAACCCTCCGCTATACTAGCTTCATTTGTTACCATATCATTTCCGCACCATGGAACTGGAGATTTTGAAAAATCAGCATAGCAATCTCTAGGAATATTTATGGAATCCAAATATTCAAAAAACTCCTCATGATTAACAGGACAATATTCAATTTTTATACCCGACAACTCAGTGATTAATTCTACGATATCCCTCTGGGAAATTGATTCAGACCCACATACATTATATGCCGTATTTTGTTCTCCCCTTCCCAACAGCAAGGCAGTTGCAACTCTTGCACTGTCATCTTTCGGAATAAATGTAGCTTTTCCTTCACCCGCAGTAGTATACCACTTATTATCAGACATCAATGCCAACATGACAGACGTCGTAAGATAATTCTCTAAATACAAATTATTTCTTATAAAGTTATATGAAATACCTGTTTCTTCTGCTCTTTCTTTAATATACTTTTCTGTTGCTGTATGATCTGGCGTTACATATACATGCTCGTATGCTGGATCGCTTGCCCCGAGGCAAGAAGTATATGTAATATGCTTTACTCCCGCCGCAATAGCAGCATCTACAACATTCTTATGTTGCTGCACTCTAACATCACCAATAAGTACTCCCGAAACAATAAAAATTCTATCTCCTCCGGTAAATGCTTCTGTCATTTCTTCAATAAGATCATAATTAGCTTGTTTTACGCTTATTCCAAGCTGTTTCCAATATTCTTTCTTCTCCGGGTTTAATTTGTCAATATTAGGGCACGTAAAAATTAAATCTTTTGGCTCTACCTCTTTTAACATATTTTCCGCAACTCTTCCGCCAAGTTTCCCATCTGTACCCGTTACAATATAACGCATGATATAATCTCCTTTTTTAAGTATTTTATAGATAAAATTATATGCGATATTAAATCTATCGGATAATAATTAAACTATAATACTTTCTCCACAACAATATTACTTGCTGATTGTCTAGTTCTTTCTGACTAATTTTTCTATCATCTTTCATAGTAGCTTGTTTTTAAGTGTTTTGTCATTAAGGCAAATCACAATATATAATCTAACACTATATAAGTAAAAAGAGAATTACAAAAAACGTAATATCATTAGATAAAATCTAATGATATATTGAAATGATTGATTAATTGCTTTATAATTAACAAAAATAAAAAAAGGAGATCGTCTTTTGAATACACAACAATTACAATGTTTTATATGCGTCGCTGATAAATTAAATTTTACAAAGGCTGCAGAGGAGCTTTATTTATCACCACCTACGGTAACGCATCACATTCAAAATCTCGAAGCAGAACTAAATGCACAATTATTTTTCCGTACTTCTAAAATGGTGAAATTAACAGAAGCAGGCACATCCTTTTATGGTGATGCAAAAGAAATATTAATGAAAATTGATATTTCCAAAAAACGTGCCGAGAAAGCAGCGACACGGAATATCAATTTTATTCGTATTGGCTGTACAAGTAATGCGGAACTGCATAGTTTATTTAAAGTTTTATCAAATTTACAAAAAGAATATCCCCGAGTATATCCAGTTGTTTTAATAAATGATTATTCTCAACTTATAACTCTATTTAATGACAAACAATTAGATATTATACTTTCAACAAAAGAGATGCTTAAAGATATTAGGAATTGTACTTTCAAAAAATTAAAAGTTCTTACAAAATATGCTGTTATGTCTATTAATTCTCCCTTGAGTAAATGTGAAAAGTTAACTTTTAATGATTTAAAAGAAAGCTGCCTGATTACCTTACATCCCAAATTGATCCCTTTTCAATATAAAGATAAAGCACAGGAGAAATTAACACTTCATTCACAACAAGAATTAGGTTTTATTTGTGAAAATGATCAAGTAGGCATTTTGTTGGCAAAAGCAGGTTATGGGATAGCAATTATGCCGGAATTTTGCATTCCTACTGATATAAAAGATATAGTAACAATTCCTATACAGGAACAGGAAACTATGGAATATGGAATTGCATACCAGAACAAACCAAAGGAAAAATATTTAAAATATTTTATTGAAAATTTTTCCTTGTTAGAAACAAACCTTTAAAACTTTTGGATAGTAAAAATAACTGAACGTTCACTCAGGTGATATTAATCTCTTATTCAAACTGCTTCTCTGTTTTGTCATACTAAGCAGCAATTTTAGTTATTTATTTCTAGCTCAATCCATAATGATCACTAATCTCCTGGTAACTTCCTCCTGTACTTTTTGTTCGAAGATTGCTTCCTCTAATCTTTTGATGGGGTATAACTTCTGGACATAGTTGCTGGCATCTTCACCGCTGCTTGTAATTATGGTTTTTGCTGTAATCTTTTCATACTTTTGTGCCTTTGCTTTAAGGGATAGATTGTTAGGATTTTTCATATAAGCATCCATATACTTATTGACTAAGTGCAGGATTTTGTCTCCATCTGATCTGGTTTGGTTACGCAGATCTAACACTGAGATATTGTATCCATAATAATCTTTTGCGATGCCTGCATAATTACGAAAAAGATCACCTTTGCTATCGGTGCATAGCCAGCTCATGCCAGAAGCACAGGCATATTCGATATTCGGATAGAGGAAATTAGCCTTGTAATCACTTTAATCAGGCCTTTCTTTTTCTGCAAATCGGACAACAAAAAAAGAGGCTATGTTTTTCAGTAACGAAGAACATAACCTCATGGTTGTTTGCCTGATGGCAGATTTATTGAATTGTTTTTTTGTTCGGTCTACCCTAAGTTCTACTGTGCATTGATTGTATCAACAATAGACATATTATGAATTCGTTTTGCTGGATCGTGCACAGCAAAAATGGATGTGATAATAACAATCGCAACAATCATTCCGAGAGCTCCGAACGGAAGATTCCACAGATCGCCCCAGCGAGAGGCAATCATCTGCTCGAATAAGAGTTTATGCAACGGCAACCCCAGAACGCATCCCACAATACTGCCTGCAACAGAATACGTCACAGCCTCTGCTGTAACCATTTTAACCAGCTGGTGGTCGCTCATACCGATAGCACGCATAGCGCCATACTGTTTCATGCGAGCGGAAACACTCATAGAAACGCTATTCACGATATTGAATATGGTAATCATTGCAATAATCACTAGAAAACCATAGATGAACAGTGCCATGGAATAAAAAGCACCTCTTGCTTCATGATTACCCGCGCGCTGATCGCTAAACTGTGTATTGGCGCCTGCCAGGGAACGGATTTCATTTACATCATCATCCGTTGCACTATTAGAAAGCTTTATATCAATGATGGTATAGCCTGTTTTGCCGGTCAGCTGTTGGAATGTCGCATCAGAGCATATAACAGTCTCAATACCTTTTTCGCGATCAAACGGGCTGGAAGAAAGCAGCCCTGCCACAGCGACTTCTTTTTGTCCTTTCCCCAAATTAAGTGAAAACGTATCCCCGACATGCAGGGCGTTTTCTGAGTCATAGACAACCAAGACTTTATTATTTTTCTGTTTTACATCATTGAGCGAACCTTCCAGCAGGCATTTCTTTGCCCATGAAAACTGATGTTCTTCATAAGAAATAAGGTTTATCACCTTATCTTGTCCGGCTGTTTTTACTGGAACGTCATAGGCAAACATTCGTCCATATGCTTGTTTTACGTTCGGATTATCCTGTAATGTTTCCACCAGCTGACTGTCGATGGAGCAGGTATTATCCAAACTGATTATGGAAAGATCCGGCGTCCACGGTTTTAACGGTTTGATTGCATGGTGCATAAAGTCAACTGCTGTTGAAAAACTAAGAAACAGTACGATGCTTAGAGCATAGGAGCCAACCATTAAAAGAAAATTCTTTTTACTTATCTTTGCGTGTTGAATACCAAGAGAGATATCAACTTTAAAAAAGGTTGTATTTGCCGCAGTACGAGGAGACTGAGTGGAATTCGCATTTCCTGATACCGCTGTAAGTGGAGAGACCTTGGCTGCTTTTTTTGCCGGAGATCCGGCGGCTAAAAGCACCGTAAGAATACCTACTGCAATACCAGACAGAATGCCAATCCAGCTGATACCAAAGGTCGGCATTTCGGCAAAGTAGCCGGGACTTAAAAACTTCAAAAGTGCGCATAAAATCCATACGACCACCATTCCCATTGAAAGTCCAATTGGAATCGCTGTTTTACACCACTGCAATCCCTCCAGACGAACAAAACGCATAATTTGCTTTTTGGTAGAACCCAGACAGCGCATCATACCAAAAAATTCTGTTCTTTGCACTACATTGCTGTTCAGACTGCTTGCAATCATCAAAATACTAGCCAACAGCACGACTACAAATAAAACGGCGGCAGTACCGTAAAGTGTAAGCATATAATTGTCCTTACTCTGTCCTATCATTCCAAGCAGCATGGTATTCTGGGATACTTGTTTCGCTGTCAGTTGGTATTGCTGTGTGATATCGGCAATTACCTTTTGCATATTGCAGTATCTGGAAAGCTGTACCATAAATTGGCTTGTGTACTGATTCTTTGGTATTGTCTTGCAAAATCCATCGGTTGTAAGCAGTAGCATATAACTATCCTGGCTTAACATCTTTGAAGTTGCTTCCATAAAGCCCACCACCGTAAGTCGTAAAGGTTCGAAACCCGAATGTTCCACTGCGATTGTATCACCCACGTCGATGCCAAGAGCGATTTTCGCATTTTTAGATAAAATAACTTCATCTTTCTTTGTTGGGTATACTCCTTCATTAAGCTTCGTGGGGAATATCTCTTCAAACACATTTTTATCTACCCCTGCAACACTGACAGGTTTTCCTGAAATCTTATACTTAGCTTTCTCACCAAGATAACTATACCACCCAGAGACTTTAACCTCCGGTCGGGCAGCAATCATTGCTGCCGCCTGTTCATCAACACCGGAGAATATAGCATGCCAATTTCCATATCCTTTTATTGCCTGCAATTGTTGGCTGCGTATTTCCATATCCGCCATACTAAATATAGCAGTCACTAGAAAAACTGCAAGTACAATGCAAATCTTCGTCATTCTGCTTTGCTTTTTATGAACTTTGGCGGAAATAGGGATGAGATCCAGATAACTTTTCATTCCCGAATCCCCCCTAAGTCTGTAAGAACACCGTCCGTTACACGCAGGACACGGTCTGCCAAGGCAGTCAAATTCATATTATGAGTAATCATTAAGATGGTCTGCTGATAATGTCTGGATGCTTTCACAAGTATATCCATTACATCGTGACTGTTTTTACTGTCTAAATTGCCGGTAGGTTCATCGGCTAAAATCAGCATCGGCTTCGTAATCAGTGCACGGCCAATCGCCACACGCTGCTGCTGACCACCAGAAAGCTGACTAGGCAGATGATTCCGGCGATCCGTTAGCCCTAAAACTTCTAAAATCTCACTTACCGTAGCAGGATCAGGCTTTTGATAATCCAAAAGAATTGGAAAAATAATATTCTGTTCCACTGTTAATTCCGGTACTAATTGAAAGGACTGAAATACAAAACCTATATTTCTGCGTCGGAAAACTGTCCGGTTTTGTTCCTTCATCGTAAATAGATCCTTGCCCTCCAGAAACACATTGCCAGAGGTTGGGTTATCCAAGCCTCCTATACAATTAAGTAACGTGCTTTTGCCCGAGCCAGATTCACCGACTACCGCTGCAAATTCACCTTTTTGCATGGTAAAAGAAATGTTCTTTAAAGCATTGACCTGTGTTTCTCCTTTTCCATATGTTTTACAAAGCTTCTCAATTTTTAAAATTTCCATCGTTTATAACCTCCTTCCATCAAAAGATAACAAATGGAGCTTACATTAAGGTGAATTGTATCTTACATTTCCGTAAGATACGACAGGGTAAAGGTTGTACCCAAATGAATGGTGCTGTGCACAGATAGGAATCCCCCTTGGCCCTCAACAATCGATTTGGCCAAGGAAAGTCCGAGACCGACTCCTTGTGCATCCTTGGAGTTTTTACTTCGGTAAAAGCGTTTGAAAACATGATGCATCTCCTCTGGAGCAATACCCTCTCCATCATCAGTAATTGAAATTCGTATGATAGCCAGAGAGCGTTCCCATGAAATGCAGATGCGACCACCGGCGCTCGTATGATCCAAAGCGTTCTTTACAATATTTCCCAAAGCTTCGCATGTCCATTGTCTATCACAGGTAATTTGATCGTCTTGTTGCCCTGTTATGATAATTTGCTTTTCTTCACAGCTAGCCCGTGTTGTCAGTTCCGTGGTCGCTTGAGCAATGATATCAGATATTCGATGCGGTGCTTTTTCGAACATAATGTTTTTCGCATCAAGCCGAGTAATCTTGAGAAGAGACTGTATTAAATGTTCCATACGATCAAGAGCCAAATCCGTTTTTTTCGAAAATTCAGTGATTGTTGTTGGATTTCTTGGCTCGTTCGAAATAATTTCGTTATACATATTGAGTGCAGCTAGTGGTGTTTTTAATTGATGCGAAATATCAGAAATCGTATTTTTTAAAAACTCCTTAGCCTTATATTCTGCTTCTTTCTTTGCTTGCAATGCAGATGCAAGGTTATCAACATACGCAAACAGTTGATACAATGTGCCCTCGTCGGAGCACGGCAAATGCGTTGTAAAATCACCTTGCAAAAACGTAAGTATGACTTTTTGCGCTTGATGATACAACTGTTCTCTTTTTTTATAGGAGACAAAACATACACTAAAGAGCATACAAATAAATATTACGCTACCAAAAAGTACGGATTGAAAAGTGGCTGATTCAAATCTGGAGACCGTTGGAAGGAATCGGGTTGAGGTTTTTTCTGTAATTCCAAGTTGTATGAGTAAGCGTTTCCCTTGCCCGTTATCTTGGTCATTTGCAACAGCAGAAGCAATCACGTCAGGAGATACTCCATTACTCAAAAGGGAACTGGCAATCGCATAATCTTGAGACAACATCATTTCTTTCACCTTTTGTGTCTGTAACTCACAAAATAACCCACCAGCTCCAAGTAGTAATATAGAAAGAGCAATCAGGCTTAAGAAGAAATGACGTGACTGTTTTTCTTTAAAAAAACTCATTCCAACACCTCTTTCCATTGGTATCCAAAGCCCCGCACTGTGATAAGATGTTTGGGATGTGACGGATCGTCTTCCAATTTTTCGCGCAAACGGCGAACATACACAGAAAGTGTGTTATCATCTACAAACTCTCCTGTTCCATCCCACATTTCATCCAATATTATGTTCCGAGCGACTATATGCCCAGCATTTTGAACCAATACGCACAGCAGCCTATATTCGGCGCTTGTTAGTTCCAAAAGCTTTCCTTTTAATAAAACACGGCTATATAGCAAGTCAATTGAGATATCCCCGCAATCAAGTGTAGTGGGCCTACTTGAGTTTGAATCTCCAACCCGGCGCAGTAACGCCCTAATACGCGAGCATAATTCGCCCAATTTAAATGGCTTCGTAATATAATCGTCACCACCGCTGTCTAATCCACGGATTACATTGACTTCCTCGTCCAAAGCGGTCAAAAAGATAATAGGAACCGGATTACCGTTCTTTCGTACCTGCTCGCACACCATAAAACCCGTGCCATCTGGTAATGTAACATCCAGCAACAATATATCGTATGTATTATTTTTGATTAATTCTATCGCTTCATTAACAGTACGGCTAATTTCAAGCTCAAACCCATTTTTCTTCAATGAATATTGCAAACCGTCTATCAAACTTAAATCATCTTCTAAAAGTAATATTTTATTTCCCATTGCTAGTGCTCCTTGTATTCATTATTTATTATAACTGATAATATAGCTACACCTCTCAAAAACGAGTTGTTATTAGTCTATCTTTAAGCATATCATTAGGAGTCATCCAATTCAATCCTTATCCTTACAGCATTAAATACGCAGTAAGATTTCAAATCGCTGTGCTTTATGTATCGAACCGTTTGTAATGCAGTATATTTTGGGGCGCTACCCTTGTATTTCTAAGTGTAGCGCCCATAATTTTTTTCATAAGCTGAATTCAAACCCTATTTTTTCTCGACCAAACCACTACGCGCTTTATATATCTCAATTCCTGCACAGACAAGTAGTGGAATAAAAAAGGCTGATAATGTAATCATGGCAGGATTTACATTCTTCAAACCAAACACTCCATACCAGAAAATCCATAATACAAATATGTGAGTAATGTATACAAATAACGTACATTTTGACCCCAACCAATTAATAATCGTACCCTTTCCGAACTCGGAATAATTTAAGCAAACCAGCACAATAAGGTACACTAATATTTCCGTACTAATATAGGGTACGCTTATCGTATGTCGAATATTATATTCCACGATAACAAGCGCCAGACACATAAGCGCGGACACATTCACCCAGAAAGGCTTTATATGACTTTGTATTTGATCTTTATAACGCTTTATCAAGCAGCCCATCATAAAATAAGGCCAGGTTACCAGTAGCGCATTACGAATTACATAATAATCAGCTTTGCCTACATAAGATAAATATACATATATTCCAATTAAAACTGGTGAGATATACATTACATATTTATCAATGTTAAGTTTAGTAACAATCAGCATCAGTATAAGTGCATAAAACAAAGAGCCTAGAAACCAAAGATGCGGTGCAACTGAAGATTCGTTAAAAATAAACAGATTAATCAGGCTTTTCTCCGTTATCACCGTCTGAATTCCAGCATCTATAAAGCCTAACTTAGTTCCCAGCAAATACAGATATCCATATAAAAAACCAGCGCCTGCCGAAATCATAAAAATCCTTCCTGTCTGCTTTTTTATACGCCCAATAAAGACATCATGTTCCCTAGAATAACAAAAATATCCACTAACTACCAAAAAGAAAGGAACTGCTACCTTGCCGAAGCAAAAAATAATCTGCCCGATTTTTCCTTCAAAAGGATAATGAATACAAACCACTAAAAATGCCATAAGCAGTCGCATACAGTCTATCAGATGTTCACTTTTCCCCTTCGTTTTTCCTTCATCTGGTTTATTATTATTTTTCCCCCCGGTTATGAACTGTATCAGCTTATGATCCAAAACATGTAGCAATACTGCCATCGAAATAGACATCACATACACTGATAATATAAAAAGAGAATCATTTTCTATTAGGAAGGTACCTCGTAAATATGTAATAAACAGGTTGTGAATAATATACAGTTCTAAGGATATTTTTCCGAGAAAAGTAAGTGCCTTGTTTTTGAACTGAATCTTCATTGTGATTAATAAGAAAGTAATGACCATAAAAGTAATCATTGGCAACTGACAGGAAAGCGTCTGCACTTTTTCCAGATATCCCGCATAATTTTCCGTTTCACACCAGTATCCTTTCGTTTTAAGCATAATCTCAGTTAACACATAAAATGCACCACTTCCACTAATACCAATAGCCAAACAAATCCAATAAGATTTTTGAATCATTTTCACCAAGAACGGATAATATCTTGCAAATGTCATACCCACAAAGAATACAAATATACCATTATACCACCATTCACCTTTTAACCACGCACCACCGCTGATTGTATTTGTATCGTGTCCAAGCAATAGACTGAAGGTCATTAAACCAACCACCAAAATACCCATAAACCAAAAAGCCACTGATTCCTTTTTTATAAAACGGAACAAAAGGTAAAATACGATGTACAGTATAAAGATTTCCACGATATACCATAGTTGTGTATTCATAAGAACCCATCCGGTAAAGGCACTTATTAATTCACTTGGTTTATACTTTGCTCCAAACAAAATAGTTGTGACTACAAAAATTGTATTTCCCACATAAAATGGAATTAAAATGGCAGATAATCTCTTTCTTAGAAATCCATTTAGGTAATTTGGTTTATTTTTAAAACTTGTATATAATCCAAAGCCTGAACAAAAGAAGAAGACACCAACAAAAACTACCCCAATATCACAAAAAAGATTAAGGAAACCTTTATCCAACTGATTGTTTTGCGTGATTATCAAAGCCATGTGATGCAACATAATGCCAATCGCACAGAATCCTTGCAGACCTTTTGTCTTATCCACACCAAAAGCATCTTCATGAAACTCTTTGCCTCTTTTCACTTTTGCATTCCAAAGTAAAACAGTAAAAATTAGTACGATAAACAATCCCGTCGTTAAATTATAATTTTTTGAACCGGCATCTGCTTTTACTGGCACTTCCTCAGTTTCAGCAATAGTTGTAGGTTCAACAGAAAAACTCTGCATAACATTTTCAAAAATTTCTTTTTTTTCTGCAAGAACTGATTTTGGATCTTGTGACGTTGCCATCATGGTATATACCTTGCCTCCGGTAACTGTTCCAGCAACGGCATATTGATATTTTTCTATTTTCAGTTCAACTACTACAAAATCAAGTGTATCTCCGTTAACAATATACGAATCGATATACTTCATATGCGATTCAGCCAACATGGTATTTTTAAATTTATCTAAAAATTCCGTTCTTTGTTTCTCTGGCAATTCCTTTAATTCCAAAAAATCAGGTTGAAATTTAGTTGTATAATCGATTAAGAAAATACTTATGGCTTTTTCATTGCCCAGTGCACCATACTGCGAAGTCAAATCCACCTCATCCGTGTTAATTGCTTCGAATATGTAATCACTCATATAGTTCTCCCAATTTTCGTACGAGTCCAAATGATACATGGTATAAATCCGCTCCAAGTCTTCATTTTTCTCATACATGACATTCCATTCATTTGGAAAGCTTACAGTAAAATTCTCTATCTTATATTCTTTATAACCTTCCTTTTCCTTTGCATAGACCAAAGGATTAACCATCCATACGCAAAGAATAATTCCAATGAATAAAATGCATATTTTTTTTCTATACATTTGTAACTCCCCCTTTTAAATATTCTTCGTCCTTCTTCTAAATAAAAATTCGCCTATTCATTTCTATCTAATACCCATAATTTAACTCGATAGATAATCATAGCTGCTAAAATAGTTGAAAGTATAACAAGAGCAACATACAAAGTAACACTAAAGCTAGAAAGTCCTAAATAGACATTACTAAAAACGCCATTAATAAGAATTATTTCAAATGATATTTTCCCTAAAAATTCCAGTACCTTATTATAAAAACAAACTTTCATCATAACTAGCAAAATAACTGCCACACAACACATAACCATCGGAAGCTGGAATGCTAATGTTTCAAATTTTTCTAGAACTCCATTATATAATTTTGTTTCTACCCAATATCCTTTATACTTTAGTAAATGATTCGTATAGCTACCAAGCAATATACATCCGACAATACCTAATCCTAACCACAGGAAATAATTTTTCTTTATAATGGTGACCAGTTTCGTTTTATAACGAGCTACAAACATTCCAATAATGAAAATAAAGGAGGTATTATACCACCATTCACCATGAAACCAGTTACTAATACCGTAATTATTATGATCATGTCCAAGAAAAAGACTGCCAATCATCACTACGACTACCAAACAAGTCATTACTGTATAGGCTGCTTTTTCTTGTTTGATAAACCGGAATACCAGATAAAAGAAAATATACAAAACCATTATTTCCACAGCAAACCACATTTGAGAATTAAGCAATTTCAATCCAAAAAAAGCATAAATCAAATCATCCATAGCATATTTTGTACCCATTAAAAGAGTGGTTATACTATAGACATAATTACAGATAAAAAAAGATACCAATACCGTTAAAAATCTTTTTTTTATAAATCCTTGCAAATAATTTTGTTTATTATGAAGACTTATAATCAATCCATAACCTGAGCAAAAAAAGAAAAAGCCAACCATAATCACTCCAACATGCTCAAATATCTGCAATGGACCATTATAATTTTTGAAGGAATGTAATATTAAATAGGCATGGTGCATTAGTATAAAAATTGACAAAAGTCCCTTCATAGCTTTGCTATTTTTTAAGGAAAATGCATCCTCTATGTAACATCCTCTTGGTGCTGCTTTCATTCCAAAATCCTCAAATATTTTCATCCTTTCATCACTCCTTCCATTCCTTCATAACTTGCCGTTCCTGCACTTGACATAATTCTGAATTTTTTGTCATCCCTTTAGGCGGCTCAGTAAAGTTGATTATGTTAAGTATAATGGATACAAGCAACATCAGACATACAATGCAAAATAGCAACACAAACTTATTTTGTGAATGTTTTCTGGTAATTTCCGCATCTGAAATTGCAATGGAATCACTGACTACTTTTTCTGCATCTTCTTTGGTTATACAGAAATTTTCTTCAAAGCGTTCACCTTTTAATAGCTCCATAACGGACACCTCAAGTATCTCAGCTAGCGGTTCCAAAACTGAAATATCCGGATAATTCAACCCTCTTTCCCATTTTGAAATTGCCTTATCTGTAAGATGCAGCTTTTCAGCTAATTCTTTCTGTGTCATATTTTTTTCTTTTCTTAATTCGGCGACAAACTTACCTAATTTGTCTTTTTCCATTCTTTTCCCCTTTCTATCTATATATTATCTTAAACTAATATAAAAAAATTAAAATCGACTGTTAGGAGAATCCTTGATTTTACAGGTAAACTTTTGGTTTACTTACTAAAAATGACCAATCAAATCCATATTCTTTTCCATTATATCCCACTCTTAGATTATTTTATATTGTTATTACAATTTTTTACAAAAAAACGCACCCATCTCTTATCAAAATGAGTGCGCCTCTCCATCAACTATCTATAGAGTTCTATACTTCTAATGGTACAGTTGCCTATATCATATAAATTATAATCCATTATTACAAATTGTCCGGTACTTTTCGAATTATGTAACAACCATCCTTTTGTTTTTTGATTATATAACCATCTTTTAATTTAAGTCTCCACCCATCTCCAGTAATGTTATTACCAGATAAATGTATGTTTTTGCTGGAGACAAATGCTTTGTTCCAATCAGATGAGATTAACATTCCACCTTTTGCTACAACTATTTTTCCAAAATCATCTATGATTTCAGCTGTTTCATATACATTACCATAACCTTTTAATTCCCATATATTATTCGGATTAAAAGTCACTTCTGAATGATTCATATTTAATTGAAGAATAGGACCGCTAATAAATTTGTCTAAATATTGTGATGTGATTTTTTCCCTTTCTTGGTTTCTCTTATACTCATATTGATAAATTTCATCAAAATGATATCCTTTTTTACTTTTATTTACTGATAAATCTGACAGATTTATGTTATACTCATACCGTAGCATTTCACCTAAATCACTATCATATTTGATTGATTTTCTCCATTCTTTACTACATTCATCTAATAACAATCCGTAAAGTACACCAGAATGGTATCCAAAAGATCGTACAAAAGTTTGGGTTCTTTTTTCATCCAAGTAGCGTTCCCAGTCACTTTGCAATATTTGTCTCATTGATTCATCGGTTGAATAAACAAGTCTTTCTGATGTATATTCCGCCATTCCTTCCTGTATTTCAAGCTCATTTTCGTCTATTGCTGAATGATATTTATTTCTTCTAGTTATCCGAAAGGCTAACGCATCCGCAATCGCTTTTTCCTTTTCCTCGCCCGAACTATCCAGTGCTTTATGTAATGCTTCCCATTCTAATTTGAGATAGATTCTGGCATCCATTTCATCCATATGACTATTATCATAGCCACCATTGTGACTGCTATCTTGTCCTAATTCTCTTTGCAGATTATGAAACATCTCATGTACATAGGTAACTACCGTATCTGATATATCATCACTTTCCGAATAAAGTATCATTGCCCACTGTTTACCACCATACTTTGTGGTTGTATTCGCTATACCTACATCATCTGAAAGCTGACCTTCATATAGGTCACCTATCTTCTTAAATCTTCCCTTATTATCTGCTTCCGTGGCAATTACCTTTCTTGTATCAGGATCCACTACCATAACTCTGGTAGTTAGAGGTATTCCCCACATCGTTCCATTATCTGTATCATCGATAGACTTTACTTTCTGGAATATTTTCATTATTCTTGCTATGGACATATTCCCAACTTTATCAACGGATACCTTATCAGTTTTCAAGATTTTTTCTTGCTTTTCATAAGGAATATTCATTGCATAAGATTGTGTTCTGAGCAATAATACGCTAATAAAAATCACTGCTAATACTACATATTTCTTCATTAATCTCACTCCTAAATATTATTTATATAAACGAATTTGCTGAGCTCAACTGCTTGTTTATAAAAATAATATAATAGGTAATTCTATACGAATTCTATACTTTTTAAATTAATATCATATGTAAATTATTCAAACAGATACTCATTCAATTTAATAGAAAAAGATACGCATGCTCCATTGCTTTCTTTATGCGTGATATCAAGATGACTATCATAAATATCAAGAAGGTATTTCGCAATTGCCAAGCCCATTCCAGAATGCCCCCTTGCTTTATCTGTACTATAGAAAATATCCGTGGCATATTTTACTGCCTCAGGACTAAATCCATCGCCGTCATCTTCTACCAAAAAGGTTAACTCCTTATTATGTAGACTTATTTTAATTGTTATTTTACTCTTTGCAAAACGCAGAGCATTTTCTATCATTTTATCCAATACTAATTGAGTTAAAACAACGTCAAACTTACATACTTTTATAATATTGCATTCAACATTTATCTTTTTACCAAACTCCGTTTCCAAAATCTTACATTGCCGAATTAGATTTTCTTTCAATTCTAGTAAATTGACTTGTATAATTTTTATTTCCCATTGCTCAAGATTTTTATAATTTTTTAATGCCTCCGAATACAACTCTATTCTTTTAATCGCATCATCTGACAACGTAAGAGATTGCTTAATATTTTCGATTTGATCCTTATCATCTAACAAACATCGGATTACATCATTATTTCCTTTCAGAATTGTTAACGGCGTACGTAAGTCATGTGAAAAAGCACGTATCAGTAGATTTTGTTTTTCTTCTGCATCCCATAACTTTTGAAAGGTATTCTGAAGATTCCCACGCATGAGTTCAAAGGAATTGCATAACATCCCTATTTCATTTTCGCTGTTACACTTTAATTTAAAATCAAGATCCTGTTTTAATATCTTATCCATACTATATTGCAACAACTCAAACTGTTTTTTCAATTTTATTCTATAAAAAATGTATGCTGTAAGTAAAATGCTGAATCCAAAGATTACAATTGGCATAAAAATCTTAATATATTTTAGCAGTTGAAACAAATTTTGATTCATTACACAAGACATGCCCTCATAGAAATCTCCATCATTAAATATAGTAATAAGCATAGTTCCATGTAAAACGAGTGAATCTGGTTTAGGGTTGAGTTGATTGATCAAAGCCAAGTCAATCCATCGGGAAAGACAAAGATATGTAGCTTCTGCCACTAGTAAGCCAATCCCAAAATAAAAGATTAAACTGATAAAAATAGAATGACGTTTTATTTTTTCCATCGATACCCTATCCCCCAGATTGTCTCTATATATTCTATATCTTTTCTAACAATTTTTTTTCTAATTCTTTTAATATGTTCCGTTATTGCGATATCAGCATCGCCTTCCGCGTAATAACTCCAGACCCGCTCATAAATACGCTCTTTCGAAAATACCTGTCCTTTGTTCAATGAAAGCAATTCTATGATTTTAAATTCTTTTTTTGTGAGATTGATTGCTTCATTATTATAGCCCACTTGTTTTGCAGTATAATCAATCCATAACTCACCGAAATATTTAACCGTTGCATCTGATATTTGGCGTTTTTCCCTGCGCAAATGTGCTTCTACACGTGCATAAAGCTCATCTATGGAAAATGGTTTTATTATGTAATCATCGCCTCCGACAGATAATCCTCTGATTCGGTCTTGCTCCTCTATTTTTGCAGAAAGAAACAAGATTGGGCATGCTACCTTATTTCGAATTAATTGACATAATTCAATTCCATCCATATCTGGCATCATGATATCCATTAAAATAAGATCAGGCTTATAGCATAGCTTCTGTAATGCTTCCATTCCACAGTTTGCCGCTAAAACCTCATAACCTTTTTCAACAAAGTATAATTTTATAAAGTTTAATATTCCCAATTCGTCATCAACGACTAGTAATTTTTTCATATTCTCATTCATGTTCATTTCCATATACTTGCCTCATATGGCCGTAGGAATAGCGGTGAATCCTCAGCATAATTCGATAGCAAGCGAATTCCCTCTGGATATTTTGCTCGTTTCTTAATGGATGAACTTAAATTCACCTCAATATACAAAGTTTCTGTTCCATCCTTTCGATAATAAGTGAATAAATCTCTTTCTTTTTGATTGATAAATACTACCTCTCCATAATAAATGACCCTATGCTCCTTACGAAAAGCAATCAATTGCTGATAAAAACGAAGGATAGAATTCTCATCTTGAAGCTGCGTCTCTACATTGCATTCCTTATAATCCTCATCCATCATAATCCACGGCATCCCTGTGGAAAAGCCTGCATATTGCTGATTGTTCCACTGCATCGGTGTTCTGGCATGGTCTCTAGCACCTGCCATTATCTTTGCAAATGCCTCTTCTTTTTTCATGGTGTTACATAACTCTCCATAAAGATTCAACGACTCCACATCACGAAGATCCGCAATGGACCGAAAGTTTTGATTGATCATTCCAAGCTCTTGCCCTTGGAAAATAAATGGTGTGCCTCGTAGTGTAAGCTGAATAACAGCCAAAAGCTTACCCATGACATTCCGATACTGTGGGTCTTTATTTATTTTAGAAATCATGCGGGGATTATCATGGTTTTCATAAAACAAAGATGGCTGACAATGATTCCCGTAATTCTCCATCCAGTTCATCAGAAAACTTTTTAGATAATTAAGATCATAAAGATAATCATCAAAACGTGTATGCCCCGGTGTTTCCAGATGGTCAAAGGAGAATACCATATCAAGCTCCTTACGATAATCAGCAGTCAACAGCTTGCTCATTTCCATTCCTATTCCAGGCGTTTCTCCAACCGAAAAAGCATGATACGGGATAAACACCTTCTCTTTCATATCATGCAGATATTCGTGGAGACGCGGTCCATAGAAATAATGTTCTATCCCATAATATTCCATAAGCTTGCCGATACTTTCATTGCCATCTGGCAAGCCACTACGCTTAGAGATATAATTAATGACATCCAAGCGAAATCCATCTACACCCTTTTCCAACCACCACTTTACCATATCATGAATCTCATGCCGCAGGTTCTCATTTTCCCAGTTTAGATCCATCTGCTTCTTTGAGAATAAATGCAGTGCATATTGCCCACATTCTTCTACATAGTTCCATGCACTACCGCTAAAAAATGATGTCCAGTTGTTCGGCTGATTCTTAAAAATATAATAATCACCATACGCAGAATCCGGTTCCTGAATGGCTTTCTGATACCACATATGTTCATCTGAGGTATGGTTCACCACAAGATCCATAATAAGCCTCATGTCTCGATTATGAACCTCAGTTAATAACCGATCAAAGTCTTCTATTGTTCCAAACTCAGCCATGATTTTATGATAATCTCTTATGTCGTAGCCATTATCATCATTCGGTGAATCATAAATTGGTGAAAGCCAAATCGCGTCGATACCCAACTCTTTTATGTAATCCAATTTGCTTATAATGCCCTGCAGATCGCCAATGCCATCTCCATTGCTATCTTGAAAGCTTCTAGGGTAAATCTGATAAAATACAGCTTCCTTCCACCAAGCTTTTAGAATCATCTCATCCTTGCCCTTTGCTGTTTCATGTTCCGTATTTAAAAGAGCAAGCAACGTATCCACAAATCCCGCATCCAGTTGGCTTTTCGGCAGCTTCGGTAAGACCTTTACCTTTAGATTACCTACAATTGGATTGGTAACTACTTTTTTACTTACATTCATTTGTAACAATATTTTATCAATAATATCCCGTCCTATGGGATTTGCATATACAGCTTTGATACGACTATTTTTTGTTAGCATAGAACATCACTCCTGTTCTCTATTGATTTCACCACGGGCAGCCAATTCCGATATTATGTTATCATACATCTGCTTATCAATCTTGAACTTTTTATAATAAATGATGTAACCAAGCACAATAAAGATCAGTGGTAAGATTAACATTGCCAACTTCATAATCAACAGACCAGAATCCGTGACATCCTCCGGTGTCTTGGCAGCGTTAATACCAGAAACAATCAAGGTCACACCAACGATTCCATTCGCAATTGCTCCTCCAATTTTATTGATAAACGGCTGTACAGAGAAAGTAATGCTTTCATTACGACGTCCTAGCTTCCACTGTCCGTACTCTACCGTATCGGTCAAAAACATCAGCATCAACAGCTGTATGAAAGCCTGGCCAGTAAAAAGTAGGATTCCAGCTACGCCGATAAACAGCATATTCATTGGTGAAAGGAAGAATATTACATACCCTGCTACTACTAATATCGTTGCCGATGCATATAACGTTTTCCTACTGTATTTTTTTGAGAATAGAGGAAACACAGATAAGGCCACGAGCTGTGAGACTCCAAGAATCGCGGCAAACACCGAGTACATTCCCTCATTTTTAAACGCATATTTAAAGAAATAGACCCCAAATGCGGTCGTTGTACAATAACCAATCATAAATAACGCCATTGATATCGCTGTAAATAAGAGCTGATCATTCTGGAATAAAATCTGGAACATTTCCTTTAATGTAGTAGACTCTTGCTTCACATGAATATTTTTATCCTCTCTCACTCCAAGTACCGTAAACAGAAGAAATGCCCATGTAATTAATACGATTGCGATTACAGCAATCTGCCAAGCTTTTTTATCTCCACCCAAGGCGTTGGTAATCGGCAATATAGCAACTACGGTTGTAAATAATCCGATATTTGCACATATTCTAGCAAAAGAACCGGTTTTCTCACGTTCCCTTTGGTCAAGGGTCAAGGAAGGTAGCATGGACCAATAAGCGATATCATTGGCCCCATAGGATAAGTCCCATAGAAGATAGATTACTACAAACATGGTTACATATCCTGCTCCATTTAGTCCAAAATCATGGAACAATAAAGCCGTAAGAATACCACCCAAAATACCTCCTATCACAATCCAAGGTTTAAATTTGCCAAATCGTGAGCGAGTATTATCTACTAAAAATCCCATGATTGGGTCATTTATCGCATCAAATATACGAAGTATAGTCATTGCTCCCGTCATCCACCACATCGTGGAATCTGGCAAATCCAAAATATCCGTCAGGAAAAATAGAAGATACATGCTTACAACGGTATAAAGCATATCTCTACCAATCGTTCCAAGACCAAACATATAACGATTATGATTTCTTTTTGTTTTTTCTTCCATATTTTACTCCATTCCTACGCACGTTTTCTATGCAAACTTCTTGAAATATAAATGCTACTTTTGTTGTTCATTTTCCTTCTTAGTAATATACATATTTGACCCAAAATCACCAAGCATTCGTATGCTTTCATGATAACCAGTCCCGATAAACTGCTCGGATAATGGTATTCCTGCTTCAAGTGCTACTGAAGAACAGGTATAGGTTTCTACGCAATCTTTGAGACTATAATGGCGATTGGCTACCCGCATAATTACACCATCGGGATTTAACTCTACAGGTGCAACGTGTTTTATTAATCCTCCAAAACGATCAATATAAAGCCTTTGCGATCTTGTCCGAATGGTAAACCTTCCTTTTTTCAGGCCAATCACCTTTAGCTTGTCGCTGCTTTCTGCTGCAGTGGCTAATGTTTGAAAAAAGCCAGTTAGCGCAGTTTCCTTATCCTCGCTTACCGTTTCCCATATAACTTTATTCGGTTTATAGGATTTAATTCGGTAAAATCTTCCATATTGAAAAATCTTACGATACTGCTTATAGAATTCAACTTGCTCTGCAATGTCTTTTCTCTCCTCTGGTGACAGATACTTTAAGTCAAGCTCATAACCAAGGCATCCAAAACAAGCTGCATGGAAGCGGGTTGCAACGGGTGTCTCACGTAAGGTTTGCTGATGAGGTGCTGCCGAAACATGTGCTCCTATGGTGGACTGCGGATAAAAATAGGATAAACCTGCCTGGATTTTTAACCGCTCAATGGGATCCGTATCATCAGAAGCCCAAATTTGTGGGCTATAGCAAAGCATTCCTAAGTCGAATCGATTGCCACCGCTGGAACAGCTCTCTAGCAAAATATGGGGTCTGGGCTCGAATATTCTGGCCAACACCTCATAGAGACCTAGGATGTAGCGATGATAGAATTCCCCTTGGTTTTGCAAAGCGGTAGAAAATGCTTCCGCAATATGGCGGTTCATATCCCATTTCACATAAGAAATTTTAGCCTCATCCAAAATGCTGCTAACCTGTTCTACAATATAATCCCGGACTTCTTTTTTACAAAGATCCAGCACTAATTGATTTCTTCCTAAAACCGAAGGACGGTTTGGCAGTTTAATCGCATATTCCGGATGACTCCGATACAACTCGCTATCCTCATTCACCATCTCTGGTTCAAACCAAAGGCCAAAATCTAAACCTATATTTCTTATTTTATCTGCAAAAGCCTTCATTCCGCCCGGTAATTTCTTTGAGTTTACACTATAATCTCCAAGCCCCGCTTTATCATGATTGCGGTCGCCAAACCAGCCGTCATCTAGTACAAATAGTTCTATCCCTAGTTTTTTTGCATCCTTTGCAAGCCGCAATAATTTTCCTTCATTAAAATCAAAAAAATGCGCCTCCCAATTATTAAGCAGAATCGGTCTTTCCTTCTTCTTATAGTCACCTCTTACGATATGTTCATTAATGAAATCATGCATATTATGGCTTGTACCATTGAATCCCTGACTGCTATAACTAATCACGCATTCCGGTGTTTCAAACTTTTCCTTAGGAGATAATATCCATTCAAATAAGTGAGGATTAATTCCCATACATACACGGACGTAATCCCGTTCATTTTTTTCTACTAAACTATAATGGTTGCCACTATAAATCATATTGAAGGCATATACGCTTCCATAGTCTTCATTCGCATCCGCTTCTGCTAATAAAAACGCAGGATTATGACGATTACTGCTTGCTCCTGTTGTGGAAGAATTGATCGTAATCCCGTAAGAAACCGGTCGCTTATGCAAGTTAGTTTCTTTAATCCAGCCACCATCTAAGGTATACATCTGGAAGCACTCATCTTGTAAATCCATAGAAAGACTCATGATACGCCGAATTGTGATAGGAACATTTCCTTCATTCCTTACAACCGCTCTTCTGCTGATCACATTTGTTTGCTGAAATACGGTATAGTATATGTCAATAAAAATCGGATATGTCTTATCTTTTAATGTTATGATTAGAGTCTCATCGCCACCATAGGCGGTAGGCAAGGTCTTCATTGCAACAGTGCCATCCAGTACTTCATGGCTATCATAGATAAAATCAGTAACAAAGCTGCCATCCGGCATTTTAAATTCCGTTGGACTGTAACGATAATCTCCTCTTCCATTGTCCGACCATTCTAGACACATTCCATCCAGACTATATACATCATCTTCTCTGCTGTAAAGAATACTGCTGCCAACCATAATGGACCGTTTTTGAGCTAGAACATTCACTCCATCCTCATTGCTTAATCGGTTTCCATAATAAATATGTTCCAAATGCCCGTACTTTGTTTTGCCAATAAGATAGGTGGTACAATCTGTATCTAACCGAAAGCTTGTTTCATCAATTGTAATCAAAGCACATTCTCCTTTCGACTCTTTATTAATACCGTTTCAGTACTTTTATTAAACTTCTATCCACTACTCCAATTTAAGTACATTATAGCATACAATCATCTAAATGGAAATTTTATCCATTGTTTCTCCTCAACCACATTTGATAAAAATAATTCATATTATTTTGTCTACACATTGATATTATTCGGCTGTCCGTATATAATATATAGTTATATTGTTTGCAAACGAAAGGACGGTCAAGTTATGGAATATATTTCAGCTCCCGAAGCCGCGAAAAAATGGGGCATTTCAGAACGACGCGTACAAAAACTTTGCGCAGAAAACCGCATACCTGGTGTTTCAAAACTCGGTTATATGTGGCTGATACCAAAAGACGCAGAAAAGCCGATTGACGGCAGAATAAAGAGGGGAAAGGAGCTACAACATGAATAGTGTTTTGATTATAGACGATGACAAAGAGCTTTGCAATCTTATGAAAAAATGCGTAGAGCAAGAGAATTTATCTGCTATTATTGCACATGGCGGTATGGAGGGGCTGCGTCTGGCCGACGAAAACAAAAATAGCTGCTCTCTTTCTCTTGTAATTTTGGACGTAATGATGCCGGATATAGATGGTTTTCAAGTTCTGAAAAAAATTAGGGAAACAAGTAATATCCCGGTGCTTATGCTCACTGCTAAAAGCGACGAGGGAGATAAAGTTTTCGGGCTTCGACTTGGTGCAGATGATTATTTAACAAAACCGTTCAGCATTAACGAGCTGATGGCTCGTGTCAACTCTCTTATTCGTCGCTACACTACCTTAAATCCTATAATTGAAACAGATTCAGAGTGTATCACGCTAAAAGAAATGGTTATTGATAAAGTAAACCGCATTGTTATTATGAATGATAATGTCGTAGAGCTTACAGGAAAAGAATTTGACCTGCTTTTCTTTCTGGCAACAAATAAAGGACGTGTATTTACCAAAAAACAGATTTATACGCAAGTGTGGGAAGAAGAATATGCTTTTGACGATAGTAACATTATGTCTTTCATCAGCAAATTGCGGAAAAAGATTGAACCAGACCCAGACCGTCCATTTTATATTTTAACAGTCCGAGGTGTAGGCTATCGTTTTAATAAGGAGGCTTGACATAAATATGAGTGTTTATCTGCTTTTTGCGTTGATTCTTACCCTGCTTATTATAGTGTACCTTGTATCTGTCTTGCGACGTGTCCGAACACAGCTTACACTTATGAAAGATGCTTTAGAAGATATAAAAAATGGAAACCTTAATCGACGTGTTTTAGCAACAAAAAGCGATATGACAAGGCAAATTTGTTATGGTATTAACGAAATTGCAATCAACAGCCAATCGCGACTTATTCAGCAAAAGCAATCCGAGCAGGCATACAAACAGCTAATGGCAAGTCTTTCCCATGATGTGAAAACTCCACTTGCTTCTTTGGTTGGTTATTTGGAAGCAATCGAAAGTAAAATTGTTGTAGGAGAAGAAAAGGAAGAATATATCCATGTTGCGTCTGATAAAGCGCAGCACTTAAAATATTTTGTAGAAAATCTGTTTGAATGGGTTAAATTGGATTCCCGGGAACAGGTTTTTCATTTCGAGCTTTTTGATTTGAATGAGTTATCTCGTAATATTATAGCTGATTGGATTCCTATTTTAGAAAGCAGCCATTTTGAATATGAATTTGATATACCTGAAACAGAGTATTCCATGCGTATAGACGCAAACGCATATACCCGTATTCTCAATAATTTATTACAAAATATTATTACCCACAGTGAGGGTGATAATATGACTTTGTGTATTTTTGAGAATGAACAGCAAGCCAAAATTGTAATAACAGACAACGGGAAAGGTATATCTTCTGATAATCTCCCACATATTTTTGAAAGAATGTACCAATGCGACCATTCACGGTCTGCCAAAGGAAACGGACTTGGGCTTTCAATTTCCAAAGAGCTTGTTAGCGCCCACAAAGGAACGATTACAGCGTCTAGCATTCACGGCTTAGGAGCTACATTCACGATTTTATTGCCGAAAGCCCTGTGAAAGCACAGGGCTTTATTACTGCTAAAACAAGATAAAAACAAGGTTTTGGCAAGGTTATGGCAAGGTTAATGTTTTATACTTTTAATTGTGATTGTTTCTGCCATTATATCGGTTATCACATTGTGAAAGCACAGTTACTGAAAGTGAGGAAATTTTATATGAATGATTTTGTGATTGAAACGAAACAACTGACAAAAATTTACGGAGAGCAGACAGCAGTTAACTCCGTCAATCTCCATGTAAAAAAAGGCCGGATTTACGGTCTGATAGGACGCAACGGAGCCGGAAAAACCACTATTATGAAAATGATTTTAGGGTTGACTTCAATCACTTCTGGCAAGGTAGATGTATTCGGACGAAATATCAAAGGTCAAGAAAAACGAGTATATCCCCGTATCGGTGCTATTATCGAAACACCGGGATTTTATCCAAATTTGACAGGAACGGAAAACTTAGAGATTTTTGCGAAGCTGCGTGGCACAGCCGCCCCACACGCAGTTGAAAACGCTTTGAACGTAGTCGGATTACCTTATAAAGACAAAAAGCTGTTTAGTAAGTATTCCCTCGGAATGAAGCAACGTCTTGGTATTGCGAACGCTATTTTACATGACCCGGAACTACTGATTTTGGATGAACCTACAAACGGTCTTGACCCTATCGGCATTGCACAAGTAAGAGATTTTATTAAGAATTTGAGCGCCACGTGTGGAAAGACAATTCTTATTTCCAGTCATATTCTTTCGGAAATCTCATTATTGGCTGATGATATCGGAATCATCGACCACGGCGTTCTTTTGGAAGAAAGCAGCATGAGTGAACTGGAAAAGAAAAATCGAAAATATATCCTGTTGCAAGTTTCAGACATTCCGAAAGCGTCACTGATTTTAGAGCGTCAATTTTACTTAAAAGAATATTCTGTTCAAGACGACCATACCTTACGGCTTTATGACACTGCTCTGGATATAGGTGAAATCAATAAAGCCCTTGTAATGCAGAATGTAACCGTTATCAGTTCGGGGCTTTGTAATGATACCTTAGAGGACTATTTCAAAAAAATTACAGGAGGAGAAGGCATTGCTTAAACTAATTCAAACAGAATTCCTTAAACTGCGCCGCAGGAAACTTGTCTGGCTAATGTTGTTGGCCGCTCTCTTTATGCCGTTTTTCGCACTATTATATTTCAAATATGTGGTGAAAACAGGTGGTGACCCGGTACAGTTTTATAGATGGTCAGCGTTTGGTTATACACTTTGGTTTATCTTGCCTGTCGTTTTGGGAACACTTTGCACCATGCTTATGTACGACGAAAACCAGCACGATATGCTCAAACAACTTTGGATTGTGCCTATCAGCAAAATGGGATACTTTTTCAGTAAATTTTTTGTAGTTTTGATTTACTCCATTTGTTTCATGCTGATTACAGCCGTTGCTTCTGTTATGTTCAGTGTACTTCCCGGATATGTCGCATTTGAATGGGGAAGCGTTTTATATTTGCTAAAAAAATGTTTAGAGATTGGTGTTATTTCTTCTTTTGTAATGCTGCCGATTTTGGCAATAGCTGCGTCGCAAAAAGGATACATTCTCCCAGTTTGTATAACATTGGTCTATACCTTTCTCGGCTTTATTTTAATGTCGGTAAATATGTATCTACACCCGTTATCCAGTATGGCAATTATAATCATGCGAAATGGAGATATTCCGGGTATTGTATTCACACATACAATTAACATTCCTTTCGCATTTCTTTGCATTTTCGTTTGGGATATTGTTGCACTACTACTTGCAAATATGGCATTGGGAAGAAGAAAGTGAGGTGTGAAGCATGCAAAAATTACTTTGGGCGGAACTTCAAAAGATTCGCCGTTCAAATATTGTTTGGATTACAGTTTTTGCAACAGTTATGGTAGCGGTTATTGTTTTTATCGGGGGGCAGGATGTGTATGATGGCTCTCGGAATATAGACAATGCAGGCTGGTATATGACTACGGCTCAACCTTGGGCAACTGTTTTTGTTCTTCCTGCGGTCATTGCCCTTTTGGGCAGTTATATGATTTGTCGTGAAGAACAAGAGGACACTTTAAAATCTTTGCGGCTTATTCCCGTAAATGAAGCGAACTTAACCGCTGCAAAAATGATTGTTACTTTTGCGTTCAGCATACTCCTTTACTTGCTGCTCTTTGCTATAACATTTTTGGTTGAGGTCATTTTACATTTTTCCAATTTGTCAGTAGAAATGGTTTTAGGTTTTCTGAAAGCATATTTTCTGGACGGCTTAGGTATATTCCTTGCTATCTCACCCATTATTGCTTTTGTATCACGTATGAAAAAGGGGTATTGGCTTGCGTTACTATTTGCTGAAATTTATTCTTTTGCCGGACTATTTATGAGTATGTCAAATTTTCTAAAAGCCTTTTATCCCATTACGGCTGTATTTACTATTTCTGGCTATTATGACGCATCAACAAGTCAAGTAATACTTAGTTGTATTAGCTTACTGCTTTGTGGGGGGCTTGCCACAGGAATACTTATCGGTTTGAACAAAACAATGGATTAAAAACAGCGAAGATTTTGAGTCCCTTATTTGACCAAAATCTCCCTAATAGCTTACTTCCTCTTCCGTAATCCTTTGATATTCTGCAATCCCCTCCATTACAGAGGCAATACTGTCATTATAATAATTTTTCATTAGGTATTCATCAAGATAATTATCTAATGAAAAATCTTTCTCGTTTTCTATTTGCGTATAAATTCTGACTTCATTATAGCTTTCATCTATATTAGGACCTGACTGAGGTGCATATTCGTTGATAATTATAATATCCATCTTTCCATCTGTATTATAATCTTTAAATGCTACAGCAGCAATCGCTCCAAAACACTGATTAAAACGACAATTATCATCTGATATTCCTGGAAAACTGTAAACTTCATCATTGCCGCTTAGCAGTTTAAAACGGACATCTCCATTCATATCTTCGTTTTCTTCCGGTATAAAAGATGCAAAAGTCATTTTGCCCCAACCATCTAATATTACATCAAAGGATTGTTCTTTTATCTGTCCTTCCAATGCTTCTTTCTTAGAACTGTCTATTTCCACCTTTTCTAGATCATCTGTATCATTATTTGAACCTTCTTCATATTCACCTATGGATTCTGTAGTTATAGTCTGCTTTTCCATTGCTTGATGCTTATTACTACATCCTGTAATTAAGATACATACTATTAGAAAGAACAGATATTTCTTTCTCATAACATTACTTCCTTCCTTTCACCGTTTTCCGCTCCAACAATCAAAGCCAAATATCCCCATTCCCATATTAAGTTTTCAAAGCTTTTTTCCAGATATTCACAGATATCTTCTTGGTCGTATCCCATCATTCGCGATATAACAACAATATAATTACGTACCACCGTGTAAGACAGTTTTTCTTGTTCATCAAGTAACCAACTTAGAAAGATTGAGTGCCTCATTATCGCATATTCCATAGCAATCCACTGAATCATAACAACTATACTTTCAAAATCCGATTCTGGCATCAGACTATTTGAGAAAATTTCTACAACAAGGTAATTGCGAAATAACTTTTCATAAGAAGAAAACTGTTTTTCGAATTTCTGTAATTGTACGATCATTTTACGCTTATCATAGTCTCTCGATAAGTTTTCCGCTATCACAGCTATTGGTTCCAGATAACTGGTATATAGCTCTTGCTTTCGATAATTTTCAGCCATGTCTAAAAAAAGTTCATTATTTTCTTCAAAAGTATCTAAACTTAGAAATTTCATGTTATCTATGGCGTCTGATAATTCTTTTAAAACAGCTTCGTCCTTATATTCGTCTATCTCTTTTTTTAATACAGATTCCTTTTGATGAATATCCAGAAGAATATAAAAAATCATCATCACACTCTTTGAAATAGCAAAGTGTTGATTTTGCATAATAGTTATCATCATAGTTCGAATCTGCAACAAAATGTCTTCATCCGTATCAAACATATTCTTCGTAAAACAAATTTTATCCTGTTGATTCAACAAATCCACAACTTCTGGGCAGCAAGATACCAAAGAATATTCTTTTCTATCTGCAAATTCATGTATCTGCCTTGGGAAAATCGCACAGGTTTCAGACAAAACTTCATCCCCAAAATTCAATACCAGATTGCAAAGTTTCTGTTCATTTAAGAAAGGACACTGCTTCTGTTCATTCAAAGCAATGACACGTGTGCCATCTTTTTGTTTTACATATTGATCTAAATAATTATTGTTTTGCTTTGTTAAGCTTAAGCGATTCCATTTTATATAAGTATCATCATCTACTGCAATCTTCCACTCTTGACAACAAGTAAATGAACACTTGTCTGCAATACAGGTAAAAGTGTCATAGTAGTCCGTTTTGATTTCTTTCTTCATTATCATCTCCTAAAGTGCACTGATAGAGTCATTTTGTATACTTCAATTTGAACATGGTATGCCTTTTTTTTCGTTGGATAAAAGAACAACCGTCTCCACGTGTACTGTCTGAGGGAACATATCTACCGCACAAACTTTCTCAACCTTATACCCTCTCTCCTGTAACATTACCAAATCCCTTGCAAGACTCGTTGGCTTACAGGAAATATACACCATACGATCTACGCCATAGTCAATGATTTTCTCAAGTGCCTTTGGATGAATACCATCTCTAGGAGGATCCAGAACAATAAGGTCTGGTCGATCTTTAATATCATCAATTACCTTAAGCACATCTCCTGCAATGAATTCACAGTTATCAAGGCCATTCAATTTTGCATTCTCTTTTGCTGCTTCGACCGCCTCTTCCACAATTTCCACACCAATGACTTTTTTGGCTACTGGTGCAAGGATTTGAGCAATGGTTCCAGTTCCACTGTATAAATCAAAAATAAGCTTATCCTTTGTTTCTCCGATAAATTCTCGCGCCGTACTATAAAGGACTTCTGCCCCAAGAGAATTTGTCTGAAAGAAGGAAAAGGTAGATATCTTAAACTTTAGGCCCAATACCTCTTCGAAGAAAGATTCCTGTCCATAAAGCATTTCTGTCTTGTCGCTCTTTACAACATCTGCTAGACTGTCATTTACTATATGCGCAACACCAACCAATGTACCAGAAAGCGGCAATGCCAATAACAACTCTTTGAGTTCAAACAAGTCAACTGGCTTTTTCCCTTCAGTCACCATTGGCTCCTGACTAGTAGTAACAAGGCTTACCGTCATTTCTCCAGTCTTAGTTGCACGACGTACTAATAAGTGACGCAAATACCCTTCATGCGTTAATTTATGGCAAAAGGATACCCCACGCTCGTTAAAGTAATCCAATACACAGTTTAAAATCAGAGAATAATCAGTATCCACAATTTTGCAGCCACCTGCGTTTACGATATCGTACATGCTTCCTTTTTTATGAAGTCCAAGTGCTAATGGTCCTTCTTTATATTCATCTCCAAAGGAAAATTCCATCTTATTTCTGTACTCCCATTCTACCGGGCTACCTTTAATTCCTACAAATTCATAGTCAGCACAAACTTCGTCAATGATTTCTTTCACCATCTGGCTTTTTAGATTCAGTTGTTCCTCATAGGAAAATTTCTGGAAAGTACAACCACCACATGGTCCAAAATGCTCACATAATGGTTTTCTTGTTTCAAGCGGTGAGTTACTAACCACTTCGAGAAGACGAGCTTCGCATTTTCCCTTTCTCTTTTTGTTGATTGCAAATCGAACCGTTTGTCCGAGCAAGGCATTTTTTACGATTACTTTATCTTCTTCTATTTTTACAATTCCTTTATTCGGAAACTTAAATTCGCTTACCTGTCCTTCTAACATATCACCTTTTTTCATTGATTGCTCCCGTCTGCCGCTTTAGCGGCACTCTTAATAAGGGCGTGTGAAAACGCCTTTCTTTCACACTGCTCCCGTCTGCCACTTTAGCGGCACTTAAAATAACGTATACTAACACTTGGTAAATTATATCGGAAAAAGCCATTTTTCGCAACCAAATAAAAATGGCTCCTAATTTAATATTGTTATTTTAAATCAAGACGCCTATAATATAGGAAGTTAATTTTTGATTGCTTTGAAAAAGAAAAGAGGTTTTTTATGAAATACGTTTTAGACACACATACTCATACAATTGCAAGTGGTCACGCCTACAGCACAACATCAGAGATGATTACTTATGCAAAAGACATGGGACTTTCTCTTCTTGCTATTACCGAGCATGCTCCAAATATGCCCGGCACTTGCCACCGATTTTACTTTGATAATTTTCGTGTTTTCAAGGGACATGATTTAGGCATTACTGTTCTCTTTGGAGTTGAATTGAATATTCTTGATTTTAAAGGTACCGTTGATATGGATACCGAACATTTACAGCAACTAGATCTTAAGATTGCAAGTATTCATATTCCTTGTATGAAGGTTGGTAGTGCAAAGGATAATACCGATGCTTATATCGGTGCCATGAAAAATCCATTGATTGACATTATCGGACATCCAGATGATGCAAGAATACCCGTTGACTATGAACGTTTTGTAGACGCTGCTAAAAAATACAATGTAGCCATCGAATTAAATAATAGCTCACTTAATCCAAATGGATTTCGTGTAAACGCGAGAGAAAATGATTTAAAACTTCTTACATTATGTAAGGAATATGAAATTCCTATTTCCCTTGGCAGCGATGCTCATGTATGTTATGACATTGCAAATTTTGATCTTGCAACACAAGTCCTTGCGGAACTTGACTTTCCTGATTCCCTTATCCTTAATACTTCTGTCGATAAATTAATGAATCATTTGAATCGAAATAAATAGTTTCAAAAAAGCAGATAAATCGAAGTCCACTTATTGAAAATATAACTGGGTACTTCTTTTATTTGCTTTTAATTTTTTTATTTAAACTTACTTCATCACCACACAATTTTTTCCAGTTTCTTTTCCTTTATATAAGTAATCATCTGCCTGCTTGATTATTTCACTAAGTGTCTGACCCGTTCTTGCCCTTGTGACTCCAAACGTCATTGTTACTGGGATTACCTGCCCCTCATATGTAAATTTTTCCTGCTCTACTTTTGACCGTAATCGTTCCGCAGTCACATTCGCTTTCTCCAAGGAGCATTCCGGTAAAAAAATCAGAATTTCTTCACCACCCCAGCGACCGACAATATCTTTTTTACAAACGTAGGCTTTTAAAATATGAGCAATATGTATTAACGCCTGATCGCCACAAATATGTCCATACGTATCATTAATATGCTTAAAATCATCAATATCGCACATGATAACGGAAAAATTTGTCCTTCTTATTAATGCTCGTTCAAAATACTCTTCCGTGCTGCGTCTATTATGAAGTCCAGTTAATGCATCGTACCTTGACATTTTAACAAATTTATTCTTTTGTGCAATTAATTGAAACTCAAAAAATTGCATCTGCTTTAAAAAATAACCCATTACACTGCTAAATACACACGTAATTAAGATTATTATGATGATTTGAAAGGTGAGCCTCATCTCATCACTAATTTCATAAATTGCATTGTACCGAAAAGACCACCATGCTGCAAATATCATACCACTTGTTGATAATAATTGATAAATTGTAGGATTTTCTATGTTTTGTATATTTTTTTCGGGTAAAATCCCTCGTGCTGTAAAATAAAGATAGCATGGTAATACAGTTCCAAACATTATGAATCCACTACTAGCACCTACCGCAATCGTTGCTAATATAAGATGGATTAAAATTTCAAAATATGTTAGACGAAACACCAAAATATACTTATTTTCATTGATAAAATAAAAGATGCATACGTAAAAGAGTATACTTCCAATATTTACAATTGTCATGAAATAAATGTTCGAGTATAAGAACAGAAAAAATAAAACAATATGAATAATGAGAAGCACTGTATTTGTTATGAATTGATTGTTTCTAAAACTAGGAGCAAACGGCTCCCTCTCTTGTATGTCCATAAGTCCCTCCATATGTTCATCGAGCTGTGTTTTCCTGTTTCCTATTTTTTCAAATTTCTTTTTGATTATAACTGTACCGGTATAAGTTGTCAATTTCTTCATTAATTATAAAATTCTAAAAAACTACTAATTTTTTTTAATAGAGAAAGTAAACATAAGTCATGGAAAGATTTAGCCAATAATATAATGCAAAAACCGCATAAATACGCACTTTTTTTTAATAAAATTAGCCCTTTACTTTACAACTTTATTGTGATAAAATGATTCCATGGAAAGAACAAATTCGACAAAAACGGTCATTTTGTTCTTCGTACACAGACAAATGTCAATATCAGCGATTATATGATAGATTTTTGCCTGGCACGTACGCAGGAAAGAAAAGCAAAGTCATAAGGGAGTGATAAATAAATGAACAATAAGATTAAAACACCAGCCGTCGATCATCTATTTGAAGCGATTTTAAGTCTGGAATCTTCCGAAGAATGTTATACTTTTTTTGAAGATATATGTACCATCAATGAATTATTATCGTTATCACAGCGTTTTGAAGTAGCAAAGATGCTGCGTGAACAAAAAACATATTTGGAAATCGCAGAAAAAACAGGTGCTTCTACTGCTACAATCAGCCGTGTAAATCGTTCTTTGAACTATGGTAATGATGGTTATGATATGGTATTTTCAAGGATTAATCCAAATTACAAAAAGATAGAAAAATAATAAGTTAAAATTAAATATACGAAGTTTTAAGAGTAAAGTCTATATCCAGAACTTTACTCTTTTTTAGACTTGTTATATAGTATTAATTACTATATAATATAATATGAGGTGATTATAATGGGTATAGACAATCATGAATATATCATGCAGATTATTGGAAGTTTACAAAATATTGATTATATTAATCCAAGTGAAATACCAAACATCGACTTGTATATGGATCAGGTGACGACCTTTATGGATGAACACCTAAATGCCTCAAAGCGTTACCCTGAGGACAAGCTACTGACAAAGACGATGATAAACAATTATACGAAGAATGCATTACTACCTTCTCCGAATAAAAAGAAATATTCGAAGGAACATATGCTTTTATTGATTTTCATTTATTATTTCAAAAATATATTATCCATCAATGACATTCAAAATCTATTTCATCCTTTAACAGAACGTTTCTACAATTCTAAAGACAGTATCACCCTAGAGCAAATTTATACGCAAGTGTTCGAAATGGAAAAGGACCAAATTGATAATTTAGTGAAAGATGTCGTTCGTAAATACAGCAAAGCAAAAGATACCTTTCCGGAAACAGAAAACGAAGAAGACCGTGAGTTTCTGCAAACATTTTCATTTATCTGTATGTTGAGCTTTGATGTATATACCAAAAAGATGATAATAGAACGTTTGATTGATAAATCCCTATCTGGTATTAATAAACCATCGGAGAATGAAAAATCAAATGAAAAGTCAAAAGAAAGACCAAAAGAAAAAACAAAGAGCAAAGAAAAATAGAAAGATTGATTAAGATGTTGTATAATAACCGTAACGTTATTTCACAACATCTTTTTTGTGCGATAAGTATATATAGTTAGGAGTACACATATGAAAGAAATACTGAAAGGTTTAAATAAAGAACAATCAGAAGCAGTTATGCATAATAAAGGCCCCCTGCTTATCTTAGCCGGAGCTGGTTCAGGAAAGACACGAGTATTGACTCACCGCATTGCATATTTGATTGATGAATGCGATGTGAATCCATGGAATATTTTAGCCCTTACCTTTACTAATAAAGCCGCAAGTGAAATGCGCGAACGTGTCGATCGTATCGTTGGGTTTGGTTCCGAAAATATTTGGGTTAGCACCTTCCACTCAACCTGCGTCCGTATCCTTCGACGCTATATTGATGCCATTGGATACGATAAGAGTTTTACCATTTATGACTCAGATGACCAAAAAACTCTGATTCGAGACATCTGTAAGTATCTGAATATTGATACGAAAAGCACAAAAGAACGCACTCTTCTATCCGTTATTTCTAGTGCTAAAAATGAGCTTATCACGTCGTCTGCTTTTATGCAAAATGCAACTGGTGATTACAATCAGGAGCGTTATGCAAAAGTTTATACCGAATATCAAAGACGATTAAAACAAAATAATGCGTTGGACTTCGATGATCTGATTTTTAAGACGATCGAACTATTTGAAAATCATCCCGACATTTTAGCTTATTATCACAACCGTTTTAAATACATAATGGTCGACGAGTATCAAGATACCAATACCGCTCAATTTCATCTGATTCGGCTTATGGCATCTGCAACTAATGAAAACGGTGAGATTGAGCATAATCTTTGTGTAGTTGGTGATGATGATCAATCTATTTACAAATTCCGCGGTGCGAATATCCATAATATTTTAAACTTTGAAAAACAGTACCCTGCAACTCACGTAATTAAATTAGAGCAAAATTACCGTTCCACAAAGACAATTCTAACGGCTGCCAATGAGGTCATTCATAACAACATAGAACGTAAGAACAAGTCTCTTTGGACCGACAATGAAGAAGGGGATCCTATTACCTTTACTCAATTTGAAAATGAATATGAAGAGGCCGATTCCATAGTAAGTGATATTTACAACGGTGTCATGGAGGAAGGTTATAATTACAATGATTTTGCTATCCTCTATCGTACGAACGCACAATCCCGTATCTTCGAAGAAAAACTGGTACGTAAAAATATTCCTTATAAAATAGTCGGCGCAGTCAACTTCTACGCTCGTAAAGAAGTCAAAGATTTACTCGCATATTTAAAGAGCGTAAATAACGGACTTGATGATATTGCGGTAAAGCGTATCATCAACGTTCCTCGTCGTGGAATCGGTCTTACCACCATTGACCGAGTATCCGAATTTGCGATTGGTCAAAATTTAAGTTTCTATCAGTCATTGCAACGTGCTCCTATGATTCCCGGTATAGGAAGGGGTGTAAATAAAATTGAATCCTTTGTTGCCTTTATTGAAATCTTAAAAGGAAAAATGAATCAATCGGATTATTCCATCGAAGATTTAATAAATGAAATCATTGAAGCCACCGGCTATGTAGAAGAATTAAAGGCAGAGGAATCCATCGAATCTCAGACACGTATTGAAAATATTGAAGAATTAGTAAATAAAATTATTTCTTTTGAAAAAGCAGCCGATGAAAAACCATCCCTGAGTCAATTCTTAGAAGAGGTTGCCCTGGTTGCAGACATTGATTCTTTAGAAGATAGCACGAACGTAGTCATACTTATGACGCTACATAGTGCAAAGGGGCTAGAATTTCCATTTGTATACCTTTGCGGTATGGAGGATGGAATCTTCCCAAGTTATATGACTATTTCTTCGGATGACCCAACTGAAATCGAGGAAGAACGCCGTCTTTGCTATGTAGGTATTACTCGAGCAAAGAAAAAGTTATCGATTAGTTGTGCCAGACAAAGAATGGTACACGGCGAAACTCAGTTTAATAAACCCTCCCGATTTGTTCGAGAAATACCTCGCTACTTATTAAAAGAAACGAGAGAATCTGTAAAACCTAGATTTCCTAAGAACGACGCAAAAGTATTTTCTTTTACAGGTGGCTCCGATATCTTCGGAAATAATCCATTTATTCAAAAGGGATTTTCTAGTAATAAACAGGGTTTTGATGATAACATATTTGACAAGCCTAAAAAGGTAACACCAACACCTGAAAAGCCTGGCCTTGCTCCTTCCTATACAATAGGCGACCGTATCGAACATGTACGATTTGGACAAGGTTTTGTTACCGATATAAAGGCAGTACCAAATGACTATGAAGTGAGTGTAACCTTTGACACACAAGGTGTTAAGAAGATGCGGGCCTCCTTTGCCAAATTAAGTAAAATTAATTAAAAGTTAAAATTATCCAAAATAATTAATAGTAAAATCATGCAAATAGTGGTATAATAAGTTAAAGCTTTCTATTTTAGCTTATGAATCTTACGATTAGAAAGGATGTGCATATACAATGTCAAACAAGATTGAAGATTTATTAAATGCTGCAAAGATCAATGAATTCGTCCATAAAAAACAGTTAGAAGAAGAAAAGAAATCATGCATCGTTTGGATACTTGCTATTATTGGAGCTGTTGCCGCTGTTGCCGCAATTGCTTATGCAGTATACAAATACTTTATCCCTGACTATTTAGAGGATTTCGAAGATGACTTTGACGAAGACTATGATGATGACTTCTTCGACGATGAAGAAACAGAAGAATAAGAAAAAATAATTTTTTTGAAAGGTTCGACAAAAGTCGGACCTTTTTTATTGCGTTTACATAGAATGATATATAATCATACCAGTATTTATTTGGAGGCAATATGTACGATTTTGTATTATTTGGCGGCGATATTCGTCAAATCTACATGGCAAGGTACTTTCAAAGTCTAGGTTATTCTGTCATCACATATGGGCTTTCCCATCCGATGATTCAAGATATTTGTAAACAGGCTTCTTCTTTTAGTGAGGCTGTTTCCTCCGGCAATATATTAATCGGTCCTATTCCACTTTCAAAAGATAACAGCACCATACCTGCATTAACCTCTTTAACTGATCTAAACTTAGAGACCCTTCTTCAATTTATGCATAAAGATCAGATACTATTTGCAGGCATGATATCCGAACTCGTTGCACTTTATTGCAATGAACATCAAATAATTCTTTACGATTTTATGAAAGAAGATTCCGTCGCTATTCATAATGGAATTGCAACAGCAGAGGGTGCAATTATGGAAGCTATCGCAAAGAGCAATGGCAATCTTCACAAATCCTCTGTCTTGGTATTGGGATTTGGTCGATGTGCAAAAGTTCTTGCACACAAATTATCGGGACTGGATGCCTGCGTCACCATTTGTGCCAGAAAAGATTCTGATTTGGCTTATGCAGATGCATTTGGCTATGAAACATGCCTGTTCCATGAGCTTCCTGCAAAAATCGAATCTTTTGAATACATTTTTAACTCGATCCCTTATATGGTATTGCCAAAGGAACTGCTATGCCTAGTACAAACTGACACTACTATAATTGATATTGCATCTTCTCCAGGAGGACTGGATTATGCGGCAGCCAAAGCACTTAATCTAAATACTTCTCACTCCCTTGGTATCCCTGGAAAAGTAGCACCAAAAGCTTCCGCCCAAATATTGGCAAACTATTGTATCAAAAAAACATCTTGTAGAAAGAAGGTATCACCATGACCTTAAATGGTAAAGAAGTTGGCTTCGCTATGACAGGCTCTTTTTGTACCTTTTCCATAATATTTAAAGAACTGGAACGAATCGTAGCAACTGGGGCAAATGTTACCCCTATCTTTTCAAATGCAGTACAAAATATTGACTGCCGTTTTGGAAATTCCAAAGAATTTTATGAAACTGCTAAAAAAATCACAGGAAATAACCCAATTTTAACACTTGAAACCGCAGAGCCAATTGGCCCTAAGAACTTGCTAGATATCTTAATTATTGCACCTTGTACCGGAAACAGTCTTGCAAAATTAAGTTTAGCCATTACGGATACTCCTGTTTTGATGGCTACAAAAGCTCACCTTCGAAATGACAAACCGGTTGTTATTTTTCCATCCACAAATGATGCATTGAGTATGAATTTTAAAAACATCGGATCACTACTTAACTCTAAGAATATTTATTTTGTTCCATTTTCACAGGATAATCATATTAAAAAACCAAATTCACTCGTTGCAGATGCAAGTTTAATTTTGGAAACTGCCGAGATGGCATTGGACGGAAAACAATTGCAGCCAATCATCTTACCTCCAAAGTAAATCATAGGTATACTGTATAATATATTGGTGAATAATATGCTTATAAGTACTATGTTTATTGATCATGAAAATACATTTAAGCGTTAGAAGGAGATAAAATTATGAGTAATGCACAACCAAATACTAGCAACAAAAAAAGTAAGGGGAAAGGAAACGGTAATTCTGTTATTGATAACACCGAAAATGCACGTAATTATGTAAGTGGCGAACCCTCTCCATCTTCATCAAGTCACAAGTTTAGTGAAAACAATCAGAACAAAAGTAATACTGTAAAATAATATATTTGTATATCCTTATATTTTAAGTACTGTAAAAATAAAAGAAAACGCTCCGGAACCTTTTAAACTGGAATTCCATAGCGTTTTCTTTATTATTAGCTGTTCAATTTATTAAATATTTATTTCTTATTTTTGCAAGCTTCCGAATTTATTAAGGGGCCATAAGCGAATTTTAACTTTTCCTTCGATTTTACTAATATGAAAAAGTCCCAAATCTCTGCTGTCTAAACTGACCTCCCTATTATCTCCCATGACAAAATATTCTTCTTCCGGTATAGTTATGGGAAATTTCATGCTATTGGGATATGTATCTGTGGTGACATACGGTTCTGCATATACCCCGCCGTTTATATATACTTTACCATCCCTTATATCAATGGTATCACCAGGAACTCCTATCACCCTTTTTATCAGCCTTTTAGCATCGTTTTCCGTATTTTTATAGAGCGATTCTGCAAATTCCATTGTGTTTGCGATAAAAATATTAAAAATTCCCTCTTTACGCTCCTTATTTATGATTACAATATCTCCCCTTTGAGGTTTTGTAAAGCTGTATGTTATTTTATTTTCAATTACACGCTGTCCCTCATATAAAGTATCCTGCATGGAACTTTGTTTCACTTCAGTTGCTGCGAACACATAACTATTAAATGATAAGGATATAAAAAGGGCGATAACAACAGCGGATGACCATTGATATATATTTTCCAACACTTTTCGTTCCTTCCATCTTTCTTTCCACTGTCTAAAAGGGGTAAACACATCTTTTAAATCCTTCTGAATATTCTCTACATCACCAAATCTTTTCAGTGCCATAAGCTCGGCTTCCTCATTAGAATAGCCCTCCTGCATTATTTCATGCTTCTCCGTATTCAGATGGTCATATATTTCATCTTCTAATTCCTGTTTTTGGGTTTTACTTATAGATACCCCCTCTAAAACTGCATCGATGTATTCTCTAAATCTATCCATTTTAATTCCTCCTTACATGAATTAATTAATTCACTCACCTGATTCCATTCTTCCATCTTTTTGGTCAGTTTCTTTTTTCCTGAATCGGTAATTCTGTAATATTTTCTCCTTCCACCTGTTTCAGCGTCCCCCCAGTAGGAAGTTAAGTCCTTCTTTAGTTCCAGTCTTTGTAATGCCGGATACAATGTTCCTTCACTCATCTTATAGAGATTATTGCTTTTTAACTGCAATTCTTTTACAATCTCAAAGCCATACATATCTTTTCGGGCAATTTGAGAAAGCAATAGAATATCGATACTTCCCTTCATTAATTCCTTGTCCATATACAATCCTCCCTTTTTTACCATTATATAACGATGTACATCGTATTACAAGGTTGAAATTTAAAAATATTCCCCTATCGAATTAACTTTATCATAATAAGTCTTATGCAATGACTTTAAAATACACTACTAAAACAAGTACAATCTGAACAATTAAAATTACCGGCATGCCAATTGTAAAAGTCGCGTGCTTTGTTTTATGCCGAAACATCTGCATCCCCATAATTGATCCAATGCTACCACCTAGCATCGCAATAATAAATAACGTCTTTTCCGGTATCCTCCACTTATTATGTATTGCCTTTGCCTTATCAATCGCCATGGACATTAAACCTACAATATTTACAATTACGAAATATCCTATTATTATTGTTGAAAATTTCACTGTTATCCTCATTTCTGCGCTGCTCTTTGCGATATCAAGTTTGCGTGCGCAGCGCAGACGCAAACTTGCTGAGTGAAAATGTTTTTTTCACTCGCACTCACCATTCTACTACTTTTCAAAATAAATTTTATTATCTATTCCCTTTTCGTTGGCCAAGGACTGTTGCAAACGCAAGACCTTCCGTTAATTTACAGCACTTTCCATCTTGGAAACGCATTCTAAACGGCATTTGCAAGATTATTTTTTCAAGACGAAACGATGATGGAGTGCCTACCACGACATTATCGTTGTTCTCGGCTTGAAAAAATTGACAATCTTGCTGACGTTAAGAATGCGTTTCCAAGATGGAAAGTGCTGTAAATTGTAGAAACCTATCACTTGCAACAGTCCCCTTTCCTTTAAAATCAAAATAACAAACATTCTTTCACCTAGTATACCGAATTCATCACAAAATTTCAAAAGTATTTTTTGCAAGATACCTTCTATTAGTATATAATTAGAAATCATAAACATGAGTGTACAAAAATGGAGGAAAATCAATTGTTAGATTTAAATAAGACCAGAGAAAAAATTGATGTTATTGACCAGGAAATTGTAAAATTATTTGAGGATAGAATGCTTCTAGCAAAAGAAGTTGCAGCGTATAAAATTAAGACCGGAAAGGCAGTTCTTGATAAAGAGCGGGAAGAAGCAAAATTAAGTGCACTACAAAATCTCGTAAATGATCCTTATAATAGTTATCCAGTTCGAGAACTTTTCACACAGATTATGTCCATGAGCCGAAAGTATCAATACAGTCTGATACCAACATATTCAGAAGATTTAGCCTTTTCACCAGTAGATTCGCTCTCGATTTCACAAAAGTCTAAAGTCATCTGCTATGGTGAAGCTGCTTCTCATACCGAACAGGCTATGGAGGATTTTTTTGGAGAAAATATTTCATGCTATCATGCTAGCACCTTTAAGGAAGTAATGGAAAAGGTTCATAATGGTTCCATGGATTTTGGCGTTCTTCCGATTGAGAATAGTTCTACTGGAGGTATCTTAGATACGTATGACCTACTTCTTTCTTATGACAACTATATTATTGGTGAACACGTTTTAAAAATTAATCAGGCGTTAATTGGATTAAAGGGGGCTTGTGTAGAAGATCTAAGAACGGTTTATTCCCATCCGCAAGGAATCCTTCAATGTGCGACCTTCTTTGAAGAACATCCTTATATTTGCCCACAAGAGTATTTGAGTACATCTGCAAGCGCAAAGAAAGTAAAAGAAGAGAACGATATATCTCAGGCTGCCATTGCAAGCGAACGCGCTGCAAACTATTACGGATTGGAAGTCTTACAGAGCAAACTGAATTTTGAACAATTAAATTCCACCCGATTTATTATTATTACAAACAAGAAAATGTATTTAGAAACAGCAAATAAGATTTCTCTTTGTTTTGAACTTCCTCATGAAAGCGGTACTTTATATAATATGCTTTCCCATTTTATTTATAATAATTTAAGTATGACAAAGATTGAATCTCGCCCGATATTAGGACGACCTTGGGAGTATCGATTCTTTGTAGATTTTGAAGGCAATTTACAGGAAGCGGGAGTAAAGAATGCAATTAACGGGATCAAAGAGGAGGCCGTTGACTTAAAGATACTAGGTAACTTCTAATGTAAATTAAGAGAAAGGAAGCAGATGTCCATGAAAAAAGCAATCGTAATCACCATAATCATAGCTATTTTTATCGGTTTTATCTGTTTGTCTTATTTTGGCAATCGCACCGTAAAAAATGACGCAGATGCCATTGGTAATTCTGCAGGAAATCTACTAAATGGAGGACTATTTTGTGAGAATGATGGTAAAATCTATTTTAGTAATCAAAATGACAAAAATGCGCTTTATGTCATGGATTCGGATATGAAGAATTTTAAGAAACTTTACGATGATAATTGTTCCTATCTAAATGCAACAAATAAATACATCATTTATGTTCGTGACAATCATAAACGAAGTTCTACCACAGGTAATTTTTTGAATTTTAATACCCTTGGCATCGTCCGACTAGATAAAAAAAACGGAAATAATATCCAGCAGCTTTATGACAAACCTGCCGGACTTATTTCCTTAAAAGGTAATTATGTATATTATCAGCATTACAATGCAGATGAGGGTATGCGCTTTTATCAGGTAAAGATTGATTCTAACGATGATTTGGAACTTTCAAAAGAAGCCATAGTTCCTGCTGCTTTTTCAGGTAACAATCTAATTTATAATGGAGTTGCTGATGATCACGATATCCACTCCATGAATTTGAATTCAAAATCCGCTTCGCTTGTGTATTCCGGTAACTGCTACAATGTTGTTACGACGAGTAAATTTCTATATTTTTTATCCTTGTCCAACACGTATGCCATAGCACGCACGGATTTGGATGGTTCGAATTTTACTATCGTTGAAAAGGAACGTTGTTCCTTCTTTAACATAAGTCCGGATGAAAATTATCTTTACTACCAAGTCGATGGTGGTGACAACAATCGTCTATGCCGAATGAATCTTTCCAACTTCAAGTCGGAAACCTTAAAAGAAGGTGATTTTAACAGCATACATGTCACAGACCATTATGTATTCTTCCGTGAGTTTAGCTCCGGTTATTTTTATTATTTAACCACAGCAACCAATAAGATTGATCGCTTCAATCCAGAAGTATTGAAATAATTGTTTATTTCAAATAAGTATCTTTTAAATTGCGCTTCATTTGGTACACATTCTGCTTAAGAAGAGGATGTTCCATTTGAGGCGCAATTTCTTCCAAAGGAATTAACACAAAGTCACGATTATGCATTTCAATATGTGGAATCGTCAACCACTGCGAATTTAATACAATATCATCATAGAATATAATATCAAGATCAATGGTTCGAGGACCCCAATGAATGGTTCTTACTCGTTTTAGTTTATCTTCAATGTCACCGATAAGTTGTAAAAGTTCTTCTGGTGTACGAAGTGTTTTGATTTGAACAGCACCATTTAAAAAGTCATCCTGTTCCACCCCACCCATTGGCGTTGTTGCAATAAAGGATGATACTTTTGCGACCGAACTCCGATTATCCTCATCAAGAAGGTCAATGGCCTGACGTAGGTTTGCTTCTTTGTCCCCCATATTTGCACCAAGTGCAATATAAGCGATATGCCAGCTTCGCTCCATCTCTACCGACACGGTATCAAGTGGTAAAAGGATAGGAGCCCAAGGCTTCTTTATTTCTATTACAATTTTCTCAACCAATGAAAAATGAAGTAAAATTTCTTCTGCAAGATGCTCAGCAACTGCTTCTAGTAGCTTAAATGTACGTTCCTTCATAAAGGTATTTACAAAGTGTGCTACATCCGCATAACTTACAGAATGTTCGATTGCATCAAGCGTTCCAGCTTTTTTTATATCTAAAAATAAAATCAGGGATACTAAGAATTTCTGACCTAATACATTTTCTTCTTTAAAGACACCATGTTTACAATATACTTCCAAATCTTTAATCTTAATCTTGTCCATTCTATTCCTTTATCCCTTTCATTATTTCATACTTATTTATCCATCATTTACTGTTTAGAATTGCTTTCGTCATTTGAATTGCCCGCTTATTTGCTTTTACATTATGAACGCGTACAAACTGACACCCTTTCATGACTGCCAAAACAGTCGTTGCAAGTGTTCCTTCTTCTCGCTGTGTTACCGGAAGATTAAGCGTTAATCCAATCAAAGATTTTCTAGAAGTACCTAATAAAATGGGGTAATTTAGTTTATGAAACTCCTCTAAATGATTCACACAGGACAAATTCATCTCTAATGTCTTAGCAAAACCAACACCAGGATCTATCATGATTTTATCCTCTGAAATTCCTGCTTCTTTTGCAATCAAAAGAGACTCTTTCAAATCTGCTAAAGTATCAACTAGAAAATCCTGATACTCTGAATTTTCCCGATTGTGCATAATACAGACAGAGGCATCTGTCTCCTTTATTACGCCTGCCATTTTGGGATCGTACTTAAGCCCCCAGATGTCATTCACCAGATCTGCTCCAGCCATAATTGCTGCCTTTGCCACCTGACTTTTATAGGTATCAATGGATACTGGTATATCATAGGTTTCTTTGATAGCTCGAATGATTGGAACTACGCGCTCGATTTCTTCCTCATCCGAAATCTTTGTGTAATTCGGACGGGTTGATTCACCACCTACATCAATGATATCCACTTCATCGTCAATCATCTCTTTCACATGTTTCATTGCCTCTTCCAGATGATTAAAACTACCCCCATCCGAAAAGGAGTCTGGTGTTACGTTTAAAATTCCCATGACATACGTATGTCCATTCAAATCAAATTCTTGTTTTCCGATCTTCATCGAAGTAAGTCACCTCATTTCACTAATGCGAGGAAACGGTTTGTAAGCAACTCATTCTCCTCAAAACAGCCAAGTGTTGCATAACTTACGGTCTTACTCCCTGGTTTTTTTATTCCCCGCATTGTCATACACATATGCTCTGCTTCTATCATTACCATAACACCCTTTGGCTTTAAGTATTTCATGATATCTCCTGCAATTTCATAGGTCATCTGCTCTTGAATCTGAGCCCTTCTCGCATAAATTTCAACACATCGCGCAAGTTTACTTAATCCAACCACCTTGCCATCTGGGATGTAAGCGATATGAACCACTCCATAAAATGGCAAGAAATGATGTTCGCATACCGAATAAAAAGAAATATCTTTTTCCAGTACCATTTCATTGTTACTTGCTGTAAAGGTTCTAGACAAAGGTTCGGATGCATCTGTCCCAATTCCTGAAAACAATTCTTGACACATCGAACTGATTCGTTTTGGGGTGTCTTGTAAGCCTTCCCGGGTTATATTTTCTCCGATTCCTTCTAGAAACAAAAGAACCGCTTCCTGTATTTTCTTCTCGTCAATCATCCACATTCTCCTTTGTCTAAACTCATAATTTATACCATTTGCTTACGAGGCATTATATCACTTCATCACAGCAAAGGCAAATTCTAATCTCCAAAAATCTCTTTTGTAATTCGTTTTCCTTCTGCAGTATTTGCAATTCCACCCATTGCTGTTTCTCGCAAAGAAAGTGGAAGCATCTTTCCTACTTTATACATTGCATCCACTACTTGATCTGGTGGTATCACACTCTTCATACCTCCAAGCGCTAAATCTGCACTCAAAAGTCCATTGATAGCCTGAGACGCATTTCGCTGCGCGCAAGGTACCTGAACAAGTCCTGCCACTGGATCACACACAAGCCCCATGCAATTCATCAATGAAAATGCAACGCTGTCCATTACCATTTCATCGGTACCACCAGATAAATATACGACTGCTGCCGCTGCCATAGCTGCTGCTACCCCACATTCTGCCTGGCATCCACCTTCAGCACCTGAAACAGTTGCATTCTTCATAATAACCGCGCCAATACCAGAAGAAATCATAAGTCCTTCTAAAATCATTTGTTCGGAAAGTGATTTTTCCTCCTGTAAGGTAATTAATACCGCAGGAATAATTCCGCAAGATCCTGCCGTTGGTGCTGCACAAATCTTTCCCATGGAAGCATTGACTTCACTACAAGAAAGAGCACGCGCCATTACTTTATTGATAAAGGATCCACATACCGTGTTGTCTTTCAATGTATACTGATAGTGCTTTTTTGTGATACCAGTTATAAGATTTCCTACTGTTTTTCCTTCTTCGAAAAGTGCCTTAGAGGCAGAATCTTTCATAACCGCAAATCGCAGGGAAAGTTGTTCCCAGATTTCTTCTTCACCTTTATCTGTCAGTCTCATTTCGTTTGATAAAATAAGCTGATAGAGTGGAATTTGTTGCTCCTTTGATAGACGGAGCATGTCCTCCATATTTTGATACATGCGATTCTCCTTTATTCAACATTTACTGCTTGTACCGAAGTGATATTGTCGAGCTTTTTAAGTCCGGCTACCACGTTCTTTGTCAAATAGCTATCGGTCTCAATCGTACAGCAAGCTTCCTCGCCTCTTGCCTTTCGATTAAGCGTCATAATTCCAATGTTTATACCTTCATCTGCGAGAACCTTCGTGATTTCACTAACGATTCCTACTCGATCCAGATGCCGTATCAATAAAGTACTTGAATTCATGGTTAGCTCGGTTTCAAATCCCTGAATCTTACGGATTAGAATTTCCCCGCCACCAATGGAAGAACCAACAACCTCCATTTTTTCTCCGTCGGTATACGTAAAGGTCATCACTACTGTATTTTCATGCGCATTTTCAAGTTCTAATTCGTAAAAGTTATACGTAATCCCTTGCTCTTTTGCAATCAAAAAGGCCTGCCTTAAGCGTTCATCATTCTCTTTTATTCCAAGTGCACCCGCAACCAATGCAATATCCGTTCCATGCCCTTTATACGTTTTTGCAAATGAACCATAAAGACCAAAAGATACATGGGTAAATGGCTTGGTAAGAAGGTTTCTGGCAGTCAAAGAAAGCTTTGCAGCCCCCGCTGTATGTGAACTGCTGGGACCAATCATTACTGGCCCAAGTACATTTAGGATACTAATTTCCATCTTTTCTCACCTCTACCGCTTTAGCGGTACTCAAACATGATTTATTTTGAATGAATGCATATACTTCATGCAAGAAAGATAAGGATCCATATGCAAGAATTACATCCTCTTCATTTGCCAATTCCATTGCAATCTTTAGTGCATGTTCCACGCTTTCTCCATTAAACACCCTATTACAGTATTTATTTGCACACTCTGCCAATTTGTCTGAGTCCAAGCCACGCTCATTGTTTGGGCGAATTGTAATAACTGTATCATTCTCTCGAACCGTATTCGCTATGATTTTTTCATACTCTTTATCTTTAAAAATACCAATAATACGAATCAGCGGCTTTTCATTAAAATAAAGGGTGGTGGATTCATTCAGTGAGATTGCGGCATCTTCATTATGTGCACCATCTACAATAATATACGGATGTTTATGCACCACTGAAAATCTTCCTTCCCAGCGTGCATTTCGAATTCCATTAATTACATGGCCTCTATTAATAATAAAACCCTCTTGTTTTAATATGGAAGCCGTTTCAATCGCAGTCAGTGCATTTTTGATTTGATATTTGCCAAGTATGCTGGTTTCGAGCTCCATTTTACCAGCAAACAATTCACTCGAATAAGAAAATACCGTTTTATCTAACGAAAATGTAGCGAAGATGGCTTCACTATGATTGACGATTTTTAAGATGGAGTTTTCATCCTGACATACCTGTTGTAATATTTTTCTTACTTCTTCACTTTGTTCATGAGAAACCACAGGAACACCTCGCTTAATGATACCTGCCTTTTCTCTTGCAATCTGCTCAATTGTATCGCCCAAGATTGCCATATGGTCCATACTGATGGATGTAATTACTGCGCAAATAGTGTTTTTTATAACATTGGTCGCATCCAGTCTTCCACCTAACCCTACTTCCAAGATAACTAAATCGCAGTTCTTGTCTACAAATTCCAAAAAAGCAACTGCTGTTTCAATTTCAAAAGCCGTCGGATGAGGCAGCCCCTCTTCTACCATGGCATCTACGGCATTTTTCACCTTACTTAGCAGCTTCACGAAATCATCCGGTAGCATCCATATACTGTCTACTTGGATTCGTTCTAGGTAACCAAAAATAGTTGGAGAAACATAGCGTCCTACTTTATATCCCGCTTCTTTTAAAATCGAAGCAATGTAGGTACAAGTCGATCCTTTACCATTCGTACCTGCTACATGTACGAATCGAAGTTTGTCTTGTGGATTACCAAGACGCATCATCAATTCTTTTGTATTTTTAAGTCCCAGTACACTTCCGTATTTTGAGACCCCTTCCATATAAGACATTGCATCTTCGTAACAAATCATTATTTTTCCTCACAAATTTGAAAAATATAGAATTTTAAATAATAGGATTCATCGGCTGCCCAAAGGATTGGGTGATCTGCCGCCTGTGTACGGTATTCTACCTGACGAATACGTTTGTGTACACTTCTTGCTGCCTGTCCTATGGTTTCGGTAAATAATTCTGGAGTCATAAAATGAGAGCAGGAACAGGTTGCTAAGTATCCGCCGTCTTTTATCAATTTTAATCCACGCATATTAATTTCACGATATCCCTTGATTGCATTCTTAATGGAATTTCTTGATTTTGTAAACGCTGGAGGATCCAAAATGACAACATCAAACTGTTCGCCTTCTTCTTCCAACTTTGGTAATAAGTCAAATACATCTGCACAGGTAAAATGAACAGTATCTTCCAGTCCATTCAGTTTTGCATTCTCCGTTGCCTGATTAATACCAAGTTGTGATGCATCCACTCCAAGTACACTACTTGCACCCGCAATACCTGCATTTAGTGCAAAAGATCCAGTATGTGTAAAACAATCCAGTACTTTTGCGTTCTTACAGAGCTTTTGAATTGCCAATCGGTTATATTTTTGATCAAGGAAAAATCCAGTTTTTTGACCTTCTTTTACATCTACTATATATTTTACCCCATTTTCAACAATTGGAACCTTAGTATCAAACGGTTCTCCGATAAAATCCTTGATTCTGTCCATACCTTCTTGTGTACGGACCTTTGCATCACTTCTTTCATACACCCCTTTGATTTCTATTCCATCTTCTTCTAACATTTGTTTTAAAATATCCACGATTTTTTCTTTGAAACGGTCAATTCCAAGCGCTAACGACTGTACGACAAGTACATCAAAGAATTTGTCAATCACGATTCCAGGTAAAAAATCAGCCTCACCAAAAATCACACGACAACTACTTATATCAACGGTCTTTTTTCTATATTCCCATGCAGCCTTCACACGCATAGAAAGAAAAGTATCATCAATTTCTGTATCTTTTTTTCGAGATAACATACGAACCGTTATTTTTGAATTTGTATTAATGAAACCAGTTCCCATGAAAAAGTTGTCAAAATCATGAACAAGTACTAAATCACCGTTTGTAAATTCACCATTAATATTATCTATCTCATTATCAAATACCCAGGCTCCACCCGCTTTTAAGGTTCGTCCTTCCCCTTTTTTTAACGTTACAATTGCTTTTTCCATATATTTAAACTCCATTTCTTTGATTTTCACTTTTACTTACCACGACTATGATACCACAAAATTTAATTGACTTCAAAATGAAACATGATAAAATGTTTATGATACCGTTTTGTACGCGGTAAATAAGCATTTGATTATCGAGGAAAAACATGTCAAAAATAACAAGATCTAAAACAAAAGATTTTTTCTTACTAACGTTTAGCACTCTCATCATGGCAATGGGCGTATACTTTTTTAAGTTTCCAAATAATTTTACCTTTGGCGGTGTCACTGGTTTTGCTGTTATAATCGCAAAGCTATTTCGATTTTCAGCGAGTGATTATACCTTAATTATTAATATGCTACTTTTGGTTGTTGGCCTAATTTTTCTTGGTAAACCGTTTGCCATAAAGACAGCCTATACTAGTATTCTCCTTTCTGTCAGTATTTCCGTTTTTGAAAAAGTTTTACCAATGACAGCTCCTTTGACCGATGAACCCTTTTTAGAACTTATTTTCGCAATTGCACTTCCTGCGCTTGGTTCTGCTGTTTTATTTAATATGGGTGCGTCCAGTGGTGGAACTGATGTTATTGCAATGATGCTTAAGAAATATTCAAACTGCGACATTGGAAAGGCACTTTTAATCAGTGATACTTTAGTTGTCATAGCTTCATTCTTTGTATTTGATATTAAGACAGGCTTGTTTTCCTGCCTTGGACTCATTATCAAATCCTTAATGGTTGACACCATTATTGAAAATATAAATCTTTGCAAATATTTTAATGTAGTATGTCAGGAACCTGATCTAATCTGTAACTATATCGTTAATCAACTTCATCGAAGTGCTACTATCTGTGATGCTAAGGGGGCTTTTACCGGAACTCATAAAAATATTGTATTCACCGTTTTAAACCGAAATGAAGCCATTAAACTTCGTACTTATATCAGATTGGTGGATCCCGCTGCTTTTATCTTAATAACCAATACGAGTGAAATCATGGGAAAAGGATTTCATTCTATATAATTGTATGATCAAAACAGATTGTCAACCATGTTTATTTAATTGGTTGACAATCTGTTTTTTTTGTACTATACTCCTATATGACTTAAACATACATAGAGGGAGATTACGATTATGAAAACAAAGAAAACTACAAAAACTTTAGAAATGATTTATATTGCTTTATTTGCCGTTATTATTGCCATTTGCTCTTGGATATCGATTCCTTTTGCCGTACCTTTCACCTTACAGACCTTTGCAATCTTTGCTGCAGTTGGGTTTCTTGGTGGAAAACGAGGAAGCTTATCCGTTATTGTCTGGATGCTATTAGGTGCGATTGGAGTTCCCGTATTTGCTGGATTTTCGGGTGGTCTTGGTTTCCTTTTTGGTTCCACCGGTGGTTATATTCTTGGCTTTTTGCTTATCGGTATCATCTATATGATAATTACTAAAATTTTTGGTACTACGACAATCGTCATGGTTATCTCCATGTTGATTGGACTGATTGCCTGCTATACCTTTGGAACAATCTGGTTTATGGTGATATATACAAAGACATCTGGAGCAATTGGAATTGCTACCGCTCTAAGCTGGTGTGTCCTTCCATTTATTATTCCTGATTTAATAAAAATGGTACTCGCAATCGTATTAACAAAAAGGTTATCCCGCTATGTCGAATTATAAAATACGTCCACATCACGGTCTTTGCTCATATTTTTTTAGCGGAAGCGGTTATAGTAATGAATTTGTAGAAAACATGACTCTTGTTCTAACAAGATTAAAAGAAAATCCTATGATTACACTTGTCAGTGAAGAAGATATTATCTGCACTGCCTGCCCAAACAACGACCATCATACTTGTGCGTGCATAGAAAAGGTCAGCCGCTATGATGCTGCAGTATTAGCGTCCTGCGGACTATCTTTCGGAGACAATATTTCGTTCCATGATTTTCAAATGAAATTAAAACAAGAAATTTTAGAAAAGGATAAATTATCAACTATTTGTGGCGACTGCGAGTGGTTTCCTATTTGTAAATAGTTGCGTATAGTTTCACCCTTTGCCGTACAAACTAATGACATGAAACGTTGTCTACCTATTAATTTTATGATTTGCGGTCTTTGTGGTTGGTGTTTTGAATGTTTTTGGACGGGACTTGGTGCAATAAGAAAAAAGGAGGATAAACGATTTATCTGTAACACTTCCATTTGGATGTTCCCGATATATGGAATGGCTGCCTTTATCAAACCGGCCAGCCATCTGGTAAAACACTCATCAACATTAACACGTGGTATCATTTATACGCTCTTTATTTTTACAACTGAATTTTTAACCGGATCGTGGCTTCGTAAACGAGATGCCTGTCCATGGGACTACAGTAAATGCCCACTCAATTACAAAGGGCTTATCCGTTTTGACTACGCTCCTCTTTGGTTTATTATGAGCCTAATCTATGAAAAAATCCTATGCGGAAAGAAATTAGCTTAATTGCATTTCTTTCCCATAGGATATTTTAAATTCTCGGTTATTCTAATATGGATTTAATATCAAATTCATGGAACCGATGATAACTTGCATGACCATTATCAAATTTCACACAGTAGTAATAAGGATCTTCTTTGTTATCTAAAAAGTGAATCAGATAATCAAATTCATCTCCGTCTTGCTCCTCACATATATATGCTAGCTTTGTTTTGTCAAATACTTTCTTTACATTATCAATTGTAATGTTATGTTCTCGAAATAGAGTAATTAAATCCATTAAAAATAAATTTTCTGGAACATGCTCATGAATATAGAGGCTTCCCTTTGCTGAAACAGAAATACAAAATCGTTCTGCTTTGTGAGTAACAATGACTTCTCCAAGCTCCTCTTTCACTTCCTCTTTAAATAAATGAAGTGCTTTCTTTAATTCGTCGTTAGAATCCGTCTCCAAAAGCCCCAGGATGTTGTATAAAGAAGTCTTTGGAAAGTATAAGCGTACTGTTTCATATACATATCCAAGCTTAATTTGCTGTTCTTTGATCATTTCATATAATGTGTTTTTTAATCTTTCTAGGTTCATTTTTCTCTCCATTTCGGCGCATTTTTTTGCGCATAGCAAGTTTGTGACTGTGACTTGTTCAGGCACAAATCTTGTGGTTGAACGATTTCTTTCAACACTTACTCCAATCTTCACTCTTTCGTATTCTTACTTACAAGCAGTAAAAAGTGTCTTTATCTTATAACTATATTATAACTCTTTATACAGTTTTCTGTTAAAATAAAATGCAAAAAAACTAAGTAATAAAAAGGAGCCAGATTTTGTTAAAATTTGAGGTAATGGTAATTCTATGCCGGACGCCATCAGACATAGAGTCTGTGGTATCATCATGATTCCAACCAAAATACAAGTCATAAAAAGAGCGGATAATATAATAATGGCGAGTTTTTCCTCTTTCCTTAGCAGATATACCGTTACCAAACAGAGTGGACCAATGATTCCCATATCAAGTACATATGTTATTTCCGTGGTATAGACCCCAATTAGTGCTAGCGTCCCTCCATCAAACAGCGTTGGAATAATATCTGGCATCCATGCTATAATTAACGCGGTTCCCGTAAGTATTAAAAACACAAAAACACCTTTTCCTTTATTATATCTCAATGCACCAAGATGTATCTTTCTATATTCTCGAAACAGTTCAAAAAGAGAACAGGAAAACAAGGCAATATAAACTAAATGTAACTGATTATAAGTAACCCCGAATGCGATACTTGCTGCATAGTATAATGCAACCGCATCCACGGAAAGTAGTAAAAGGTGTGTTTTATCGGAATTCTCCTTTTCATTTTTCCAATAAAAATATACAAATAACGGGATTAAAATAAAGAGTATACAAAAATCGGTGCCGATTGAAATGGGTGCTTTAAAATAGGTATCATGTGCATAAATTCCGCTTCCATACATTTTTACAACTTCACCGTATTGATTGGTCACCTCATAGCTATTGCCAGAATCAAAAGATAAAATCCCAAAAATTGATGTAATAAATAGGAGTATGATAATTATCAAAGGCAAAATATTAATCTTTTTTGTCATTCTAAATTCCTCACACATTCGATTAATTCTTCTATATTTTTCTGATCTGTAAAATCTGCTGGTTTATCAAATGCCATTAACATTCCGGTTACATCTTCTTCCACCGACGTTCCTTTTTCCTTGGCATCTTTTTCTAATTTCTTTTTCATAAGAGACATCAATATCTTATTTCCTCTGTTTAATTTGGAATAATCAAATCCTCCTCGCATATAAAAGCATTTGATATGCTCTCTTTGCTCAATTGAAAAGTTTTGCTCCCATACTTTGTCAATGTCATCTTTTCTAGATGGTGTTGCACCAGTTGCAAACACGATAAGATTCTTATCCTTTAATGCCTCATAATTCTTTTTTATTAAATTGGCTCCACTTATGCCACCAGCATAAAGCCCTCCACCACAAATAATTGTATCGTATTCTTTGATATCTTCCAATGTCAATTTTTTGTTCTCGGAAATTTTACAGTTCAACTCGTTTGCAATCCATTCGGCATATTTTTTTGTAAATCCCGCTTTCGAATTATAAACTACAATAATTGATTGACTCATCTTAAATCCTCCATATTTTCTTCTAATTTTAAAAGCGTTTTAACTACTATAGACAAATCTTCTTTCGGTATATCAGAAAAAAGTTGTTGCATAAATACCTTTTCCTTTTCCTCATACTTTTTACCAAAACTTTTACACTGATCTGTCATTGAAATACGAAGCTTTCTTTTATCTTCTTCATCTTTTTCCAACTTCACAAAGCCACTTTTTTCTAACTTAAGTGCAATCTGCTTCACATTTTGATGTGAACTTCCCATTACCTCAGATAACTCATTAATAGTAGGCGATTTACTCGAAAGCAACTCAAGACAAACTAACATAAACCACTGTTTGGATGAAATCTCATCAAAAAAGACATCCCCAATTGCTTGAAGTTTATTTCCTAACACAAATAGCATGCCAAACAGCAAATAATCTTCTTCATAATCTGGTATTTGCATCACATTCTCCTTTAGGTAATATATTACTTATATATGTAATATATTACCCTTATACGCAAATGTCAAGTGAATTCTAGTTTAGGTTTAACAGTGCAGGACGGACGGCGGGGGGGCTTTGGAAAAGTCACGCAAGAAAGCGGTGGATCTATAGTTTTCGAAATTCGAATAATGCGGAGGGGTTGCTCTTAACATCAGCCGCATAGGCATCATTCGAATTAGGAAGGTTATGACCACCGCTTTTTGCTGGTTTGTGTAAAACGAAACTTCCCCGCTGTTGTCTGTAATGTTAGTGTAAATGACAGAATTTATATAGTAACATAGTAAAAACCATAGACGTCCTCGTTTTTATGAACATTTACAGATAAGAAGCATTTTTTGGGATAAATAAAAAAGTCAAATACAGCATATGATAAATTGCTTCTATATAGCAGAGTGTTGAAAATATTATAAGCTAGTCTGATTTTGACTTTTTACCGAGTACCCCTCTATTCTAGTTTTAATTTTATTATAAGCTTGAAAATCAGGGAGTCAACATTTCGTAGACAGCCATGAAAGGCTGAGCTCATAATCTATCGTTCAATTTACACGGCTCCCATGCTAGGATTTTATATCATTAGAGCATATGGAACGTAAACTCTATGAAAAAAAGGCTCCCGTATGAGCCTTTTTTTCAATGTTCAGAGGTTACGTGGAATGCTTATGCGACTGATATAAAATCCTAGCATGGGAGCCGTGTAAATTGTTGAAAGACTAAAATGCTCAGCCTATCATAGCGTCACTTCCCAACAAAGACTCGCGTCCATCCTTCGTAGTTAAACTAGAATTAATTTATAACATTTCGTCCACACTAATTCCCTTTAAATCTTCTTCCAAAACTTTTTGACTATCCATAATATTTTTAATCTGCTTTTGCACTGCATCTTGCATGATATCAGCGCTCTGAATTTCTTCCGCATTATCTGGTGTTGCCTTATTTTCCGATGCTGCCTGATTCTTTTGCGTATCACTTTGAACTTTTTCTTCTTCTGCTCTTTTTTCTTCTTGAAGTTTTTCAGCCTTTTCGTCATTTTCTTTCTGCGTTTCATCGACGTTTTCTTTCACTTCATCCATCATCATGCTAACTGCTTCCTTACTCGCAGCCTCTAATATAGTATCTGAACTTTCTTGCGCGTCTACCATTGGATGGGTTTTCAAAAGTCCAAGTTTTATACCTTCAATTGATCGATTTTCACCCATTGCTTGGTTTTTATAGCTATCCGCCCTATTTTCCAATATTTTTTCCATATCATCATATTCAGCAGACATCTTCTCATATTCCTCAGGGGTACAGACTTCTTTCATCTGCTCCTTTGTATCTTTGACCTGCTTTAATTCTATTTCTACCTCTTTTGCTTGCGCCTTAAAATTTTCCCCTCGGCTTTTACATTCACTAATATCATTATCTGCTTTACTATCGCCTTCATAAACATCCATAACAGCCTTCATAGCCTGCTTCTGTGCCAAAGCTTTACGCGCTGCAATTGGATCATTTTCCTTGTTTATGTTGCCCATGTAAATAGACGATCCATCTACTTTTTCCTGACCATTTTCTATTTTCTGTCCATTTGTTGAAACTCCACTTATTTTTCCTTGAAATAATCCAATGCCATTATTCTCTTTCTGAGAATTGTTCATTTGCAATGGATTGAAAGCTGAATTTAGTTTCATATGTAACACACTCCCCTATTCTTAACTTGTTATGCAGCATTTTTAAATGCTTGTATTTTATATCGGCATAATTAAATATAATTACACCTTTTTGGAAAAATAATCCACTTGAAATGTAATAATAAAACCAGTAGATTGATAAAGGGAAAACGCTACTGGATTTTCAGAATCCACATCAAGTACCAGAGTATCCGAACGCTTAGCACCTTCTGTTAATGCTTTATAAACGAGCTGCTTGCCAAATCCTCTTCCCTGATACGTTGGAAGTACCCCAACCCCATATAAGAAGCAGTCTCCATCTTCCTCGTTAAGGCTAAACGATCCGACCACTTTTGATTCCTCAAACGCTAAAAATCCAATTCGATGATCCGAGTAAACTACGGAATCGATAAAATTGTCACTGTCTTCGATATCATCAAAAGCTTCCTTCAATATTTGATTCATCAAATGCTTATTTTTCTCCGTTACAACCTCAAAGGAAAGCGTAAGCTCCTCGCATTTTTCCCTCTTTTCCTCCAAGACCTTATACTCCATTCGGTACTCTGAATGATCAATTTCTATCATTCCCATGTGTGTCAATACGTTCGTACCACTCCTACTATTTGATTCGACTACAAATAATATATTCGGTATCGAAGCATTGCGTAATTCTTCATGTGCTGCTTCAAGCAAAGTGTGAAAACAACCTTGTTCTCTAAAGTCTGGATGCGTTACTGCCAATATTTCTGCCTCTATTTTTGATGGTACAAAAGTCGTCAAAAATGAGATTAGCTTTTCCTCCTCATAGCCCAAATAAAAACAAGGGAATTTTCTATCAAAATTTATTTCATTTGATAAAAATGCATGATTTTGCAGATTTTCTAATGCAAAGCACACGTTCTCCAATTCATTTATTTCTTTTATCTGTGTTTCATTTAATTCATTTACTTTCTTAATTTTCATTCCTGTTCCTCCACTATGCGGTATGTTTTCTATACCAATGTTTGCTTAAATAGCATCTGCTATCTTATTTTTCCTCTTGCAATACTGTTATTAGTCTCTCGTTTTCTTTGTGTGTCCGAATAGCGATGCGGTATGTTCCTTTTTCTAAGTTTGTAAAATTACTGCAATCACGAAGTATAATCTTCTTCTCTTTGAAACGTAGATATAAATCACTTGAAGCTTCGAAGAATATAAAGTTAGCATGTCCTTTAAAAATATGCTTAATAAAAGGCCATATCAAGTTTTTCTCCAGATAAGTTCGTTCCCTTTCGAGGTATTGTCTAGTAGCAAGCAAAAAAAAACTGTCCTTTAGTGCCGCTAGCCCTGCAAACTGAGCTGGCACAGAGGTGTTCCAAGGCTGCATTCTACTTCGTATTTTTTGTAATATATCAATATTTGCAGACATTACATAACCTAAGCGCAAGCCAGGCATAGCATATACTTTCGTAAAAGCACGTAAAATCATAAGGTTTGAATTCGTTTCTAATTCCGTCTTCATAGAAAACGCTTGCTCTTCTTCTACAAAAGGAAGAAAACATTCATCTAGGACCAGATACGTATTACATTCCTGACAACGTTTTACAATTTTAACAAGCAACTCTTTCTCTATTAAGCTACCAGTAGGATTATTAGGATTGCACAGGAAAACAATGTCGGTATCTTTTGATATAGCATCTAAAAAATCCTCATCCAGCTGATACTCCATCTCACGTTTTAAAAAATAAGAATCTACCTTACAGTCTACATTTGTTAAAGCTATTTCGTATTCCTGAAAGCAAGGAACAGCTAGCAATGCTTTTTGGGGTAATAACGCATAGCAAATTGCATAGATTAATTCAGCCGCACCATTTCCTAGTATAATCTGGTTGAAATTGATTCCTTCTACCTTAACTAGCTCATTCACAAGATCTCTGCCCTCATAATCCGGATAATAAATTGACTCCGAAATCCCTCGTATTGCTGCTTCCATGCAGCCTTTTGGCATCCCAAGTGGATTGATATTGGCAGAAAAATCCAGCATTTCTCTATTCTGATAACGGTCCCCACCGTGTAAATATTTCATGACTTTACTCCATTCTGTGCTGCTCTTTGCGCATATCCAACATGTATGCGCAATGAAGACTCAAACTTGCTGAGTGAAAATTATTTACTTTACTCTCCCCCTTTAGCTCAAAAGGAAGGTTGCGATAAGCAAGATTGTGATTGACAAAAATAGGGAAAGAACTGAGGTAAGATATAATAATCTATTTGCCCTCTTTATATCCTCCACTTCGATAGCCCTCTTCGCATCTCCAATGGTCTTCTTGTGATGTAAGACTCCAAAATAATACGCATCCCCAGCAAGCTGGATGGAAAGTGCACCTGCACATACTGCTTCTGTCTGCGCTGAATTTGGACTTGCATGATTGTATCGATCCCTCTTATAAATGAAAATTGCACCCGTTCCATCCAGTTGGAGTAAAAAACTCGATGCTATCATAAGTAAGGCAGCAATTCTTGCCGGTATGTAATTTAAACAGTCATCCAGCTTTGCTGCCATTCGACCAAAATACAGATATTGATCATTTTTATAACCTATCATGGAATCCATCGTATTCACGGCTTTATAAACAAAACCAAGCACCGGTCCGCCAAGTAGCAAAAAAAACATTGGAGCAATCACACCATCTGAAGTGTTTTCTGCAATGGTTTCTACGGTCGCTTTTATTACACCATCTGTAGAAAGGCTATCCGTATCTCTTCCAACAATCATTGAAACCGCTCTTCTTGCATCCATAAGGTTGTTACCTTTTAGTTTTGCATAGACCTTCATACTTTCTGTTTTCAATGATTTTGTAGCCAATATCTGATAGCACATCACGCTTTCTAATAGTATCCGCACATAAAAATGAATACGGTCTGCAAAAAAAAGTAATGTTGTAACGACTCCTGCTGTAATAATGATCACAAGCAGTACCAATACTCCACCTGCCACCAACTCTTTTGCTCCATTTCGCTCATCCTTACTACTTAAGTCAATCCGAAATAATCGTTCCAATAATTTTTGTAACCACTGAATCAGTTTTCCGATGCCCTGCACCGGATGCCACAAAAAATGTGGATCTCCAAGCATCAAATCCAGTGCGTATCCTATAATAAGTGCAATCGCACGCTCAATCATATTTCATTTCTCCAGCCTATCTTTTGTTCTGTGTCACTATACCATTCTTATTTGTATAAGTCAATCTGTTCGCTATTTTCACAAATAGATCTATTCTACGTTTTGACCAATGAAAATTATTTTTTATCATTTTTATTTAATGTTGTAACTCTGTCATTTTCAAACTGCTCCATCACTTTAGGAAGATTATTCTCAACCATCCTATCCGATGGAAAATCTGATATAGAAAGGGAATTCACCCAAGATACCGCCTCATCCTCGTTTTTTGGTTTATCCTCCAAGGGAATAAGGCGTATGCTATACTGTGTTATCGGTATGTTTTCATCTTCCAATACTTGTTTAAGCGCAAGACCTACCTCTGCAATTTTATTCCAGGATACGTCATCGGTATAAATACAAACATCCGTATTCAATGGTATTACGGGATGATAAATATCGAGTTCCATATCAAGCTTTAGTTTTGAAAGTATCTCATCCTCTTCTTTACTTGTTTGAATGAAGCGAATACTAATATAGTCAAAATCATAGTCCACTTTATTGCTGATTACCTCGTTCGCCTTTTCGTCAAGTTCGGAACTAAGACGTCGCAACGTCGTAAAGCAATTAGCAACTTCATACTTATAGTCATCTTCTTTTATTTTTCCTAACTTATCCGTATAAACTCGAAACACGGTATCTACGCTGGTTTTTGATTTCACTACTACCCCATAACAGTCAAACTTGAAATTGTAATGTGGCTCACTTAGTTCCAAATTCAAGTCACTGTAATTTTCATCCACATACTGTCGAACCGCTTTTTTTGCTAATTGTTTTGTAACCGGATTACCTACCAATTCATTTGCAACGGAAGCAAACAAGGCAATCAAGGCAACTACCAATACCGCGATACCTATTTTTTTATACTTCATTTGGACGACTCCTTTTTAATTCGTTTTACATGGTTCAGTAAATTTTACCATAGAAGTTTCCATATTTCTACATTAATTCAAAAAACGAATCTTCCAAACTCCCCTGTCTGATAACACTTCCCCCTTCCTTCCCTGCACCTGGTCCTAATTCAATTATCCAGTTGCAACATGTTAATATCTGCTTATTATGATCAACGACCACTATTGTATTACCTGCATCAATTAATCTTAAAAACAGCTTTAAAAGATTTTCGATATCAGAGAAATGCAGTCCTGTTGTTGGTTCATCAAACAAATAAAGTACCTTCTTTTTCTTCTTTCCCATTAATTCTTTGGCAAGTTTAAGTCTGGATGCCTCTCCTCCAGATAACGTCAAAGAACTTTGTCCCAGTTTTAGATATCCAAGTCCCACTTCATCTAAGACGTTCAATGCACTTACAATTTCTTTTATTTCATGAAAGAAATGAATTGCTTCATTTACGGATAGTTCTAATACATCATTGATACTTTTTCCATGATAAAGTACTTCCATCACCCGTTTCTTATAACGCTTGCCCTTACATACCGGACAAGTTATCCATGAATCTTCCATATATTTAAGCTTTATTTTTCCATCCCCATGACAATTCTCACACTGCCCATTTCCATTAAAGCTAAAAGTACTTTCGTCATATCCTCTAATTCTTGCTTCTTGTGTTTGTGCAAAAATACTACGTATTAAATCCATAATCCCAATATAGGTTGCTGGTACAGAACGTGGAGTCCTCCCAATTGCAGTTTGATCAACTAAAATGACATCATCAAATACATCGTTGTCTTTACGAAATTCTGAATAAATGGCACCTTTCATAAGGCTTGATTTACCGCTTCCACTTACTCCCCAGATACAGGTAAGAGCCTCAAGTGGAATATTTATATCGATATTTTTCAAATTATTAAATTGAATATGATGTAGATTAATAAAGGAAAGCTGTTCTACGTTCTTTTTTTGATTGCTATTCTTATTGTTCTTCTTTCCAAAATACTCACTCATTTGTGTTCCCTTATGCTGAAGCATAGCTTGTACGGTTCCTTCTCCAGTCAAATAACCACCATCTTCTCCCGCTTTAGGACCTATCTCAATAATATTGTCTGCAAGTTTTATCATATCCTCATTATGATCTACCATCACGATGGTATTACCATTCTCTTTTAAGGATTCTATCAGTTTTGCTATTTTTTTATAATCTTTTGGATGTAATCCTTTTGAAGGTTCATCAAATACATACAGCACTCCTGTCATACGATTTTGAATTGCGCTCATCATCTTTAACCTTTGCCCTTCTCCTCCTGACAAAGTATTAATACATCGGTCCACCTCAAGATATCCTATTCCTAAAATTTCCGCTGCCTTTGCTATTTCATATAGTTTTTGAACATTCATCTTTATCATTTCATATCGGGTATGTCCTACCATCTGTGGAAGCATACAGCAAAACTGAGAAAGATTTGAAAATGTCATTCCGGCTGCCTGTGGATATCGGATTTTGCCTATAGAGACCTGCCTTCCCTCTGCATTTAATTTTTCTCCAGCACAGCAAGTACATTTGATTTTCTTTTTATACTTATTTATAACATACACATTATTGTTTTCTTCGGAAAGCCGTTTTATTATATTGTAAACACCTTCTACCGGACGGCTTATATTACCCTCTCTCCCATTTCCTTTATTGGCGTAATGAAACGTAACTTTTTCCTCATCCGTCCCCCAGATCACCTTGTCCTTAAACTCTTGTGGTAATAAATCCCACGGCTGCTCCAAATCAACACACATTGCCTCTGCCAACCCTATGACTTGACCTTTCATCCAATTGGCATTTGGATTATTCAAGAAATTTCTTAGCTTTCCCCACCATAAGGAAGCTCCGTCCAAAATTGACAGGTGCGGTTTTTCTACTATTTTTGTTATATCAATTTCACTGATTTCACCATATCCATTGCATACCTGACATCTACTTTCTACATCCATGTAATTAAATGTAGTAGGGGTCAGTTCAAACAATAATTTATTACATCGATAACACATCTGCTTCGTTTGTAGTAAAACAAATTTATCACTTTCTAATTTGGCATAGACTGCTCCTTGTCCAGCTTCTAATGCACTGCTAACTTTTTTTGAAACCGATCCTTTAACTATCTCATTTCGTGCTAAGTCAAAAATTTGAACATTATTTATCTTTTCTAGCAAATCCACTATTTTTTCTTTATCCATTGGAATAATTTCATTTCCACAAGAAGGGCAATGACGTATTCCAACTGCCGCATATATCATTCTCAAATAATCATAGGCATTTGAATAGGTTCCAACTGTGGAGCGACTATTCCGTCCAATTTCTTTCTGTGAAATTAAAATTGCTGGCATACAACCAGACATATATTCCATCAAAGGTTTTTCCAACCCACTTCGATCATCACTCAGATACTCCATACGCCGTCTGCACTCTGCATATATGGTATCTTGTATTAAACTGGATTTTCCGCTACCACTCACTCCGATAACCGCTGTTATTTCTTTATAAGGAATTGTAACACTTACACCCTTTAGATTATTTTCCCTAGCACCTTTTACATAAATACCATCATCTACTACATTTTCCATCTCGCTACTTTGAAGTTGCTCAATATCTGAAATAAGAACTTCTTGTTCCTCTTCCAATATTTGTTCCAGACAAGATTCCCTATATGCAATATCTCCTTCCATCAAAGCATTTTCCCCCTCATCTAGCCACTTCGCCCAATGCGCTAACCATTCAGGAGTCTTTGCTACTTCAATCAAGTCTCTATCTTTATCATAAGGAACAATGCCAATACATGGTGTTTTATCAAAACACTCGATTTCACTGATATAGATTCTTTTGTTTTCCTGGTCTATTTTTAATATTCTTGCTACCGTCATGGCAATAAGATTCGGTCTAACCGGGGATCGTGATGAAAATACACCCGTTCTTGGTGCATTTTCATAGGGTGGATTACATTCTACACACCTTCTATATTTTGCAGAATCAAATTTATGGAACCACCATATTATTTTAATATGAGTACAGGTTATAAGTTCTAACTCTTGAATCCTTTCTTTCAATTGAATATATTTTTCTCCATTTGCATTATGAATTTCGCCTAACTTATTTAGTAAAAACTCACCTTTTTCAGCGCTGTATTCCATGCACATTTCGCTTATCTTATCCTTACTATTCATCGAACTTATTTTTACGGAATCTTCGCAAGGAAAATACGGTTTTATATCAAACACCTCAACGCTCTTATTAAAACTCTCCCTTGTCATTAAGTGCAGGATGCCTGTTTTTTCATCAACCGATATAACTTCCATAATACTTGAATTTAAGTTGAATTTATTGGAATTATGCTGTCCATAAAAAACATGTACATGACTAAATAGTACAAGTTTGTTCAATCCCATTTTGTATTCGTTCTTTAGCTCTATGAACGTAACCCCTTCCTTTTCTTGCATTTTACCTATTGAAATTAATTGATACATTTGAAATCACTCCTATTTGTTTTCTCTACCGTATACCCTCACATCGTGTGAGAGTCAATTAAAAAAAGCAAAAGAATAATGTCCTTATTCTCCTGCTCTTTTCTCAACTCTCACATTCTATTGGTATCTGAAGTTCTGTTACATATTCTTGTGGATTATTGGTATTAAATGCTCCAATATGACATATCTGCCTGTTTTCTCCTGTCATTTTGTACTCAGGGTGATGTTCCATCCACTGTGCAAACTCCTTATATGCTATCGCTATATTCTCATAGGGACCATTAATCATAAAACATGCAGCTTTCTTAACATCTTTTGTTTGTCGAACCACTATCTTATCATTATGCACCTGATATTTTTCATCTATTACAATGCATACCTCTATATCAACATCTTTCTCTCTATAATCCGTATCATAGTATATAGAAAAGCACACATTAGCCTCTATACCAGATGTGCACTCACACAATTCCTTCCATAATAAACCTTCACTATAATAATTCGGCATAATTTTTCTTAACGTAACTACCTGATAAGATGGAATTGACTTAATGAGAATCTGCGTATTCAATTCTATATTCTGTCGTTCTAAATCCTCTATATATCCACAAATTCGCATAAGTTTCTCTTTCTCTGTTTGAATATTTAATTCAATTTCCCTCTTTTGTATTTCCAATTCTTTTTTCATGGATTCTTGATTCCATGAAGATATCATCTTTTTTATCTCTTTTACTTGAAAACCAAGATTCTTCAGAAACAAAATCCGGTTTAACTGTTCGATCTGATTCGATGAATACATACGATAACCTGTAATTTTATCGATAAACTCTGGTATCAGAAGACCATTTTCATCATAATAACGTAGCATTCTGATTGAAACTTGTGTTAATTTTGAAAATTCTCCAATTCTAAACATTTATGTAATCCCTCTTTACTATACATCGCTAATTTTTCAATACTAGTTTACCATAGCTTTAAAATGTGTACAAATTTTCTTTTTTAATTTTGATTTAACGGTGCAGAACGGATGCGGGGGGTTTTTGGGAGAAGTCACGCAAAAGGTGCGGTGGGTTTATGGTTTTCGAAATTCGAATGGAGCGCAGGGGCTGCCCTTAAAATCAGCCGCATTAAACACTCGGCAGAACCTCTAAGCAAGTAAGAATGAGCTCTTATGGGAGCTCATTCTTACTAGAGTTTCTACCTCATAATGCTTAAATTATTCCAAGGGCAGCCCCTGCGCTCCATTCGAATTAGGAAGACTTTGAACACCGCGCATATTGCTGATTTTGGCAAACGGCTCCGCTGTGTTTGTAATGTTAAAGTGAATACCAGGATTTATATAGGTAGTAAAAAGAGAATGGAGATTGATTGTTGATTAGAAATATTTAGAAAAATACAATGTTTAGAAGCGTAAAAGAAGAGAAGTCAGGTAGATATGTCGTTTTATAATTTAGATAAAATAAAAAGTTATAAATAATGCAAAAAGTCAAAGGCAGTTATTTATTGAGTAACTGCCTTTGACTTTTTAGCAAATTCACACTTAATTCTGGTTTCGGTTTATGAAACGCTAGAAAACCAGCGAGTCCGTATTTCGTAGTCAGCCATAAAAGGCTGATCTCACAATCTATCATTCAATTTACACGGCTCCCATGCTAGGATTTTATATCATTTGAGCATATGGAACATAAACTCTATAAAAACTTGACTCCCTTTGAGTCAAGTTTGCAATGCTTAGAGGTTACGTGGAATGCTTATGCGACTGATATAAAATCCTAGTATGGGAGCCGTGTAAATTGTAGCAAGACTAAAATTGCTCAGCCTTTCCTGGCGTCACTTTCCAACAAAGACTCGCGTCCGTCTAACGTTAAACCAAAATTATTCCATCCATTATTTTGCCAAAAGCATCATAATTTCATTGCTTCTTGCAATAAACTCAGTCATTGCTGTTGCACTAAGTGGTCTTTGACTGATTGCTGCCAAATCATATAACTGTTTGCATAATATTGCGGTATGTTCACCGTCTTTATGCTCAAATACATATTTAACAAGTGCATTATTTGCATTTAATACAAGTGTTTCTCCACCCATGCCAAACATATTTGGATCCATGCCATCCATCGCATACATTTTCATCATGTCCTGCATTCTTCTGCTTTCTTCTGAAAGGGTAATTACGGAAGATACATTTTCATTCTTAAGCTTTTCAACCTTGACAACTAAGGTTTCCTTACCAAGTGCCTTTTTGAAGACTTCTGTTAACGTATCGGTTTCTTCCTTCAATGCAGCTTCGTCTACCTCTTCTTTGAAGGTTTCTGTAAGTTCTGCATCGATTCTTTGGAAACGAACCTGTTCATTTTTTTGTTCTAAATGAGTAATAAATGGCTGATCAATATTATGAGTAAGAATTAATGCATCAATGTTTTCTTCCTTGAACATATTAATATATTGACTCTGCTGTTGTTCATCCGTAACATAGTAAATGACGTCTTTCTTTTCTTCCTTTGTATCGGTTGCATCTTCGGTGGTTGAATCCACATTTTCTACAACTTCTGCTTCCACTTCTTGTCCGTCTTCTGTCGTTGCTTTCTCCGTTTCTGGCTTGGAAGCTTCCACATATTCGGTTAGCGTTACATATTTTTTGTCTAAGTTTTTGAAAACAATAAAGTCTTTCATCTTTTCACAGAATTTTTCATCTTTTAAGCAACCAAATTTAATAAATGGACTGATGTCATCCCAGTATTTTTCATAGTTTTCACGATCTACTTTATACATTCCAGAAAGTTTATCCGCAACTTTTTTTGTTATATAATCGGATATTTTCTTTACAAATCCATCATTTTGTAATGCACTTCTCGATACATTCAAAGGTAAATCAGGACAATCAATAACTCCTTTTAATAATAAAAGGAATTCAGGAATTACTTCTTTAATATTATCTGCAATAAACACCTGATTGTTATATAACTTAATGGTTCCTTCAATACGATCATATTCCGTATTCAATTTTGGGAAGAATAAAATACCCTTTAAGTTGAATGGATAGTCCATATTTAAATGGATCCAGAATAATGGCTCCTTGTAATCATGAAATACATTACGGTAAAACGCCTTGTATTCTTCTTCTGTACACTCATTTGGGTGTTTTGTCCAAAGTGGTGTCGTATCACTTAAAGATACTGGACGTTTGTTAATCTTTGCTTTTTCTTTTCTTGGAGAAACTTCTACGGTTTCCTTTTCTCCATTTTCATTTTCTTGTTCTTCTGTTTTTGCTTCTTCCACAAATTCTTCTACAATCACATCATCTTCTTGAATGTCTTCCTTGTCAATTGTTTCAAATTCCTGCTCAGCATTTTCTTTTGATAGGAAAATTTCTACTGGCATGAAAGAACAATATTTTTCCAAAATTTCTTTAATACGATACTCATTGGAAAATTCATAGGAATCTTCATTTAAGAATAAGGTAATCTTAGTACCAAATCCTTCTTTGTTTCCGTCTTCCATCGTAAACCCTGTACCGTCTTCTGATTCCCAATGAACTGGTGTAGCGCCTTCTTTATAAGATAATGTATCAATCGTTACTTTATTTGCTACCATAAAAGCGGAATAAAATCCAAGTCCAAAGTGACCGATAATTTGGTCTTCATTTGCTTTGTCTTTGTATTTTTCTAAGAAATCAGCTGCTCCAGAGAATGCGATCTGATTGATGTATTCTTTGACTTCATTTAAATCCATACCAATACCATTATCGGTAAAGGAAAGTTTCTTTTCTTCTGCATTTACTTCGACTAAAATTTTAAATTTGTGATTTTCCGGTATGGATGTTTCACCCATCAACTCAAGCTTCTTTAATTTAGTAATTGCATCACATCCATTAGACACCAATTCTCTTACAAAAATATCATGGTCTGAATATAACCATTTTTTAATAATTGGAAATATGTTTTCTGAATTAATTGACAAACTGCCTTGTTCCACTGCCATTAATAATCACTCCTTAAGTATATTTTTAATTTTATAACATTCATATTAATACTGCATATTTGAATTGTCAAGTGTTTTTAGCACTCGTTTAGCAAGAGTGCTACCAATGTGACAATCGTCATATTAAAGTAATTACAAATGATACTAACACCACCGCACTTAATTTCGTATACTATGCTTATCAAAGAAAAAAAATTCTTATCATATTTAGGAGGAAATTCAAATGGAAGAAAAAAAATTATATCGCTCAGAAACAAATAAAATGATTTGTGGTGTATGTGGAGGTATTGCAGATTACATTCATGTTGACCCAACCATTCTTCGATTATTATTTGCTTTAATTGGATTAACTGGAACTGGTGTTGTTGCTTACATAATTGCTGCAATTATTATTCCAAGCGAATTTGACGTTCACCGCTAAACTGAACTCTATCAACATAAAATGTATTGCTCTCATTTCCCTCATAAAGCTGTACAACAATGATGCACTCTCAGCATAACTGAGAGTGCATCATTTTATTTACTAAATTTTATGAGGCTTCATTTATCATACTATGCTGCAAAGGATACATCGTCTATTGCTAAGGTTTGTTCTGCCACACCGGTAACTGTAAAGTATATTCTAACTCCTGTTACTCCAGCAGGTTCTTCAATGGTAAACGAATTTACTCCATCAAGAGTCCTAAACAGATTTTAATTGACATTGATTCCACACTATTTGCCACTTATGATAACCAAGAAGGAAATGATTCAATCAGCATTATAGCGACTATGGGTAGCATCCTCTTTTAGCTTATGATGGTTTGACCGGAGGTCTTTTAAAAGCAGAACTTAGTGTGTTTGCATATGCCATGTTGTACGAAAAACTGGCATCCAATGGTCGCTCCTTATCCTCGCTTACGGTCTGCGATACCGCGCTTTTCCCTTTGATAGTAGACAAGGTATCAGTACAGAATCTTGATTGCACTTTACCCTACTGTCGAAATTTGTCGTATTTTGTCACCAAAAAACTTTTTTTAACATATTATATTATTGAAAGGAGAGTGAATTTTATGTTAAATAAAGAAGAAATAAAAAGACAATTTGAAGGAGTAACAGAAGAGGAATCGTTGAAAATATTAGCTGAACAATATCATATATCTTGGACGCCTCAGCCAACATCATGCAAATTTTGGTTTGCTGAAGTTTTCACTTATTGTAGTTCAAATCAGCTAGAATATCAATTGAATGATTTCTTGTGGTTTATTAATTGTATAGTTGTACCTATTACAAGATCTTGTTTCAAAGAAGAAGATACCGTTTTTCTAGGATGCACTTGCCCTTGTGGTCATAAACAAACAATCCTATATTTCACATTGACACCTAATGCTTAGTAGGCCGCAGAACTAATCCTTTAACCAAAAGAAATACCCCAACATTACGGAAGGCACTGAAAAACTTTCAGTTTTTCTAGTCCTTTAAAATTTCAAAGTAAAAAGTCTGAATTCGTAATCATTTATTGATTATGATTCCAGACTTTTTTGCTATAGTTTAGCCTAGATTATTCATCTGGTTACTTCTATGGTGCTGCACACCGTATAATTACTATTTTTAACTGTTATTGCTTTTCACTTAAAATTGTATATCCGCTGCTCCTTGAATTTCAAGAGGATTATCCTACCACTTACATTTCCTTCGCGGTAAAAGTGTGTTTGCAGATGTCATGTTGTACGAGAAACTGGCATCCAATGGTCGCTCCTTATCCTCGCTTACAGTCTGCGATACCGTGCTTTTCCCCTTATAGTAGTCAATGTATAGGTACAGAATCTTGATTGTATTTTACCCCACCCTGTCGAAATTTGTCGTATTTTGTCACTAAAAAACTTTTTTAACATATTATATTATTGAAAGGAGAGTGAATTTTATGTTAAATAAAGAAAAAATAAAAAGACAATTTGAAGGAATAACAGAAGAGGAATCATTGAAAATATTAGCTGAACAATATCATATATCTTGGACGCCTCAGCCAACATCATGCAAATTTTGGTTTGCTGAAGTTTTCACTTATTGTAATTCAAATCAGCTAGAATATCAATTGAATGATTTCTTGTGGTTTATTAATTTTATAGTTGTACCTATTACAAGATCATGTTTCAAAGAAGAAGATACCGTTTTTCTAGGATGCACTTGCCCGGGTGGTCATAAACAAACAATCCTGTATTTTACATTGTCACCTAATGCTTAGTAGGTCGCAAAACTAATCATTTAATCAAAAGAAATACCCAAACATTACGGAGGGTACTGAAAAACTATCAGTTTTTCTAGTCCTTTAAAATTTCAAAGTACAAAGTCTGGATTCGTAATCATTTATTGATTATGATTCCAGACTTTTTTGTTATAATTTAGCCTAGATTATTCATCTAGTTACTTCTATCGTGCTGCACACCGTATAAATGAATTCTCGGTAAAAATAAACTGGCTTCACAGACGACTATGTCCCGGCTTCCCCAAATCTCTATGTCCATTGTTCATTAAACCTAGGATTCTTCAACTGCAATTTCAAAGTGCTTCAAGAATTGCTTCACATTTTGATCCCACTCATGTTCCAGTGCTTTATTGAGCGTAAAAACTTTCATTGAAGTACCAGTAATTAGTGTTAGAATCTCTTTTTCATATCGAATGTTTAGAAACAATCCATCTACATCAGCCATGGAAAATCCATTGCCTACCCGTTCCACTACCTTTTGTGTGTTGTCCTTTGATAATTGAAAGACTATCTTCATCGACTGTGGCGTTTTATTTCCCTTGATCATCTGAAAAATTATTCCTTTTAAATCTTTCCATTCGGAATACTCTTTTTCTTTGTTTTCTTCTTTTTCCACATCATCAAACCATGCTTTGTTGAGTCGACCATTGATTTTAAATAAATTTGCGGTATATATTTCAACATCAGAGACCAAAAAATTATCAAATACTTCATTCAGTAAAAGCTTACCCATAAAGTGTTTTACTTCTGCAACCTTGAGTGCTATCATCCTTATTCCACCATATCTATAGTTTTAATTTCTACTTCTTCCATTTTAACAACTTTTCCAGAAATTACAAGGAGGCAGATTGATACAATAAGAAGTAATCCTAATCCCAACCAATTTTCAAGAAGCTGTTCTGGCATGATATATCCCACCAAGCAGCCACTCAAATTAACTGCCATATGAAGTAAGATAGCTTCACGAATGGATCCATATTTTTGTACGATCCAACCTAATATTAACCCTAGTACAAAAGCATAGATTCCTTGAACCACATTCATGTGATATAAACCAAAAAACAGTGCTTGAAATATATTTGCTGTAACAAAAGATAGGTGTTTCTTTAAATAATTCAACGTCATTGCTCGAAATACTAATTCTTCACCTATTGGTGCAATTAATACAATATACACAAGCGAAATTAAGGAATTTCCCATACCAAGCGTCTCAACAACCTTTTTATAGCTTTCCATTAATGTAGGGGCTGCTTTTAATAAACTACCCAATATACTATTGATAAAGAATTGTAATCCAATTCCCATTAAACATAACACTAATACTCGATTCACCGTAAGTTTACCTTCAAACAATGCCTTACCTTCTGATTTCCTTGATTTTTTATAAATAAGACCAAATATGATAATCCAAACAACAGTCCCCACCGCTGAAATGAGTAATAGAAAATCTGAATCAGCTGCAATTGACTGCATAAAAATAGCCACTTCATCCTTTCCAATTGCTCCGCTTGCAATTTTGTAAAAGGAATAGCCAAACATTTCTATTGCTGCAACAAATTCACGAAGAAACATAGCTCCTATTACGATTAAAAGACCTAAAATAACATTTCCTACTTTTTTCATCTTAAATATTCCCCTGATTTTTTATTTTTTCTTTTCCTTCATTTTAAGCATTCCTTGATATATAAAGACTCCTGCTAATGCAAAAAATGCTAAGTCTACAAGAAGTAGCAGCTCTTTATGTGTTATAAATAAATACGTATAAACTACAAATAAGACTACTTCCAATAAAAGAATTCCATAACTAAAATGTATCCAACGATCCATCATCGCATTAAAGGATTCTGCATCTGTATAGATTTCATAATTTTCATTCGTTACATCTTCTCTATATTCTTTTCTTAGATAAATCCAACCATTAAATGTTACATTGATGAATTCCCATCCTAAATCCTCATTCATCTCAATATAACGCCTTTTTTCTTCAGCATTATTTATGAGATTCATATTAAAATCAATGCGGTAACAATATCTTTTGGTATCGTCCTTTTCAAATACACTATGGAAGCATCCACCTTTTACAAGGCTCCATCCATTTTTTGATTTCTCGTTTAGCATGGCTTCTTCTTTATCATAGTTCCATGCAAAATATAATTTGTGTGATGTTTTTCTTTCCTTTTCCATACTTGCTCCCGTCCGCCGCTTAAGCGGCATTTAAAATAAATGGGTGTGAAAATGATTTTCTTTCACACTGCTCCCATCTGCCGCTTTAGCGGCATTTAAATAAAGGGGTGTGAAATGGGTTTCTTTCACACTGCTCCCGTCCGCCGCTTTAGCGGCACTCATCCATAACCATTTTTGCACTTGCAACTAATTCCTGTAGGCGCTTTAATTCACCCATTAATACTTCACGACCGTCCTGGGTCAACTCATATAACCGTTTTCTATCATCCTCTGGATTTGAACTTTTTGTCTCTTGAATCCAGCCCTTCTTCATCATATTGCTGACGGCTCCATACATTGTACCGGAACCAATTTTGACTCGACTATTTGAAAGGCTTAACGTCTTTTGCATGATGCCGTATCCATGACTCGGTTCTTCAAATAAACATAATAAAATATAGTAATAACTTTCCGTTAATGGTTCTTGCTTCATTCTAGGTTCTCCTTTCATTTATATCATACGCTGATGTATCGCTTTTCGTTATATCGCTCATCGATACATCTAATGTAGTTATATCGTATCACGACCTATGTCGTCTGTCAACATATATTTTCAAAATTTTTCCTTGAAATTTGTTTTTTCTTAAAGTAACATAAAGAAGGATGTTATGCACATCCTAATTTAAAATACATCCTATATTATTTAAGAAAGGTTAGAATTCAATGAACGAAATAAAAGAACTCATTTCATTTATAAACGATGCAACTTCACCATTTCATGTTGTGTTGCAAAGCGAACATTTACTAAAGGAAGCCGGTTTTGAAGAACTTAACTTTGAGGAAACATGGGCATTACAAAAAGGTGGAACATACTTTACTCGCATACATGGAACTTCTCTTTTCGCATTTAAAATTGGAGAAAATTTATCAAAATCGCATACCTTCCGCATTGCTTCTGCTCATACGGATCATCCTTGCTTTCATATCAAGCCAGTTGCTGAATTTGCAGAAAAAGAGTACCTGCGTATCAATGTTGAGTTATATGGTGGTATGACAAAGAATACCTGGCTCGATCGTCCACTTTCCATTGCTGGAAAGGTTGCCCTTAAAAGCGAAGATATCTTTCATCCAAACACCGTATTGGTTGATTTTAAACGTCCACTTCTTACCATTCCAAACATCGCCATTCATATGAACCATGATTTAAACAAGGGTGTAGAGCTGAACAATCAGACAGAAATGATACCACTACTTGGGATGATGAACGAAACACTAAATAAAGATCAGTATTTTTTAGATTTTCTTTCGAAAGAATTGAACGTTTTAAAAGAAGAAATATTGGATTTTGATTTATTTGTATATAATATCGAGGAAGGTTGTGAATTAGGCATCTCGAATGATTTTGTTTCCGCACCTAGACTTGATAACTTAACTTCTGTAGTTGCCTGCATTAACGGAATTACAAATGGAACAAGCAAAAATACAATCAATGTAATTGCATTATTTGATAATGAAGAAATTGGAAGCTGTACAAAACAAGGAGCCGACTCCATTATCAGTAATCTACTCCTACAAAAGATCCACTTAGGAATATTTAAATCAACTGAAAATCTGTATAATACAATATTAAGAAGCTTTATGATTAGTATGGATGTCGCACATGGTCTTCATCCGAATTATACCGGAAAGAACGACCCAACCAACATTACCATTCTCAACAAAGGAGTTTCCATTAAGATTAACAGTAATCAGAAATATGCAACGGATTCGGAAGCAATTGCTGCAATCCAACAACTCTGTAACGCCTATGCGATTCCATATCAAAAATATGTAAATCGCTCGGATATTGCGGGTGGACAAACACTTGGTTCATTATCATCCGCTTGGCTACCTATGAAAACGGTCGATCTAGGTATTCCACTTCTTGCAATGCATTCTGCAAGAGAATTAATGGGTGCACACGATCAAGATTCTCTGAACCGACTATCCACTGCATTTTTTAGTGCCTAATTTCCAAATATTACAAGTATAAATCTCTTTTTCTACGGAATACTAGTTATGTAAACTAGCCTATGGAAAGGAGATATTCTATGAGTGATAATACTTATCAAAAAGTTGCTACAAAATGTGACGAGTTCAGTCCTTTCGAACAAAGTGATGTCTTTTCGAATGCAGTCGGAGAATCGAGTGTATCCTGCGTAAATTGTGAACATTTTGATTCAAACCACTGTAGTCTTGATCTTTACGATAAAATCGTAAATAAAATATAATATTCAAATAAAAAGCGAAAACAGGGTGACTTAACACTCCATTTTCGCTTTTTGTATTAAAACGAAATAATTAAAGATCCACCTTCAAACTTTGCACCTGAAATTTCCATGTTGCTTAACTCCAATGGTAGTGTAAATCGTCTTCGCTCATTTTTAATACTTAAGATCAACTCATTTCCATTCTGATCTAAACTGAGTTCCTCCTTATTTGCAAAAGGCAAAAGTATCTTCATGTTTACCCCATTTTTATTTCGTTCGATGGTAAATATGTCTTCTTTGAATAAAACATCAATTGGATCAATATCACCAAAGATTGTTTTACTGACCTCTTCTAATATAGGAAGTGTACATATTTCTACTTTTTGAAGTTCTAAATAGAACCGTGGTACCTCCGAAAAGCTCTCTGCAATTTCATTCAATCCCTCTTCTTGCATAAGAATCCATTTACTAAAATACCCCTCCATAGCCTGTTTTGGATAAATTCGATTCACAATAATTGCATCCACATTGTAATTATAAAGATGCAAACAGGTAAAATTTCTTTTTGCCTCTGAGATTACAATTTTTTCTGGTGTTGTCACAATTCGAAGACTTACAATATCTTTATTTAGCAATAACTTTTGCAAACATTCCATTTTATCCATTACATATTCAATGTCATCAAATACATTATCATCCGGCATCGGTATTTTCATTAGCTTTTCAACGACCGGTCCTGCTATCTTAACCCCTTTACGTTTGATTGGTAATACCTTACTCATAAACTCCGAAAGTTTCTCTGGATATTTAAGCAAAGACAAGGTTTCGCCAGTCGGAGCACAATCCACAATTAATACATCATACTCTCCCTTTTCATATATCTCTAGTATTTTAAACATCGAAAATAATTCTTCCATTCCAGGAAATACAAGCAGTTCCTCAACCTCGATTCCCCCATCTCCATTCATGGTAAGCATTTCTTTCATATAACCCTTTAGATGTCCCCAACTTTTTTCACTTTCATATACGGTGTCAATTTCCATCGCATATAAATTTGTAGAAACTTTTACCGGGTCTTTTCCTAATTTCACATCAAAAGAATCTCCTAAGCTATGCGCCTGATCCGTGCTCATGATAAGCACCTTTTTTCCCTTTGATGCAATAAGACAAGCAGTTGCAGCGGCTACACTTGTCTTTCCCACTCCACCTTTTCCTGTATATAAAATAATTCTCATATTTACTCCCATCTGCCGCTTTAGCGGCTCTCAAACTCAGGAAGTGTAAAAGTTTTTTTACACTATAACTCCATTTCTGCGCATGTCTTTACGCTAAGCGATAGTCACCTTTTTTACTTTCTTAACTTGTTCTTCATTATCCTGCGTACCAGCCTTTACGTTCTCCTGCTTTACAAAATCAAGAACACATTCCATAATCATTGCTTTAATTTCTTTTTCTATTACTTCAATATGCGCCCCCGCTTCCTTTGGAAGCAATGCTCTTAAAGCAAGCATTTCATACTTCTTTGCTTCTTTGATACGACTTCTCGTTTCACTGTTCATTTATGTTTTCTCCTTTCACAAACTGCAATTTTAAAAGTCCTTCTTCCTGTTTTGCAGATAGAATTTCATAGTTTCTAAGAACATTTGGCAATGGTATATTTCTTTTAAAGTTACCAAGTTTTATTACCACATCCGATTCGGATTGATAAACATCTAATTCTTCTTTTTTAGCATAAGGAATTGATACGGTAAGCGAATATCCATCCTCATTTTTTTCAAAATTTTCTCTCTTCGTAATGACTACTGCATCAAACACATGATTCGATGTTAATGCATCATCACAAATTCTCTTAACTGCTCTCATTCCCTTTAATTCCTCATCGTACCAGGGAATCTGATAAATTGGAAGTGAAGCAAAGCTTTCTTGTAATTGCGTGATGTACTTTTGCTGAATCTTTAACCATTCCTCAAAAAATGAATTGTTAATTTCTTTTGGGAGGATTCGGTTAATGTATAAGCCATCTACATTAAAATTGTAAAGATTCATGTACATATAATTTCGCTTTGTTTCCTCTACAACCATTTTTTCTGGCGTAGTAACAAGCCGCACACTTGTAGTTTCACGGTTCTTTAAAAGTTCTTGCAGTTCAAATAACTTCAAATACATAGATTCGATATCTGTCATGGCTGCTTTATTAGGAAGCTCTACCTTATAGAATTGCTTTGAAATTGGGGCTAGGATACGCACAGCCACTTTTCCAATGGGAAATAATTTCTCCATATACCAGGAAAGTAACTCTGGAAATTTAAGTAAGGATAACGTCTCCCCCGTTGGTGCACAGTCTACTATAATTCTCTCATAGCGTCCTTCTTTGTAGATTTCTGAAATTTTCAAAAGAGAAAAGAGTTCTTCCATTCCCGGAAACATACCAAAGTCTTCCATACTATTTCCATCAGTTGCTGGAAGCATTTTGGTAAGACACTCCATCATTTCTCTAAAATCATGCTCCATAACAAAATTTGGATCAATTTCATAAGCCTCTAGTTTCTCCATGATTTTCACTGGTTCTTTCCCAAGTGATAATTCAAACAAATCTCCAAGATTATGTGCCATATCCGTACTTACTAAAAGTGTAGCGTATCCTTCCTTTGCACTCTTTATCGCATGTGCCGCTGCCACGCTAGTTTTTCCAACGCCGCCCTTGCCTGTAAAAATATAGATTCGATTCATATTTCCTCCATTCCCGCGCATTGTCATTTGCGCATATTGCATTTATAACGCTTACTTATAATTTGCATTGATTACTTTGCTAATTCATTTATATTACTTCTATTCTTGAATAGTTCGATTGTCGAAGTATTTGTTTTAGAAAATGCTGTTATCCATTGACAACAGCCTAATCTACTCGATTGAAATCTTTTTTATTTTCTTTTTCTGATTCTTTTTGGTTCGTTCTTCCTTCATGATATCGGTCAATTTATCCATCATTCGAAATAGAAGATTCAATTCCTCTTCACTAAATGCCGAAATGACCTTTTCTCCATAATACATGAATTCAGATACAACTGCCTGCATCTGCTGCCCGCCACGTTCTCCCATTTGGATGCTAACAATTCTTTTATCTTCCTGGCTCCGTTCCCGGCAAATCAAATTTTTCTTTTCCATGCGACTGACTATACCGGTTGCCGTATTAAGAGGTACATGAATGTACTCTGCAATCTGCGTCATATTAACTTCCTTTTTACGAAAAAGCAGCCATAGAATAAATAATTCATTCTTGGAACAATCTAATAAAACATTTTGCCACATTTCTGGAGATAACAGATCTTTGATGCGGTCTACATACTTAAAAATGTCTTGTTCAAATTTTAAGTCCGTAATTTTTCACCACCTCCGCAATTACTTCTTCTTTCGAAGTAATTTAATTCTACATCGGAAGTATTTAATTGTCAATCTATTTTTAATTTATTTTATTGGTTTTTCAATGCATTCATTAGTGCATTTTCGACTGCCTTTCGAATGACTTTACTAGAATTTGTTGCACCGCTAACTGAATCCACATCAAGGGACTGCTTACTTATTATTACTTGTGTTATCTGCTCAGCCGCACTTCCTTTTTCATTTCGATGTTCCACTAGCTCGATCTGGGTGATTTTTTTCTCCGCTACGGTTACCCTTACTTTTGCATAAATATAACCGACATTGTACTCGCCTTCATATGTTCCGTCTGCCACCTGCTCCACTGAAATTGTTTCAAACGTAATGGATTGTACCGCCTTCTTATAATTATTAAAACTGGAAAATCCAACTATAATATGCCCAATCAAACATACACACATAAGCAACGCAGCAAAACGGTGTATCACTATCCATTTTTTTCCTAGTTTCTTTTTAAATATATGACTCAGGGAACATACTGCAATGCATAGTAAGAGCAATATGCCAAGCAAGAATAAACTAATTGGCCGCTGCTTCAAAAGTTGAATGGATAAAACCATATGTACGATTGCAAGAAGTAATAATACGATGCTTGAAACTTTGTGAAACTTCAAAAAAATTCGATCCATTTTTTTAAATGGTAAACGTTTGGTTGCAAATTTTGCTACCATAAGTAGAAAGATCACCGCTGTTATAATTCCTAATATCATACTTCATTTCCTCCTTTTAAACCCTCGAACAGCATCTGATAACTATGTTCCAAGTATATTTGTTTTGATAATTGTAATTTTTCTTCAAAATAATGTTTTTTTTGTTCAGCCATTTTTATAATTCCACCCAAGCTGGCCCACAACATAAAGATAGTTGGAATAGGTCTCATGTCTGGTCGCAAATCTCCATCTGCAATACCTTTTTCTATCATATTGAGTAAGACTTCATTCATTTCTTCTCCCGTTCGATAAATTTCCCTCAAAACAGGATATTGCTTGAAACCTTCCTCATCTATACTGATTTCATTTAGAATGCTATCAAAATACAATGGATATTCCTGTTGAAATTGCTCCAGATTTCTACATATAGAAAAGAAAAGCTCTTTAAAACTCACATTCTTTGTTACTGCCTCACTTAGTCGATCCTTTAGCATTTGCATGCTTTCAAATATAATGTGATTGTATATTTCGTCTTTGCTTTTAAAGTAAACGTAAATGGTTGATTTACTATACTCTGCTTTTTTCGCAATATCATCCATTGTAGTCTGCAATATGCCCTTTTTTTCGAACAATTCCTTTGCTGCATTTAATATATTATTACGGTTAAATTCCGTCAACTTGTCTCGTTTGCTCTGTCCCATGTGTATCCTCCGCATCGTTCATACTTCCGTTTTATTTATCATACTGTTAGTACGATTTATTGTCAAGCACATTTTCCCTCTTTCCAAATTACAGGTATTTGCAATGATTTTGTAATATCAGAAATATGGAAATGAAACATAACATCAATCAAACAACAAATGACAGCACTTAAACCAAAGAGTAAGCTAGAAAAAGTCTTCAGAAATCGATTTTACGATTATTTTATGAAGACGTTTTCTGGCTTACTCGATAATCTAAAAAAACTTTAATTTTACAACAAATCCATTTTGTTCTTTCTTACTTCGCTTACAATTATCCTTTTCTTCGATTGGAATAAAAGGATAATGCACAAAATACCATACCCGTGATCAAAAGAATAATCAAGCTTTGGGTAAACGATACGGTATAGTTTCCAAATTCATAAGTAACGCCCAATTCTGCCTTTATATCACAAACAATGTTCTCCGGCACCCCTTTAAATGCTGTATTCATGGCATCTTCCATCATTACCTGACGAAATAGTAGTGCTGCGTGAGATACCGGGCACACCTTAATTATCCATTGTACGCCCTCTGGATACATTCCGATTGGAAGATAGATTCCTGTAATGAATCCAATCAACGTCCCAATTACGGTGCTTGCTGTCGCAAAGGCATTTGTCGTCTGAAATAAGGATACCAAAAAGTACATAATCGAAGTATTCATAAATGTAGCGAGTACGATAAGGCCTAGTACCTTCATCATATTCATTGCAGATAACAGGCTGCCACCATTTGCTGTAATATAGATTTCTGCTACCACAAATGCTATGATCGACATAACAATTCCAACTACAATTGCACTAAAGATATATCCGCCAATCAACTCTATCTTTTTAATCGGAGAAACATAAAAATCCTTGGAGATTTTATTTTCCTTATCTCGTACCATATTCGATAGAATGCCCATTGTTGTTGTAACACTGGTAACTGCTAAAACACCAGCCATTACCCAATTATCCATTAGCACTCTTGCGCCTGTAAAATCACTTAGATCATCGGTATAAACATCTCCCAAAAACACAACATACAATCCTATAATAATAAATACCGATAACAATGAAAATAATACGCTTGATCTATCTCTTAAATATAATTTAAAATTTCGTTTTGTAAAAGCAATCATTCCCGTATCTCCTTTCCAGTAATATGAATAAATGCATCATCCATGGTTCCGCTCGTTACCGTAAACCCATTCAAATAGTCCTTACAAGCTTCAACGAGAGGCAATGCCTGTAAGGTGGACCCTACCTTTATTACAAGTTGATCCGCAATTATTTTATAATTTATAGATTGGAATTTCAGTATTTTTTCTACTTCGACCATATCATTACAAATCAGTGTTAGACTATCGCTTGAATAACTGGCTTTTAATTGCGCAGGGGTACCTTTTGCAGCAATTTCGCCATCATCAATGACAATAACATAATCTGCTTCTTGTGCTTCTTCCATATAGTGGGTTGTCAAAAAGACTGTCATCCCACTTTCCTTTTGTAACCGCTTAATCGTATCCCATACGCTTTTTCTGGTCTGTGGATCAAGTCCTGTCGTAGGCTCATCTAGAAATAATATATTTGGTGTATGAAGAAGGGCTCTTGCTATGTCACAACGACGTCTTTGCCCTCCTGATAATTTTCCATAAGGACGTTTTAAGAGTTCACTAATTTCGGTTTCCTTTGCTACTGTTTTTAATCTCTGCTTTCTCTCTTGCTTAGATAGCCCATAAAAACTTCCACGTAACATTAAATTTTCTTCCACCGTAAGCAATGAATCTAACAAACTTTCTTGAAATACTGCGCCGATACACTTTCGTATTGCATCATCCTCTTTCCCAAGTTTATGTCCATCTACGTATACTGACCCTTCATCTGGCTTTAAGAAGGTGCATATTGTATTAATCGTGGTTGATTTTCCGGCTCCATTTGGTCCTAAAAATGCAAATAGTTTACCTCGCTCAACATAAAAGTCTAAATCTTTTACTGCTTTTAATGAACCATATGATTTTTTTAAATGTTCTACTTCAATGATTTTGTCCATGTGATATTCCCCTTTCTCTTTCTGAAAGGAATATAACACTGCTTTTTTGTTCTGTAAATACGCAAAAATGTAACTGGTAAAATATTTAGGGTAAGTGGTAAAAACAGAGCACTAAGCGGTAACGCCTAGTGCTCTGTATCTTGAATTCGTTTTAGATTCTCATTCATTTTAAATGCAATTCGCATGTTAATTTGGTGTCCAGTATATCGTACCAAAATATAAACACCTGCAACAATAAGTGCAAATACAACACCACCAATTAAGTTATGGTACATATCTGCTAAATATGCAAGGGTCAAAAGCAATCCTTCCAGTGTAATAAAATGAAGAATAAATCGTATCATCCATTGATGCTCTGTTAATTCTTTTTTTGAATAAAAAATGCAAAGTGGTAAATCGGCCAAAAATGAAAACAGTAGCACCCATCCCAGGTAAAGCAATGAAAATGTTGCACTTCTTTCAAATATCGAACAAAACACTAAGGTTCCTATTAGTGTACCTGTGACAATGATAAAGTAATCATCCACTAAACATTTTCTTAATTCTTCAAAACTCATTGTTTACTCCCTTCCCGCGCATGCTTCTGCGCATTTCCCTCCTTACATTCCGAGCAACTTCTTTAATACCGGCACAAACTGTCTAGATACCATAACGCGTTCTCCATTTCGAAACTGGGCTTCAAAGCGCCCACTCAATACAGGTCGAATACATTCAATTTTTGTGACATTAATAATAGAAGATTTCGATGCTCGAAAGAAATGATTTCCTTCGCATTGTTCTTCCAACTCATAGAGCTTTTGCTTTGATTCAAATACTTTATCTTTGACATAGATAAACGTACGATTATCAACGCTTTCAAAATAATATACATCCTTAAGTGCTATCTTATGAATGCTATCTCCATTCATCCCAATTAAGGTTCCCCGTTTATGTTTAATATCCTGAATCAGCTGTAAGATGTCTTCGTTCATTTCATAGCAACGAATTAATACCTCTTCCTCTTTACTCTTTTCAATTTCTTCAATTGAAATTTTCAATTTATCACTTCCCCATTTTCATAATTATAAGTAAATTTCAACTATTTTCCAGATAATAAATATCCACAATATAACAATTGGTAATGCATAATACCACTTCTTTGGCTTTTCATTCTTCCATAGTTCTTTTGCTTCTTCACGACATTCCCTCCAAATTTGATTGGGAATTAATTTCATAGTCAAAGAAACAAACGCTGGAAGTAAAATAATGTCATCCAAATACCCTAGTACTGGAATGAAATCCGGTATCAAGTCGATTGGTGATAAAGCATAAATAACTGTGATTGCCGCCATAATCTTTGCAGGTATTGGTGTATCCTTTCTTTTCATGGCTATAAAAACGGCAGGGATATCTGTTTTTAATTGTCTCGCTCGCTCCTTATATGAGACATGCTCTTTGGGAACATTTTTATCCATTTAAGCAATTCCTCTCTAAGGTAATTATTCTTTATTTTTTATCGTGCCACAAAGTACTACTACCGATCGAGGTTTTATCTGATAAGTTCGTTGATTTTCTAATACTTCTATTTCTTTGGAATTTAAAGTTGTATTCAATGAGGTATCCCACTTTAACTTCCATACTCTACCTTTTGTAAGCTTTGGCAGATCAAATGTGTGAGCTTCCCAATGCATATTGTACGCGACATAAAAACTATTATCTTTACTTCCATTGGATAGAGTCTGGTAATCTCCATTTAACATGAAAGAAAGAAGACGACTGTAATTTGAGTCATCTACATACCATGCTTTCGTTCCATGAAAAGAGATATCTGGACTGCCGCATGAAATATAGTCCATACCCGTTAGTTCCTCTTCTACATGTAAAATCGGATGTGCTTTACGAAAAGCAATTAACTCTTTCACAAATAAAAATGTTTCTTCATTCTCTTTCCTTTGATTCCAGTTTAACCACGAAATTGCATTATCCTGACAGTATGGATTGTTGTTTCCTTTTTGGCTGTTTCCAAATTCATCACCAGCAAGTAGCATAGGAGTTCCCTGACTTAAATAAAGCATTAGTAATGCATTTTTTATTTGCCTTTGGCGTAGTGCTAACACCTGCTTATTCTTCGTTTCGCCTTCTTTTCCACAATTCCAGCTATAATTATAGTCCGTACCATCCCGTTCTTTTTCGCCGTTTTCTTCATTATGTTTTATATCATAAGACACCAAATCCTTCAACGTAAACCCATTCATCGAAGTGATATAATTAATCACAGCGATATTCTTCGGATTTCTTTTTATGCGGCTTATAAATGCTCGTACCTGTCCTTCATCACTTTTTAAGAAACGACGTACATCCATTAAAAATCCTTCATTAATTTCCGCTACCAACCGCGATTGTCCGTGACTTGTATCTAGACTATGTTTTTCCTCAATCCAATGTGAAGACAATAATTTCACCGCTCCAAGTACTGGATCTTCTGCCACTATCTCTACTGGTACAACATTATCATTGACACGAAAGCCATCTATATGATAACAAAGGGTCCAAAATCGGAGACAATCTATTATCTGATAAGCATTTGTATCCTTTGGAAAATACATATCCATAATCACCTCCATGCGCTGCGCATGAAGTTCCTTAATCAACTCTTTCATCTCCCGTTGTGGATTCTCTTTATTTGTAGCATAAGATGCCTTTGGAGCAAAATAGAATGCCTGATGGGCATACCCCCAATAGTTTAACTTCGCTGCGTCGACTGGTTCAAACATCGTTACTTCTTCCCGTTTGATATGTTCATCAAAATCATAGCAAGGGAGTAAAAGCAGTGCGTTCATGCCTAAGTCCTTGATATATGGAATTTTTTCTTTGATACCTTCAAATGTTCCTTTTTGTGCCACTTTTGAGGAAACATGTTTTGTAAACCCTCTAACATGAAGCTGGTACAGGTATAAATCCGAATATTTTATATGCGGATGACTATCATTTCCCCAATCAAATGTCTGATCATATATTTCGCCTCTTTGCACGGCTTCTTGTGAATCAATTCCCCACTTCGTCCGTCCGGTCAGTTTCGTTGCATAAGGGTCGATAATCCGTTTTCCATCCACCTCATACAAATACTCTAATCCATGAAAATCCGCTAACCCTTTTTTTTCAAAACAAATCGAATAAACAGTACCAATCCGGTACTCTTCCATATCTACGGTTATCTTTGGTTTCATTACTCCCTTTTCAAACAAAAGTAAACAGCACTTTTTTGCATACAACACATGAAGTGCAAACTGCACTCCATCGGCTGTCTCATTAACCCCGAGTGGAAATGGCATTCCTTGTTTTACTCTCCCCATTTTTCCTTCTCCATTTGTTCTGCCAGATCATTTAAATATACCCAGCGATTCATCTTTTCTTCCAGCTGATGTTCCAATTCTTCTTTTTCTTTGGTCAAATCCGCAAGTATCCCATAATTACTTGCTTCCTTTTCCATTTTCACATCCATTGCTTCGATTTGTTCTTCCAGACGCTGTATCACATCATCAATCTCATCAAATTCTTTTTGTTCTTTATATGAAAATTTAAGTTTCTTTACGTCTTTAATCTTTTCTGCTTTTTGTTTTTCTTCCTTTGGTCTTTCCTGACTATCGAAAGAATTTTCTCCCCTTAGCGCTACATAATCACTATAATTTCCTTCGTATTGACGGATTCGATTCTTTTCAAAAGCGAAAATACGAGTTGCTAGCTTATCCAGAAAATAGCGGTCATGAGATACCGCTACCACAATACCATCATAATCCTTTAAATAATCCTCTAAAATGGTCAACGTCTGTATATCTAAATCATTCGTCGGTTCATCCAAGAATAAAATATTCGGTGCTTCCATTAGTACTTTCAGTAAGTATAAACGGCGTTTTTCACCGCCAGACAGTTTTGCAATCAAAGAATGCTGCAATGTGCCATCAAACAAAAATTTCTCACACATCTGGGAGGCGGATGCTTCACCGTCTGCTGTCTTTATATATTCCGCTGTTTCTTTGATATAATCAAGTACTTTTTGATTTTCATCCATGTACTCGTTTTCCTGAGAAAAGTATCCTTTTTTGACCGTTTCACCGATGATTATTTCTCCAGCATCCGGTGTCTCCATTCCATTTATAATACGTAGTAGTGTTGATTTTCCACAACCATTTTGACCAATAATACCAACACGGTCTCCCTTTAAGAAAATATAAGTAAAATCTTCAAACAGATTTTTCTCTTTAAATGCTTTCGAAATACCGGATAACTCAATGGTTTTCTTTCCAAGACGTGAGGATAACGTGTTTACCTCTACCACACCGTCTTCTGTAATTTTATCACGATCCCTTAATTCCTCAAATCGCTGAATATGTGCCTTTTGCTTCGTAGAGCGCGCTCTCGCTCCACGCATCATCCATTCTAAATCTTGACGATATAAACTCTTTTTCTTTCGCTCCGTGGCAAATTCCATATCTTCTCTTTGCGCCTTTAACTCTAAAAAGCCCATATAGTTGGCTGTATAACTATATACATTTCCCTGATCGATCTCAATAATCCGGTTCGTTACCTTATCGAGGAAATAACGATCATGAGTTACCATGATAAAAGCACCCCGCCACTGATTCAGATAATTTTCCAACCACTCTGCCATCTCATTATCCAAGTGGTTTGTTGGTTCATCAAGAACTAAAATATCTGCAGGTGTTAAAAGAGTTCGAACAAGAGCCACTCTTTTTTTCTGACCTCCGGATAGCGTTGCCACTTTTCCATAGACATCTGATATTCCAAGTTTTTCAAGCATAGATTTTGCCTGTCCCTCAATATTCCAGTGGCTTTCTTTTGCTTCTTTTTCTTTTACTACATTTTCTAATATGGTAAGATCATCATCAAACTCTGGTATTTGTGCTAAATATTCTATTCTAACCTTATTTCCCTTTGTAATCGTACCCGTATCTGGTTTTTCAATTCCTGCTATTAATTTAAGCAAAGTAGATTTCCCGGTCCCATTGATTCCAATGACCCCAATGCGATCGCCTTCGTTGATTCCAAATGAAACCTCTTTTAATAATATTTTATCGGTAAAACTTTTTCCTATTTTTTCCGCTGCTAATAAATTCATAATATACCCCATCCTGCACATGACTTATGCGCATGTTGAAAGATAACGTTCTTTCAATTTAATTTCCTATATTTCCTTTCGTTCTCTATGCAACTAAGGAATTCCATATGCCCTTATTATAACGAAATTAGAATATCAATACAAGGAAAAGTAAAAAAACACTTGCAAAATGGGGAATTTACGATAAAATAAAACTTGATGTGTATAAAATGAGCGAAACTAATAAAGTTTTAAATAGAAAGGAACTAACTATGATACAAGCTAGTAACATTACACTTCGACTAGGAAAGAAAGCCCTTTTTGAAGAGGTAAACATTAAATTTACAGAAGGAAACTGCTATGGATTGATTGGTGCAAATGGTGCCGGAAAATCTACGTTTCTTCGAATCTTAACTGGAGAATTAGAACCTACCAATGGAGATGTTATAATAACTCCTGGACAAAGACTCTCCTTCTTAAAGCAGGACCACTTTAAATACGATGAATTCACCGTATTAGACACAGTTGTAATGGGAAATCAAAGACTCTATGATATCATGAAAGAAAAAGAAATCATCTATGCAAAAGAGGATTTCACTGAAGCAGACGGAATCATAGCCAGTGAACTAGAAGGCGAATTTGCTAACCTAAATGGTTGGGAAGCCGAATCGGATGCTGCTACCCTTTTAAATGGTATTGGTATTGATACTGAAATACATTACACTTTAATGAAGGATTTAAATGGCTCTGTGAAAATCAAAGTATTATTAGCACAGGCACTGTTTGGTAATCCGGATATTCTCCTTCTCGATGAGCCTACCAACCATTTGGACTTGGATGCGATTCGTTGGTTAGAAGAATTTTTAATTAACTTTGAAAATACCGTAATTGTAGTATCCCATGACCGTTATTTCTTAAATAAAGTGTGTACTCATATTGCTGATATTGATTACGCAAAAATTCAGCTCTATGCCGGCAACTATGACTTTTGGTATGAATCCAGTCAGTTGATGGTAAAGCAGATGAAAGATGCAAATAAGAAAAAAGAAGATAAGATTAAAGAATTACAAGACTTTATTCAGCGTTTTAGTGCAAATGCTTCCAAGTCAAAGCAAGCAACTTCTCGTAAGAAAGCGTTAGAAAAAATTGAAATTGATGACATTCGTCCATCTAGCCGTAAATATCCATACATTGATTTCCGTCCAAGCCGTGAAATTGGAAATGAAGTATTAACCGTAAGTAACTTATCCAAATCCATCGAAGGTGTAAAAATACTCGATAATATTTCGTTTATTATTGGTCATGGTGAAAAGGTTGCTTTTGTTGGTGGAAATACTATTGCTACTACTACTTTATTCAAAATATTAGCAGGGGAAATGGAACCCGATGAAGGTTCTTACAAATGGGGCATAACAACAAACCAGGCTTATTTCCCTAAGGATAATACCAAGGAGTTCTCTAGTAGTGAAACTATCGTTGATTGGTTAATGCCATATTCCCCAGAAAAAGATGTAACTTATGTTCGTGGATTCATGGGAAGAATGCTTTTTGCTGGTGATGATGGTATGAAGAAAGTAAATATACTTTCCGGTGGTGAAAAAGTTCGTGTTATGTTATCCAAAATGATGCTCATGGCAGCAAATGTTTTGATTATGGATGAACCAACCAGCCATCTAGACATGGAATCCATAACTGCATTAAATAATGGTATGATTAAATTTTCCGGTGTTGTTTTATTTACTTCACAAGATCACCAGTTCATTCAAACGATTGCAAATCATATTATGGAAATTACACCAAACGGTTTGATTGATAAAGTTTCAACCTACGATGAATACTTAGACAGTGATGAAATGGCTCGTAAACGTCAAGTGTTGAATGTTCAGTCAGAGGAAGAAGAAGATTAATTATTTGTCTGTATGAATAGTCATAACCATCAAGAGGATGTTGCAAAAATATAGGTTATGTTCAATTTGCATACCGGGGCACAAACAGCATGTACTCTAACCTCAATACGATTATCAATTTTAATAAGCCATAAGCAATGAAACTCAAGTGTTTGGCACTTGAGTTTCATTATGTCTTACTGTCTAAAATAATCGTATAAATTCGGTTAGAGCACATGCTGTTGTGCCCCAGTATGCAAATTGGGATAGCAATTTTTCATTATTCCTAATTATTTTCTTTTTAAATAATCATTCCCATTAATCTCTTTGTGCTTACGAGTTATTACGATATATTACGATTTCATTACGTTCTCTTTATTGCCATATTTTTGCAATATTTATCAACTAACATTTTAAAAGAATAATGGTAGCTTACAAATGGAGGGAGCAAAATGTTGAACAAATTGCAAAAAATAAGACCATTCTTACTCATAATGGTGGTTATACTAATGACATTTCTTACAGGAACGACTGTCGTAGCTCAAGAGGATGATCCAGGCTTATACCGTCTTGGTTCCATGCAAACAAGTAGTACAAGTAGTGCAATGAGGCTTTTAAGCACTCCTTTTTATCCAACCGATTACACTCATAATCCTATCTATAGTGATTGTATACTTTTAAATGGTATCGATGTATCAAAATATCAAGGAGATATTGATTGGGAAAAAGCGAAAGCGGCTGGTGTTGAATTTGCTTTTATCCGTGTAGGCTATCGTGGATATGGAGCAAGCGGAAACTTCGGAGCCGATACCTATTATGACCAGAATATGCAAGGTGCCATAGCGGCTGGGATTCCGGTTGGTGTTTATTTCTTTTCACAGGCAACTACCCAAGAAGAGGCCATTGAAGAGGCAAATTATATATTGGAGCGAATTGGTAATTATACAATCTCCATGCCGCTTGTAATGGACTTTGAATATGCAAGCGCTAGTGGAGGTCAGACCGGACGACTCTTTGACGCAAAGCTTTCTCAGCAAGATGCAACCAATGTTTGTCTCGCCTTTTGCGATACGATTAAAGCCAGTGGTTATACCCCTATGGTTTATGCTAATCTAACCATGCTTCAAAAGGGCTTATTTGCCGATCAGATTCAATTTAGCTATGATATCTGGCTTGCTAACTACACCAATGAAACATCCTATACCGGTCTATACAGCTTTTGGCAGTATGCTAGCAAAGGAACAGTAGATGGCATTACCGGCAATGTAGATTGCAATTTTTGGTATAAAAAGACACCGGATAAAGTAACCGGTCTAACGGCTACCAGTCAAACTGATTCCGATATTGCTGTCCAATGGGATGTTGCTAACGGTGCACAAGGGTATCAGATTTACCGAAGCATTTCCCCTACTGAAAACTTTGAACAGGTAGCTACTGTTTCTGGTCAAGCTATTACTGCTTATATTGATACCAATACAACTCCTGCAACCTCCTATTATTACAAAGTACGGGGATATTTAAAATTTGGCGAAACCAATTATTTTGGTAGCTGTTCCAGTGTTTTAAATACATTTACATTACCATGCAGCGTTGTAAATATAACAGCAAAACCAAGCAGTACCACCTCCATAATCCTTAACTGGGATGAAGTAGACGGAAGTGATGGTTACCGAGTCTATCGTTACGATAAAAAAACGCAAAAATATTTAAAACTAACTACGATTTCGAAGGGTAGTACTACGACATATATAAATACGAATTTATCCTCCGCCTCTTCCTATCAGTATAAGGTCTTTGCCTTTACAAGGTTTAATGACATCGCTCGGTTTAGCGTTTCATCTGAAATCATTCAGTCTTCACCTCTACCGGCTAAAGTGACAACGCTTACTATAGGTGGTAAAACAGCTTCACGGATCCGCCTAAACTGGAATAAGGTTTCTGGAGCAAGCGGTTATCAAATTTACTATTATGACAAATCAACAAAGAAGTTTACAAAATTAATGACTGTTTCATCTCAAGAGTTGACTTACATTTGCACGAAACTAAAAGCTTCTACCGAATATAAGTTTAAAGTAAGGGCATATAAAAAAATAAATGGTGCCAATTATTTCGGGTCATTTAGTCCTATTTTAACAGCAAAAACCTCCACTAAATAGTGGAGGTTTTATATTCTTACGCCAACTGAAGGTTTACTATTTTGTTATGTTCTAATTCAAATAACTGTAATATTGCATCTACTACCTTGTGGCAAAGCTCTACGATGTACATACAGTCTATTTTGACCTGTATAATCAATTGTAAATACTCTGCATGAATCTTTTTAATAAAGGCAATAATTTCATCTGAGTCATGAAATAGGCCATTCTTTTCACGAATCTTTATTGCTTTATCTGACTTTACATATTCACGCATTGCATGCTTTAAGTCTTCCTCATAGACACAATGGTCCTTTATGTTTCCTGGATAAATGGCATTGTGAGGGAATGTAAAATAATCTGCAACATAATGTGTAATGACACCAAGATGTCTGCAAAAATATGTAGATAAACCTTTATTTGCATCATAATCCGTTGTTATCTTATCAATCTCATCTTTTAATATTTCGATTGTGTCTTCGATACAGTGTCTTCTTGTAATAAACGATGGTACACAATCCGGTAGGATGCTCCCAATGTAGAACGATTTTTTATATCCTTGTAAATATTCCATGCCATTACTATTTAATAAGTACTTCGCAACTGAAATATGTGACTTTTTTCTCAACGTAATAACCTCCGCTGTCAGGACTTTTTGACTATATTGTGATTGTACTATTATTTTTTTTAATATGCAATAGAAAACAAATAAATTAAAACATTGTTAAAACTCTATTCACAATTTATGCATATCTTGACAATATCTTATAGGTTATTGTAAAATAGTCGCTAGGATGTTTAAAAATAAGATTGGAGATGATGATTTGGACCCGAGTGACATGCGACAGATAATTATACTATTTATACTGCTTTTATTATCTGCCTTTTTCTCTTCTGCAGAGACCGCATTAACTTCTGTTAATAAGCTTCGTATTCGAAGTTTAGCAGAGGAAGGTGTAAAGAAAGCAATAACAGTAAGCAAATTGATTGAGAATCCTTCCAAAATGTTAAGTGCGATTCTAATTGGAAATAATGTTGTAAACCTAACCGCCTCATCTTTAGCTACCACATTAGCTATGAATATTGGTAATGATGTTGGAATGGGTCAAAATACCAGCCTTGCGATTGGTATTGCAACTGGAATTGTAACTGTACTAATTTTGATATTTGGAGAGATTACGCCAAAGTCTCTTGCTACCTTGCACTCTGAGAAGCTTTCTTTAATGGACGCTGGGGTTATCTACTACTTAACGCAAATTTTAACACCCATCATTTTCGTTATAAATAAAATAACATTAGGAATACTAATTTTACTTCGCGTCGACCCAAACCATAGAGATTCTGCAATCACTGAGAGTGAGTTACGTACAATCGTTGATTTTAGTCATGAGGAAGGGATTATTGAGAGCGAAGAGAGACGTATGATTACCAACGTGGTTGACTTTGGTGATTCCTATGCAAAAGATGTTATGGTTCCACACATTGACATGGCCTTTGCTAATATAAATTATTCCTATGATGAACTTGTATTTGCATTTGAGAAAGATAAATTTTCCAGACTTCCAGTATATGAAGACAGCCGTGATAATGTCGTTGGTATTGTCAACTTAAAGGATGTGTTTTTTTATAAAGGAAAAAAAGAAGATTTTAATATTGCAATGATTATGCGTGAGCCTTATTTTACCTATGAATTCCAAAAGACTCCTGAGCTTATGCTTGAACTTCGTAAGGCTTCTTGTTCGGTAGCAATCGTTCTAGATGAATATGGCTCTACTGCTGGTTTGATAACATTGGAAGATTTATTGGAAGAGATCGTCGGGGAAATTCGTGATGAATATGATACCGATGAAATTGATCCAATTCAGCGAATCGCTGATAATGAATTCATTGCGCAAGGTACTGCCCGTTTGGATGAAGTAAGTGAATTTACTGGTCTTGACTTGGAGTCGGATGATTATGATTCCATAGCCGGGCATATAATAAACCTCTTAGAGCATCTTCCAAAGGTAGGAGAATCTGTAATAGAGGGACATGTTACTTACACCGTAAAAGCCATCAACAAAAATCGTATTGACAAAGTTCATATAAAGATTTCTACGGAACAGATAGAGGAAATGAACTAAATAGATGTAAAATAAATAGCTACCTATGATTGACAGAATAATCATAGGTAGCTATTTTTGAAATTAAAGTTAATTGAACTATTAAAACAGTAAATCTGATTTTTTATTTAGTAATCTTGCACCACTTACAATTACGGAAACCCCGGCTGCGACACCTGCCACAATAATAATGATTCCTACGACTAGATTGGTTATCCCCACTGACTTCATTGTAGAGTAAATTTTTTCTCCCATCTTTTCGGCCCTCCTTTTACTATTTTACTCCGTATTGCTCATAATAATGATTAATTGCTTCTTTCATTGTATCGTCAATTACGATTGTTCCATTATACTCCTTATTGTATAAATGTTCCACTACTTCTTTCATGCTTACAATGGAAGTAGTTAAAATACCGTACTTATCCTTAATTTCATCTAAAGCACTCCGCTCGCCCTGCCCGCGTTCCATACGGTCAACCGAAACAACAAGACCAAGTATATTCACATTTCCTTGTGCATTTATAATTGGTAGAGTTTCATTAATCGAAGTACCAGCCGTGGTTACATCTTCTATTATTACCACTTTATCACCATCTTTAATCTTACTTCCTAGTAAAATCCCAGTGTCACCATGGTCTTTTACTTCTTTTCGATTGGCCGAATAGCTGATGTCTACGTCGTATAGTTCACTCATTGCCATAGATGCAGCAACACTAAGTGGTATTCCCTTATAAGCAGGTCCAAAAAGGATATCAAAGTCTGTTCCAAAAGCATCACAAATTGCCTTTGCATAATACTCACCTAGTCTTCGAAGCTGCTTCCCGGTACGATAGAATCCAGTATTAATAAAAAATGGTGTCTTTCTTCCACTCTTTGTCGTAAAGTCTCCAAATTGTAATACACCGCAATCCACCATAAACTCAATAAATTCTTTCTTATATTCTTTCATATCCATTTCTCCTTCTATCGTTTTATTTCACACAGCCTATTAGTTCGTTTATATCTTTTATATGATGCCTTTGCATATACTCAATGATACCATTCACTACTTCTATTGTTGCATATGGATTAGCAAAATTTGACGTTCCTACTGCTACTGCACTCGCACCAACCATAATAAATTCAAGAGCGTCCCCCGCTGTTTGTATTCCGCCCATTCCTATGATTGGAAGTTTTACTGCATTCGCTACCTGATAAACCATACGAACTGCAATCGGCTTAATTGCCGGACCAGAAAGCCCCCCAGTTTTATTTGCAAGTGCAAAGTTTCTTTTCTCTACATCAATTTTCATACCAGTAAGCGTATTAATCAAAGACAAGGCATCTGCGCCACCTGATTCCGCAGCCTTTGCCATGTCACAAATATTTGTTACATTTGGACTTAACTTTATTATGATTGGTTGTTTTGCATATTTTTTCACTTCTTTTGTCACTTTTTCAATGGATGCTGCATCTTGTCCAAAAGCTATCCCTCCCTCCTTTACGTTCGGGCAGGAGATATTAATTTCTAGTAAATCCACTGGTTGTTCTGATAGTCTTTCCACTACCTCACAATAATCTTCTAAATTTTTACCACATACATTCACTATTTTTTTTGTATGAAACGTTTCTAAAAATGGCAAGTCTCTTTCTAAAAACACATCAATTCCTGGGTTTTGCAGCCCAACTGCATTTAACATTCCGGCACTGGTTTCCGCAATTCGTGGCGTTTTGTTTCCTTCCCATGGAATGTTTGCAACTCCCTTAGTAACCACTGCGCCAAGCATATTTAAGTCAACAAACTCAGCATACTCTATTCCCGAACCAAATGTTCCAGATGCCGTCATAACCGGATTATTAAGCGTTACTCCTGCGATATTTACAGTTAGATTCATCTTCTTTCCTCCTAATAATCGATTTCGATTTCATCTGCATAAAATACTGGTCCGTCTACACAAACTCGTTTATTATGCACATTACTATGTTCATCTTTATCCTTCGTCTTACATACACAAGCAAGACAAGCACCAACCCCACATGCCATTCTCTCTTCCATCGATATCTGAGCTTTCATGTTGTGTTCCTTCGCAAAGTTCTTGACAGCTTTCAGCATTGGTTTTGGACCGCAAGAATATATTAAATCATTATTTAATATCATATTTTCTATTATATTCATGACTGTTCCTTTTTCACCAACACTTCCATCTTCTGTTGCCACAAAAACTTTTCCATACTTTTCTAATTCCTCTTTTAAAAACAAGTGATTATCACGATATCCAAGAACAATCTTAATTTCACTTGCTATGTTTTCTTCTTTCAATTGTTTTGAAAGTTCCAAAAGAGGCGGTATTCCTACACCTCCACCAATGATAAGTGCCGGTTTTTTCTCTAAGGAAAAGCCGTTTCCGATTGGTCCCATTACCTTTATGGTATCACCTGCCAAAAGATCTGCAAATTCCATCGTTCCCTTTCCTACTACTCGGAATATAAGGCGTATGCCATCAAACTTTCGATCAATTTCACAGATACTTATCGGCCTTGGTAATAGTCTGCTTCCATCTTGGCAATAGATAGAAATGAACTGCCCTGGTTTGGCTGATTTTGCCATGCGTTCACTTTGAATCCACAAATCCATCATCCCAGGAGCTATTTCTTCTATTTTTGTTACTATAGTACACTCTACGGTCTTAGTCTTACTATTTTCTATCATTGCTTTCCTCCGATTGCACTCGTAATATCCTGCTTCATATCAAGTACAGCCTGTCTCGAAGCATCCGCATAAGCCATTTCTCCGTATTTTTGATAAGCTTTCATCTGATAAGCTGCTATAATTCCTCTGGAAGAATTAACAATTGCTCCAAGACCATCTTTGTTAAAGTAAGGTACTAAATCTGCTGCCGTACCTCCTTGGGCTCCATATCCTGGTACTAAGATATATTGTTTTGGCATAAGTTCACGAAGTGTTTTAGCCATCATTGGATAGGTTGCTCCAATTACACAACCCACGTTGCTATAAGCTGATCCTGGATGAGTACATTCTTCTCCCCACTCTACTACTTTTCTAGCAACAACTTCATATAGCGGAACTCCATTAATCAATTGATCCTGGAATTCTCCACTTGAAGGATTGGAGGTTTTTACTAAAACGAAGATTCCCTTATTTTCTTTTTTACATTCTTCTACAAAAGGCATAACTCCGTCACTTCCAAGATAAGGATTTACCGTAACAAAATCTTCATTAAAGACGGATACTTCTTTTGTTCCTATTGTAATTTTACCAAGATGTGCAGTCGCATATGCTAAAGATGTAGAACCAATATCTCCGCGCTTGATATCGCCGATTACGATTAGTCCTTTTTCTCTGCAATAATCAACTGTCTTTTGAAAACTAAGAAGACCCGGGATTCCGAATTGCTCATACATTGCGATCTGAGGCTTTACTGCAGGAATCAAGTCATAGATAGCATCAATGATTCCTTTGTTATACTGCCAGATTGCTTCTGCCGCTCCCTCCAAAGTTTCTCCGTATTCAGCAAAAGCTTTCTTTTGAATGTGAGATGGTATGAATGTCATCATTGGATCCAGACCGACTACAATCGGTGCCTTTGCCTTTTCAATTTGTTTTACAAGTTGTTGAATCATATTGTCTCCTTCTGCCATTTTGGCACAACGTTAAATTGACTTATTATTTGAAAAAGAGAGTATGAAATTAATTCATACTCTCATTATAAACAATCTTCCCATCAACTAACGTCATAATTACTTTTCCAGTTACTTTTCTATTCTCAAATGGGGTATTTTTCCCCTTTGATACAAAATCATTGGCACGAATAGTATAATCTTTTGTTGGGTCTGCAATTACAATATCTGCTGCCATCCCAGGTAATAAAGTCCCCTTATCAATACCAATAATTCGAGCTGGATGAAAACTCAAGCAAGCTACCATTTGCATTGGTGTTAAATATCCTGTATTAACTAGTTCGGTCATCGTCAAAGAAAAGGCTGTTTCCAGTCCAACGATTCCAAACGGAGCCTCTTTTATGGATTTATCTTTCAGTTCTTTTTCATGTGGTGCATGATCCGTAGCAATTGCTTCCATTATACCTAATTTCAATCCTTCTTTTAAAGCCGTTACATCAACCGTACTTCTTAGCGGTGGATTCATTTTAAAGTTTGCATCATCAGTTAAAATATCATCCTCAGATAAAACAAAATGATGAGGACATACCTCACCACTTACCTCCTGACCTTGGGACTTCGCCCACTCAATCAGACTTACACTATCTATTGTAGAACAATGGCAAAGATGTAGCTTTGCGCCTGTTTCTTTTGCCAATAAAATGTCTCTTGCAACAATTATATCTTCTACTGCGTTACTAATTCCAGAAACGCCAAGTAAATCCGCCGTTTTCCCTGCATTAACAACGCCGTTTCCTACTAAATTTTTATCTTCACAATGCGCAAGAACCACGATTCCTGCTTCTTTTGCAAGTTTCATGGCTTCACGGTAAACCTTTATATCCATCACTGATTTTCCATCTTCACTAATCGCTTTCATTCCTGCTTTTGCCATTGCTTTAATATCCGTTAGTTCAAGGCCAAGTTGTCCTTTGGTCACAGCTCCAACAGGAATTAGATGAATCAAGGATTCTTCTTTTTCTTTTTTCTTTAAATATTCGATCATTTCAACTGAATCAATCGAAGGACTGGTATTGGGCATTGGGCAAACACTTGTAAAGCCACCCTTTGCAGCAGCCATTGATCCCGTTTTAATGGTTTCTTTTACCTCGAAACCAGGCTCTCTAAAGTGTACATGAAGGTCAACAAAGCCAGGCATAACATAAAGGCCTGTTGCATCAATTATTTGATCTACTTCATCAACAATAGATGCTTCCACCTTTTGAATCATCCCATTTTCAATCAAAAGGTCAAAACAACCATTTTTTCCGGAAGCCGGGTCTATTACATGTCCGTTTTTAATCATTGTTTTCATGCTTTACCACCTTTAAACCTAGTATTCAGCCTTCAAAAAATCTTGTAACACTCTATCATTCTCTATATATTCTGCAAATTCTTCTCTTGTAATCCATTTTGCATCATTTAAATCTTCCGATAACATGATGGTATCCTGTTCTGCAATACAGTCATAAGCAATTCCCACCTTATGGATATCACCAACCATAAAGGACCATGTATAGATGATCCGATTAATTTCTGAGGTGATTCCGGTCTGTTCTTCAATCAATCGGATGACCGCTGCATCTGGAGCTTCTCCGTGCTCAACGTTCCCATCCACAAATTGCCATTGATATGGGTTTGAAATACAGTCATCGTACCACTTTGCTACGATTAAAAACTTATTGTTGCTTCTTACAATACCTTTTACTAACAACTTACAATTTTCCATGATCATCGCCTCCCGCATATTGTATCAGTATGTTTTAATTTTTACAATACTAAATTTCAAAAAATACGCTTCTTTTATTTTTTTATGTGTTGAAACCAATTCTTTATCTCTTTTTCATATCCATTATCCGATAATTGGTAAAATTTTCTATCTACCAAGTTGTCCGGCAGATACTGCTGTTCCACATAGTGGTTTTCATAATCATGTGCATATTTATAACCAATTCCGTGACCTAAACTTTTTGCTCCACCATAGTGTGCATCCATAAGATGCACGGGAATAGAATCTGTTTTCTCCTGCGAAACTACTCGCATGGCATCAAAGATTGCATTTACCGCCGAGTTACTCTTTGGAGCGCATGCCACATAAGCAACTGCCTGTGCCAAAATAATCTGGGCTTCTGGCATTCCAATTCGCTCCACCGCTTGTGCCGCTGCCGTTGCAACCACAATGGCATTTGGATCCGCATTGGATACATCTTCTGCTGCGCAAATCATAATTCGCCTTGCAATAAAGGTAATGTCTTCACCAGCGTAAAGCATTCTTGCTAGATAATAAACGGCCGCATCCGGATCCGACCCCCTCATACTCTTGATAAATGCAGAGATCGTATCATAATGATTGTCTCCTTTTTTATCATAGCCGAGTACTCTTTTTTGGATGCATTCCGAAGCAACCTCAATGGTAATGTGAATTGCTCCATCCTCACTTCGTTTCGTGGTCAAAATGCCAAGTTCAATGGCATTTAATGCTGCTCTTGCATCTCCATTCGAAACATCGGATAAGAACTCAAGTGCATCCTCTTCGATTATGCCGTTATAAGCACCAAGCCCTTTTTGCTCATCCTGGATGGCACGAAGAATCAACTTTTTTATATCTTTCTTTTCAAGTGATTTTAGTTCAAATACAATGGAACGGGAAATCAATGCGCGGTTTACTTCAAAATATGGATTCTCTGTCGTCGCGCCAATTAAAATAATTGTTCCATCCTCTACAAATGGAAGCAAGTAATCTTGCTGTCCTTTGTTAAATCGGTGAATCTCATCGATAAACAAAATTGTCTTCTTTCCATACATTCCATTTGTTTGTTTTGCCTGGCCTATAACCTCTTCCATATCTTTTTTCCCAGAACTTGTTGCATTAATTTGTTTGAAATCTGCACTCGTAGTATTAGCAATCACTTTCGCTAATGTCGTCTTTCCAGTACCAGGCGGTCCATAAAAAATTATGGAACTTAATTTATCTGCTTTTATGGCACGATATAGCAATTTGTCTTTTCCAATAATATGTTCCTGGCCAACTACTTCTTCTAACGTGGTTGGTCTTAACCGACTTGCCAACGGAGACTCTTTCTCTTGGTTGGTTTCCCGCATGTATTCAAATAAATCCATGATTGTTCTCCTAAATGTTTCTTCCTTGCATTTTTTAATTTCCTATGATAAAATACTGCTGTTTTTATTATAAGATACTTTACTATGAAAGAAGGTATAAAATCCATGAAAATTCCAAATGATCCTATCATACTTCTAAGTTTTATTAATACACAGCTTCGCGATTTTTACAAAGATTTAGAAGATTTGTGTCAATCTATGGACATCAATAAAACCTCTCTTATCACAAAGCTTTCATTAATTGATTATACTTATGACAGCACCACCAATCAATTTATTTAAAATAATAATAACTTTCCATTTAAAATACCAAAGTATATTTCTTGTTGTGCATCTATTTTAGCTTTTCCGTTGCTCGCTTCGATTACTTTTTTTTCAAATAAATTACAATCTTTAAATGGAACCAAAATTTCCATTTTGACAATATCGGTATATTGTGTATCCATTGTATTAAGTTCCATCTGACCAACGATATATTGAAGCTTTCCAATGCCATTATAATCCGTTTCGATTGCATATTTCATTCCAAGATTCTTTTCCACTATCTCACTATTTAAAAGCCCTGCCTGTGCCGCTTTTGAATAAGCTCTGACCAAACCACCCGTTCCTAATAATGTTCCACCAAAATATCTGGTTACTACTACCAAAACATTATGAATATCTTCCCCTAGCAAAACATCCAATATAGGTCTTCCTGCAGTTCCAGATGGTTCGCCATCATCACTATAACGTTGTACCTGATGCTTGTCTCCAATCACATAAGAAAAACAATTATGCCTAGCATCCCAATATTTCTTGCGTATAGACTCTATAAAAAGATTGGCTTCTTCTTCGGAATTAACGGGAAATGTTGTTGCAATAAATCTCGATTTTTTTTCAACAATTTCATTTACTCCACCAGAATAAACAATTCTGTATTTTTCTAGCATAATTTGGCAATCCTTTCTATAAAGTATCAAAATTACTACCTATATATAGTATACCAAAGCTTTGTTAGAATGGCAAAGTTGTTGTGAGACATTTTTTACTTTATTTCAGATAAGATATTTGGTATAATTTACTTTAAGGTTTTTGCATAAGATGCAAAACCAAGGAGGTGTTTTATGAATTATAGTAAGAAAGGAGCGGCGAAAAGGCAAAAGAGGCTAAAGTCAAACAAGCATCGAGTGCTTACAAAAGCCGGAGTTTCCTTTTTCCGGGCTTTTATCATTTGCTTTATCGTCATGTGCATTGTCGGTGCCTTTGCCGGATTCGGTGTACTCAAAGGTATCATTGACAACGCTCCTAGTATAGACTCTATTGATGTTGCTCCAAGTGGATTTGTTACGACCCTTTACTATTCCAATGGAGAAGCAAGTCAGCAGCTTGTAGGGTCCGATGCAAACCGTGTTTATGCAACGTTGGATCAAATACCAGAAGATGTCTACAACTCATTTATAGCAATCGAGGATAAGCGTTTTTGGGAACATAACGGAATTGACGTAAAAGGAATCATGCGCGCATTTGGTGAAGTGATTGCAAATGGAGGGCTAGATTCTGGTGCTAGTACTCTTACCCAGCAGCTTCTAAAAAATCAAGTATTCAACGGTGGTGCAGAAACTACAGTTGGTGATAAAATCGAACGAAAAGTTCAAGAACAATATCTAGCCGTCAAATTGGAGCAAAAATTAGCAGAAGGTTCCGATAAACAGCATGCAAAAGAACTTATTCTGGAATATTACTTAAATACGATTAATTTAGGACAAAATACATTAGGCGTACAAGCGGCATCGGAACGATATTTCAATAAAAATGTAAGTGATTTGACCTTATCAGAAGCTACGGTTATTGCTGGTATTACTCAAAACCCTTCCGCACTCAACCCACTGACGCATCCAAAAGCCAATGAAGCAAAACGTCTCATTATTTTGGATTATATGGAAGAGCAAGGTTATATTACCTCTATAGAAAAAGAGGAAGCAATTGCTGATGATGTTTACTCTCGTATTCAATTAGTCAACGACGAACAGTATTCTGATTCTACATCAACTGTAAACAGTTATTTTGATGATGCTCTGATTGATGATGTCATTGAAGATTTTCAGACTGAATTAGGTTATACGGAATCGCAGGCCGTTAATATGCTTTATCGTGGTGGATTACAAATTTATACTACCCAAAGCAAAAAGCTTCAAAAAATATGTGATAACGTATTTTCAGATGAATCCTTATATCCTGCAAATTCTGAATTTTCACTTGTTTATCGTTTATCTATTTTAGATAACGATGGCAAAGAGCACAACTACTCTGAAAACAATCTCGCTAATTACTTTATTTATGAAAAAGGCGATGATAATTTCAGTTTATATTTTACAGACAAAAAAGATGCAAAACCCTACATTAAAGAATATCGAAACTATATTTTAAAGGACACGGATGAAATAACGGGTGAAGTAATTAATTATACGATTGAACCTCAAGTTTCCTTTGTACTCATGAATCAAAGCAATGGTAAAGTGTTAGCAATGATCGGTGGTCGTGGTGAAAAAACTGCAAGCCGTACACTAAATAGAGCAACCGACTCTACAAGGCAACCTGGTTCTACCTTTAAAATACTTTCTACCTACCTTCCAGCACTTGATAAAAAGGGCATGACCTTGGCTTCTGTTCAAGATGATAGTGAATTTTATTATCCAGGCTCTAAAAAACAGGTAAAAAACTGGAGTGGTGAAAATTATCAGGGGCTTTCCACTTTAAGGCAGGGTATAGTAAATTCCATGAATGTTGTGACCGTCAAAACTATGGTAGATGTTACTCCACAGGTTTCCTATGATTATTTATTAAAACTTGGATTTACTACTATTTATGATAACTATGTATCAGAAGATGGAAAGATATACTCTGATATTGGGTATCCAACAGCACTTGGTGGTTTAACATTGGGAGTTTCAAACTTTGAATTAACTGCTGCCTTTGCTTCCATTGCCAATAAAGGTGTTTATACAGAACCAACCTTATATACAAAAATCGTCGACCATGATGGAAATGTGTTGCTTGATAAAGAGCCTGAAACTCGTCAGGTTATGAAAGAATCTACTGCTTGGCTCTTAACAAATGCAATGGAAGATGTTGTGAAAATTGGTACCGGTACACGAGCACGACTTGATAAAATTTCAATGCCAGTTGCCGGAAAGACAGGTACAACATCAAGTAATGTAGACACTTGGTTCGTTGGTTATACTCCTTATTATACTGCTGGTATTTGGTCTGGCTATGATGATGGTAACAAATCGCAAACAGAAACCAGCTACCATAAGACCTTATGGAAAACCGTAATGGAAGAAATCCATATTAAGGCAAAAAAAGAATATAAAGAATTTGAAATGCCAAGTAGCATTGTTACCGCAAGAATTTGTACAAAATCCGGAAAACTTGCTGTTGGTGGTTTGTGTGATGCAACATCAAGAGTGGAATATTTTGATGTAAATACCGTTCCCAAAGAAAAATGTGATGTTCATGTAAAATATAGAATTTGTTCCGTATCTGGTGAGCTGGCAGGGGAATATTGTCCAGAAGATAAAGTGGAAGAAAAGATTTTCTTAATTAAAGATGAAACCGGTCATACAAAAGATTCTGCAAATGCAATTTCTGCAGATAAGTATAAAAAGACCTGTCATATTCACACGTCTCCACAAACTATTAAACCACAACCATCGGTACCACCAGATGAAACTCCACCAAGTGCAACTACATCGCCGATTCCTACGCCTTCTTCGGAACCTACGCCGGAAACTACGAGTGAACCTACGACCGAAGGAAATTAAATTTTAAATACCATACAATTGAGGGTGCCTGCAAACTGTTCCAATACATTTTGCAGGCACCCTCACTTTATTTAAAAAGCAGCCGGCTGCTTGAATGTTTACTTCTTTAACTTTGGATTAAATATTAAAGATGCCAGATAACTAAATATTAAGGCTGCTGAAACTCCAACTGCCGAAGCTGTAAAACCGCCTTTAAAGATACCAAGAAATCCTTCCTCATCAACTGCTTTTTTTACTCCCTGAAATAGTGCATTTCCAAATCCAATCAAAGGTACACTCGCTCCTGCCTTCGCCCAATTTACAAAAGGTTCATAGATCCCGATTGCTCCAAGAAATGCACCTAAGCATACTAATATTACCATAATTCTTCCTGGCAGAAGCTTTGTCTTATCCATCAGGATCTGAACCAACATACAGATAGCTCCACCAACCAAAAATGCACGAACATAATCCATTACATCACCTCCAAAACAACACCATGCGCTATGGATGGAACGGTATTTCCCTCATTAAAACTTACGGTTGATAATAATGCACCTGTTGGTACAAACAATACCTTTTTCCATTCTTCTTTTCGCATTTTATGAAGTATGAAACTCGTAAGCGTAATTGCACTACAGCCACAGCCGCTACCACCTGCATGAGTATCTTGATTATCGGTATCAAAAATTTCAATACCGCAATCCATGTGATTTTCCTCAATGTTATATCCTTTTTCTTGTAATATATCAACTAGTATTTCCTGTCCAACGTATCCTAAGTCACCTGTAATTATTTTGTCATAATAATCCGGCTTGCGATTAAAATCCGTTAGATGATTAAATATCAAATCTGCTGCTGCAGGTGCCATACAAGCTCCCATGTTCATGGAATCTTTTATGCCATAGTCAATAATTTTTCCTGTTGTTGCTCCCGTTATACAAACATTTGCACCTTTTTTCTTGTCGCTTGCATCCTTGCTTAAAACAACAGCTCCACTTCCGGTTACCGTCCACGATGCCGCTAATGGTCTTTGATTACCATAGCCTAATGGAAATCTAAACTGTTTTTCTGCACTAGCAAAATGGCTTGAGGTAATTGCAATTACTTTATCTGCATAGCCACCTGCTATTAACATAGAGCCAAGAGACATAGACTCACCCATTGTAGAGCATGCCCCATATAATCCAAATAGTGGAATTTCAAATGTTTCAATTCCAAAAGAAGTAGCAATGAGCTGACCTAATAAGTCACCGCCGAGAAGATATCGTATATCGGTTGGTTCAAGCTTTGCCTTTTTTAATACACGTGAAATTGCACGCGATTGTAATCGACTTTCTGCTTCTTCCCATGTCTTTCCTCCACACATTGCATCTTCTTCTACCTCATCGAAATAGCCGCCAATAGGTCCTTCGCCTTCTTTTTTTCCAGCTATTGAACTTTCTTCAATGATGTATGGAGGGGTTCCAAACGATACGCTCTGCTTTCCAACCTGTGTATTATTTATCATTTTATTATCACCTTTCTATCGTAAATATATCAAAAATAATCTTTAAATTATTTTTATAATCCAATATAGGAGTCCCATAACCCAACTGGAAAAAATACCATATAAGATAACTGGCCCAGCAATGGTAAATATTTTACAGCCAATACCAAATACCTGCCCTTCCTTTTTAAACTCAATTGCAGATGCAGCCACTGAATTAGCAAAGCCGGTAATCGGTACAACCGTTCCTGCTCCTCCCAGTTTTGCCAGCTTTGGATAAATCTGAAATCCCGTTAAAATAACACTTAACAAAACTAAAATAAGTACGTTATAAGCTCCTGCCGTTTCCTTATCGAGACCCATGCCCATAAACCAATTAATTAAGAACTGTCCTAATACACAAATTAAACCTCCAACCCAGTATGCGTTAATTAAATTCACCAATATATTATGAGTTGGTGTAACATCTTTTACATAATCATTATATTTTTTATTTCTTCGCGTTTCATCGCTTTCCTTTAATACATCTGATATCTTCGTTTTCTGCTTCATAATATACCTTCTTTCATTACCAGAATTGATACAACGAACCTAATCCTTTACCTAATGCGATTGCTAATATTATAAATACTAATCCGTATTTTAATTTTACGCGGTCAACAAATATCGGAATTACCTTTAGTGCCTCAGCAATTGTCATGGCAAGACACCCCACAAATATACCTGAAAAAAGCCCAAATATTAATAGTATAGGAATTCCAAAACAAATTTTAAAATTAAAAATAAGTATTAAATTTCCAATACATCCCCCCCATATTATTGCAGTTTCATATAATTTAATATTACTTGCTGTATTTGTACGATCTGCAAGTCTTGGAAAGACACCTAGCATTGTGATGAAAGCAAAAACGCCACCACCTATGACAAACCCTCCTGATACTCCCATAATACATAAGATAATATTCTTAATTAGAATCAATGGTCTTTCCTTCCCTCGAAGCAGTTTTTATCTTTGACTTAGTCTTATCTGTTTCATACGTTCGCATTTGAATTTCAATTGGTGTTGGATCATCACGATGATGCTTCTTTGTAAAATGATCGTAAAATAATAGAATCCCCACAGTTAAGCCAATTGAGTAACTTATTTCTATAACCTTGGAACCTTCTCCTGTAGTACCAAGAACTAGCATATAGATTTTTTGAAATAAATCTTGCACGCTGACATCCGTGTTGAAGGTCATAATTGAAAAAGCTGCGCCAAAAAAAGCAGTTATTACAACGATTCCTGTTTTTATATACTCGATACTTTTCTTCTTACTATCTGGAATTCGATACTCTATAATAAAATCAGTTTCTCCAATATTAACTATTTCTATCCCATGTGCATATGCATGAATGGTTTCCATCACTTTTAAGATTGATACAGTAATATCCTTGTCCTTGTCTTTCATTGTCATAAAAATCAATTTGGAAAGCTCTTTGACCAAATTTTTATTTACTCCGTAGATTTTGACAACATCCTCGAGAAAGACTTTTTTATTGCTGACTGTCATACATTGCTCTGCTTTTATATATATGATTTCTCCATTCATACTTCCTGCCACCCTCTAAATTCTTGTTCCTGTACTAAAACGCCTTCATAATTGTTATCCTTTGGTATTACTTTAACAACAAAAAAAATAAGGCCTATTAATACAAGGGTTAGAGTGACAATAGTAAAAATTCGCTTTTTCATATGATCACCACCTGATTAATTTAACCTTATTATTTGTATTCTTTTTTTGTTTATACCTAAAATAATTAAAATTATAAATTGTTTCTCATTCTTTTTAATATTTTCTTTTCAAGTCGGCTTACCTGGACTTGAGACACTCCTAATTTTTTTGCAACTTCTGTCTGCGTTTTATCTTCATAATATCTTAAGTTTATTAGTTCTTTTTCTTCCTCAGAAAGTATTTCCATGAGTTGTTCCATCAGCATATGGTTCACGATTTTTTCACTTTCATCGGTTTGTGATGGGAGCTTGTCCTCCAATGTAATTTCATTACCATCTCCTTGATATATTGTCTTGTAGATGGATTCGACCTCAACATTTGCTTCCAATGCCATTACTACATCTTCAAGCGTAATCTCTGCATCGCCAGCAATTTCTTCGAGTGTTGCGTCGCGTCCCAGTGAATAGGAAAGTTTCTCCATGGAGCGTCTTACTTTCCATCCATTTTCTTTAATTGAGCGGCTCATTTTTATCATTCCATCATCACGCAAAAATCGCTTAATTTCGCCACTTATCATAGGAACAGCATAAGTTGAGAACTTTACTTCGAAGGTTATATCAAACTTATCAATTGCTTTGATTAGTCCTATGCTACCAATTTGGAATAAATCCTGCGCTTCATATCCACGGTTTGTAAATCTTCTTACTATACTCCATACCAAAGCCATGTTATTTAAAATAAGCTGTTCTCTTGCGTCCTTATCTCCTCCCTGCGCCTCGATAATTAATTTTTGAACATCGTCCATCGCTCATCCCCGCTTCTCCCCTTTATCTCCTCCAATCTTTTTTTTCATTCGTATTTTAGTTCCTTTGTCTATCTGTGATTCGACTTCTAAACTGTCCATAAATGTTTCCATAAAGACAAATCCCATTCCAGAACGTTCCCACTCTGGTCTTGTCGTATACAACGGTTCTTTTGCCTTTTCTATATCTTCAATACCAACTCCTTGGTCAATTACTTCTACCATTAATTCCTGGTCGATTGTCCTACATTTGATTTGAATTTTTCCCTCTTCTTTTCCATATCCATGAATAATCGCATTAGTAACAGCTTCTGAAACAGCTGTCTTAATGTCTGCTACCTCCTCAATTGTTGGGTTAAGCCGCGCTGTAAATGCTGCTACCACCAATCTTGCAAAGCTTTCATTTTGCGATTTACTATCAAATTCCAACGTCATTTCGTTTGCACCCATACTTATCCTCCCCCTTTTATAGTGCCTCCAAAGCTTCTTTTACTGTATTATATTTTTCAATAATTTTGTATAAACCAGACAAACGGAAAATACGATCTATCGAACTATTAACTGATGTGACGGTAACTTTTCCTCCAATGAAAATTACTTTTTTATAACGTCCCATAATCATCCCAATACCAGAACTGTCCATAAAATTAACACCCTTAAAGTCAAAAATAATATGCTTGATATTTTCCTTATCAATGAGTTTGTCGGAACGTTCTCTAAGTGCAATGGCCTCGTGATGATCTAATTCATCTTTCATGTAAATTACTAAACATTGATCCATGATTTGGAAACTTGTCTCTGTTTCTGTTAAACGTTTCATCTTATATTTCCTTTCTTATATTTTATCCAAATACGCACACTTCGCGTTTTGAATTTTGCGATATATGCCTTTCTTTTACAATAGACATACAGCTCGCGTATAAAAAAATCCCTACAATAACAATATGGGAATTGCCCATCTATTATCATAAGGATTTTTCTTTTGTAGTTATGTAGTTTTATATGTCTATTGATCGCCAATCTCTGCAAGTCTACGAGTCGAATCTGCAACACGATCAGAATCCGGAAAATCTTTTAGAATTTTTTCATAGTACTCTCTTGCTTTATCATATTCACCCAAACGATGATATGACCTTCCCAAAAAGTAGATTGCCTTCACGTTTTCAGGGTCCATTGAAAGCGCTTTTAAAAGCGTCTCAATAGCCTCTTCATATTTTCCATTGTTATAGGTTATTCTACCATCTTCTGCTGTAGTTTCTGCTGCATCACTAAATGTAGCATCTTTTATTGTTTTATAGATTGCCTTTGCCTTGGTGTTTTCAATTGCACTCTCTTTCACGTTGGCAAGCATATCTGCTGCTTTTTCTTTGTCGCCATCCATATAATAACGGATCGCTTCATAGAAATCACTCATGGAATCTTCATCGAGCCCTTCAGCTTTTAGTTTTTCAAGTTGAGACAAAAGATCATCAACCTGTGTGGTAAGATTCTCATTTTCTGTAGTAAGTTGCGTGGTTTTTGCATTTTGCGATGCCATCTCATCACTATAAGTTTTAAACTGCTCTTCATACTGAGACGCAATACTCTTTTTCGCAGTTGGTACAATTAGAAAATATACTACTGCAATACCTAAAATTGCTCCGATTAATAGGTTTAAGTATGGCCAAAAATTAAACTTTTCTTCCTTATAGGAACCCTGTGCAAATGCTTGGGAACTTACATCATGTTCTGGTAATGTCCTTGGATGTTCGCTTTTTGACTTTTCTCCTGAATTTACAAACGTCCCAGGTAAATCGCTCATATATTTTAGTGTCAAAGTGTTGTTACGATCTATCTTATTTGCCTTAGAAAGACACTTTGCTGCCCTTTTATTATCACCAGCCTTCATGTATAGAAGGGCTAAAAGCTGATAACTTCGAATAAACTTTGGATTTAAACTAACTACTTTTTCAAGCTGCATTATTGCTAAATCTTCACTACCTTGTTTGGCATAAAGAAGTGCACTATTATATTTCTTAATCGTTTGATTGATTGTTTCAAGAGTGGAAGCATTCTTTTGAATGGCATCAATATAATGATCCGCTGGATTATTATCACCTTGGAAATTTTTGCTTAGTACCCATTCGCTTAAGGCTTCTACTACTTCCCCCATTTCGTAGTAAACAACACCTAGAAGGTTCCTCGCCTGCGTGTTCTTTTTATTGAAACGGAGGCTGTTTTTCAAAGCGTTTGCAGCACCTGACAAATCACGCACTCTCGCTTTTTGCAATCCAACATTATAATACATATTGGATGCACTGATTGCTCTTTTGTAAATCGTTAAATCTTGTCCACAATTGCTACAACGCAAACTCTGGAATGAAGATTCTTTCTCACATACTGGACAAATCATTCTAGTGCCTCCTACTTGTTCTTCATTTCTTTTAACATGTCACGAATTAAATCGGTGACATCGGTAGAATCATTATTATATATTGCATCCTCTGCCTGTTCTACTTCTAGACTAGGTTGAAATTTTATTATTTCTTCATCAAAATTAATCATCTGTGCCCCCATCTGCCGCTTCAACGGCCTTAAATATTATACTAATCTTACCTAGAATACCCCCAAAATGCAATAAAATCAGGTCGTCAAAAATCGACTAAATGTTTTGGGTAAAAACAATTTCACCCATTTTTTCACTATATGTTACATTATAATTCTCATATTCAATCAATTTTACACTTCCGTTAATGGTAATTTTTGCACCACGATAAATACTTTTTCGTACAACTAACTTTGCGTTCGTAGAATTTTCTACATTTAACCGTAGATTTCGAAGTTCCTGTTGTATACTTGCAATCACAGAATCCTTTGAAATCTTCGCTCTCATCAGATAAAGTTTCTTTTCAGCCAATTCTGAGTTATCTGACTTTTCCAGTATTTTATTAATTTGAGCAATACCATTTTCGATTCGATTAATTTCACTTAATATGTATTCGTATTTGCTTTTTACCTTTTTTATATGGTCATAAATATCACTATCCACTCCCAGGTCAATTCTTGTCTTCACCTCAGATATATTACCAACCATGGTCGCTTCAATTTTTCTTATTGCTCTTATAGAACCGCCAACTATGACGCCTTTTTTCCCAGAAACAATAATTTCTTGCTCTGACATGATATGACAATTTAAGATTGCATTTGCTTTTACACAACCTTTTGCATATATCGTGGTCTGTTCAAAGAACTTAGCTAGGACATCGCCTCCTGCACGGATTTCTCCTTTTCCAGCTCCTTGCATTCCATTTTTAAGGACTACATCCTTTCCTGCAATTAGTTGTGCCCCTTCCACATGTCCATTTACAGTGATATTACCCTTTGCTTGAATTGTCATTCCGGAAACTACATTTCCTTTTACAAACACATCACCAGCAAACTGAATATTACCTGTAATTATAGTTACATCTCCTTCAATGGTAATCATATCGCTTACCGTTAGGCGATCATTCTCATACTCTATCTTTCCAGTAAGAGCTGCTTTATAGGAAAGTCTATCTTCCGATACGTTAAAGCCCTTTCCCTTTAGCACGGGAAGTTCTCTACCGACTTTTGCTAAAATCAGCTTACCAAATACATCCATGCCATTACTGCCTGCAATTGCGGGTTTATAACGCACTATTTCTGCGTTAGCTTCCACTACAGCTACATCTTTCATATTTCCATAGTCAGCTGTACCATCCGAAAGGATTTTAGGTTTACCTCCCTGCACAAGGCTAAACAGGAATTCAAATTCGCCATCCTGTCCATCCTGTGCTGGAATTGCTTTTGCTACTAATTGTTCCGTATAATAAGATTTTTCTTCTATCATGATCCGAAGAGCTTCTTTATCAATACCTTCTACTACACCATTTTTTTCTAAAATCTTTTGCAAATCACTAATTGAGTAAGTTTCATTTTCATCAGGGGGATATAAGCTTAAGTAGGCTTCTACACCATCATCTAATACGCGCACCACTGAACGGTTTGTTTCCATATCCATTGCCATATTCCCACCTCCCAGATTTACTTAAGATTTGCTAATCGTTCGGTTACCTGTTCCATCATATTTGCATATTTTTCAAGTTTTGCTTTTTCTTCATTAATCTTTTCAGCTGGCGCTTTGCTTACAAAACGTTCATTGGAAAGCATACCTTTTACACGCTTTAATTCTTCTTCTAATCGGGATTTTTCTCTTTCCAAACGTTCTATTTCTTTTGCAATATCTACTAGTTCTGCAAAAGGTATATAAATCGTTGCTCCATTAATAACGGTTGAAACTGCATCGTCTGGTACATCTAATTTTTGTTCTTTTACAATAATTTCACTCGCATACCCTAAGGTAGCAAAGAATACTCTGCTGTTTTCAAAAATTGTACGAATTCTACCATCTTCCGAAACCACGATAACGGTTGCCTTCTTACTTGGTGGAACATTCATTTCAGCACGAACATTACGGATTCCCTTAACGGCTTCCTTAATGGTTTCTACTGCGTCTTCATCGGAAGTAAAATTGTATTCTTCTTTATATATCGGCCAATTAGAAATCATAATTGACTCTTCTTCCTCTTGTAACGTACAAAAAATTTCTTCTGTAATAAATGGCATGTATGGATGAAGAAGTTTTAAAGACTGTAGAAGTACCGTTCTTAATGTCCAAACAGCAGCAACTCTTGTTTCATCTTCTTCGTTATAAAGTCTAGGCTTTACCATTTCGATATACCAGTCACAGAATTCTTCCCAAATAAAGTCATAGACCTTTTGCACCGCAATGCCTAACTCAAATACTTCCATATTCGCTGTTACTTCTTTGGTTAATGCATTGACCTTTGAAATAATCCATTTATCTGCCTGAGTACATTTGTTTTCTACATCAAAATCTTTTACCGATAGTAACGATTTTTCTTCTTCGGTAATTTTATCCAGGTTCATCATGATAAATCTAGATGCATTCCAAACTTTATTTGCAAAGTTACGGCTAGATTCTACTCGTTCAATATAGAAACGCATATCGTTACCAGGCGCATTTCCTGTGATTAAAGTAAATCGAAGGGCATCTGCACCAAATTCTGATATGATTTCCAATGGATCGATTCCATTTCCAAGTGATTTACTCATCTTTCTACCCTGAGAATCCCGAATCAGACCATGGAATAAAACGGTATCAAATGGCTTTTCTCCCATGTGCTCGTATCCAGAAAATGCCATACGAATAACCCAGAAAAAGATGATATCATATCCGGTAACTAATACATTCGTTGGATAAAAGTAATCTAATTCTTCTGTCTTTTCTGGCCAGCCTAACGTAGAAAATGGCCACAGTGCAGAACTAAACCAGGTATCCAGTGTATCTTCATCTTGTGTTAAATGATTATGTCCACATTTAGGGCAAACACTTGGTATTTGCGTAGTTCTGGCAACAACAACTTCTCCACATTTATCACAGTAATAAGCTGGTATTCTGTGTCCCCACCACAACTGTCTGGAAATACACCAGTCACGAATGTTATCGGTCCAGTTAAAATATGTCTTTTCCATACGTTCTGGAATTAATTTGATTTCTCCTGATTTTACTGCTTTTATCGCTGGCTGAATCAAATCATCCATCTTAACGAACCATTGCTGTTTAATCATTGGCTCAACCGTTGTCGCACATCGATCATGCGTTCCAACATTATGAACGTGGTCTTCCACTTTTACTAGTAAACCTAAGTTGGTTAATTCTTGTACCATTTGTTTTCTAGCTTCATAACGGTCAAGTCCAGCGTATTTTCCACCTTTTTCATTAATCGTTGCGTCATCGTTCATGATATTAATTTCTGGCAAGTTATGACGTTTTCCAACTTCAAAGTCATTTGGGTCATGGGCAGGTGTAATTTTAACAACTCCAGTACCAAAATCCTTATCTACATAGGAATCCGCAATTACTGGGATTTCACGATTAACAAGTGGCAATAATACCATCTTTCCTATCAAATCCTGATATCTTTTATCGTCTGGATGTACTGCTACTGCAGTATCGCCTAACAATGTTTCCGGTCTGGTGGTTGCAATTTCAACAAACCTTCCCTCTGCTCCAACAATTGGATAATTTATGTGCCAAAAATGTCCTGCTTGTTCTTCATGCTCTACTTCTGCATCTGAAATCGAAGTCTTACAGATAGGACACCAGTTGATAATGCGGGAACCCTTATAAATCATACCTTTTTCGAATAGTTTTATAAATACTTCTTCTACCGCTTTGGAGCATCCTTCATCTAAGGTAAAACGCTCTCTTTCCCAGTCACAAGAAGATCCTAATTTTTTAAGCTGCTCTACGATAGTTCCACCGTATTCTTCTTTCCATTCCCAAGTACGCTTTAAGAAGCCTTCTCTTCCTAATTCCTGCTTGTCAATGCCTTCTGTTTTCAACTGATTAATAACCTTAACTTCAGTCGAAATACTAGCATGATCGGTACCAGGAAGCCATAATGCTTCATACCCTTGCATTCTTTTAAAACGAATTAAAATATCTTGCATCGTTTCATCCAAAGCATGTCCCATGTGAAGCCTTCCCGTAATGTTTGGAGGTGGAATTACGATTGTAAACGGTTTCTTATTTTTATTCACTTGAGCGTGAAAGTATCTGTTCTTTATCCACTTTTCGTACAATCTGTCTTCTATATCATTCGGATTGTATGTTTTTTCTAGCTCTTTTTTCATTACAATTCTCCTTTATCGAAGTACTATCCGTATTAACAGTACTTTATAGTTTCCTTCCTACAAGATTAGTTAAAAAAAGCCAACTTGTCAAGTATTTTTACAGCTCTATCGCGTAGTTTCGAAGGATGTCTTTTATCTCATCTTGCATCTTTTTATTTTCTTCCATAAATGCTAAGATTTCTTTCTTATTTTTAATATAAGTTTTTGTATTATAATCAATATTATCTCTTAATTTTTGTCTTCTAACATTTAATCGGTGCCTTACCTCAACCATCTCACGCTTATCAAGGATAGCCTGTGCCTGATGTGTCCAAATTTCTACATATGAAAGTTGATAACGTTCCAACTCTTCCATTAAAATATCATTTGTTTGGTTTAATTTTTCTGTATTTAATTCAAATTTCTTTTCATTTTCTTTCACAATTAAGTATTGCTTCCATATATAATCAAGCTCAACTGAGCTGCTTACATCATATTTTTCATAGGAATATTCTAATAGGCTCATATTATTAACATATTTAATCTTGACCTTATTTAATAGATTAATCGCTTTATGAATTTTTCGTTCTATCAGTTTAAGTTCTTGTCGACTTTTGTTTTCTTCCAAAAAAATATAAGTCACTGCAATTGCTACCATAACAATTGTAAGAATATAGGGTATTGCCATACTAGTTTCAAATGCAAAAGACAAGGCCGCAATCAGTGCAAATAAACTTATCACAAGAACTGCCATTGTCATAGCCATTTTCTTTAAAAAGGTCTGCTTTTTAATTATTTCTTCCTGTTCATACAAAAGAGCACCTTTCTCTCCTTCTAAATGATGCATATCACCTTTAATGACTCCGTTATAGTCTTCATTCTTTTTCATGTTTCTTAATTCATTCGCAATACTATCTTCTTGCTTTTCAATTACATTTCTTTGTTCATTCGTAAGTTTAGTATCTTTTGTTTTGTATTTATCCCTTTCTTTCGTATAAACACAAATATTTCTTGCCGCTGCTTCTAGTTTTTCTCTGCCATCGGTTGGAATTCGATCAATTTTTTGAATATCGGATAAATATGCTGTAACAGTGTGATACTCAAGTTTCATCTGCTCCATTTGCTTCGTTACTTCAAGCATCTGTTCACAGTTATCTACTACACTGTTAATACTTCCTAACTTCTGAGGATATATTTCTTCCATCTGCGTATTTAAACTCGGACTCATTTCCTGTTCTTGTGCCTCATCCGCTTTTGGCTTTGATTTTCTAAACCATTTAAATAAGCCCATTTTTATATTCATCCTTCCACTTTGTTATCATTTGTTCTATCTTTTCATAGAATTCATCCAATCTTCCCTCTTCTTGAAGATTCTTTATTTGATCCATCCTACGATATTCATCGATAGAAATTGCTTCTTCCATTTTCGTATCAATCTCTGATAAAATACCATTTACTATGTCCGAATCTATATCATAATTCTTAGATTCATTTAATAAGGAAAAATCTTTTTTTGCAAATGTAAGAGATAAAATATAGGCCTTATAGGAATCTTGATCTTGATTTTTATCATATGCTTTTTTGAACCATTCACAAGCTCCCATATAGGAAGAACTTTGCATTTTCACAATCCCCAGATTGTGAAATACATTCCCTATAAATACATCAGATATAGTTTTCTTATTACTTTCCTCCAATATACTATAATATAAAACAGCTGCATTTTTGAAATCCTGATTCTTTAAAAGGCTATCTGCTCTTAATTTGGTTCGTTCTAATGAGCTGCATTTTTCAAGTTTATCCATAATGCGAATCAGACTTTTAATTTCATCTTCCTCATAATAATCTGCGCTACATAAAATCGTAACTACAATATCCTTAAGTGATTCTCTTTTTCGAATCATTTTCTTGATTTTTGTAGCTATTACTGGCATCATAAGGTTTTTCTCTATCCACTCTGCCAAATCAGTCGTAAAATTAATTTCCGACAAGGTATAAATATTATTATAAATATAGTAGCATAATTCCTCTATGGAATAAATCTTTGTATTTGTAAGCGGAAAAAGGAATGCCTCTTTAGTTATGTTACTTGCACACAATATCGTCTTCCCCATGTTTCCTTCCTCCTAAAGTTCCATTCGTTTTTCCCATACTCGGTTTGTAGATGGAGCATAATCACCAAATCCAACATCACGAATTGAAATAACACACGTTCTTAGATTTTCGAAATGAAAATCCAGTTGAAAACGCCCCATCCGATTTGGTCGTTTGGGCATACCTTCTAACGGAATCATTCGCTCACTCATGGTCATATCGAGCGCATTTTTTATAACCAGTTGTATTTCATCTTCCTCATCAAGAATAATAGTTGCGCTACCTTTCGCTTCTGTCCAAGGAATGCCTGCTGGTATTATTTCTATTTCTCTTACCTTACCATCTTTGTATGCTCTAAGTAGTATTGCATGCTCTAAAATACCTTCTGATAATAACAGAAATTTTTTTGAGAATTCATTGGTCTCCAAATTTTTTGCATGATAGGCTGCGCCCCTCGTATAAATATTGGGTCCGCGAAAACCTCTTTTTCCTGTACAAAGTTCCTGTAGTGCATAATCTGACCAATTGGAAAGGAATCCTTCACCGATAAAGTATAAGGTAGCTACATCCTGATTATATAATACCGATTTTGCTACTTCTAAAAAAGTAGTTACCAGCTCACTTTTTTCTTTTCTTTTATACATATCAAATGAAATTTGATTGGATAAATCTGTTTTTTCACAGGCAACTACAAGTGGCTGGCACTTTCGATTAATATGAATATGTTTATAAAACAGACCTCTCTTACTAAAATCAAACAGTCCAATATCCTGTGACCATAACTCCCGCTTTTGATTTAGTGCATAGTACACATAGCTTTGCGTATAGTTTTCTACAAAAGCTCTATCCCTTAAAATACCCATATTTTCAAGAGCTTGATATATTGCCTTCGTAAGATATTCATTTTCTTCTTCTATCGTAACAACTAGTTTGCATATTGAATTATTTGAATAATACTTTTGAAGCAAAACTAAAGTCTTTCGAAAGAATTTTTCTAAGAGTCCTGCCGCATCAAATGTAACCCCTAAAATAGCAAACGTCTCATTATTGCATATTCGTGAAACAAAATTTTCCACCAGTATTACTTCTTCATGTTCCTTTGCAAATAATGCTTCCTCCCCATAGAGCCATTCTCTCCTATGCTCTGTTACTGCAAGACATGTTGGAATAAAATAGTAATTATCCCCTGTTTTACCACCAATCGTTTCAATTTCGCCAGTTCGCGGATGGAAGCAGCTCATCTGTGAATTTTCATTTCCCAGATCAAATCCAACATATAAATTTCTTGTCTGTTCCATTTTTCTATCTTCCCTCCGTTCTTCCTTACAAAATCTTTAACATTTCCTGTCTTGTGTACTTGCATTTAATAAAATGCTCCATCAAGGCTATTATTGTTTTTTCATCTTTCAATTCCCTCGCATTTATTATACGGTTTAAAAGTTCAAATGAACTTTCTTCCTCTGACTCCATGTAAATCGTACTGTCAACTCGCCTACTCTCTGTAATGATTTCTCGAGTACCATTGTCTTCGGATATATAATACTGAAGTATTTCATCTCGAAATAGCAAAAATGGAATGACGTGTATACCATAATAAACATTTTCTATACATTTCGTTATGTAATCTTCCTGACAGTTGTTATCCTCTAAAATATAATGTATTTTTACTTTATTTTTTGGATTACATTTATACTCTACATAATGATAATGATTGATTTGATGTGGCAGCTTAATTTTCCCAAGAAAATCTTTGTAAAATGGGAATATATACCCTAATTTAGTCATTTTGGCAATATTCACTTCACAAAACTCAAGTTCTTCCTTCGATAGTGTTTCCTGCTTACTGAAAAAACATAGCAACGCAAGGGTTCCTATTGTACTTTCTTCATAAAACACTTCTTTTTTCATGATTTTGAAAAGCTCTTCGCTTGCCACTGGCTCCTTCATCAAATATTTATAGGATGTATAAGCTAAATACGCACGAATAATCGTTTCGTCTCCACCCTTTTTATAATATGATTTAAAAACCTCTAATGCTTTCATAACCTTTTCTTCTGTGAAAAGTACCTGGCTTAAAATACGTTCCTCGAGTATATAAGCATCTAAATCAAAATTAACGCAACGTTTCCATAATTTTAGCAGTATATCTATGTCGCCTTCTAAATAGTGCATCAAATAATTCAAGATAGTTTCATTGTATTTTTCGTCATTGAAAATGTAAAATGCCATTTCCAGAAGAAATTTGCTACAATTGCCCATGCCGCTTTTTTTAATTTCTTCGGTACAAAAATGTATCATACGATTAATCGGAATATCATAAAATCCATACTCTTGCATGGAAAAACATGCCTTGTCACTAAGATCATAAATCATACAATAAAAAATTGCCTTTGGACGAAATTCCTTACTTAATAGATTAAAATCTGCAAGTAATAACATTTCTTTCAACGCTTCTGTTTCCATACTATCGAAATAATACTGAATCAAGGTTTCAAAGCAGCGTCCCTTATAGTAACTTTGAAAGGTTGGTAGTAATACACATCTTCTTTGTATATAAATGGAATTTTCATTTTGCTTTTGATATTTGTAAATTTTTTCAAACATATTCAGCATAAGCAGGCTATTACTTTTACAATATTCATAACACCTTTGAGTTAATCCATGAATATGAAATAATCTTGTTATTTTGTGGCGAACACTATCTGTGTAACGATTTCCCTTTAGATCCACAAAAATCACGCTTGGATTTTCCGTGAAAATATCAATGTAGCAGCTGCCGTTCTCAATTGGCGTATAAACCTCTCTTAAAAGTTCCTTGTGGCTAACATAGACTCCCACCATATTCTTGTCGTCACAGGTTAATTCATGGCGAAACATGATATTGCAAAAAGCAATCGCCAGACGTTCATCCACATCTTCTGGTTGAAAAAACTCCTCATATAGAATTGCTAAATTTCGATCTGTTTTTTCCAGTTTTAGTGCTTCTAATGCAAATTTTCGAATCAATTTATCATAAACAACGTAATTTCCTATATCCCGGTGCTTATTCTTTATAATATAAGCATAGAAAAATGCCTTTTTCTCAAAGCTCAACTGATTGTCATATTGGAAAAACAAGAAAAGATTTGCTGGGATTCTATGGCTAAAATTTTCTTCCATGGTATAGATATAATATTCATAAAGATTTTCAAGTTTAAGTTTTTCTTCCTCGCCTTTTGCAAACCATTTAAAATACTTTGATTCTTTCCTTTTTTCATATATCAAGAGTTTACAAATTGTATACAATACCTCTTTGCTTTGATATGATTCATAGATTGAATAAAGACTTTTCATAATCCATGGTGAAGTCTTTCCCTCTTGCTGCGCAAAAAGGCAAAACTGCTCCGCTAATTCTTTTGATAAACAACTCATCTTTACGCCAAAAGCAAGAATCTTTACAAGTGACTTTTGGAAATAGGGTCTTGCTCTTTTGTCACTTTCTAAACACAGGCAAGCTTCATAATATAGCACAGGGCTGTTTGCGCCCCTATCGATACACTTCGCAATTTCTCCCCACTTCTTTTCGGGGTATTTATCATAATTATCATCTAGATATAGCAAAAACCACAGTAACTGCCAGGAATCAAACCCATTTTCATAGTAAGCACGAATAAATGAAGCTGCTTCATGAATGAGCTCCTCCTTTTTTGTGTACAATGCACGTAGATACAAAAATGCAGTGTAGCTAATTAATGATTCTTCCTTAATACTATCAACATTTTCTTCCATTTCCTTCAATGCATCCTCTGCATAGGATTGATGATCCATCATGTAAAAATGAAGTTCTAGGAGCTTTTGTTCCCAATAAGGATAACTATCCTTACCAATTCTTAAAAGCTCCGCCAATTCAGTGATATATTTGTCATACGCAATCTGTTCTGTTCTTAGGTTTAGATAATTCTGTGTTAAGAACAACGTAAGTTCCTTACGTTTCCTATCCTTTTTATTGTCCTTTGAATCATTATGAACACGAACCTGTACTTTGATTTCTAGCGTTTCAGTCTGTGTTTCTATTTTTATTTTACCGCAATTATTTCCTTTACAAAGCTTATCATGTTCGATTAAAAATTCCAGATCATATCGATTTCCACAGAAATCTTTCGTCGTAAAGTCCTTTTTTTGAATTGCCAAGAAATCGCAATCCGTAGAAACATGAAAACTTTGATATCCCCAACTGTCCTTTTCTACTATAATTTTATCCATAAAATTTGTTAAGCAGTTTTTATATTCACAGGTAGTACGATCTAAACGAATATTAATTTTCAACTTCTTTTGTATACCAATTAAAAATTCCTCCATTGAAGTATTACGATCAATTCCTCGCATCAGGCTATAATATCTTGTTTTCATATCTTCCTGTTTTAAAAATACACGTTCAAAATCTGCAGATTCAAAAAGTTTTAAAGCTTCCTCCCAATCGCTATGTGCAAGGTTGGCAAAATGAAACAAATCCTTAATTTGACCAAGTGATGTTGTTTGATACGGCTCTACGATTATGACCTTTATCGCAATGCTTGTCTCACCGCAGTTACTAACAACATGAATTTTATCACTTAGTTCCTGCCCGAAGGATTCCTTCTTTGCATCATATGAAAACTGAATTTCATTCCGTTTTCCAATAAACATCGGATTTGTAATTTTCAGATGGGTAAATGAGGTATAGACAATCCCCTTCATATCTTTTTGCTCATCGTTTGAAATAAAGAAGCTTCCCATATAAACGCTTCCAGCTTCTACCGTGATTTGGAGATTTTCCTCGGATAACAAAATATTGGGCAGCTCATATTCAAATTTTTCCTTGGCTAATTGCCTAATCTTTTCCTTCAAGTATTTCCCCTCCTAGTTAATTATGTTTCTCTACGTACGATTTGCAATTTTCTTAAAAACAAGTATAATTACAAATACAGATAAATTATTATAACACTGCAAGCTCTGATTATTCAACTCTTTAGGAAAGGAATTTGTGCAAACATGTTAAAACCAAAAGAACATTTTCACGGAAGTGATTTAGAAAAAATAGAACAGGTCTATGGCATTAAAAAAGAAGAGATTACTAGCTTTTCTGCCAATGTAAATCCTCTTGGTGTATCCTTTCAATTACGAGAAACTCTTGCTTCTCATATTGATTCCATTACAACATATCCTGATAGAGAATACACTTGTCTTCGAGCTTCCATTGCTTCCTATGTGAATACAAGCAAAGACAATATCCTTGTCGGAAATGGATCTACCGAATTAATCTCTTTATTCATTCAATTTCTTTGCCCAAAAGATGCTATGATTGTTGCTCCTACTTATTCGGAATATGAACGTGAAATTGCATTAGGTGAGGGTCACTGGCATTATTTTGAACTGAGAGAAAATGAAGATTTTAAGCTAAACTTTGTTCGTTTTGAACAAGAACTACTCCCCAAGGTTGATCTGGTTATTATATGTAACCCAAATAATCCAACCTCCTCTACGATAAAATCAGATGAAATGGAATCCATATTAAAAATTTGTCAAAAGAATCATACCGTTGTCTTAGTAGATGAAACTTATGTAGAATTTGCCAAAGATATGAATGAAATCACCTCGATTCCACTTACCGAACATTATGATAACATCATCGTTTTGAGGGGCATTTCAAAGTTCTTTGCAGCACCTGGACTTCGTCTTGGATATGCCGTTTGCGGAAATAGCGAGCTTGTCGAAAAAGTAAATAAAAAGAAAAATCCCTGGACCATAAATTCATTGGCTGCGATTGCTGGAGAAATTATGTTTCAGGATATGGATTATATAAATAGCACCAAAGATTTAATCTTTCGTGAGCGTAAGCGCATCTGTGACGTATTACGAGAATGCAGCACTTATAAAGTGTACGAGCCTTCTGCCAATTTTGTATTGCTTCGTATTCTTCGCGATGACCTCACTGCAAGTGAAATTTTTGATATCTGTATTCGAAAAGGACTTATGATTCGGGATTGCTCAACGTTTCCATATTTAGATGATAAATACATCCGATTCTGTTTTATGAGCAAGGAGAAAAATGATGAATTGCTTGAAGTGTTAATGAATTTGTAGGGCGAATCAAGAATATATAATTTTCAATATAATATATATAAATAGTTCTCGTCCAGATGAAAGACGAGAACTATTTTTCTTTTCTTTAATATTCTTAGGGGGCTTCCTTTATAAGGGCTGGAAATTAAGTTATTGGTGCAGGATTAAAAATACATAAATCATTATGCAATTTGTAAATCTCTGCAAAACTTTTCTTTCTTCCGCTTGCTACATCAATAATATAGTTGAAAAGCTCCGTACCTACTTCTTCAATGGTAGCTTCTCCTGTGGCAATTTTACCAGCATTGATATCTATCAAATCCTGCCACATGTTCTTCATGTCATTTCTAGAACAAACTTTTATTACTGGTGCTGCTGCAAGACCGTAAGGTGTACCTCTTCCTGTCATAAATACCTGAAGCGTAATGCCAGATGCCAACTGACAAGGTCCACATACGATGTCACTGGCTGGAGTTGCTGCATAAATGAGACCATGCTTGTTTGGCATCTCTGCTGGAGATAGTACTTCAACAATTGGGGAACGTCCAGACTTAGCAATAGATCCCATGGCTTTTTCTACGATATTTGAGAGACCGCCTTTTTTATTTCCAGGAGTAGGGTTCGCACTCCTGTCAACTTGTCCGCTCTCTAAGTAATTATCGTACCATTTCATTTCTGCAGCTAATTTTTTTCCTACTTCTTCGTTGACACAGCGTTCTGCAATCATATGAACGCCATCCCGAACTTCTGTAACTTCTGAAAACATAACCGTTGCACCGGCTTCCACAAGCATATCTGCCGCAAAGCCCGCACTTGGGTTGGCAGTAACACCAGAAAAGGCATCACTTCCACCGCATTGCATTCCAATACAAAGTTCTGATAAATTTAAGGGTTCTCTTCTTCTTTCATCTAAAATGCGCAGCTTCACTTCAGCCATTTTCATAAGCGCATCTATCATCGCCTGAAAACCTTCAAGTTCTTGTAACACAATTACATTTTCTGGCTTAATATCCGCTTCATCCAAGAGCATTTCAACAGTAAGTTTCTCGCACCCTAAAGATACCACCATTAATTCTCCACCAAAGTTAGGGTTCTTTGTCAGGTTTTTCAGTGCGCGGATTGGTATCTTTGCTTCTGGTGCATTAATTGCAACTCCACAGCCATACGCATGGTTAATTGCAACAATATCATCTACGTTTTTATATTTTGGAAGCAGCTCATCCTTCATTTTTTTTACTGCAACATTCAAAACACCGGTTACGCATTGAACCGTTGTGCTGATTCCTAGGATATTCCTTGTACCTGCATAACCGCCATTTGGATTTTTATATCCATCAAATACCCTGACTGGTGCTACAGGTAAATCTGTAACTAGATTTTTAGCAAATTCCATATTGTCTACCGAAGGGGGCGTTGGAAGATAAAGCATCTTTTCATTAATCCAGTCTCCCTTCTTAATAGAATCCATAGCATATCCTAATACAACACCATACCGGATTATTTCACCGTCTTTTGGAATATCAGATATAGCAATCTTGTGTCCTTGCGGAATTTCTTCATTTGAAACAACATCATCTAAGACTTTCGTACCTTTTGCTATAGTATGGATTGTGATAGCTACGTTATCTCTCTCGTTAATTTTGATATATGTTTTTTCCATAGCAATTTGTATCCTTTCTTATGCGTGTTGTCTTCTCGTTTTTCTGTTATCAAAGATAGCAAATAGGATAGAGGCAATAATTAAAGCCCAAATCACCAAACCAATTGGTCTTGTAAAGAAGCATGCCAAGCTTCCGCCGGAACCCTTAATTGAATCAACAAAATATTTTTCTAAATCACGGCCTAAAATAAACCCAATCAAAAATGGTGCAGAAGGAAGATTGATTTTACTAAAGATATAGCCGATAATTCCGAACAAAAGTAATGTCCAAACATCAAACATATTTCCGTTACGAATTGCGTATGCACCAACTAAACACATAAGTATGATAACTGGATAAATGCGATTCTTTGGAAGTTTAATAACTTTCGCAATATGTTTGATTGGGTAGAACATGGTAATAAACATGATAATATTACATAATGCTAGCGCAAATAAAATCGTATACCAAGTTCCTTTATTATTTGTTATAAAAAGTGGACCAACCTGAATACCCTGAAGCATAAATGCTCCTACAAGTACAGCGGTTGTACTATCACCAGGAATTCCAAGTGATAATAATGGAATCAATGCTCCACCTGTCAAACCATTATTAGCTGATTCACTTGCAACCAAGCCTTCAATTGCACCGCTTCCTAATTTATCTGGTTCTTTCGAAAAGTTCTTTGCCTGAGAATAGGAAAGTAAAGATGCTGCACTGCCACCAACACCCGGAAGGATTCCCATAAAAGTACCAATTGCACTTGAACGAATCAAGTTTATTCCTTGTCCTTTAAAATCCTTAAAGGAAAACTTCTTTGACTTATCACTATTGTTGATATTAAAAGTTGCTTTATTTGTCTTCATACCTTTTTCTGCTTCTTGAAAGATCTGTGCCAATGCAAAAAGTCCAATTAATACAGGCAGCAATTGAAATCCAGAACGAAGCTCAACCTTCAAGAAATCAGGGACCATTCGAAGCTGATTATTATCTGCAAATGCTCCAATCAAAGAAATTAATACTCCTAAGAAGCCCGCAAAAATACCACGGGTCATATTTCCTTTTGATAAAGCTGCAATGACTGTCATTGAAAATAAAATAATTAAGAATTTTTCTACTGCCGAAAACTGAATTGCAAGTTTTGCCAATGGAGGTGTAAACAAACAAAGAGCAACTAAGCTTATCAAACCACCGATTAAAGATGAAGTGATACCAATTTTTAAGGCTTTTTCTGCTTCACCTCTTTTTGCCATTGGGTAGCCATCAAATCCCGTTGTAATTGAAGAAGGTGTTCCTGGAATATTTAATAAAATTGCAGGAATCAAACCTCCACTTATACCTCCTACGTAAAGTCCAAGTAATAAAAATAGTGAAGTATTTAAGTCATATGCATAGGTTAATGGCAAAAATATTGCAATAGCCATCGTTGCTGTCATACCAGGCAGTGCGCCAAAAATAATACCAACTAAAACTCCTACTGCTGCCATAACTAACTGTAACAGACCAAATTCAATCATTTTGATTCACTCCTTTCTATGGTAATGTAATTCTGAATACTTCCCCAAATATGAACCAAATACCCGCTGAGAAGATAACTGCAATTAATAGAGACGTACATACCGAACGAAATCCATCATTTCTAAAATACGATTTTTCTTTCAACGCAACCGGAATTTCTTTTAGTTGTTCTATACCAGCAAATAAAACATTAAATAAGAAAATAAAGATTATGCTGGCAACTAAAAATCCTATTATATCCATTGCAAATATATAAAAGATAAACAACACAAGTGTTCCAATTATTTTTATTTTATCCCAATTTTCTTCGAAAAACCTTTTTCCTTTCAATTGAATAAATGGACGGTTTTCTTTTTTTGCTTTTAAAAAGCTTTGAATTGACATCACAATAAGCAAAATGACTAGGATTCCCATAATGATCGGTGGGACAATCCAGTGTGATGTTGATGGCGTATACTTTATGGTAAACAAGCCAAGTTCCTCCTTTATTAGGGACTGCAGTTTTGCAGTCCCCCACAAAATAATTACTGTGTTAAATCATCAAGTGATGGTGCCTCATCGATTAATGCTTGTAAACCATCTCTCTTCGCATAGATAAAGGTTTTTGCATCTGCCGAGCTAAGGTATGCTGCGCGATAAGACATTGCTTCTAAGTCAGCCTTATACGTTTCATCATTTGATAAAGTTTCCATTGCTTTATCTAATTCAGCAACATATTCCTGAGGAATATCTTTTGGAAGATAGATTAGGAAATCTTTAGAGAATCTAAATTCTCCGCCGTTCATTGTGATACCAAGATCTACATAAGATGGAATATCTACACCGTCAATGTTATCAAGTAATCCCATGAATTTCATAGCAATTGATTTATCATCGGTCTGCGTATAATCGTAAAGAGAAGTATAGTCAGCAAAGATTACATCACAGTTGCCATCCCATAAGAGCTGACACTTATCTGCTGTAGATCCACCAACTACTACAACGATACGATCTGCAACATCCTGCCCATAATTTTCGAGTACCCATTCATAAAATACAATGAATGCAACATGTGATACACCACCGGACTCACAAGCCATACGGCAGATTGCATCTGGATTTGCTTTTAAGTATTCAGGTATTTCTGATAAACTTTCATAAGGCGCATCTACGCCTGCAGCCCAGGCTGCCCCAGGATTCTGTGCCACTTCAGGTCCCACTGTCATATTTTCAAGTGCATATTCTTCTCCATAGGCTCCAAATGAAACACCTAAATATGTCATGTCATGAAAGAGCATAATTGTTGTACCATCCGGCTCACATGTCTGCATAGCATCCATAGCCTCTGCTGCTCCAATAGCATCAACTTTTGCGGTTGCATTTAACGCTTTTGCAAGATGTCTTGAAACTGTTTCAGCAATCAGATAAGAATCTCCTGATGTAGAAGTTGATCCGATAACCACACGAATATTTTTTCCGTCAAATGAGTTTGCTTCCTCTTTTTTAGAACATCCAGTAATAAGCCCCGTTACCATTACTGCTGCCATGAGTAACGCCATAATTCTTTTTTTCATACCCTTCAATCTCCTTATTTGTTTTAGATTTCATTATTTGATTAAGTTCATTTCCTTTAATACTTTACGAAGAGCTTCTTTTTCTTCTGGTTTTAACTCAGCAATTGGTTCTAAGCATTTTCCAACCTGAAAACCTTCTTGAACTAGCCCTTCTTTAATAACTGCTGGGAATGTCCCCATATTACAAGCAATTCGTAATGGAGCGAGTGTGTACTGTGCTTCTAAGGCACCAGCCAAATCGCCATCTATGTACTTATCATAGATATCCGCTGCGATTCTAGGTGCTACATTTGCACATGATGCAATTGCGCCAACTGCTCCATAACATAATCCAGCATATATTAAGGTATCTCTTCCGAGTAAAACATGGAAATTCCCTTCATCTTTTGTTAATCTCAAATACTCTTCGGTATTTGTAAAGTCTCCCGTGCTGTCTTTTACACCTATAATATTTTTAATCTTAGCAAGTCTTGCAACTGTCTTTGGTTCTACCGTTACATTTGTTTTTGGTTTATTATTGTAGATTAAAATTGGTAATTTTGTACTTTCTGCAATTATCCTGTAGAACTCATACACTTCTTCCTGACTCTGTGAAATGAACATAGGCGTAAGAACTGATACCGCATCAACACCTACTTCTTCTGCTATTTTTATTAGTTCTATCGTACCTCTTGTTGTAATATGATTAGCTCCAGCATATACATCCACTCTGCCTCTTGCTTCTTCCACTGCTACCGAAAGGATATTCCTTACCTCTTCATTGGTAAAAGCATAAAACTCTCCCGTTGTGCCAAGTGGAAAAATACCATGAACGCCCTCTTCTATTAAATGATTAATCATTTGGCGAAAAACTGGTTCATTAAATTTTCCATCCGGCGTGAAAGGAGTAATAATTGGCGGAATAATTCCGTGTGGTTTAAACATCTTTTTCCTCCATTGTTAACGAACTAAGCAAGGTCTCTTTGCATCAAATTTCCAGCCAGGAACCAAATACTGCATTCCGACCCCATCATCACGACTACCAAGACAGTTTGCTTTGTATACTTCGTTTGCTTTTTTAATCTGTTCCATATCTACTTCTATTCCAAGTCCCGGTTTTTCAGGAATGGTAATACAGCCATCCACAATCAAAAGTGGTTCTTTTGTCAGTCTCTCTACACCTTCCTGCCAAATCCAGTGGGTATCAATTGCATTAATATTTCCAGGCACAGCTGCTGCTGCATGAGTAAACATAGCCAGTGAAATATCAAAATGGTTGTTTGAATGGGATCCCCAGGTGAGCCCGAATTCATTACACAGCTGTCCTACCCTTACAGAACCAGACATTGTCCAAAAATGAGGATCTGCTAATGGGATATCTACTGATTGCAGTGCAATGGAATGACACATCTGTCTCCAATCCGTTGCAATCATATTGGTTGCAGTTGGAAGTCCAGTGGCTCTTCTGAATTCTGCTAAGATTTCACGTCCAGAATAAACTCCTTCTGCTCCACATGGATCTTCACAATACGTTAGGATTCCATGCATATCCTTACAAAGTTCAATGGCGTCTTTTAGTAACCATCCACCATTTGGATCAAGTGTAATTCTTGCTTCTGGGAAAGCTTCTTTCAATGCTTTTACTGCCTCGATTTCTTCTTTTCCTTCTAATACACCACCCTTTAATTTAAAGTCACTAAATCCGTATTTATGTTTAGTTGCTTTTGCAAGTGCGACTATTTTTTCTGGTGTCATGGCTTCTTCATGTCGGATGCGATACCATTCACAATCACTACTTAATTCTTCGTCATACGCTAAATCCGTTTTCTTACGATCTGCTATATAGAAAAGATAGCCTAACATACGAACCTTATCACGTTGCATACCATCTCCAAGCAATGCTGCTACTGGTACGTTTAAATATTTACCAAGTAAATCAAGAAGAGGCGCTTCAATTGCAGTTACAACATGTACTCCAGTTCGTAAATCAAAGGTCTGGGCACCACGGATATCTTCCTCGCCTTTTCCTTCCAACTGTTTTTTTACTTTTAGTAATGTATTTTTATAATCACCAATGCTTGTTCTAAGTACCAAATCTTTGCATTCTTCCAATGCATCTGTTATTTTTTCTCCTCCCGGAACTTCACCCACGCCTACTTCTCCCGTACTATCAGTAAGAATTACAACGTTTCTTGTAAAATAAGGGGAATGCGCTCCGCTTAAATTTAGAAGCATACAGTCCTTACCTGCAACTGGATATACTTCCATCTTAGTAATTGTTGGGGTCATTGTTATTTCTCCTTTACCAATACAAATTAAGATTCTACCGTTACATTGGCAACCTTTTCGTAATATTTTACTAAGCTTGCATGATCTTCTTTTTCATATCCGTCCGCTTTTAATGCCTGCATCATTTCCATAACCTGTGAAGTAAGAGGAACTGGTGCTGTCACAGCGTGTGCTGCATTCAATGCATTTGTTAAATCTTTTATGTGTAATTCAATACGAAAACCTGGTTTAAAATTTCTATTAAGCACCATTGGGGCTTTTGCATCTAATACCGTAGAACCAGCTAAACCACCACGAATTGCCTTATATACAAGTTCCGGATCTGCTCCTGCTTTCTTTGCCAAAGTAAGCGCTTCTGACATTGCTGCAATGTTAAGAGCTACAATCATCTGATTGGCGAGTTTTGCAATATTTCCTGCACCAAGTTCTCCAACATATACAGTAGAGCCAGCCATAACCATTAATAAGTCATAGTATTTGTCGAATAAATCTTTTTTACCACCAACCATTACGGATAACGTTCCATCAATTGCTTTTGGTTCACCGCCGCTTACGGGTGCATCTAACATTTCAATCCCTTTTTTCGCAAGTTCTGCACCAATTGCTTTGCTTTCCACTGGATCAATGGAACTCATGTCGATTAATACAGTTCCTTCTTTTGCTCCTTCTAAAATTCCACCTTCACCAAGCGCAACTGCTCTTACATGGGGAGAATTAGGCAACATCGTGATGATGACCTCACATTCTTTCGCAACTGCTGCTGCATTTTTTTCTTCTTTTGCTCCTAACGCAGTAAGTTCTGCAACCGCTTCTTTATTAAAGTCGCACACTACTAATTCATTTCCTGCTTTCACAAGATTTTTGCTCATCGGTTTACCCATGATTCCAAGACCTATAAATCCAACTTTCATCTTGATTTCCTCCATTTTCACACCAGACTAAATTATGTTGTTTTGTCATGCGAAAGGCTTTTTTTACCCTCGCTCTGGTTATAATTATATTCATTACGCAAATTGATTACTATTGACAAAAAATATGATTTTTCATTGAGCATTTCTACATTTTAATCAGAATTTCAGATTTTGAAACTATGCTTTCATTTTGAGTTTCAATCAACCTGCGATGTTTCACCTTTATTTCACAAATTAAAAACGAAACATAGAATTTTATATCATTCCCTTGTTTCGTTTCCATTTTCATTAATTCTATTTATACGGATGAACTGACCATCTAGGATTTTGTCCCGAAAGAACACGATCTATTTCCATTGCAGCATATAAAGCCATTCGTTCCATGCACTCTTTTGTATTAGATGCCATGTGCGGAGTCAAGTATACATTCTCCCTATCCCAAAAAGGATTGTTATTTTTTGCTGGTTCTTCGCCTAAGACATCAAGAAATGCTCCTTTTATCTTTTTTTCTAAAAGGGCTTCCAACAGTTCTTCTTCCTTTACTACTTCACCTCTAGCTGTATTGATAAGATATGCTGTTGGTTTCATCCACTGAAATTCTTTCCTTCCTATGATTCCGCTCGTTTCTTTTGTATATGGAATATGTAGTGTGACAAAGTCAGCCAATTTAAATGCACTTTCCCATTCTACTAATGTAATATAATCCGGAACATTTTCTTGTTTTGAATTATGTAAATATGCAATCACATTCATTCCAAATCCAAAATGTGCTTTTTTTGCAACTGCCCTTCCAATTCTACCAAGGCCGATTATAGAAAGAGTTTTTCCCATCAAATCAATACCTTTGTTATCGTTTTTAAAGAAAAAATCACCCTTCCTCATTGCATTATTGCAGGTCCAAATATTTTTACAGCACATTAAAATTCCTGTTATTGTATACTCTGCTACCGAATCTGAGAGTGCTGTCGGTGTATTCGTTACCCAAATCCCCTTTCCTTTAGCTGTGGCGAGATCAATGTTATCATAGCCAACTCCATGTCGAGCAATAATTTTTAGATTCTCACTTTCTTCTATGAGTTCTTTTGTAATTTTTGCAGTTCTAAGCAGAATTGCATCACACTCTTTTATATGCTTTTTCATCGCTTCTTTTGATAAATTGTTATCTTCAATAATTTCATATCCACGTTCTCTCAAAAAATCAGTTCCAGTTTCTGCAACTTTTTGAGGAATCCATATTTTTTTCATTATATATTCCTTTCAAATATCAAATAAAATATCTGATATCAATTTATTTGTTATAAAAGCAGCATCATACATGGTACCGTAATTAACGATAGAATCGTGGTTACAAACACACATTTTGATGCGAATTCAACATCTGCACCATACTTTGCTGCGAGCAATGCAGTCGTCGTTCCTGCCGGCATCGCTGTTAGGATTAGCGATACGCCGCGGGCAGTTTCATCAATTGGCAAAAGATGCAAAACTGCTACACATATTGCTGGAAGAATCAGTAAACGGATTACAGATACAAATAAAACTCCTTTTTCTAGAACTGCTTTCATATTAACATCTGCTAATATAGACCCTACAACAACCATCGCCATCGGTGCTACCATATTCCCCATATTTGTTAGTGCTTTATCTAATGGTCTCGGAAGATTAATTCCGCAAAATGCCCGAATTAATCCCAAAAATACTGCAATAATATTAGGATTCAAAACAACATTTTTAAATTTTGTCTTAAACTGTGAGGTTGTAAAAAGCGAAATTCCTGCAGACCACATAAAGATACGATTTGGAATTATCGCAATCGAAGCATAAAATAATCCCAGATTACCATATATTCCTTCGGTCATCGGAAGTCCGGCAAATCCGGCATTGTTTATCAAGGTTGCATACTGCATAATGCTTCTCTTTCCAAACGGAAAGCGGCGATAAATCAATTTTCCAAGTAACATAGAAAAAAAACAAATGCCAAACGAAACCATTAATATTGTCATTGCCTGCTTCATCATCTCCCAGGTCAAATGCTGATTAAAAGACTGAAATACCATACAAGGCATTATAATCTGTAAAACAAAATCAATAAATTTGTTCTGGTTCTCTTTTGTGATAATTTCTTTTTTCTTTGCATACATTCCCGCCAACAGATAGATAAGTAATACAATCTGCAAGCTCATCATTTTCCAAAATGCTTCCAAACTTAGCCTCCTATACGATGTCTAAATACGTTTTTTCCTTCGGTTTTTGAAATTCTAAGTTTAGCGCTTTGATTTCATTCTCCGTTAATTTAATCGAGGTTGTCTCAGCATTCTCTTTTGTATGGATACAACTGCTCGCTTTTGGTATTGCAATCGTAAATTTTTGATTCAACACAAATGCAAGTATTACTTGCATTTGTGTTATACCACGATTGATTGCAATTTCGTTCACTGATTTGGAATTTAGAATATTTCGTCGAAGCGTTCCTCCTTGTGCCAATGGGCAATATGCCATGAGTGCAATCTGCTCTTTTTGCATGAAAGGTAATAAATTATACTCAATCCCTCTAGAACCCAAATGGTAGAGTACTTGATTCACCATACAGTTTTCGCCATTCTTTACGCGGAGTAATTCTTCCATATCCGGTGTGTCAAGATTTGATACACCCCAACGCCTTATTTTTCCCTGTTTGATTAGTTCTTCCATACAATCAACTGTCTCTGCAAACGGGACACGACCTCTCCAGTGAAGCAAATACATATCAAGATAATCCGTCTGCATTCTTTGTAGGGTTCGATTGCAAGCATCAAAAATATGTTCTTTTCCAGCATTGTGAGGATAGACCTTTGAAACCAAAAATAAATCTTCTCGTTTAAAAGGCTCAATACTTTCTCCTACTAGTAACTCAGCAAGACCATCTCCATACATCTCTGCCGTATCGATTAAGGTCATTTTCTCTTCAACACCAGTTCGTAAAGCCTTTATTTCGTCTTCCTTCTTTTGTTTTTCCTCCCCCATAAACCAGGTACCTTGTCCTAATATAGGGAGTTTCGTTCCATCTTTCAGTTGTATGAAATCCATAGTAATTTTCTCCTGTCTGCTAACAACAAAGCTTTTGTCTCACACCTCAAACTTTCCTGTAATTCCATATTTTTTCATATGACGCCATAACGTAGTCTTACTAATCCCAAGTTCTTGTGCTACAAGTCCACGATCTCCACCGTGTTTTTCCAAAATTATGGCCAATTCCTGTGCTTTTGGATTCTTATAAATAACTTTTTTCTCCTCTCCATCCTCCGTTTGTATCAGAGGATAAAGATCTGCCAATAATTTTTGTACATAGTCCACATCAATACTTCTTCGCTTTGCTGTTAAAATCATGCGTTCGATAAAGCTTTCTACTTGAAGCGAGTTACCGTTCCAATAATATCGAAGAAGTGCCTCTTTTGCTGGTCCAGTTAGAACATGATACCTAGAATACTTATCCAGTACCTTTTTCATTTCTTGATGAATTAATTTTTCCAAATCCTCTGGTCTGTTTCGAAGTGGCGGAACCGTAATACAAAGACCATTTAAAAGATAATATAAATCCTCTCGAAACTCGCCTCGCTTCACTATTTCATAAAGATTTTGATTCGTGGTAGCAATAATTCGTGCATCTAAAGTCATTGCCTTTTCAATATCATTTTTGATTAATATTTTACTCTTTATTGCACGAAAAAGCTTATATTGCATTCTCTTTCCAAGACGTTCCACCTCACCAAGTAGTACAGTACCGTGGTTTGCAGTGCCTAATGCCCCTAACTTATTTTCATCTTTCTCTGTTTCTTCAAATGCACCAAAGAGTATTTTTTCCTGCATTTCTTCTGTTAGATCATTGCAGTTAATACTAATAAAAGGGGAACTTTTTCGCAAGCTATTATTGTGAATTGCTTCCCCTATTAATTCCTTTTCCGTTCCAACCTCACCATATATTAATACTGAACTGTTGGACATGGCATATATTTTTGCCCGTTCGACACACTCATTCATCTCCTTGCTTTTGCAAAGTACATGATGAAAGTTACCTCTTGCTACAAAACCATGAAGATACATTTCTCGCATGGTTGCCGCTTCCTTTTGTTCTGGTTTTTTTACAATGTTAATAGAAAGAATTGCACCATCGATGACATCCTCAACCAAAACGGCAGAAAGCATAAATACAACTGCAGTCTCCTTAATACGGATAAAACTGCTATAAATTTCATCTTCACCACACAACACGCTTTGTACCTTACGTTCATCAATACCTTCTATTACTTCTGATATTTTTTTACCAATTAAATCTGATTTACTTATCAAGAACAATTCTTCCATAATACGATTGGCATTTACAATTTCGCCTGCTGTATTCAAACGAATAATGCCACTGAATGAATTATCAAGCATTGCTTCCATTTGCGCATTGTGCTTTTTTTCCACGTTTGCAGCATAGGATGCTTTTTGCGCTACTAAAATAGCTTCTCTGATTGAATCCTCGGTCGCTTCCAAAAACAAGCACGGAATCTGTGCTTCTTTTGCAGCCATAATGGCGGTATCACCACCGATAATTACATCTACTTGTTCTGCAATTGCTTGATCCGCAGCTGTTTGTATCTTTTCTTCGGTATCACCAAGATAGGTGATTAAATCTACTTGAAATAACTCGTTAAAATAATTCGTATTTGAAAACATATTATTAAAGCCAATGACTGCAATTTTCGGATTTTCTTTGTTTACAAGCTTCTTGGCTTTCATCACTAAGATTCCAAGCTCCTGTCCTGTGAGCACAATATCAATTACTGTAACATTGGTATAACGCTTTATCATAAGCGCCTGATATCCTCTTGCTATAATGATAGAAGCTCCTTTTGCAACGGCCATTCTGGCTTCACTGACAATATTCGCTGTTTGTATGCTCTTTATTTCATCAATGCGATATCCTTCTCTTTCAACCAATTGCCTCGCCTCTTGTGCCATATGTTCTCTTGGCAATAATATTACAATACCTGACATATACTTCTCCCTTCCAAATACCACTGTCAACATGTCTTCATTATAACAATATTCTTTGATAAATCAACTTCTAAAAAGAAGCCATGTACTTTTTAGAACATTCATTTTGACATTTATATGAAATTTATATTTCATATTGAAATCCAATTTTCACTTTTCGTTTCATTCTATGCATTTTGACTAAACTGCCGAAATCGAGAACTGTTTTTTGTTTCCTTTTTCCATAGTATCAAGGTTATGTTTTTTTTATAATAACCCTACATACTAAAACACCATCACAATTATATAAATAATTATAAAGGAGCAGATATGAAAAACGTCTTAAAAAAATGTATTGTAATTCCAGACTCTTTTAAAGGAACATTAAGTTCACTGGATGTTTGTACCATTATGAAAGAGCAGATCTTATTCCTGCAGCCAGATTGCAACGTAATTACGATACCCGTGGCAGATGGCGGCGAAGGCACTGTGGATTGCTTCCTATATGCCATGGAAAATATGAGAAAAATTGAAATCACAGCTTCTGGTCCTTTTGGAGAACCCGTTTCCTGTTATTATGCAAGATATCAAAATACTGCTATCATTGAGATGGCACAGACCGCAGGCCTCCCTTTAGTAGAAGGGAAGATGAATCCTGCAAAGACAACAACCTATGGTACTGGTGAGATGATTGCTCATGCAGTTCGCAACGGATGTAATGAAATCATAATTGGACTTGGCGGAAGTTGTACCAACGATGCAGGCGTTGGAGCTGCAAGAGCTCTTGGTGTTGAATTTTTTGATAAAGAAGGGAATCTTTTTCTTCCAGAAGCCGATACCCTTTCCCTTATCGATTCCTTTGATATATCCAAAGCAAATCAGTTATTAAAAAAATGTAGTATCACTGCCATGTGTGATATTGATAATCCAATGCATGGAGAAAATGGAGCTGCTTATATCTTTGCGCCACAAAAAGGTGCTAATCCAGAAATGGTAGCACTTCTTGACAGAAATTTGAAGTCACTTTCAAAAACAATCGAAAACTGTCTGAATCGTGATGTTTCAAAAACACCTGGCACTGGTGCCGCAGGTGCTATGGGTGCAGGTATCGTGGCTTTTCTTGGTGGCTCTTTGAAATCGGGTATTGACACAGTCTTAGATATTGTTAAGTTTGATGACCTAATAGAGGATGCAGATATTATTTTCACTGGAGAAGGAAAGATTGATAGTCAAAGCATACGAGGAAAAGTAGTTATCGGCATCTCAAAACGAGCACAAAAGAAAAACGTACCAGTCATCGCGGTTGTTGGTGATATCGGTGAAGGTGCAGAAGAATCCTATAATTTAGGTGTAACTTCTATTTTTAGTATCAACCGTACTGCTAAGGCTTTCGAGGAAGCTCGTCATCATAGTAAAGAAAATCTAGCAGGAACTATGGATAGTATTGTTCGGACTTTATGTATATAAATAAATTCTGGTTTACTTACGTATGACGGACGCGGGGACTTTGGGAAAGTCACGCAAAATGCGCGATGATTTATGGTATCGAAATTCGAATGGAGAACAAGTCCTGTGCTCCATTCGAATTGGAAGACTATGATCACCGCGCATTTTACTGATTTTGTTAAACAGCCCCGTTGTTGTCTGTAATATAATTGTCAATCACAAAATTTAACTATGATAGTAATCAGTTTAAAAAGTTATCAGTCTGTTTGCTCTTGATCTTTTACCACAATCCTACTAAATTCTGGTTTTTAAACATTTGTGAACAGCGAGTCCGTATTTTGTAATCAGCCATGAAAGGCTGAGCTCATAATCTATATTTAATTTACACGGCTCCCATGCTAGGATTTTATATCATTTGAGTATATGGAACGTAAACTCTATCAAAAATTGACTCCTAAGAGTCAATTTTTCGATGTTTTGAGGTTACGTGGAATGCTTATACGATTGATATAAAATCCTAGCATGGGAGCCGTGTAAATTGTAGTAAGACTAAAATTGCTCAGCCTTTCTTGGCGTCACTTACCAACAAAGACTCGCGTCCGGCCTTCGTCAAACCAGAATTATAGTAGTTCCAAATATTCTTTGATTTTTGGCACCGTTGAATGGCTATAAGCCTCTTCACCGTTGATAACAATAAGCGTTGGCGCCTGACGAATGCCATATTTTTCAACCAAATCACTGTTCTCTTCTGCGTATGCTGTCTTATATGAAACATTTGCATCATCAAGAATCTCTTTCGCTGTTTTACAATTTGGACATGTCTTTGTAATAACTAAAATATGATTGGATGGATCTTCTGGAAATCCAATATGATTTTCAGCCTTAGGCTCTATAGAAGCCATTTGAACACGACGCTCCGTCTTTAGCTTTGATTTATCAAGGTCATACAATTTACGTTCTTTGAATTCTTCACTTTTTCCTTCATTCCAGTTTTGCACCGGACGATAATATCCTGTAATACGGCTGTAAACCTCTGTCTTTATTCCACATTGTGGGCATATGTATTGTTCTCCAGCTATATAGCCATGTTCTTTGCAAATGGAATAGGTTGGAGAAATCGTATAATATGGCAATTTATAATTTTCTGCTATTTTTCGAACCAAAGTCGCAGCAGCCTTCCAAGAAGGTAGCTTTTCACCTAAGAACGCATGAAATACAGTTCCTGATGTATAAAGCGTCTGCAAATCATCTTGTATATCCAATGCTTCGAAAATATCATCGGTAAATCCAACTGGTAAATTAGAACTATTTGTATAATATGGTGTCTTATTATCATTGCAGGCCGTCTTAATATCTGGGAACTGTTCCACATCATGTTTTGCAAGACGATATGTTGTTGATTCTGCTGGTGTAGCTTCTAAGTTATATAAATCACCATACTCTTCCTGGTAATCCGATAACCGTTCTCTCATGTGATTTAATACATCTTTTGCAAATCGCTGCGTTTTTTCATTTGTCATATCTTCCTGGAGCCAATTTGCATTTAGTCCAACCTCATTCATACCGATCAGACCAATGGTTGAAAAATGGTTACTAAAGCTTCCCAAGTAACGTTTTGTATAAGGATACAATCCCTCCTCCAAAAGTCTTGATATAATGGTTCTCTTTATCTTAAGTGAACGAGCTGAAATATCCATCATCTTATTAAGGCGTTTATAAAATTCTTCCTCTGTTGCACTAAGGTATGCAATACGTGGAAGATTTATTGTAACTACACCTACTGAACCTGTACTTTCTCCACTTCCGAAAAAGCCGCCTGATTTTTTGCGAAGTTCACGAAGATCGAGACGCAGTCTACAACACATACTTCGTACATCATTTGGTTCCATTTCACTATTGATATAATTTGAAAAATATGGAGTTCCATATTTTGAGGTCATTTCAAAAAGTAATTTATTATTTTCTGTTTCGGACCAGTCAAAATCTTTTGTTATGGAATAGGTTGGTATTGGATACTGGAAGCCACGTCCATTGGCATCTCCTTCTATCATTGTTTCAATAAAAGCCTTGTTTACCATATCCATTTCTTCTTTGCAATCCTTGTATTTGAAGTCTGCTTCCTTACCACCAATGATTACATACTGCTCTGCCAAATCAGCCGGTACGGTCCAATCTAATGTGATATTTGAAAATGGTGCTTGCGTTCCCCAACGACTTGGGGTGTTAACTCCAAAGATAAAGGACTCAATGCATTTTTTCACCTGATTGTAATCTAAATGATCCACTTTGACAAATGGTGCCAAATAAGTATCAAAAGAAGAAAAAGCTTGTGCTCCTGCCCATTCATTTTGCATGATTCCCAAAAAGTTTACCATCTGATTGCAAAGAGTTGCAAGATGTGAAGCAGGTGCCGATGTTATCTTCCCAGTAACACCACCAAGTCCCTCTTGAATCAATTGTTTTAATGACCATCCAGCACAATATCCGGTCAGCATGGATAAATCATGGAGATGAATATCTGCATTACGATGTGCCTTAGCTATTTCCTCATCATAAATTTCTGAAAGCCAATAGTTTGCCGTAATGGCACCAGAATTGCTCAAAATCAGTCCACCCACCGAATAGGTAACGGTCGAATTTTCCTTCACGCGCCAATCGGATAGTTTTACATAATTATCAACAATTTCTTTATAATCTAAAATGGTTGATTTCATATTACGTATTTTTTCTCTTTGTTTACGATATAAGATATAGGCTTTTGCAACATCCGCATAGCCTGACTCCTCAAGAACCACTTCAACACTGTCTTGAATGTCTTCTACATGAGCCAGTGAATTTTTAATTCTTCCTTCATAGTGTGCAGTTGCTTTTAGTGTTAATAAGTCAATTATACTTCTATTATATTGCTTACTCTGTGCCTCAAAAGCCTTTGTAATTGCAGAATTTATCTTTTCAAGATCAAAATCTACAATCTTCCCATCTCTTTTTATAATTTGGTACATGCCAATCACCCTCCATAAATCTTACATCGTTTCTAAATTATCTCTCTTAAATACAGTAGCATATGTAAAATTTGTTGTCAATATCAATTACTATATATTGTATATTAAACATTTCATTTTGATTCATATGTACTATATATTGTAAATATTTGTTTTTTATGTAATTCCACGTAATTCTACATTTGTTGTATAATTCCTCATAATTGTTTGAAATTCTTCCATCTTAAGTTTACTACACGCATGTAATTCATGGTTTATCACATCATCAGAATCTTCAAACCCCTGTAGGAAATATTGTTTTGCTCCTTTAATCCATTTTCCAATGGATATAAAATCTTCCTTTGTATGATATTCGCTTACAACCGTCGTACGAAATTCGTAAGGTACCCTTCCTTTTAAAAGATACTCAACACTTTTTTCTACTGTTGTTGAATCAAAATTTTCAATTCCAGCTGTCATGCCATAGTGCTCCAAAGAGTTTTTAATATCCATCGCCACATAATCAATCATCCCTTGGTCTACAAGCTTTATTAAGCGTTCTGGACTAGTGCCATTCGTATCTAACTTAATAAGAAAACCCAGCTCCTTTATTTTATACATAAATGTTTCGATTCCCTTTTGTATAAGTGGTTCTCCTCCGCTGATGCATACTCCATCAAGAAGGCCTTTTCGTCTCTCAAGAAACGCAAAAATCTCTTGTTCTGGCATCAGAGGGTTCGCCCCTGGTACTAGAACAAGAGATGAATTATGACAAAAAGGACATCGAAGATTACAACCATCTGTAAAAACCGTACAACATAACTTACCAGGAAAATCTAATAACGATGTTTTTTGCAATCCTGCTATTTTCATCTTTTTCGTCTCCTATATCGTTACTTCACAACAATCTTACAAGTTGCTGTCTTTTTCACACTACCATATTTTGCAGTAACCGTAATGATTGCAGATCCTTTTTTCTTAGCTCGAACCGTTCCAAGTGATGAAACTTTTGCAATGTTTGTATTACTGCTCTTATATGTAATATCAGCATACACACCTGTTGTTGATAACGTTTTTTTAATTCGATAGGTATCACCAACCCCCAACGTCTTTTTACTGGAAGCCAATTTCATCTTGGTTAGTGTTGGTACGGTTATCTTATCGGTATAAACCGCTTCATTTCCGGTAGAATCTTTTATGTAGATCGTATAATCAGAAGTCTTTGTCACTTTAAGCGTCGCTATTTCATTGCTTAACATTAAGAAAGTTCCATTTTCTCCACCTTCAAAATAAGCAACATCCTTCTCGCCCTTTGCATAAAGAAGCGTTAATTCCTCCGAACGTGGATTATTTACTTGAATCACATACTTTTTATTGTTTGAGTCTGTTATATCCTTAATACTGGTCGTTACCGAAGCGAGAAGGCCATTGTAGGTCATTGCTCCATATACATCAAGATAAGAACCATTTGCTACTTGTGATGACAAAGCCTCAACCTTTTTGCTTCCACCTAGAATCATCTGCCTTATTTCTAGTGCAGATAAACCGGTATAATAGGAGGACAGCATTGCTGCCGTCGCTGTTACAAAGGGAGCTGCCATTGATGTTCCGGTTGATGCAACATAACTACCAATTTCTGATTGTTGCAAATCCACATAACAGCTGGCAATATCGGTTCCTGGTGCTGCAATATCCACCATTGAGTCACTGTAACAAGAAGAATCATCTAATGCACCAGTACTATTTGCATTTGCAACTGAAATAATATTATCAAGATCAAAAGAAGCTGGGAATACCGGATTTACAGAGATATCATAACCTTTTTTATCGGTATTTTCATCCCCATTTCCAGCAGCACAGATAAAAAGCATGGACGAATCTTTCATCGCCTGATAAAGTGCCTCACTATAGGCATCTGTTCCAAGACTTAAGTTGCAAATAGTCGCTCCGTTATTCTCGGCATAAGCAATCGCTTTTACAATATCAGAAATAACACCGCTTCTCCTTTGCCCCATAACTTTAACAGACATTACTTTTACATTGGAATAGGATGCAAGCCCAGCAATACCTTTCCCATTGTCAGCAACGGCATCAATGATTCCAGCGATATGAGTTCCATGGTAGTCAACCGCAACTGGCTCACCATTTACTACGTCAGTCTCATAATTACAAATCACACTATTGCTGTCTGCAAAATTCCATCCATAATAGTCCCCAGGATATTCATTTCCATCCCTGTCAACCATACTTGTATAGCTTTCATCAATATTTTTCCATATGTTTTTTGCCAAATCTGCATGCTGATAATCAATTCCCGTATCGATCACAGCAACAATCACTTCGTTATCTTCTCCTCTACCAAGTGCCCATGCGCTCTGTGCATTAATATTACTGTTTGGATTATAGTAAGCCCACTGCTTATCGCTATAGGTATCATTTGTATTAAGTAATTCTACGGTATAGTTTGGCTCTACAAATTGCACATCTGGGTCGGCTGCTATTGCCTTTAGTGTATCTATCATGCCGGAATCTTCTTCTACCGTAAAAAGGGAACAAGTATCCGTAATATTTTCTTCTTCTACACCATTTGGTAGACTAGAAATAGTTCCGCTATCTGTTTTATAGGTAACTAAAAGTTCATTGTCCACATAATCGAATGTCTGCGATGTTGAAGCAGCTTCGGTTTCATTATTTACAATTACTTCCTTGGCCTTGGCCATCATAAACTGGCTATTCCATTGGGACATTAGGGATAAACTCAATATGACACATAACAATCTACATTTTCTCATCTTATGTTTCCTCCATTGTGTTCTTCCCACTCATCCCCTATATTACGCCTAATTCCCTTGCTGCACTCTCCCAATACTCTTCCGGCGGATTTCCGTCTTCATTTAGTGCATGATCCGCAACTGCCATATCATATGCTCGTTTTGCACACAAAGGTCCTATATTTTCTCCTACATCCATAGATTTAAGGATACAAATCGGCCAAATACTTGCCATCTGAATCAAAGAGCTCTCATGAAACCATTTCTGTACGTCATCAAATGCAAATGGAATACTTTTAAACTCATAATTCCAAATACCATTTTCCCAATTCAGATATGCCATATGCGCATTTTTGCTTGTTCCAATGGCAACGCCTACCGAACCCGGATTGATAATCGTCTTACCTTCATAAGAAAAACTCATTTGGCGATGGGTATGGCCCGCCAACATATACTTTGTATCAAGCTTTTTTAAGCATTCCTTGGTATTCTCTTTTCCATAATCCAATAGCTCCTTCGTTGAATACGGAGAACCATGCACCAAACGTATGGGTTCGGTACCTGGCAATTGTAAAACACGTGTAGAAGGAAGACTTTCAAACCAGTCTAAATCCTTCTTTGTCAGTCTTTCATATGTATAAAGAAGACTTCCTTTATACGAAGAAATTGTCCAATTATCTTCCTGTCCATCTCGGTAACGAAGAAAATATTCTTCACGGTTACCACGAATTGCATAAACCGGTATTGTTTCCATAAGCTCATATATTTTTCCTAGGGTGAGCCCTGGATCTGGACAGTCACTGACAAAGTCTCCGAGTAGCACTACGGCATCTACCGGATTTTGTTTGATACACACAAGGCAAGCTTCAAAAGCAACAATATTACTATGAATATCACTCATTATCGCTAGCTTCATATTAGCTACCTTTCTTGTCAAAATTTAGTCATTTTACATTTTTCTGCCACATCGATTGCAAAATAAAGACTCTTTTAGAACAATATTCCCACAATCAGGGCAGATGGTTCCACCTTTATTTTGAGCAATTGTATCTTTGGATTCTGCAATTTTTTGTTTGGAGTTTTCGATCTTTCTAAATGCATCTTGAAAATCTTCACCTAAGATTTGTTTCATTTCCTCATCATCTTTAAACACCTTATAAAGTGTTTCCCCAATGATTCGGTATTGCTCTGTTATTTTACTATTTTCCGAAATAACTGTTGCATGCTGTTTTGCTGTATCTGTTGCATCCTTTGTTAGTTTTACAAATTCAGATCCCATATTACTTAGTTCTTCACCCATTTTGTTAAAGATGTCCATAATTTTTCTCCATTCCTGCGCATATCTTATGCGCATATTAGATTTGGTACAAACTTTATATCCTTTTATTTGCGAAAAATAATATCTTCTCTTCCTGGGCCATTGGAAACCATCGTAATTGGGAATCCAATATGCTCTTCTACAAATTCAATGTACTTCCTACAATTTTCTGGAAGTTCATCGTATTTTTTAATGCCACGAATTTCACTTTTCCAGCCTGGAAGTACTTCTATCACAGGTTTTGCTTTTTCAAGTAAGCTAGTGGTAGGGAACTGAGTTGTAACCGTTCCGTCAATTTCATAACCAACACATACTGGAATTTCCTCTAAATATCCAAGTACATCTAGTACGGTAAATGCAACATCGGTTGTACCTTGCAAACGGCATCCATATTTTGATGCGACACAGTCAAACCAACCCATTCTTCTTGGACGACCGGTTGTTGCTCCATATTCTCCTCCATCACCACCGCGTCTTCTGAGTTCATCTGCTTCTTCTCCAAAAATCTCACTGACAAAGGCACCCGCTCCAACCGCACTTGAATATGCCTTACATACCGTTACAATTTCCTTGATTTCGTAAGGTGGAATTCCAGCACCAATTGCACCATATGCAGCTAATGTAGAAGAAGATGTAACCATTGGATAAATACCGTGATCTGGATCTTTAAGTGTACCTAATTGTCCTTCTAATAAAATTTCTTTTCCTTCTTTGAGTGCATTCCATAAAAATAAGGACACATCGCAAACAAAAGGAGCCACCATCTCTTTGTATTCTCTCAGTGTATTTAAAAGTTCTTCTGGATCAAGCATTGGCTTATGATATAAATGCTCCAGAATTACATTCTTCTGCTCACATATGCGTTCTAATTTTTCTTTTAATAATTCTTCATCAAATAATTCATTCACTTGAAATCCGATTTTAGCATACTTATCGGAATAGAATGGTGCTATCCCAGACTTTGTAGAACCAAATGATTTTCCAGCCAGTCTTTCTTCTTCATATTCATCAAAAAGGATATGATAAGGCATAACAATCTGCGCACGATCGGATACTAAAATTTTGGGTGCTGGTACCCCACGATCAACAATTGACTGCACTTCATTAAATAGTTTTGGTATATTAAGAGCCACACCGTTTCCAATTATACTCGTTGTATGCTCATAGAATACTCCTGATGGCAATGTATGAAGTGCAAATTTTCCATAATCATTGACGATAGTATGGCCTGCATTTGCACCACCTTGGAATCTTACAATGATATCTGCTTTTTTTGCCAGCATATCCGTAATCTTTCCTTTTCCTTCATCGCCCCAGTTCGCTCCTACAACTGCTTTAACCATATTCATAACCTCCTAAGTATTTACACATTTTACTAAGACATTGTAGCACAAGAGAATCTATAAGTAAAATCAATATTTATTATAGATAACATAATCCTTAATTATGTGTATTGTATATAAAAAAAAGATATTTATTCTGTTTATAACAAAATAAATATCTTCTTTAGGTCTATCTTTTCATTTAAGCATCCGATAAAACGAGAAAGAAGGAGTTATGATTTACCATATCCTTCATGACGCGCCCTTCCATCAAAAACTTCTTTCTTTGCCCGCTTTTTATCTTTAAATGGACGATACTTTTCCTTATTTCAGATGTATTTGAAGCTTCTTCTAGTTCCTTTAAAATTCGATCTCTGTCTTCGTTTGCAACAATATCCTGAAACGGGGTATTATACAATTCCTTTAATTGAGCCTTTGGGCAGTCCAACAGATTTTCCATATGTTGATTCATAAAAATAATCTCTTTTTTATCGTCCGCTGAGATTTTTAATACGCCCCCAGGCATGTAATTTACAAGCATCTTAAGATTGTATACTGATTCTTCTAGGTTTTCTTGCGCTGATTTCATTTCAGTTACATCATTCATTGCCACATAAAATAAGCTTCGTTCCTCATCACCTGCTAAATAGCGTGCCTTTGCCTTAAGCCAGATATAGTTTCCATGAACACATCGTCTACGATAGGTTGCTTCCCCAATATTCTTAGTTTTAATCGCCTGATGAATCATATTTGTTACAATCGCTTTCTCCTCATCCGGAACGAAGTCAAGTACACGAAGTCCCTTAAGATAATATTCTTCTCTTGATTCACCTATCATTTCAAAGTAACTGTCATTTAATCGAATGGCTTCCAATTGATTATTGCTCCATTCATAGATGCCAACTGCACTTACTATGGTATTAAATATATAATTAACTTTTGCACTTGGATCCCAAAATTCATTTATAACCACCTGTTCCTTCAATTCCTGAAAAGCCAGGATAGAACCATTTACCTCTACCCGCTTTAAATAGTTCTCATAATCTTTTACAGGCATAGGCCTTGCATAGTAATAGCCTTGCGCTACACGGCACCCAATGCTTCGAAGAAAATCAGCTTGCTCCCTTGTCTCTACACCCTCAGCTATGACTGCCATGTTAAGCCACTTTGCCATGCTCATAATCGAAGCTAAAATATTTCCTCCCCGATCTGCCTTACCATCTCCTGAAAGAAATACCAAATCAAGCTTTAATACATCTACCACTGTTTCTTTTAACATGTTTAAGGAAGAATATCCACTTCCGAAATCATCCATTAGCACCGTAAATCCATAATTTTGAAGCGTTTCTATCAGTACAATCAAAAGCTTTTGATTATCCGCATATGCACTTTCAGTAATTTCTAGTTCCAACAGGCGCGGTGGTATATCATATTTTTTAACTAATTCAATGATAATGTCACAAAGCTTTGGATTATGTAAATTAATTCTTGATACATTGACAGAAATCGGATGTGGCTTTTTCCCTTCATCCATCCACTGACGTAATAGAATACATGTCTGTTCCCATACATAAAAATCCAGTTTCATAATAAATCTATTTTTTTCAAAAATTGGAATAAACTCTGCAGGTGATAAAATGCCACGTTCCGGATGGTTCCAACGAACCAATGCTTCTGCACTGATAGGTTGTCCAGTTTGGATGTCGCACTGTGGTTGCAAATAAATTTCAAACTGCTTCGTTAATAAGGCTGTTCCCATCTGATTGATAATTTCTTGTTCCCAAAGCATGGCTTTTCTCAAGTTTTCATCATAAAATGCAACGCGTTTCATATAGTTACCTTTTATTGTACGAATTGCCAGATTGGTACGGTCGCACATCAGATTAATTGGCATATCGTGATTTGTGATGATATAAAGTCCAAAATATGGAACAATTTGAAAATCAATTTTATAATCCTTCAATATATCCTCAATATATGAAATCTTATCATCAATATCTTGTTCACTATATAAAAAACACATATAAAAGATATCTGCTTCTGTCCTTCCAAACGTAACATTTGGACAGCCAATTAGCTTCTTTCGAAGTTTTTCACCAATATAACGAAGCAGACGGTCACCTTCTGCTCTTCCCCATAATTCATTAATTATTTTAAAGCGTTCCATATCCATCCTAAGCATTACAAAACGATTCTGTCGATTATCCGCTAACATCTTTGCCGTTTCAGTATAAAAGGTAATGCGATTATAAAGCCCCGATACTGCATCAAATCTACGATAGAATTGTAACTCTTTTTGAAGGCTTTTGTTCTTTTCTCTCTCTAATTCCAGTTCTTCTTCTAGATTCACTTGTACTTTATTACCCACTTCCCCAAAAAGTTTCGATTGCTTCCCCATATATTTCTCCCCATACATATACAGTTCATATAATAAATCATTATAACATCTGCACCAAAGCAAAACAAGCATAAGTGTTCGAGTTTTCGCAACTTTTAACACTTATGCTTTACTTTTAATAATTTATTTACTATTTTCAAATATTACACATTAATTTCAGTCTTAAGTCCTAAAATAGATGCATTTTTTTCTAAAATAGGACGAATTACCTGTTGTAAAAATGCTTCAACCTGTTCTTTTGAACGTCCAATGTATAAAGATGGATTCATGGACTTTTGTAAATCGTCCAAAGACATATTAAATGCTTCATCCTCTGCAATTTGTTCTAATAGATTATTTTCTTTTCCTTCTACTTTCACATTTTTTCCTGCTTCCATAGAAAGTGTTCTTATTTTCTCATGAAGTTCCTGACGATCTCCACCTAGCTTAACTGCATCCATCATGATATTTTCGGTTGCCATAAATGGAAGTTCACTCATCATATGTTTTTCAATTACTTTTTCATATACGACAAGTCCATCTACTACATTAAGACATAGATCAAGGATACCATCCGTTGCTAAAAATCCTTCTGCAATCGAAATTCTCTTATTTGCAGAGTCATCCAGTGTACGCTCAAACCATTGTGTTGCCGATGTAATTGCCGGATTTAGGGCATCTATCATAACATAACGAGAAAGCGATGCGATACGTTCACTTCGCATTGGGTTGCGCTTGTAAGCCATTGCTGAGGAACCAATCTGGTTCTTTTCAAAAGGCTCCTCTATTTCTTTTAAGTGCTGTAATAAGCGAATATCATTTGACATCTTGTGTGCACTTGCAGCAATTCCAGCAAGAATATTACAAACTCTAGTATCTACTTTTCTAGAATAAGTTTGTCCAGCGACTGCATAGCATGCATCAAATCCCATCTTCTTAGCAATCATTGGGTCAATTTTATCAATGGTCTCATGGTCTCCATTAAATAATTCAAGAAAAGAAGCCTGTGTACCTGTAGTACCTTTTGATCCTAAAAGCTTAAGGCTTTCCAAAACATATTCAAGGTCTTCAAAATCCATTAAGAATTCCTGCATCCATAGCGTTGCTCTCTTTCCAACAGTAGTTGGCTGTGCCGGCTGAAAATGAGTAAATGCAAGCGTTGGAAGATTTTTATATTTATCTGCAAAATCAGAAAGTTCTGCTATTACGTTAATCAATTTCTTCTTAACTAATAAAAGGGCTTCTTTCATTACAATGATATCGGTATTATCACCCACATAACAAGAAGTTGCACCCAGGTGAATGATTCCCTTTGCTTTTGGACATTGTACTCCATAAGCAAACACATGGCTCATGACATCGTGACGAACTAGATTTTCACGCTCTTTTGCCACATCATAATTGATATCCTCCGCAAATGCTTTCAGTTCATCAATCTGTTCCTGTGTGATATTTAACCCTAGTTCTTTCTCGGTTTCGGCTAAAGCAATCCAAAGTTTTCTCCAAGTACAAAATTTCATATCCTGTGAAAAAATGTACTGCATCTCCTTACTTGCATATCGCTCCGAGAGCGGACTTATATATCGATCTGTATTCATTCCAGTCCTCCTAATTGTTCTAATTATTGTAATTTAATGGTCATATTCTCCTCGTATATCCGTTTTTGGTGGTTCAATTGGATAATTTCCAGAAAAACAGGCATCGCAATATCCTCTTTCTCCACCAATTAATTCATTTAAACGCTCACCATCCAGATAACCGAGAGAATCCGCACCAAGCTTTTCACAAATTTCATCGACGGTATTGTTGTGTGCAATCAGCTGATCGCAAGATGGCACATCCGTTCCAAAGTAGCAAGGATATAAAAATGGTGGTGAACTGATTCTTACATGAACCTGCGTTGCTCCTGCTTGTTTGAGCATCCTTACAATACGTTCGCTTGTTGTTCCACGTACAATCGAATCATCAATCATTACCACTCGTTTTCCTTTGACCACTTCTTTTAGTACATTTAACTTTATCTTAACCGCTGATTCTCGTACCGTTTGTTTTGGCTTGATAAAAGTTCTTCCAACATAGCTGTTTTTAATAAAAGCCATACCATATGGAATACCTGATTCCTCTGCAAAACCCATCGCTGCTACGTTACCAGAATCCGGTACCCCAACAACAATGTCAGCTTCTACTGGGTGCATCTGGGCCAATATCTTTCCAGCCATAATGCGTGAATTATATACACTGATTTTATCAACATAACTATCCGGTCTTGCAAAATAAATATATTCAAAGATACAGGTTGCAATCTTTGACTGGCAAAGCGTTACATCCGAGTGAATTCCTTCCTTGTCTATCGTAACAATCTCACCAGGCGCAACATCCCGGATAAACTCCGCATCTACTGCATCAAGTGCACAGGTTTCTGATGACAAAAAGTAGGTATTTCCCCTCTTACCAATACATAGCGGGCGAAATCCAAATGGATCTCTTGCGCCAATTAATTTTCTCGGACTCATAATTACAAGGGAATAGGCTCCTGAAAGCTTCTTCATCGCATTTTGTACTGCTTGTTCTACTGTCTTGGTTTGTAATCTCTGTCTTGCAATATGATATGCGATAACTTCGGTATCAATCGTCGTCTGAAAGATAGCACCTGAATAGGAAAGTTCTTCTCGAAGCTCCAATGCATTTACTAAATTTCCATTATGAGCCAGCGCGAGCGTTCCTTTTACATAGTTTAACACCAAAGGCTGTGTATTTTCAATACAACTTGCACCTGCTGTCGAATAACGTACATGTCCAACTCCAATATTTCCAAGTAAATCCTCCAGTGATTCCTCAGTAAACGCTTCGTTCACAAGTCCCATTCCTTTACTCGAACGAACCACTCCTTTCGGTCCTTTTGTATCACTTACCGCAATACCACAGCTTTCCTGACCTCGATGCTGTAATGCAAATAATCCGTAATAAATAGAAGAAGCTACGTCTTCCATGTGGTCTAGCGCATAGGCACCAAATACTCCACATTCTTCATGTAGCTCTCCTTCAATAAATTCACTTACTTTATTCATATAATCCAATCCTCTTAGCGACTTCTACATATGCGTCTTCTACACCGCCCATGTCACGTCTAAAACGGTCTTTGTCCAATTTTTCATGGGTATTCTTATCCCAGAATCTGCAAGTATCCGGTGAAATCTCATCTGCAAGAATAATATCTCCATGATAACGCCCAAATTCAACTTTAAAATCAATCAAATCCATTCCACATTCTCCAAAGAACTTTAATAATACTTCATTTAGTTTAAATACTAATTTCGTAATTTTATCTATCTCTTCCCTGGTTGCGGCACCAATTGCTATTGCATGGTAATCATTAATTAAAGGATCTCCTAATTCATCATCTTTAAAACTAAATTCTAGCGTTGGTGCAATTAGTTTTGTTCCCTCTTCAATTCCAAGTCTCTTTGAAAAACTGCCTGCCGCTACATTTCTTATAATTACTTCCAAAGGAACAATCTCTACTTTTTTGACTGCAGTCTCACGTTCGCTGAGCTCTTCTACAAAATGCGTAGGTACGCCTTCTTTTTCAAGCATCTGAAATAAATAATTTGTCATTCGGTTATTAATAACGCCTTTTCCCTTAATGGTACCTTTTTTCTCTCCATTAAAAGCGGTTGCATCGTCCTTATAATCTACAATTAGAACATCTTCCACATCGCTAACATAAACTTTCTTTGCTTTTCCTTCGTAAAGTAACTCTAATTTTTTCAATATGAACACCATTCCTTTATCAATTCTAGTTTCGTTGTTAACCACAATTTTATTATAAACGACCGCTTACGTTTGACAAGCGTTTTACTTATTATATTTACTTATTCGATTTATAACCCTAGTTTTCTTGGGATGCTGTCAAAAGATTCGTATCAGAGAGAATAATACCCCTTTTTATTTTTAATTCTAGGATTCTTTGTACCTTTTCATCAATGGTTTTTTCATCAATTTTACCATTTGAAACTGCATTGTAAACAGCATTATATGCTGCTACAAAATTTTCAGGCATTAAAACCATATCTGCTCCAGCACTAATCGCATTGACTGCTGCCTCTCCTGGCGTGTAGTATTTTGTCACAGATTTCATGTTCATTGCATCGGTTATGATAACTCCTTCAAAGGATAACTCTGTACGAAGAATGTCTTTCATAACCAATTCCGTCATGGAAGCTGGCTTTGTACTTCCAGTTACGTTCGAAATAGAAAGATGGGATACCATAATCACATCAACCCCTGCTTTGATTCCTGCTTTAAATGGAACGAAGGAAACTTTTCGAAGTTCATTAATATCACTATCCACATCAACAGCTCCCTTATGGGAGTCCCCTGCAGTACTTCCCTGTCCAGGAAAATGTTTTAAGGTTGCAGCAACATTTTCACTTTGCAGACCACTTACTACCTGGCTGACCTTTTTTGCAACTAATTTTTGATCATCTCCAAACGAACGATTGCCAATTTCTGTGTTCAATTCATTCGTCCTTACATCAGCCACTGGTGCAAAATCTAAGTTAAAACCAAGCCCTTTGATTTCTCTTCCAATGGTTTGTCCCATATCAAACGCATAATCTTCATTTGCCATCGCTCCGACTATTTCCATGGTTGGAAAACTAGTTGTATTCATTTTTTCATTATTTGCAATTCGGGCAACATCCCCACCCTCTTCATCTACGGATATAAACATTGGTACAGTGGAAAATCCTTGAAGCTTATTTATAAACTTTGTAGTCTGTGCTGGTGTTTCTATATTTGTTGCAAAAAAGATAACACCCCCTACCTTGTATTTTTTTAATGCTTCTCTCATGGTTGCAGTTACTTTCGTAAAATTGTACGTATCCTTCTTTCTGGTATCCAACTGCTCAAAGTTTACAACAAACAACTGTCCGATCTTTTCTTCCAGTGTCATATTATTCAAAATCTCATTTGCCATCCCGACAATTTGCGTTTTATCGGTCACAATTTTATCTACTTCCACTTGAGGTTCCTCTGTTGCTACTGCCTCATTTTCTGTCTCTTCCTCTGTCGTATCTTCGGATATCGGCTTCGACGTTTCTTTATTGGGTTCATTTGTAGGAGAAGCCATTGTCTCCTTATTATTTTTGCAAGCAACTAGGCCAATACATAAAACTAGCATCATTGCCATCATTGTAATTTTTTTCATACTTTCTCCCATCTGCATACATCTTCAACATACTTTGTTCATCCTCTATTGTATTGCTAAAAATAGCATATGACCATAAAAAAGTCAATGCCGCAACATTTTCCATTCGTCACGCCAACTTAGTATTTTATTTTTTTTATACCCATTATAAGTAATTATTAAACAAGATTCAATTAAACTACCTGGACCTATTTTTCTAAAACCAACTTTGTAATTCCAAAATATTTCCTTCTATATCCGTTGCATATACAAATTTTGCTTTTCTCCCATCCTCATATACTGCATTAACCACTTCACCATGCTGACCACCTCCAGCAGTTAACACCTTTTTTAATACTTCATCTACATCATCAACTTCAAACGCCAAATGTGCAATACCACATTGATTGATCTGATGGGTTCCGCTCTCTATTAGATCATCATAAGAAAAAATCTCAAGGGTTGGATGTGTATCCTCATATCCAGGTAAGCATAAATGTTCTCCAACAATATGTGCATTTTTAATTCCAGTCATTTTGTCTAACCATTCTCCAGATAAATCTCTCGTTTCTCCTATACTTTTACAACCTAATGCATTCTTATAAAAGTCAATTAAACGTTCACTATCTTTTGCAATTATATTTGTATGTACATATCTCATTTAAATAATCTCCTATATCAGTCTTTTCATACGGCATACGGCGTATCTGCTTTTATTCTTTTAATTTTATCACAACCTCTCGTTAATTAATATAGTAAGGTATCAATCTCATTTCAATGCAAATTTACAGAGCAATGCAAATTTACAGTTGACAAATTAATATACTCTTGCTATCCTATAGATACCAATGGTATGTATAGGAGATGAGTTTATGTCGCGAAATAAGTATCCAGAAGAAACAAGACAATTAATTATTGATGTTTCCACCAAGCTTTTCATGGAAAACAGCTATGAAAAGACCTCGCTACAAGATATTATCAATCATTTAGGTGGGCTGACAAAGGGTGCAATTTATCATCACTTTAAGTCAAAGGAAGAAATCTTGTACGCAGTTGTTAATCATATCTGTAATGATAATGTCCCCCTTATGTCTGCCATCCGTGATGATAAATCACTAACTGGAAAGGAACGTTTGGAAAAAATGTTTGCTGTATCACTACAAAATCCAAAACAAAAGGATGTATTTGCTATAACGCCAAACCTCCTTGATAACCCAACATTCTTATCCTACTATATCAAAATGGTCGTATCCGATACTGTGCCATATTATATCGTACCAGTCATCAGGGCAGGTGTTGTTGATGGATCGATTACAACGAATTATCCAGAAGAACTATCCGATCTCATTATGTTCCTAAGTGATGTCTGGTTAAACCCTTTGATTTTCCAAATGTCTGGAGAGCAGTTAGTAAGAAAAGCAAAGCTATTGAATCAAATGTTACAGCCTTTTGGTATCCAAGTTTTAAGTGATGACCTAATTATGAGACTCACTCAATTTCAAACACTCGCAGAATTAAAATAACTACCCTATACCGGGTAGCTTATTTTTACCATCATACATACCGATAGTATGTATGATCAATTAATGTTAAAAAGGAGATTTTTATTATGAAAGAAAAAAAGGAATTAAAAGAAAAACTTTATGGCAAGGATTTTTTACTTGTCCTCATTGGTCAGATTATTTCTCTATTTGGTAACCAGATACTTCGCTTTGCACTCCCACTCTACTTATTGAATCAGACGGAATCTGCCGCATTGTTTGGCATCGTATCTGCCTGCTCATTTCTACCAATGATTATCATCTCTCCGATTGGAGGTATTATCGCAGATCGTGCTAACAAAAGAAATATTATGGTTATCCTCGATTTTACTACTGCTGCATTGGTACTTGTTTTCACACTACTACTTGGAAAAACAGACCTAGTTGGACTTCTACTCGTGACGCTTGTCTTTCTTTACGGAATCCAGGGTGCCTATCAGCCCGCGGTTCAAGCGAGCCTTCCTGCACTTGTCGCACCAAGTGGACTTCTACAAGCAAATGCGATGATCAATCTCGTAAGTTCACTTGCTGGGTTAATCGGACCTGTTTTCGGAGGAGCTTTGTATGCTTTCTTTGGACTTACTCCGATTCTTTATGTTAGTATATTTTGTTTCCTATCCTCTGCTATCATGGAAATTTTCATCCATATTCCGTTTGAAAAGAAAGAATCCTCAAGTAATATTTTAGCAATTGCAATTGGCGATTTGAAAGAAAGCTTTTCCTATATGAAATATAAGCAACCGACTATTTGGAAAATATCTCTTATTATTGCATCTATTAATTTATTCTTAAGTGCTCTTATCATTATTGGTCTTCCAGTTATTGTTACACAAACTTTAGGCTTTGACACTGAAACCGGAAGCCAACTCTACGGATATTCACAAGGGGCTCTTGCTGCTGGCAGCCTTGCTGGCGGTATCATTACCAGCGTTCTCTCTAAAAAACTAAATGCAGATAATAGCTATATTCTTTTATTTCTTTGTACTTTAACACTTTTACCAATTGGCGCTGCACTTGCATTTCCAATTCCTGCTATGGCTGCTTACATTATAATTGTCGTTAGCTGCTTTTTTATGATGTTACTTGCAACACTATTTTCAATTCAAATGATGGCTTATTTACAGATTCTGACACCATCACACTTGATTGGAAAAGTCATATCCTGTGCGATGTGCATTGGTATGTGTGCATCTCCTCTTGGTCAGGCAATGTACGGAACTTTATTCCAAATATTTGCCAAAACACCAAGCGTTATCTTCTTCGGAGCTGCCGTTATATCTTGTATCATTTCTCTACTTTCAAAAGAAATTTTTACAGGAATGAAACAAAGTCTGAGCATAACAGCGAATTAAAAATATATTTTGTTTTCAAGTTCCTTCCTCTTTTTTAAATAATAGTTGACAAAATTATATATAATGTATATATTATGCATATACATTATATAGATGTAAAGGAGGGAACTTGTGAATATAAATATTAGCAATTCTAGTGGTGTTCCAATATACGAGCAAATCATATCACAAATCAAGACAATGATTCTTTCCGGGCAGTTAAAGGAAGGCGATACGCTCCCTTCCATGCGCTTATTAGCAAAGGAGCTTCGAATCAGCGTCATTACAACGAAGCGAGCCTATGAGGATTTAGAGCGCGATGGTTTCATTCAGTCTTTTACGGGACGTGGAAGTTTTGTTTCTGGAATGAACCATGAATTTATTCGAGAAGAGCATTTGCGAAGAATCGAAGAACACTTAGCAGCCATTCAAACAGAAGCTCTGCTTTGTGGCATCTCAATGAAGGAAATCGTTGACATGATCAAAATTATGTATGATGAAGGAGATATTATATGAACGCATTAGAATTTAAAAACGTAACAAAACATTATGATGATTTTACATTAGACAATTTGAACCTGACCATTCCAAGTGGCTGTATTGTAGGGTTCATTGGAGAAAATGGTGCTGGTAAAACGACCACTATGAAATTAATATTCGACCTAGTAAAAGCTGACCAGGGTGAAATTAGCGTATTTGGTAAATCCAACAAAACAGATTCCAAAGAAATCAAAGAACATATTGGTGTCGTACTTGAAGAAGCCGGTTATCCAGAAACGATGAATATCAAAGAAATAGAAAATGTACTTTCCCGTGTTTACAAAACATGGAATACCAAACAATTTTCCGAATTATGTACTAAGCTATCCCTTCCGACTAAAAAGCCAGTAAAAGATTTTTCACGCGGCATGAAAATGAAGCTATCCCTTAGCGTTGCACTCTCTCACGACTCAAAACTTTTAATTTTGGATGAAGCGACCAGTGGACTAGACCCTATTGTACGTGATGAACTTCTAGATATATTTTTAGATTTTATCCAGAAAGAAGATCACACCATTTTTATTTCCTCACATATTTTAAGTGATCTTGAAAAAATCTGTGATTACATTGCCTTTATACATAAAGGTAAGCTTCTCTTCTTTGAGGAAAAAGATACACTACTTCAAAAATTTGGTGTTTTAAAAGCCTCCCGAGCCGATATTGCAGCTCTCTCCCCTTCCTGCATTGTTGGAACTCGAGAAAATTCATTTGGCGTAGAAGCATTGGTTAATTTAACTAAATATAACGGAGATAAGCAATTGGATAAGGCAACCATTGAAGATATTATGTTATATCATACGAAAGGAGCAAAAGCATGTTAGGATTATTACAAAAAGATTTTTATACAATACGGCGACAGGGAAAGATTATGCTTTTTATTCTTGTCTTTTATTTCATTTTTGGTATTATGAACGATTCACCATCTTTCTTTCTTGGATTTTTACTTGTATTCTCAACAATGATGCCACTTACGGCTATGGGATATGATGAAAGAAATCAATGTGACAAACTCTTCCTGTGTATGCCTATTAGCAGACGCGATTTAGTAAGCAGTCGCTTCCTTTTGGGACTAATTCTCACCATCGTTAGTAATCTGCTTGGAATTATTTGCTCCATTACCGTGTTTAAAGAAAACCGAACCGAAAATCTTCTATTGTTAGGTATTGTATGGGGAATATGTCTGATTTATTTTTCTATCTGTTTTCCAATTGCGTTAAAATTTGGAGTAGAAAAAAGTCGTTATGTTATGATGGGGCTTATTTTTCTTCCTACGATTGCTTTTGCTTTACTTGCAAAACAAGGTTATTTAAATTCAATTTTCAGCTTTGTAAATAAAAATACAACCATGTTTGGTGCCTGCATCCTGAGCATTCTTGTTGGGTTTATTATTTACCTGATTTCCTGGTTTTTCTCTGTGAGACTCTATGAAAATAAAGAACTGTAATTTAATAACTTTGTTTCTTTAATATGTTTTATTATTTTTGCTGTCAAATCGGCAAAATGGAAAAAGAAAGATAATTGAGTAAGCAGCCAAAGACAAAGGTCTTCTGAAATCGATTCTTCGATTTCGGAAGACCTTTTTAGTGCTACCGATTACTAATTTTTTGGTTCACGATATCGTTCAAAACGTATTGTAACTTTAAACAGATCACCGTCAACATCGATTTTAAAACTTCCATGCTGTAGCGTAACTAAACTATTCGCAATACTAAGCCCTAATCCACTGCCTTCGGAGTTTCTAGAATCATCGCCTCGCTTAAATCGTTCCATCAATTCATCTGCTGGAATATTGAGTTCATATGCCGAAATATTTTTCATTGTAAAACAAATTTCCGTTCTTTCATCTTCTACTTGCATATAAACACGACTTCCACTCTGACCATATTTTACTACATTAGACAAAAGATTCTCAAGCACCCTCCATGTAAGCTTACCATCTGCATAAATGTATGCTTCACTTTCTGGCAGCTTCGTACGCACTTCAAGATTTGCATTCTGAATTCTTTCATCAAATTCTCCAAGCGCCTGTCGAATGATTGCATTCAAATCGACTCGTTCCAAGTTTACTGGCATATCCCCACTGGATGCCTTTGCAGCTTCAAATAAATCACTTGTCAACACCGTAAGCCTTTGCGCTTTTCGATCGATTACATCAATGTAGTCTTTCGCTGCTTCGTTTTCGATATTTTCTTGTTTTAATAAATCTACATAGGTAACAATCGAAGTCAAAGGTGTTTTTATATCATGCGAAACATTTGAAATCAGTTCCGCCTTCAATCGTTGCGAACGAAGTTCATTTGATACTGCTGCATCGAGTCCTTGTGAAAGTGAATTGATATTATTCGCAAGTTTACCAAGCGCACCATCCTCATTTTTAACCTGTATCTTAAAATTCAGCTGACCTTCTTTTATCTTTTGGGTACCCTCTGTAATCTCATTAAAATCACCCATATATTTATAAATAATATAAATCAAAAATGCAATGACAAACGGAGCACCTACCCAAGTTGCACAAAGTATTGGTAGTAAAATTGCTAGAGCAATGGCGCGTTTTGATAATTTACCCCTATGCCAGGAAGTCATGAGAATTTCGTATATTTTCTTTGAAATCCGAAAACAAATAAAACCATCTAGAAATTTTCTAGCCTTTAGCCTTCTTACTTGTGTTAAAATACATACCAGTAGCAATGTCCCTATTGCTACTATTGCTGACAACCAAAGATTAAAAAGCCATTGTTCCCTAATATTGTTATAATGGATTTCCATCACCATCGCAAGCATACCTGCCCCAGAAAAAATTCCAATCATCCAATAAATTTCGGACCAGATTTTATCAATTGCATAAAAATGTAACTTCTCTTCTTTTGGCCGTTTTCCTGTTACAACCACAAGAAACAAAAGTGCTAATACACCTATTGCCATGAATAAGAGACATGTTTCAATTAATTCCTTTACTTGTGCTTTCTGTTCGTTCCATGCTTTTAATTCTTCATCATAATATGCTTTTGACATACCAATAAAGATACTTTTATCTGGTAGTTTCCTATATTGCAATATTTCTGATAGCTGGTTTGCATTGGAATAAGGGATTCCATTTTCTTTTACATAACCATAAAGTGGATAGCTTTCGAATTCCTTAATTAGATTCTCCTCATTTTCTTTTGTTCCAACCGCATACACAAATCTTGTCTCATCCTTTATGACATCGAAACTTTGCTCATACTCTTTTACAAGATCATCAATATAAGCGTTTCGTACCGTTTCTTCAAAACTCGGATGTTGCTTCAAAAACGCTTCGTAAGAGAGATCTTTTGCTTCCTCTTGTGCATAGCCATAGTCCTCTTCATCATAGTCACTATAATAATGCTCATAATTAAAAGAAATTCGATTTTCATCAAAATATGTGCTTATATTAACCATACCGTCGCAATTGATCCAATTCTGATAAGGCGCATATAGAAAATCCTTTATCTCATCTTCATACGTTCCTTCTTTTATCTCCTCCATACTGTTATACGTCTCAGCCACTATAACTGCTTCCGTATAGGATGAGATTGCTTCATAAAGGGGATAGTAATTCTCGAATTCGTTTCCCACAACATCAAAATCAATAGCACTGAACGATTTTGACCATATCACGGTACAAGTTCCTATAACACACGCCACTAACACTAAATAGGCAACTGCCTTAAAATACCATCTACACATCACATTTTTCAACTTTGTATCCAACTCCCCACACCACCTTTAAATATTTTGGTTCTTTCGCATTAATTTCAATTTTTTCTCGTATTCTTCTAACATGAACGGATACGGTATTTTCTGGATTATAAGAAGGTTCATTCCACACATTTTCATAAATCTGCTCAATCGAATACACTCTTCCTGCATTTTTTAATAAAAAGGCAAGAATTCCAAATTCCACTGGAGTAAGTTTTACTGGATCACCATCTACATTTACTTCCCTTGTCTGCTCATTTAAGAATAGTCCACCTGAGGTATACACACCTTCGCGTTTTACAATTTCCATACTGCCCAGTGTTGTATAACGTCTCATCTGACTTTTTACTCTTGCTATCAGTTCTAGTGGATTAAACGGTTTGGTCAGATAATCATCCGCACCCATATTAAGTCCCATGATTTTATCATAATCCTCACTTTTTGCCGACAACATAAGAATCGGTATATTCTTCTTCTCACGTATCTTTAAGGTTGCCCGCATACCATCCATCTTTGGCATCATAATATCCATGATAATCATATGTATTTCCTGATCTTCCACGATATCTAATGCCTGAATACCATTCTCCGCTTTTACTACCTCATAACCTTCATTTCTCAAATAAATTTCGATTGCATCCGCAATTTCCTTTTCGTCATCGCATACCAATACTCGAAACATTTATTTTCCCTCCCTCATTTTCATTTCTCTTGCGGAGCCTTCTTACAAGACCCATTATATGGTATATATCTTAATAAACCTTTGCTAAAATTCCTAAGATTTTCTTAACATTACTAATACAATTATAGAGTTTCTCAGAGTGTTTGTCACTAGCAGGTCTTGTAATGTTTTTCTATTCTTGCTATACTAAGTTAAACTATTAAATCGTTAAATTATTAAATTGTTTAGGAGGATTTTATATGGATTACAGAACTTACTTACGAAATTATCCGGATGCGAATGGTCGTTTCGGTCCATATGGAGGAGCTTATCTTCCAGATGAACTTATTCCAGCATTTGAGGAAATCTCAGAAGCGTATCAGACCATTTGTCATTCCTCTCAATTTATCAATGAGCTTCGTAGAATTCGTAAGGAATTCCAAGGCCGACCAACGCCGGTCTACCACTGTGAACGCTTATCCGCTCATGTTGGCGGTGCTCAGATATACTTAAAGAGAGAAGATTTAAATCACACCGGTGCTCACAAGCTTAACCATTGTATGGGCGAAGGTCTTTTAGCTAAATTTATGGGAAAGAAGCGACTAATCGCTGAAACAGGTGCCGGTCAGCACGGCGTTGCTCTTGCAACTGCTGCCGCGTTTTTTGGTATGGAATGTGAAATTCACATGGGTGAAGTTGATATTGCAAAGCAAGCCCCAAATGTAACTCGTATGAAAATACTTGGAGCGAGCGTCGTTCCCGTATCGCATGGATTAAAAATGCTAAAAGAAGCGGTAGATTCGGCTTTTGAGTCCTATGCGAAGAATTACAAGGACTCCATTTACTGTATTGGATCAGCACTTGGACCACATCCATTTCCTTTGATGGTGCGTGATTTTCAATCCGTTATCGGCTATGAAGCAAAGGACCAATTTAGAGAAATGACTGGATTATTACCAGATGTAATCTGTGCATGTGTCGGAGGTGGAAGTAATGCAGCAGGCATGTTCATTCCATTTTTAGAAGAGCCTGTGGATATTATCGGTGTAGAACCTCTTGGCAAAAGTTCTAGTTTAGGAGACCATGCTGCTTCCATGTCATATGGTGAAAAAGGAGTAATGCACGGTTTTGAAAGCATTATGTTAAAGGATGCCAACGGGGAACCTGCTCCTGTTTATTCCATAGCTAGTGGTCTTGACTATCCATCGGTTGGACCAGAGCATGCATTTTTGCATGACTTGGGACGCATTCAATACGAAACTGCAAGCGATGAAGAAACTATGGAAGCTTTCTTCCTACTTTCAAGACTAGAAGGAATTATTCCAGCTCTCGAAAGTTCACATGCGGTTGCGTATGCCATGAAGAAAGCAAAAGAAATGAAGCAAGGATCGATTCTTGTTAACTTAAGTGGTCGTGGTGATAAAGATATCGACTATGTTGTAGAGCACTATGGATATGGCGATCAATATTTAAACAAACTATAAGCTACTATCGATACAAGGAAAAGAGGTTGCCCCAAAAGTCTTATGACTTTTGGGACAACCTCTTTTATCATTCTTGATTTAACCTTTTTATTTAATTACGATTCTTCCTTGTCCTGCAGGATTAGCATATTCTTCTCCTACAACACCTTTCAGATTTTTTGTTAAATATGTAATTAAGATTTCATTATCAACAGCTACTTCATCTTTCAAAATCTTATCATTCTTGAACATGGTATATCCATCACCACTGCTCTTTAATGTATAATTAATACCTGCTAATTTGTATTTTTTCTTAAGATCTAATTTTACATATTTTCCAGTTTTACTATTTAATACCTGAATATTTTGTACACGGTATTTACCATTTACACTTACAAACATTCCTTTTTCATCTACTTTAACTGAAGTTGGAGTTGCTGAATTGATTTCATAAGTCATACCGGATACCTGTAAGAATCCGCCACTTTCTTCTGGATAGTTCTTAGCTCCCATTTCAAGTGCATCTTTAATCTGCTGTCCAGTTACCTGCATTACGCAGCCCATATTGCTCCAAGGGAATACAGTTAATAGATGATTGTAAGTAATATCACCTTTTGCGACATCTGCACGGATACCACCACCATTCATGATAGCAACATCGGCATCTAAAACGTTACGAAGTGCATCGGCACAAAAATCACCAAGATTTGTCTCAGCAGTACGAACTGCACGTTTCTTAGTTTCTGTATTTAATGTTGTTAAATCAACGGTTGTTTTACCAATTACTTTTTCTGTTTGTGCTTTATATGCTGCCTGAACCTCAGCAATATATGCTTTTACTGCAGAATCTGTCTTTGTATACTCTTTCAAAGAAACTAACTGAGTTGAAATCTTACCATCTTTCGTAATAAGAAGTTCTCCAATATTTGCAAATTTTGTTCCAGTAGAGGATACTACAACATCTTTTCCTTCTTTATCCTTTACGGTATTTGTTGCATATGTACTATGAGAATGTCCATCTAACATAACATCAATACCTGTGGTATTGTTGATTACACTTGTTGATGTCCAGATATTTGTTGTTCCATCTGTTCCTAAATGAGCAAGTGCTACTACATAATCAGCGCCAGCTTTCTTTGCTATATTAATCGTTTTCTGAACACGAGTATATAATGCTATTCCCGTTTTATCATTGCAAAAATCATAGATATATTTTCCATCTTCATCCTGGAAATAAGCTGGTGTAGATTTTGTAATAGACTCTGGAGTTGTGATACCAATAAATGCTACCTTTTTATCACCGTATTTTTTCATGGTATAACCAGGAAAAACGGATTTCTTGGTTTCTAGATTCATAAAATTTGTGCTAACTACTGGGCAAGCTAACTTGTCTGTGAGTTTTATTAACTGTTTCATCTGATAATCAAATTCATGATTACCAAGTGTTACTACATCATAACCAACCTGATTCATAATGTTTATGATGGTGTCCCCTTTGGATAAAGCACCAATTGTAGCACCTTGTGCAAAGTCTCCACTGGATACTAAGGATACATAGTCTGTTTTTGCTTTCATGTCCTGTTTCAGTGCTGAAATGGATGCATATCCATCAACGGCACAGTGAACATCATTGTCATAAAGAATAACAATATCACCACTTGTTACGCTGTCCGCTGGTGTAGTAGCAGCAGTTGTAGTCGTTGCTGCCTGTACTAACTGACTAGGTACGCCAGACATACCAAATACTAAAGCAACGGCGAGTAAAACAGATAATACTTTTTGAAACTTACTAGATAATTTCATAAATAATTCCCTCTCTTTCCTCTATTAAAATATACTAATTATGGTAGCACTTTTTTCACAATTCTACAAGTCCATTTGAGACTTTTTTCTAATTATGGAATATTATTCTTTTTGTAAAATAATGGTGATTAGCATCACAATTGCATATGTAATAAATAAGGACATTGTTAATCATATTTGCATGATCAACAATGTCCTTATACTATTATTTTAAATTTCTATTTATTTCATTACTATATTTACAATTCTTCCCGGAACATAAATTTCTTTCACGATCGTTCCAGTTAATTTATCGCTAATTTCTGCTTTTGCAGCTTCAATGATTACATCTTTGACTTCCTCGGCAGCCACTGTTACGGTTGCTTTCGTCTTACCATTAATTTGAACGGCAATCTCTATCTCATCGTCCTTCATTGCATCCTTACTGTATTCTGGCCAGCTTTCATCAAAAACAGGTGTAGAATTTCCAAGTGCTTCAAAGAGTTCACTTGCTACATGTGGTGCAAATGGTGCTAATAAAACAACTGCAGTTTCCAACGTCTTTTTATCAATTCCACCTTCTTTTTTTGCAAGATCGATGAATTTATTGTTATATTCCATAAATCCACTGATTACAGTATTTAAGCTGAAACTTTCCAAACGTGTAGTGATATCGTATATCATTTTATGACGAAGTTTCACCATTTCTTTTGTTTCTACAACATTAGCATCTTTACTGTCTTTAACTAAGTTCCAGAAACGATTTAAGAATCGATATACACCGTCAATTCCTCTGTCATCCCATTCCGAATCAAGTTCTGGAGGTCCTACAAATAATTCATAAAGTCTTAATGCATCACAACCATAATCTCTTACTAAATCGTCTGGTGATACCACATTACCTTTTGATTTACTCATCTTAATACCGTTTTTACCATTAATCATTCCTTGGTTAAATAATTTTGTAAATGGTTCATCAAAATCTACAACTCCGATATCATGTAAGAATTTTGTATAGAATCTGGAGTAAAGCAAGTGAAGTACCGCATGCTCTACACCACCGATATACATATCAACTGGTAATAATGTATCTGCTTTTTCTTTGCTTACTAATTCTTCGTTATTATGGCTATCTACATAGCGTAAGAAATACCAAGAAGATCCTGCCCACTGAGGCATCGTATTGGTTTCACGTTTTGCAGGTGCACCACAGGTAGGACAAGTTGTATTTACCCATTCTGTAATATCTGCAAGTGGTGACTCTCCGGTTCCGGTTGGCTGATAAGATTCTACTTCTGGAAGCAATAATGGTAGTTCCTCTTCTGGAACTGCTACACATCCACAATGAGGGCAATGTATAATTGGAATTGGCTCACCCCAGTAACGCTGTCTTGAGAATACCCAGTCACGAAGCTTATAGTTGGTTGTCTTTCTTCCTAGTCCACGTGCTTCTATCATCGCTGGGGCATCTTTTTTAAGAACGGCTGATTCCATTCCATTCCATTCACCAGAATTAATCATCGTTCCAGTTGCTTCGGTATATGCCACTTCCATATCTTCAATTTCATTTCCGTCTTTTGCAATAACCTGAATAATAGGAATATTAAACTTAGTAGCAAAATCAAAGTCTCTGTCATCATGAGCAGGTACACACATGATTGCACCAGTTCCATAATCTGCCAAAACATAGTCAGATAGCCAGATTGGTGTCTTTTCTCCATTTAAAGGATTAATTGCATAGCTTCCGGTAAATACACCAGTCTTTTCTTTGTCCTGAAGACGGTCTACATTTGATTTCATGGAAGCATCATAAATGTATTTTTCAACTGCTTCTTTATTTTCTTTTGTTGCTAATTCTTTCGCCAGTGCATGTTCTGGTGCAAGTACCATAAAGGTAGCCCCATAAAGTGTATCTGGTCTGGTGGTATATACCGTAATGGAATTATCCATACCATCAACCTTAAAATCAACCTCTGCACCATAGGACTTTCCAATCCAGTCAGACTGCATCTTTTTCACTTTTTCTGGCCAGTCTAGTTTATCCAAATCAGCTAATAAACGATCCGCATATTTTGTAATGCGAAGCATCCATTGTTTCAAGTTTTTCTTGGTTACATCTTCGCCACAACGTTCACATTTTCCATTAATTACCTCTTCATTTGCAAGACCTGTCTTACAAGATGGGCACCAGTTGATTGGCATTTGTTTTTCATAAGCAAGACCTTCCTTAAACATCTTAACAAAAATCCATTGTGTCCATTTGTAGAAATTAGGATCGGTTGTATTTACTTCCATATCCCAGTCATAAACTGCTGCAATTTCATGAATCTGACGTTTAATGTTTGCTACGTTCTCTGCTGTGGATTTTGCAGGATGAACGCCCATTTTAATTGCATAATTTTCTGCAGGAAGTCCAAATGCATCCCATCCCATTGGATGAATGATGTAATATCCTTTGAGCATTTTGTAACGGCTCCAAACATCACTGATTACATAACCTCTCCAGTGTCCAACGTGAAGACCATTTCCTGATGGATATGGAAACATATCCAAACAATAATATTTTGGTTTCTTACCATCATTTACGTTAACCGGATTCTTTTCCCAGTTACCACGCCACTTTTTTTCTATTTCCTTATGGTTATAAGGTGTTGACATTTTTGTTTCCTCCTAAAATTTAATTGGTTGTCTCATCAATATTGATGATAAAGAACGAAATAAAGTAAAAAACCTCCCCGTTCTACAAGCTTATGCCCATAGAGACGGAGAGGAAGTAAGTCCGTGGTACCACTCTATTTCATGTAGTTTTTCTACATGCACTCATTTATTCTATAACGGGAAATCCCGCCTTAAACTACTAATAGTTTCATCTAAGGAGCTCCAAGGTGAGTTCGGAATTCATCGGCTATTGTCTTCCACCAAACGACAACTCTCTGAAAACGTTATAATTCTTACTATTCCTTTTCCATGCTTTTCTTTATTTTCTGCATTTCATTTTATTACAGAGTGCCTTTCTTGTCAAGTAACTGGTTTAATTAACATTTGATTTATTTTCTACATTAGATCAATTGTAAGTTCCACCGGACAGTGGTCCGATCCTAATATTTCATTATGGATCTTTGCGTCTATTAGTTTATCTTTCAAACTATCTGAGGTACAAAAGTAATCAATTCTCCATCCAGCATTCTTCTCCCTCGCGCGGAATCGGTATGACCACCAAGAATAGATTTCTGCCTGCTCCGGATAAAAATAACGGAAGGTATCGATAAATCCTGATTCTACGATTTCGTCAAATTTTCCTCGTTCCTCATCCGTAAATCCTGCATTTTTACGATTTGCCTTTGGATTTTTTAAATCTATTTCTTTGTGTGCTACGTTCAAATCCCCACAAAAAATAACTGGTTTTGTCTCTTCTAATTTCTTTAAATACTGCCGGAAGGCAATTTCCCATTCCATTCGGTAATCTAGGCGTTCCAATTCACTTTTTGAGTTTGGAGTATATACCGTGACCATATAAAAGGAATCAAACTCTAACGTTATCACCCTTCCTTCTTTATCATGTTCCTCCATTCCAATCCCATAATAAGCACATAATGGTTCCTTTTTTGTGAAAATAGCAGTACCGGAATACCCCTTTTTTTCTGCATAGTTCCAATATTGATGATATCCTGGTAAATCTAAATCGATCTGGCCTTCTTGTAGCTTCGTTTCCTGTAAACAAAATATATCAGCATCTGCTTCTTTAAAAAATTCTATAAATCCTTTTTGCACACAGGCTCGGATTCCATTTACATTCCATGATATGAGTTTCATTCGTATGTCTCCCTCTTAGATATCTTCGATATCGCCATTTTAGCATATTGAATTACATCTGACAACTTAGGTTATCTATTTACTAAATTAAATTGAAGATTGATTTCATATCCTGTATACTATAGGAAAGCGTGTATAAAGGAGGAAATATATGATTTTTAATAATAACACCCCGCATAATGCAGATGATTCAAGTGATGATGTAAGAATTACGCCAAACAATACCTTTATTAAAAAGATGATTGTTGGCGTTATTGCAGCTATTGCTTTCCTGATTCTGATTTTTGGCTCGACGTACCAGATAAAAGAGCAAGAACAAGCTGTTTTAATCACCTTTGGAAAAGCAAAAGCTGTTACCAGTTCAGGTCTACACTTTAAGATTCCACTTGTCCAATCTGTGAAAAAAGTAAATACTACGATTCAGGGATTTCCAATTGGCTATATTAAAGAATCCGGAGAAGCTGTTGAGGATGAATCCCTTATGATCACTTCTGATTATAATTTCGTAAATGTTGATTTTTTCGTAGAATATCGCTTTTCTGATCCGGTAAAGGCACTTTATGCCTCTGAAGAACCAGTACTCATATTAAAAAATTTGGCACAGAGCTGTATTCGTACCGTCATCGGAAGTTATACGGTTGACAGTGTGTTGACTACAGGAAAAAACGAAATACAAGCCGCCATCAAGGAAATGATTTTAAAGAAACTCGAAGTTCAAGATATTGGTGTTCAGCTTGTAAATATTACGATTCAGGATTCCGAACCGCCAACAATTGAGGTTATGGAAGCCTTTAAAGAGGTTGAAACTGCGAAACAAGGAAAAGAAACTGCTCTTAACAATGCAAACAAATATAAGAGTGAAAAAATGCCTGCTGCACAGGCAAAAGCAGATGGAATTACAAAAGCTGCTGAGGCGCAAAAGACGGAGCGTATCAATGAAGCAACCGCACAAGTATCTCGTTTTAACTCTATGTATAAGGAATATAAAAAGAATCCAACTATAACAAAAAAAAGAATGTTTTATGAAGCAATGGAGGATATTCTTCCTGACTTAAAAGTGATTATCGAAAGTGGTAATGGAAATGTCCAGGAATTTCTGCCATTAGAAACCTTCGCCAATTTTGAAACACAATCTTCAAATACCGATGCAAAGGAGGCAGAATAATGAAAGTAAGTAAAAAAATTCCATTGATAATCGCTCTTTTAATACTACTCTTTGCTAGCTTTTCTACAACGGTAATTACCGCAGAGAATGAATACAGCCTCATTCGACAATTCGGAAAAGTTGATCATGTTATTACAGAAGCCGGAATTAGTTTTAAGATACCATTTATTCAAAGTGTTGATAAGCTCCCAAATCAAACTTTAATCTATGATTTGGCTCCATCGGATGTCATTACCAAAGATAAAAAGACCATGATTACGGATAGTTATATCTTATGGAAAATCTCAGATCCATTAAAATTTGCACAATCTTTAAACTCTTCAGTTTCCAATGCTGAGAGTCGTATTGATACCATGGTTTACAATGCAACCAAAAATGTAATCAGCAGTATCGATCAAGAAGAGGTAATCTCCAGTCGGGATGGCGTGCTCTCTAGTGCAGTCTCCGAAAGTATAAAAAACAGCATTTCCCAATATGGCATTGAACTGTTGACATTTGAGACCAAACAGCTTGACCTTCCAAGTGACAACAAAGCTGCCGTCTATGAGCGTATGATATCGGAACGTGATAACATCGCTGCAACATATAAAGCAGAGGGAGATTCCGTAGCACAGGTAATTAAAAATTCAACGGATAAAGAAGTAACCGTTATGCTTTCCGAAGCAGAAAAAAACGCTGCCATTTTGGTAGCCCAGGGAGAAGCAGAGTATATGAAAATATTAGCAGACGCATACTCTGACCAAAGTAAAACTGATTTTTATTCCTTTGTTCGTAGCTTAGATGCTATTAAAACATCAATGACCGGCGAAAATAAAACTTTAATTCTTTCTCCTGATTCGCCAATTGCACAAATCTTCTATGGAAAGTAAAAAAATATAATTTTAAAAAGAACATCAATAAATGAGCAGCGATATTTTTAGTTTACACTAAAATATATCGCTGCTCATTTATTTATACTTTAAAACAACTATTACCCACAAATTCTCTTAAAATAGAATTCTTTGGTATTTCTTCACTGCTTACTCCGACAAAATAGTCTAAAAATTTGAGTAATCGTTTCGCCTCGGTATATGCAGGATCACTTGTTTCAATATTAAATAAAATTGGTTCTGCAAACTGTTTCAATACCGCGAGTTCATAAATCATCGCTGAATTAAACATAACATCTGCACTTTCCTGGAATGGAAAAATATACTTTTCTTCCCCACTTCGAACCGATTTCCACATTTCAATTGTCCTACTAGCACTTGCTCCTCTCGTTCTTGCATCCCGCACCATTCGCCTTATCAATCTTCCATCTGAAGTAGAAATCTGGTTGTGCTCATCAATATTTAAAGTAGTTAATGCACTGATATATATTTTAAACTTGCTCTCCGCTGGAAGCGCATAGGAGAGTTTGTCATTTAAACCATGGATTCCTTCAATTACTAATATGTCATCTGCTCCAAGTTGTTTAAAATTACCCTTGTATTCTCTTCGCCCAGTTTTAAAATTAAAACTAGGGAGTTCAACTCTTTCACCATTTAGCAAAGCTTTCATATCCTTGTTAAACTGCTCGACATCAATCGCTTCTAAGCATTCAAAATTGAATGTTCCATCTTCATTATGTGGAGTGTCTTCCCGATTAACGAAATAATCATCTACTCCGATTGGATGAGGCTTAAGTCCAAATGTACGTAACTGAATCGAAAGCCGATGAGAAAATGTCGTCTTTCCAGATGAAGATGGTCCTGCAATCATTACAAACTTGCGATTTTTAAGTGATGCAATTTGCTCTGCTATCTCACCAATCTTCTTTTCCTGAAATGCTTCCTGCACTAAAATCAAATCGCTCATTTCACCTTTTGCAATCATATTGTTTAGTTCACCTACGGAAGTAATCTCCATATCTCTTCCCCAATTGCTTACTTCACGAAGCTTTGCAAAAAGCTTTTCTCTTGGTTTAAATTCCTGAACGGTCTTGGTATCATCAATGGTAGGAAGTTGTAGTATAAAACCTTTTTCATAACGAATCAGTTTAAAATATTTTAACATTCCTGTGCTTGGTGGCATGTATCCAAAAAAATAATCTTCAAAATCACCAAGGCGATAGATATTCGTTTTTGATACACGACGATAGCGGAATAATTGCTCCTTTGCATACATTTTATAATTATGGAACTTTTCAATGGCTTCCCTTGTACTTATGGAATACTTTTCAAATAGAATATCTTTTTTTACAAATTCAAACATTTGGTCTTCTACTTTTTGAATAAGTTCTAGCGTAAGATCACCATCCATATCAATTTCACCATAATAACCTGGCCCCATTGAGTGTTCAATCGAAACCTTATTGATTTTATCCTGGCCAATCACTTTATAAAGAGCTTTCATTAAAACCATAATTATGCCACGTGTATAGGTCTTCAACCCATTCACATCCTGAGTTGTCAAAAATTCCAGGGTACCACTTTGGGCAACCTTTGCATTTAGTTCCCGCAAATTTCCATTAAGCTTAACGAGCATAATGTCATCGTTAAAATTTTTCTCGTATTCTTTGCATATTTTTAAATATGTGGTGTCACAATCATATTTTTTCTCCACTCCGTCTATGATAAGAGTAACTTTATCCATGTATGTATCCTCCTAGTCAAAATGTTTAAGTGCTTTTTCCATCATTTCTTTTTCTAACCTTAGTTCACTTAAACGTTGCTTATTTCTATCATATTCCTGTGTTTCTAATTTGGCGATAACTTCTGTGTATTTATTAATACCATGGCATAGAAAGTCATATAAGTTTTTATTTTTCTTCTGCAATAGAATTCTTCCATAAGAGTATTCTATCTCCTCTTCATAGCTTTCTTCCCCTTTTATTGCATGCACCGCGGTATAATATTTACCATCTTCTATCAGCATATCCTCATCTATGATAGAAAAGCCAATCGAATGCAGATATCTTCTTACTTGTGCTATTTCCGACTGCGGCTGTAATATCAGTTCCTTTACTCTTTGCACGACTTCGTAGCTATCTTCAAGGATATGAATGGTCAAAGTGCCTCCCATTCCGCTAATAAGTAATGTATCAGCTTCATCCAGTCCTAATTCTTTTGCCCCATCAGATAATCGAATATCAATATATTCTGCACATCCATAAAGCTTAACATGTTCTTTTGCCCTCTCAAGTGGTCCTTTATTAATGTCCATTGCGATAATGCGGTTTGAAATATTTTGCTCCACTAGATATATTGAGGTATATGCATGATCGCACCCTATATCAGCTACACGGTTTCCTTTTGTAACCATGTTTGTAACCATAAGAAGCCGTTTTGATAATTGTACCATTTTTTGTCTCCTGTACGCGTTTTCATTATGTATGATGATACGATTACCGCGTATCATCCTCTTATTCCAAGTAATCCTTCAGTTTACGACTTCTGCTTGGATGTCTTAATTTTCGAAGTGCCTTTGCTTCTATTTGTCGAATACGTTCCCTTGTTACATTAAATTCCTTACCTACTTCCTCTAATGTGCGAGCTCGCCCATCGTCTAGCCCAAATCGCAGGCGCAGTACCTTTTGTTCTCGTTCGGTAAGTGTTCCAAGTACTTCTACTAATTGTTCCTTTAGCAGAGTAAACGCTGCTGCATCAGCAGGAACTGGAACATTATCATCTTGAATAAAATCGCCCAGATGGCTATCTTCTTCTTCACCGATTGGTGTTTCTAATGATACTGGTTCCTGTGAAATCTTTTGAATCTCACGAACCCTCTCAATCGGCATATTCATTTCAGCTGCAACTTCTTCTAAGGCTGGTTCACGGCCTAATTCTTGTAATAACTGTCTTTGAACACGTATTAATTTATTGATTGTCTCTACCATATGCACTGGAATACGAATGGTTCTTGCCTGATCAGCAATGGCTCTGGTAATTGCCTGACGAATCCACCAGGTTGCATACGTACTAAATTTATAACCTTTTGTATAATCAAACTTTTCAACCGCTTTGATTAATCCTAAATTGCCTTCTTGAATTAAATCAAGAAATAGCATACCACGACCAACATAGCGCTTTGCAATACTAACAACTAAACGAAGATTCGCTTCCGCCAAACGTTTCTTTGCTTCCACATCTCCATCTTCCATACGTTTTGCAAGATCAATTTCTTCATCCGCACTTAATAGCGGTACTTTTCCAATCTCTTTTAAATACATACGGACCGGATCCTCGATGCTGATTCCATCCGGCACTGATAAATCAATATTTTCAATTTCTTCTTTTTCATCGTCTTCCGACTCAACTTCTAAAATAATGTCCTCATCCGGAACATCATCAGTAATACGAAGGACATCAACCCCTTTTTTATCCAAAAACAGATAAATCTTTTCTACTTTTTCCGCATCCAGCTCGATGTCTGAAAAGAAATCATTGACCTCTTCAACTTCAAGTACATTTTTCTTTTTCTTTGCATATTCCAACAAATCTTTTAGTCTCTCACTGAATTTTGAAACACCGTTATCTTCCATAAGTAGCCTCCTACACCTGCATAGTCTTAACAATCTTGTAAAGAAATATGCAATTTTTGTAAATTACCCTGTTTCTTAATAACTTCCTGTAACTGAGTGATATCTGTAACATACTTGCTTTCATAATCCAAACTATATTTCTTGATGCGAACTACAATTTCATTAAAGGCTTTTTCCCGTTCCAAAAGATTCATTTCTTTACTTAGGGAAGTATTAAATAAAGAAGCCGCCTCTCTTTGTTCTTCTTTACTTTCAAATTGATTTAGTATCTTAGCCGGTGTTACCAGTTTCTCTTTCTCATACTGTTCAAATAACATTTTTGAAACCTTAAAATACAAATCCTCCTTAAAGTCTTCTGGACTTATAATCCCCTTTATTTTTTCAAACAATCGGGTATCTTCAATTAACCAGGTTAAAAGAATTTTCTGCGATTGTAAAAATCCATCTTCTAGTTTTTTATTTTTAATTTGTATATCTTCCCTATTGCTTTCATACGCTTGTCCGTTTACTACTTGTAAACCATATCGATTGACAAGTTTTCTTAGATTTTCAAACCCTAGGTTGTATCTTCGGTCAATCGCTTCAATATAATTATTTCGCTCTATTTCTTCTTTAAATACCACAAGTTTCTTTGCTATTTCATGAAAAAACTTCGTCTTTTCTTCCGGATCAGCGAGATTAAATTGTTGCTCCAAAATTTCAATTTCAAAATAAAAACTATTTTGTGCATTATCCATTCGCTCCTGAAATTCCTCTACACCAAGCGATTTTATAAATTCATCCGGGTCCTTATAAGGCTTCATATTGATTACTTTCGCAGTTAGACCGGCTTCCTTTAATATTGGTATGGCGCGAAGAGCCGCCTTAATTCCAGCTTCATCACTATCATAGCTTAATAATACTTCATCTGTATATCGCTTAAGTAAATTTGACTGCAAACCAGTAAACGCTGTTCCAAGAGAAGCTACTGCATTGTCAAAACCAGCTTGATGTAATGAAATTACATCCATGTAGCCTTCGCAAATAATCATATTTTTCTTTCGACTTTGTCTAGCGAAATTAAGACCATATAGGTTACGACTCTTATCAAAAATCTTGGTTTCTGGAGAATTTAAGTATTTCGGCGATCCTTCTCCCATCACTCTTCCGCCGAACCCGATAACTCGATTATTGGCATCCATAATCGGAAACATAACTCGATTCCAGAACTTATCATGCCCCCCTCTTTTTTCATCCATTGTAACTAATCCAGTCTCTTTTAACAGGCTGTCATCATATCCTTGTTTTTTTAAATATTGATACAAGTCATCACTAAATTTATTTGAAAAACCAAGTCCAAATTTTGTAATGGACTCATCTGTAATCTCACGATTCTTAAAATAATCATAAGCAAGTTGCCCGCGTTCCGATTTAAGCTGATAGTAAAAATAGTTTGCAGCAATTTTATTAATTTCTAATAATCTGCCTCGAAGATCAGCCTTTCTTTTATCTTCTTCTGAAAGCTCGGTTTCCGGCAGATGAATACCTGCTCGCTGTGCTAAAAACTTCATTGCTTCCACAAACGTATAATTTTCATACTCCATAATAAAGGTAAATACATTGCCTCCAACACCGCAGCCAAAGCAATGATACATCTGTTTGCCGCCATTTACGGAAAAGGAAGGAGACTTCTCATTATGAAATGGGCAAAGGCCCATATAGTTATTTCCTTTTTTTTGTAGTTTAACATAGGAAGAAACTACATCCACAACATCATTTCTTTGTCTGACTTCTTCTACAATTTCTTCTGGATAATACATATTTACTCCTAATTCTCTATTTTACTGCCCAAAAATTTGGAATTTTTAATAAGGTAAAGGTATCAATCGCAAAGCGATCGGTCATTCCTGCAATATAATCACATACAACCCTCTCTACTGGTTCATTTTCCTTTTCAAGCATATCTTTATATTCTGAGGTAAGAAGCTCTACATGATTTAAATAATGTTCATATAGCTCAATTACCATACTTTCTGCCTTACCCTCTTCTCCTTTTGCAATCGGATTGGTATAAACACTTTGAAACATATATTTGCGAAGAGCAAACATTGCTTCTTCAATCTCATTTGACATTCGAATATTGTTTTGATTTTCACTATTTTTAACAATATCATGAATCAAAGTATTTAGTCGTTCCTTAATAGAATACCCTAAAACTTCACGATATTGCATTGGTATATCTTCTTCCTTTATAATATGTCCACGAATGGCATCGTCAATATCATGGTTAATATAAGCAATTTTATCCGAAAGACGGACTATTTTCCCTTCCAGCGTAGAAGGCGTTCCACTTGTCTGGTGATTTAGAATACCATCTCTAACTTCTAAGGTAAGATTCATGCCTCTTCCATCTTTTTCCAGCCGTTCCACAACCCGAATACTTTGTTCGTGATGCTGAAATCCGTATTTACAAACCGTATCAAGAGCTCGCTCCCCAGCATGTCCAAATGGAGTATGCCCCAAATCATGCCCAAGCGCTATGGCTTCAGTTAGTTCTTCGTTGAGAAGTAATGCCTTCGCAATTGTACGTCCAATCTGAGCAACCTCAAGTGTATGTGTTAATCGGGTACGATAGTGGTCTCCCGTTGGAGATAAAAAGACCTGCGTTTTATGTTTTAGTCGTCGAAAGGATTTGCAGTGCAAAATACGGTCTCTGTCTCTTTCGTAGCAAGGTCGGATATCGCAAGATTCTTCCTTGATGTCTCTTCCTCTTGATTGATCACTAAATGAAGCATAAGGGCTTAAAATTTCATGTTCTCTTTGTTCCATCTTCTGTCGAATATTCATTTTTTCCATATTGCCTCCCTCTTTTTAATACTCAGAAAAGCTCTCACTATATGGTATATTCGACTTAATCCTTTCTTTTCCTTTTTTTTTGCTAACTGAAGCAAAAAAAAATTTTAATTATTACGCAAAAAAATTTTGATTTTAGGAGAAATCAAGGCCAAGTTCCATTGACAAACAACTTTTCTGAACCTATAATATATTTACTATTTTTTTCAGAATACTTTTAAAAAGGAAGGGAATTTATGAGCAAAAATTATATGATGGAGGTCGCCTTGGGGGAGAAAAAAGCCGACCTTGTTCTAAAAAATGGTTTTATCCTTAATGTTTTTTCTGAGCGAATTGTAAAAGCTGACATTGCGATTGTAGGAGAAACAATTGTAGGCATCGGTGAATACACTGGGGAAAAAGAAATTGATTGTTCTGGAAAATATATTGCACCTGGTTTTATCGATGCACATATACATATAGAATCCACAATGGTCTTACCAATGGAATTATCAAAAATGCTCCTGAAATCAGGAACAACAACTTTAATTGCCGATCCTCATGAATTAGTCAATGTAAAAGGCGGCGAGGCTCTCGACTTCCTTTTGGATGCTACAGAAAATATTCCATTGAATGTGTATATTATGGTTCCGTCTTCCGTACCAGCAACCAAATATGATACCAATGGCGCAGGTGAATTTCTTGCAAAGGATATGGAAAAATATTTGTCTCATCCCCGTATCCTGGGTCTTGGAGAAGTTATGTGCTTTCTTGATGTAATTCATCGTGAACCAAAGGCTCTTGATAAGCTTTCACTATTCAAAAATAGGGTGATTGATGGACATGCACCTGGAATTAAAGAGAAAGAGATTCAAACGTATCGTCTATCTGGTGTAGATAATGACCACGAATGTGTTAATTTTGAAGAGGCACTTGAAAAAATTGAAGCTGGCTTCCATATTTTAATTCGTGAAGGAAGCGGTGCTAAAAATCTGGATGCAATCGTTCGAGGATTAGTAAGAAATGCAATTCCTCTCGATCGTTGCGCTTTTTGTACCGACGACCGTCATTTAGAGGATATGGAGCGTGATGGTCACATCAGTTATTGCATTAAAAAGGCAATATCACGTGGCATGGAACCAATTAAAGCATATAAAATGGCTAGTTTTTCCGCTGCCAGGATCTATGGACTAAGAGATTTAGGAGCAGTTGCAGCTGGTTATAAAGCAGACTTAGTTGTACTTGATAACTTGGAAGAGGTTAAAACCAATTTCGTTATGAAGAGTGGACAGGTGATAAGTGAAGCATACCTAAACACCTTGCATTATGAAGTAAAAAACGAGAATCTTTTGCATACGGTTATCTTCCCTACTTTGAATCCTTCCATGTTGGAACTTGCAAAAATGGAGAAAAATCACGTAATGGAAATGGTTACAGAACAGCTTACTACAAATCACCTTATAGAAGAAATTCCAGGCGAAAATGGAGTATTTACTCCAAATAAAGAATACAATAAACTTTGTGTTGTGGAACGACATGGAAAAGGTGGAAATGTTGGAGTAGCACCATTAAAGGGCTTTGGCCTTTTAAATGGAGCAATTGCCACCAGTGTATCACATGATTCCCATAATATAATTGTAGCAGGTGATAATGATACTGACATTATCCTTGCTGTTGAAAAATTACGCGAGACACAAGGTGGCTACGTCATTGCATCCGGGGGAAAAGTTATCGATGTTCTTCCACTTTCTGTTGGCGGATTAATGAGTACGCTTCCCTGCAAACAAGTACAAGAAAAAGCAAGCAGTATGCTTTCCGTCGCTCGCTCACTTGGTATACCAGAAGGTATTGATCCATTTATTACATTATCCTTTTTGGCTCTTCCAGTTATTCCATCCCTTCGTCTCCTTGATAGAGGACTCTTTGATGTGGATACGTTTCAGCCGATTGATTGGAATATTGAATAGATAATCTATATTATTTCAAAAAATCATAGGCACCGAAAATGGAAATTCCTTTCATTTTCGGTGCCTATTTTTATTAGCCTATATTTACATCAATTGAAGCTAGTTTATTTTTTTCTTCTAAAAATTCCACATAAGAACATTCCGTAATTGGTTTTGAAAAATAATAACCTTGTAGGTAATTAATTCCCATATTGGTTAGTACTTCAACTTGTTCTTTGGTTTCGACCCCTTCTGCTACAATTTTGATACCTAGCATACGAATCATATTTACAACGCTCGATAATATTAAATTTGGTTTTTCGTTTATCTCATCAAAGCACGGCCAAATCAGGCTCTTATCTATTTTAACTAAATCATAAGAAATTTCTGCCATTTGTGATAAATTTGAGTAACCAGTCCCAAAATCATCCATTGAAAAACTACATCCCATCGATCGAAGCTGCTTCATATTCCGATTTAACATTTCACCCGATTCTACCGTAGCAGTTTCTGTTATTTCAAGATTTATAAACATCGGATTAATCTGATACTTCTCCATTATCAATTTCAAATGTTTCGGTAGCATTGGATTGACTCCTTGAATTCCAGATAAGTTGACTTCAACATATTTTACACCATATGCTTCCAAATCTGTTTTTGCAGCAAATGCACATACCTTTTCAAAGACGATACTACCAAGTTCCATAATAAGGCCCTTTTTCTCTGCAATTGGTATAAATTCTTCCGGTGATATAAATCCAATTGTTTGACTATCTTTTAGGCGAACCAATGCTTCGGCTGACAGAAAGCAACTATATTTGGTAGAATAAATCGGCTGATACCAAACTTCAAATCCATCCTCTTCAATTGCTGTTTTGATGATGGATTCTATCTGATGTGTTCGTGTTCTCATCTCTAAGAAGGTATCGTCTACTATGTTAATTGGAATCGTATGATTTGCAGAAACGACTTTTTGTTCCGATGCAAATTTTATTATCTCAAATACTTCATCTACATTAGTAGCATACTTTGGACATTCTAAAATATTAATATGTATTTTTGTGATTCCAATCGGTGTATTCTCTATTTTTTTCAGACATTCCTCCATGGTCATATTCTTAGTACTTATGATAACGGAAAAAGAATTCCCTTTTGAACGAAATACTTCTGCACCAAATGCGTTTTTCATTTCCTGAATTGACTGTAATAGTATTCCATTCTCTCCTTCATAAATTGTTTTACTATATACAAACGATATATCTTCAAATACTAAACTTACAATATAAAAATTCTTTTTATTACGAATCGTTTCATCTATCATTAATAGAAATGCTCGCTTGTTAAAACAATTCAATTCCGCATCCATGTGTTCTGTCGGATTTTCAAAGGTAATAAAAACAAAAAATATCATTAGTACTACGAAAAGTGAAGAAATCTGTAACTCGGGATTGATATATTGAACAAGAACCATTATTGTCCATATTGCAGTCCCTACTAGAATCGCCATTTTTTTAGCCTGACTTAAAGTATGCTTATAGAAAAATGTAATTGATATACTCAATACCATATATATTATTGTCGTAATATATAACACATCTAACATCGGCCCATACGAATAAGAAATGAATTTTGACTCAATAAAATAAATAGGAGCAAAAACGATCATTCCCAGCGATATTATGTAAATAATAAAAGCAAGTACCGATTCTCGTTTTAAAAATTTTCTATGACTATCTCCTAATATATCTACATAAATATAAGAAGAAAACATCAAGGAATCAAGAGACCCAATATAAATTTGATGGCATAATCGATTGAACCAAGGCGCTAGTATATCCGCGTGGGAAACCGTGAAAACCGTAACAATATCAAATATAAGATTAATACTTGCTAATAGAATCATAATAGAGAAACATCTGGTTGCTAACAATGGTAGCTTTTCAGATTTCAAATATTTAAACAATATTATAGCAAGAAAGCATATTACCGTAATTTGAAGTTGAATGTTTAGTGTAATCATAATGGTGCAATCCTTTCTCATTTGTAATTTTCATGTTATTCTTTGGTATTATATCAGACTTTTGACCTAAAAAAAAGTGTTTTTATTCCAATTTTATCCTCCTAGTGTGACATCTTGCTTCTGATACCATGAAATTGCATCCTTAAACTGATCTTTACTAAAATTTGGCCACAACTCTTTTATAATATAAAAATCAGCATAAACAGATTGAATTGGTAAAAACCCTGAAAGACGGCACATTCCACCCCATCGAATAATCATATCTATCCTAGATATTTCTTTTGATGCAAATCCACTTTTAATATCCCAGTCCCATCCATAATTCACTAAAAAGTTTGCTCTAATTTTATTATCTTTTTCTGTTTTTGTCCGTTTGGTATAGGGTAGTAACTCTTTTGGAAAATAGGGAGACTGCGTATTGCCAACTACAAGCAAAGATGCATCCTCTCCCTCAATAAGTTTTACTGCATCGACACAAGCCTTTTTAAATGCGTCTACCTGTTCTTTTGGTCTTTTGCAATTGTCCATAGTAAAGCCATAGTAGGTAATCTCATTGATTCCATACTGTTTTGCAAGGCGTAGGACCTCAAGGCCAGGGTCTAAGCCATATTCATACCCATCTTCTTTATTTCGTCCACTTCCTTTTGCCCATCTTCGATTACCATCTGGAATAATTCCGATGTGTTTTGGGATTCTCATAATATTCCTCCATTTTTTCAAATATTATGAGTATGCCTCATTTCATATTAATTTATTCTTATTTCTTTATCTTCTACCCTAGCGCTATGTCAAGAATCATCATTATAACAAAACCAAGTATAAATCCAATCGTTCCCGTCTTTTCCTTTCCGCCTGCATGTGCTTCGGGTACGAGTTCCTCAATAACTACATATATCATAGTTCCTGCTGCAAAAGATAAAAGAAACGGCATAAATTGACTAATAAAGCTTGCCATTACGGCTGCCAAAACTCCAAAAACCGGTTCTACAATCGCAGACATGCTACCTATGAAAAATGCTTTCTTTCTACTCATTCCTTCCTTAAAGAGAGGAAGCGCCACCGCTGCACCTTCTGGGTAATTTTGTATGCCAATACCAATTGCCAATGCAATTGCTCCGGTCAATAAATTAGTATCCTCCAAACGTTCCGCTGCCATTGCAAATGCAAGGCCAACTGCCATACCTTCTGGAATGTTGTGAATGGTAATTGCCAAAAGCAGCATTCCAGTAGTTGATTGAAGATCTAGAGCTCCAAACTTTCTATTTCTTGCCTTCTTCTTTATCCAAGCATCAAGAAGAAGTAGTAAAATAACACCTAACAAAAATCCACTGGTTGCAACAAGCCAAGAAATTTGCCCATTTTCTTCTGCTCGATCAATGGCCGGTAATAATAATGACCAAATCGAGGCTGCAATCATTACCCCACCCGCAAATCCCAAAAAAACACTTTGTGTATTACTATTTAACTTGTTTTTTAATATATAAACATTAAGTGAACCTAAACTAGTTACAGAAAAGGTAAAACAAGTTCCTAAAAATGCCCATAGAATTCCTTGCCACATATTATCAACTCCTATCATACTTAATATATGGAAAACGTATAAAAATGCGCCAGTAAACATTGACTTTTATAGTACATTTAGTATAATAAAAGTAAAGCATAAAATAACAAAACGCATTTCGTTTCATGCGTTTTCAATTATGTTAATTTATATTTATAATAGGAGGAAGTAATATGATATTTTTTGAAGCGCAGCCTCTATCAAACTGGCTAATGCTACTTTTTGTTTTTGTAGCATTGATTGCACTTAACGAGTTAGGCCGTAGATCTAAAATAGGAGGGCTTGCTTTATTTGTGGTTTTACCAATTATTTTGACCATTTTTGTATGGCCAAGTACAACAAAAGGTACTAGCGTAAATGACTGGTTCCACTTTGCTAAGGTATATTCTTCACTAGCAGGATGTATTGGTTTTTGGTTAATCCGTCATATAAAAGGTGCTAGCAGTAATAAATTTCTTTTATGTTTTCCACCGCTTATTTTAGCAATTAATATTTGTGAAGCGGTTGCTCGTGATTTCCAAATTGGTGGATTACACCTTACAAAAGAAGTTTTTGAGGGTATGGTTACCGTTAGTGGTTCTTGGAACTATATGAATGGTATTGCTGGTATTTTAAATATCATCACGATTACAGGTTGGTTAGGAATCTGCATTAGTAAACAAAAAAGTAAAGATATGTTATGGCCAGATATGTGTTGGTTCTGGATTATAGCATATGATCTTTGGAACTTTGCTTATACATATAACTGTTTACCAGATCATTCTTGGTATTGTGGTATTGCATTACTATTTGCACCAACACTTACTGCATTTACATTAAGTAAGGGTGCTTGGTTACAGCATCGTGCACAGACTTTAGCTTTATGGTGCATGTTCGCAATGACTTATCCTGCATTTATTGATGAATCACAATTCGCAGTAAAATCTTCTCATAATACAACTACCTTGTTTGTTGTTAGCTTACTTGCTTTATTAGCTAATATTGCTGTATTCATATACATGATTTATAAAGTTGTTAAGACAAAGAGAAATCCTTATCTTGGAGAACTTTATACCGATTTAAAATGTTATGAAGAAGTAAAAGCTTTGTCCGAATAAATTAATTGTCAAATAAATAGCAAAGAGGCAGTAACAAACATTAAAGTTTGTTACTGCCTCTTTGTTACTTATCGTTGCATATTTCACTCGTATATATTAGAAAATCTTCACTTTTACTTATTTAAAAAATAGATTGCTAAATTTAAATAACCCGCAAATGTCACCCAAAGCAAATAAGGTATCTGAAGTTTTGCAGCTAGCGGATTGATTTTGTTAAACATGCGAATCATTAAAATGATTAATATCCATAATAAAACTAAAATCACAAATGCAAGTAAATATTGTTGCATATTAAAAAAGACAATGGACCAGCAGAAATTAAGGAATAATTGCATTTCATAAATTTTAAGTGCCTGCTCTTTTCTTGGATCGTCGGAAATAGAGATTAGATATGCTGATATTCCCATCAGTATGTATAGAGCTGTCCACACAACAGGGAACACCCATGATGGTGGAGTTAATGGCGGTTTTGTTATCTGCTCAAATACCTCCATACTGTTTGTAGTCAACAAACCTGCCAATGCACCTACACCTACACTAATCGCAATGCTGCTAATCAGCAGCTTAGTATTCATTTTCATGCTATACCTCTTTGCTTTTTTATAAGTTTATGAATATTAGTTATTATATATTCAAATTTACCTTGTATTACAACTTTTAATTGCTTTGATATTTAATATATTTGCATATTTTTTATGTTTCTGCTCACAATAATCATAAAAAAGATAAGAGGTTTTATCATGGAATTATCCACGCAACTTGATGAAAATATTAAAATGGCAAAACAAATTTTCCCTATAGGGAAAAGTTTTGATCTGATTACAAGAGATTTGCTTTTAGGTGAAACAAAGGCTTTCTGGATTGGTGTCAATGGCTTAATTGAATCATCCATTTTGCAAGAGTTATTCTCTAACTTACAAGACCCCCATTTCATGAAGGACACTTCCATTTCAGACATCCAAAAGTTCATGAACAAAAAAATTGGTTATTCCCAGGTACAATTAACCAATGACTGGAATGTTATAGTTAAAAATGTATTAAGCGGCCCTTCTGCTCTTTTTATCGATGGTTTCGCACAAGTAATGATTATTGATACCAGATATTATCCAACCCGTTCCATGGCAGAACCAGATACAGAAAAGGTAACACGTGGTGCTAAAGATGGTTTTGTTGAAACCCTTGTTACAAATACCGCATTGATTCGTAGAAGAATCCGAAACCCAAATCTTACCTTTGAGGTACAAACCATTGGCAGTGATAGTAAGACCGATGTAGCAATTGGCTATATTGGAGAAATCGTAGATGAAGATTTATTAAGGAAATTAAAAACGAAGATGGATTCTCTTGTGATTACTTCGTTAACCATGGGAACGAAAAGTCTGGAAGAACTATTGGTAAAACGAAGATGGATTAATCCACTTCCAAGTTTTTACCTCACAGAACGGCCAGATGTAGCCTGCAGTTATCTTTTAGAAGGACATATGGTTCTTATTGTCGATAATTCCCCTACTATTATTATCTTACCATGTACCATATTTGAGTTCACGCAAAGTCCGGAGGATTATTATAAAAGCCCTTCTGTCGGTAATTATCTTCGCTTACTACGCTTTGGCTGTATGATCTTAAGTTTGTTACTGCTACCTGTCTTTCTATTACTTGGAGCTTATTATCCAGATTTTTATGGATTTAAAATAATCACTACGGAAGTTATATCTCCTTATCGACTTTTACTATATGTAATATTTATTGAGTTTGGACTTGATTTATTCAAATATTCCTCTTCACATGCAGCCAGTGGTTTATCAAATTCAATGGGAATTATAGGCGGTCTTATTATTAGTGATATCGCAATTCAGCTAAAATGGGCAAGTGTAGAAGTTATATTTTATGGAGCTCTTACGATGCTTGTGACACTCAGTTTGGCAAGTATTGAATTTGGTGAAGCCATTCGTATCTATCGTATCTTTTTAGTAATATGCGTAGGATTTTTTGGTTTATGGGGCTTTATCATAAGTTTTTGTTTAGTTCTTATTTCTATTATTACAACACCTACCTTTGCAAAGAAAAGTTATTTTTGGCCGTTATTTCCGTTTAACTGGAACGCCTTGAAGACACTACTCTTTCGCTATCCAACAGCAAAAGCTCAACCTAGTAAAATATGGAATAGAAAATAATGAAAAAGCGAGTGTCACTATCACTCGCTTTTCATTGCCTATAGCTTATTAAAATTGATAATCGTGTTGATGGTTTAACGTATGCTATTTGAACCCCGGATTGCAAATTGAACATAAACTATATTTGTAATTATATATAAGCTCTTAGCTCATTCAAAAATTCTTGTTCTTCTTTTACTAGTTTTTCTGCCAAAGCAACACTCTCTTTTGAAGCTTCCGGATACTTATTAATTGCTTCACTAATAGACTTAATACCCATATTGCAGCCATCCATCATAAGTTCTGCTATTTTATGGGAATCATCATTTATCATTAGTTTCGCTTCCGTACTTAAGAAGGAAAATGTTTTTGCCATAATGCTAGGGTCTTTTTCATCGGCACCCAGTTTATTTAAAAGATCGTGGCATTCATCACCAATTTTAACATGCTTTTCATTGCATTTTTCAATAAGTTCTTTGAGCTTTTCCTGCTCTACATACTTTAATACTTGCTCCATACTATCAGTTGCAGATTTACATCCTGCATTACATTCTTTAAGTAAATGAATCGTTTGATCATCCATAATATTCACCCTTTCAATTGTTTTTATCTAGTATTAACAATTATTGAAAATCTATGAGTCTTTATTTTATGCTTTGCTAGCTCTTATACCCATTAGAAATATAAGAAAAATACGTTTCACATCACGTTTTAAAGATAGGCTCATATGATAAACTAAAAGATTAAAGTAAAGGTTAGAATATGGACAACGGAACAACTAAAAAACCTATTCAAAGCACTCCTGCCAACCTGACAACTCCTGCCAACCTGACAACTCCTGAATCAAGTGAGGAAAATGAGAATAAAGCATGTTATCCCAAAAATGGTATTGGATCCGTTATCACCCCCTCCTTCCCTGGTTCGATTAATTACACCCAGGCACGTTTTTTTAATGCAGCAGAAAACTATTTTCCATTACTGATTAGCATCGGTCCTCGAATTGTAACCTCACGGTTGAGTTATAAAGAAATTACACCATATACCAAAATCATGAGCGGCTATTGTACTGTAATAATTGCAGAAGCTGCTAATCCTCTCAATATAGTCTTCCGAAAATCTGTCTCTTTTGTTGAGGGCGCACAAATTACATTAGTAATTACAAACTCAGCAAATGGGTTGCAATTAGTTGAAGTATCTGATCAGATATGTAGCAATAAAGCCTGGAACACTGCATGTCTTCGTTTTGTTAATCTTTCATATGGAAGTGGAAGTTTTGATGTAAGCTTAGATAATGGAGATAACGTATTTTCCGATATTGAATTTACAGAAATCACACCATTTAAAGAGATTGATGCAGGAAAATATGTGTTTCATGTTTTTGAAGTAGCTCCTGGTCTTCAACCGGAAGATAGTTTTGAGCCTCTGCTTGTAATACCTCTCGAAGTCAAAGGGAATGAAATGTTTACGATATATCTTGTTGGTGCGACCTATATGACACCTGGATTACAGGCTGTTATTGTGACCAATGAATAAAAATACTTTCTCTTGTTGATTAGTCAACATTGCTATATAATAAAATTTGGTACTTGGACATACCACAAGCAACCAAAGGAGTGATAAACCATATGGAGTTTAAAAAATTAAGTGCACCTTCGCTAAAAGAGCTATTTATAAGTCAACTGGAGACTATGATTCTTTCCGGAAAAATCCTCATTGGGGAAAAGCTTCCTCCAGAAAGAGAACTATCTGAATCAATGCAAGTCAGTAGAGCTGTCGTAAATGCCGGTATCACAGAGCTAGCCCGAAAAGGTTTTTTAATTATAAAACCTAGAGTTGGTACATTTGTAGCTGATTACCGTATAAACGGAACTTTGGAGACTTTAATTTCCATTATGAATTATAATGGTGGGATATTAAGAGATGCTGAGATACGTTCTATTTTAGAACTTCGAATTGCATTTGACTCTCTTGCAGCACAATTATGCATTTCTAAGATTACAGATGATGAAATTACTCATTTAAAAAATTATGTAAATCAAATGGAAGAAACTGATTCATTGGAAGTAGCTTCAGAGCTTGCATTCCAATTTCAGCATGAGCTAGCATGTTTATCTGGAAACACTTTACTACCTTTGATGGTTTCTTCATTTAAAGTTCCTGTCATGACCTTATGGAAACGTTTTTGTAGATTATATGGTATCGCATCTTTATGTAATAATACTTCTATCTTATGCAAATATATTGAACAAAGAGATGTAGCAAAGGCTGTAGAATGGTTATCCATTTCGCTTAATGATACGATTAGTGGAACTCGACAGATTTATTATTAAGCTTTCTGATATTATTTTTTCACCATAATAAAAGCCCCCTTTATAGCAAACAGATGTTATATTTTATCTGTTTACTATAAAGGAAGCATTCATATTAGTTGAACAACCTCTTACACTTTATTATTATATAAATAAATTAACATTTGATTCTTCAGCATCTCCTAAATAGGAAGCTACTCCGGCAAACTCTACTCCATCAATGATTTCATCTTTTGTGATTCCCATTACATCCATTGACATGGTGCAAGCCACCAGTTTTACACCATTTTTCATTGCGTGTTTCATTAAATCTTCCAATGTATCTACATTTTTATCCTTCATAACCATCTTCATCATGGAAGTTCCCATTCCAGCCATATTCATCTTAGATAATTTAAGTTTACTTGAACCTTTTGGCATCATCATTCCAAACATCTTATCCATAAATGGCTTCTTTACCGAAGGGCCGTTTGTTTTACGAAGTGCATTCAATCCCCAGAAGGTAAAGAACATGGTTACGGGACGTCCCATAGATGCTGCCCCGTTTGCAATGATAAAGGAAGCTAAAACTTTGTCAAAATCTCCACTAAATACAATTAACGTTTTTCCTTGTGGCATTTCCACTGTCTTTGGTGCTTCCCCAATTGTACAAGTATCTGTTCCCTTTTGAATGTAAACTATATTTTCTTTATCTTTTCGTTCCGTTTTGACCAAAGTATTTCCTGTTCTTTTGCACCATGCATCAATATCTCTTGCAAATCCCATATCGGTAGCCGAAACCTGTAACACTTCTTTGTCATTCATTTCTGTAATTGCTTCATGTACTTTCATAATAGGACCAGGGCATTGTAATCCGCAGCAGTCTATTACCTTCATTGCTTTATCCACACAAGTAACATTTCCGTCTGTTGTGGTAGATGCTTCTTTTTCAATCGGAATCATTGTTTCATTCTCCTTTTCGTCATTATGGTGCATGGATTTGTAAAAATTAGTGCCTCCTGATAGAACCTCTACGTTTTTGAATCCACTTTGCATTAATATTCTAGCTACGTTATAAGAACGAACCCCAATTGCGCAATACACGATAATTCGTTTGTTTTTATCAAGTTCATTCATGCGATTTCTTATTTGCCCAAATGGGATATGATAAGAATCGTTTATTGCAAATACCATACGCTCCATAGCTTCTGTTATATCAAGAATCGTAACATCCTTTTGTTTTTCTTTATCTGAAAGCAGCTCATCCAACTCATCCCATTCCACGAAGGATACAAGATCATTTAAAATATTTTCTGCCACAAATCCAAGCATATTTACTGGGTCTTTTGCAGAAGAAAATGGTGGTGCATATGCCAGTTCTAGTTCTGCCAAATCATAGATACTGCCTTTAAGGCGCATTGTTGTTGCTAACGTATCGATTCGCTTATCCACTCCATCCTGGCCAACAATCTGAGCACCAAGAATCTTTCCTTCTTTATCAAATACCATTTTAAGCGTAAGTGGTGTTGCACCAGGATAATAGCCAGCATGTGATTTTTGATTAATTAAGGCAGTAAAATAATCCTTATTTTTTTCTTTTCCCTGCGCCTGTAATTGTTTTTCATTGAGTCCGACAGAGGCAGTATTTAAGTCAAATACTTTCGCAACTGCTGTTCCTAATGATCCATTATAGGTCTTTTTGTCACCCGCTAGATTATCCGCTAATATACGTGCCTGCTTATTAGCAGGCCCTGCCAATGGAATCATTGTCTTCTCTTTTGAAACGGCATGATCCACTTCAATTACATCACCAACTGCATAAATATCTTTTGCTGAGGTGTGAAGATATTCATCTACAATAATTCCGCCACGCTTATTTAGCTCAAGTCCAGCATTTTTAGCAAGCTCACTGTTTGGTTTTACTCCAATTGAAAGAATTACCATATCCACTTCAAGCACTTTTCCACTTGTTAGTTTAATCGCAGTTGTTTCTCCTTTTTCTTCAAAAGATGCAACTCCATCTTCTAAAACTAAATTCACCTGATTCATTCTCATATTTTCATGAAGCAGATTTGCCATCTCAAAGTCAAGCGGTGCCATTACCTGATTTTGCATTTCAATAACACTTACTTTTGCACCTGCTTCAACTAAGTTTTCTGCCATCTCAAGACCGATAAATCCACCACCGATTACTGCTGCAGTCTTTGGCTTTCTTTCTTGTACATATGCTTTGATACGATCCGTATCTGGTATTGTCCATAGCGTAAAGATATTTTTTCCATCAATACCTGGAATAGGTGGTTTCATTGGAGAAGAACCGGTAGCAATGATTAAGTTATCATAGCTTTCTTCATAAATTTCACCTGTGTGCAAATCTTTTACCTTTATTATCTTCTTATCTTTAAGAATCTCCATTACTTCGTTCGCAACTCGCACATCAACATTAAATTTATCTTTCATTGCTTGAGGTGTCTGTAAAAGAAGAGCATCGCGGCTTTTTATAACATCACCAATATAATAAGGCAGACCACAATTCGCATAAGAGATATATTCCCCTCTCTCCAATACAATAATATCCATAGACTCATCTCTTCTTCGAAGCCTTGCTGCTGTAGTAGCTCCACCTGCAACTCCACCAATAATCACTGTTTTTTTCGCCATAATTATTTCTCCTTTTTGTTATATTTTTGACAAAGCAAATTATTCGTTTATTTATTCTGATTATATACTGAATTTTATTTTTGTTCTGTAACAATGTCACATAACTCTACTTTTCCAGCCCACAAGGCAAAAAGAGGTTATGCTGAATTTTACTTCAACACAACCTCTTCCTATTATTCTCCGATTAATTTATCATTTTCAAAAATATGGTTTATGAGCCAGTCTGTTAAAAAGTCCAGAATTTCATCTATTGTGTTATCTGAATTTTCATCAATGTTTTCTATGTCAAATTCTTCTAATTTTTCACGGAATTCATCATGCTGAACCTTCTGGGTAAACATCCTTTTATAATTAACACTTTGCATATATGCCTCTTCATGATCAAAATGCATTAAAGTGTAATCCTTTAGTCGATGTAAGATATTTCGTACATTATCATACTTGTCTGGTATAAATTCATCATTTCTTAGTTGATACGCTTCTTCTGCTATTTCAAATAATGTTCTATGTTCGTCATCAATTTCTTGTATTCCTATTAAGTATTCCTCTTTCATTTCATACATATTCAAGTCTCCTTTGTAATATAAAATTTTATCTGCATATTTCCATATTTCCATTTTACCATAAAAAATCACAGAAGCAATCAAAATCAAATTCTGGTTTAACGGTGTGGGACGGACGCGGGGAGTTTTGGGAAAGTCACGCAAGATGCGCGGTGGGTATATGGTTTTCGAAATTTGAATGGAGCACAGGTACTGGTCTTAAAATCAGACGCATTAACCACTCGGCAGAACCTCTAAGCAAGGCAGAATGAGCTCTTATGGGAGCTCATTCTACCTAAAGTTTCTACCTCATAATGCTAAAATTATTTTAAGACCAGTACCTGTGCTCCATTCGAATTAGGAAGACTATGACCACCGCGCATATTGTTGGTTTTGATAAACGGCCCCGCTGTTGTCTGCAATGTTAAAGTAAATACTAGAATTTAAATATTGAAGGTAGTAAAAGCAGAGGCAGCTTATTGTTGATTGGAAATTTCCAGAAAAGTATGATTTATACATAATAAAGAAATATCAAAGGTAGCATATGATCAATTGTACTCGTTAGTAAAGGTTGAAAGAACTCATTCAACCACAAGATTTGTGTTTGAACAAGTCACAGTCACAAACTTGCTATGCGCAAAAAAATTTCTGGTTTTTATTAACCGCTTGTAAACCAACATGTCCGTATTTCGTAGTCAGCCAAGAAAGGCTGAGTTCATAATCTATATTCAATTTACACGGCTCCCATGCTAGGATTTTATATCATATGAGCATATGAAACGTAAACTCAATCGAAGAATTGGCTCCCTAAGAGCCAATTCTTCGATGTTTTGAGGTTACGTGGAATGTTTATGCGACTGATACAAAATCCTAGCATGGGAGCCGTGTAAATTGTAGTAAGACTAAAAATGCTCAGCCTTTCCTGGCGTCTGTCGCTCGTTAAGCCAGAATTTTAATAGGCCACAATTTCTTTTATAAAAAATTCTTTGCCGCTGAGAATTTCAAAATTATTTGTATTACAGTGAGGACATACTCCCTTATTTTTGACAATAGGAAACACCTGATTGCAGTCGTTGCAAAGAGCATTTGCAGGTAATACCTCGATTTCTAGTTTCGTATCCATCAATATAGTACCATCCACTGCCGCTGGATAACAAGCTTCAATATATTTTGGAATCATGGAGGATAATTCTCCGATCTGTAAGATCAGTTTTTCCACCTTTTCCAACTCATTTTCAGCTACTATTTTTTCCACCTGATTTATTACCTCAATAACAACTCCTAATTCATGCATATATCCACCACCTTGTCGGTTTTAATCATTCACAGAGAACATGTTCTTCACTTTTTTTACAGTAATTTTGGCTTTTCTTTTAATCACCGTTTTCATTACTACCGGTTTTAGATCCTCATATCCTACACCTTGTGCATCGTATTTTCGAACAAGTGAAATCGCATCAAACTTACATTTCGTTGTACACTGTCCACAACCAACACACATAAATTCATCAATTGTCGTTGCTCCACAACCAAGACAACGTTCTGTCTCTTTCTTCACCTGCTCCGACGTAAACGTAGTACGATTATCTTTAAATACATCTTTTATCGGCTCATGTTCAGCCTTTTGCCTAGGAAGACGGTCATATCCTTGAAGGTTAATATTCTCTTTGTCAAGTGCATGGTATTCTCTTGTGTCACGTCCAAATACAAGACTCTGTCCTGGCTGAACAAAGCGATGGATGGAAATTGCAGCCTGTTTACCTGCTGCTATTGCATCTATTGCAAATCTAGGTCCGGTATAGGCATCTCCACCTGCAAATACATCTGCTTCATTTGTTTGGTAAGTAAATGCATCTACTTTAATTGTTTTATTTGGATTTAACTCAATCTTACTTCCTTCAATTAAGTTACCCCATTCAATTGCCTGGCCTACTGAAATTAATACATAATCTGCATCAATGATTTTAGTATCATTTTCATCATAAGTTGGATTGAATCTACCATTACTATCAAATACAGAAGTACATTTTCTAAATTCAACGCCTACCACACGACCATCTTTTGTAATAATGCGCTTTGGTCCCCATGAATTATTAATCTGTATACCTTCTGTTTCAGCTTCTTCAATTTCTTCACCTAACGCTGGCATTTGCTCCCGATTTTCCAGACAGTACATATCTACTTTTCCTGCACCAACTCTAGTAGCATTTCTTGCAACGTCAATTGCAACGTTACCTCCACCGATTACGATTACATTTCCATTTAATTTAACATCTTCTCCTAAGTTTACATTTCTTACAAAATCAACACCAGGGATTACACCAATTGCATCTTCACCTTCAATACCAAGTTGTCTGCCTGCCTGAGCTCCAATAGCAAGATAGAATGCTTCAAATCCCTGACCTCTTAAGTCTTTTAAGGATACGTCTTTTCCTACTTCGATTCCTGTTTTGAACGTAACCCCTAATTCTTTTAAAATATCGATTTCTGCATTTATCACTTCTTTTTCTAAACGAAAGGATGGGATACCAAGTGTTAACATACCACCAAGAGCTTTTTGTTTTTCAAATACAGTAACCTGATATCCATCAATTGCTAAGAAGAAAGCACAAGAAAGTCCGGCAGGACCAGCTCCAACGATTGCAATCTTTTTACCATACTGATGTCTTTTTTCTGGTACATATCGGTTATTTTTATTTAAATCCTGCTCTGCAATAAATTTCTTTATTTCATCGATTGCAACAGGAGAATCAATATCGCCTCTCGTACATGCTGACTCACACTTTCTTGGGCAGATACGTCCACACACTGCCGGGAATGGATTCTCATGTTTAATCAATTCTAGTGCTTCGCTGTATTTACCTTGTGCTGCAAGCTTTATGTATCCTTGAATTGCAATATGTGCTGGACATTCTGTTTTACATGGACTCGTACCGCTGTCAACAACATCCTTACGATTTGTTCGATAATCCGCATTCCATTTTTCAGGTCCCCACTCATTATCACGAGGAGTCTCTGCTTTTTTTACCGGAATCGGTGTTACTGCACATAATTTCTGGCCTAATTGTGATGCATTCGTTGGACAGTTTTCGACACATTCACCACATGCTACACACTTTTCTGCATCTACATGTGCCACGTAGTTCGAACGTGACATATCAACATTTTTGTACATTTCCGCCGTTCGAAGTGCCAGACATGAACACCCACAGCAATTACATATTGCATGCGTTTTTCCAGAACCATCTAAGTTTGGAATCTGGTGCATCAAACCATTTTCTTCGGCACGCTTGATAATTTCAAATGCCTCTTCACGGGTAATTTCACGTCCTCTTTTGGTACGAATATAATACTCTGCCGCATGCCCCATCTGAATACACATATCCTCTTTTAAATGTCCGCAGCCTTCTCCCATTGCTTCTCTTGCAGTACGGCAAGAACAGTCAGAAACAGAAAAAATTGTATTTTCATTTAAATATTTTGAAATTTCCTCATAAGAAGCTTTTCTCGTTTCACCATCTATTGCTTTTTCAATTGGGATAACGCGCATCAGACCAGTACCTGGAGGGAAACTACCAATGGAGCGAGGTCCATTTTCTCTTCCGTATGCTTCAAAAGATTCTGCAATCTGAGGAAAACGCTTAACATTTTCCTTATTATTAACCATCATTTCCATAATACCTGGTACCCATGTGTCATACCAGTATTTATCGACTCCGTCTTTTTCATTTACAAAACAAACGCCAGCCATTGCTAATTCCCAGCAAAGTTCTTTGGTTCGCTCCAAAGGTTTTCCACAACGGTTTGATAATTCCTCAGCACTAAGAGGCTTTCTGAATTCCATTACTAATGCTACTTCCGCCATTTCATCTGTCACAACAGGTTCTAAAATACGATACCTCGCATCTTCTACCGTAATAGAACCCTTTGCTCCTACTTTTTTACCGCTAACCTTGTTAGCAAATTCTAACACTTTTTGTTTTGTCGCCATAATATTACTCTCCTATCAACCAAATTTTTTATTTCTCATTCCATTTTTTTACTTCCGCACGTATCCAATCTGCAAACTCATCAATACCCTCTCCTGTTCTTGCTGAGATTGGTATTATTTTAACATTCGGATTTAATTTTTTTACACTCTCTTTGCATGCTTCTAAATCGAAATCAAAATATTCCAATACATCTATTTTGTTAATAAGAAGAACATCTACAATCGAGAACATCAACGGATACTTAAGTGGTTTGTCATCCCCCTCTGGCACACTAAGTATCATTGCATTTTTTGAGGAGCCCGTATCAAATTCTGCTGGGCATACTAGATTTCCTACATTTTCAAGAATTGCAAAATCAATATCATCCGTACCAAGCGCTTCCAATCCTTGTTTCGTCATATCTGCGTCCAAATGGCACATGCCACCTGTATGTAACTGAATTACTTTTGCACCTGTCTTAGAAATTGTGTTAGCATCTACATCTGAGTCAATATCTGCTTCCATTACCCCTATCTTCATTTCATCTTTCAGGGCATCGATCGTTTTGGTAAGTGTTGTCGTCTTACCAGAACCAGGTGAAGACATCAGATTGAGCAAAAATGTATTACTCTTCTTTAGATCTGTTCTTAATAAATCTGCCTGCTGATTGTTATCCTCAAAAATACTTTGTTTAATTTCTATTACTTTATACGTCTTGATAACTATTTACCTCCATTTCCTTTAAAATTAAATTGCATAATTTGCATTGTAATATATACTCTTGTTCCCCCGTTGATACCATACTGTGGTCAAACCTCAGCTTTGTATAAATTTTAACATAGTATTTCCTTGAAATCAACAGTTTTATCAACAGTATATACTTGACTCTTTTGTTGATTTTTGCTAAAATAAACGTGTGGTATTTGGTCTGACCAACAAAGGAGGAAGCTTATGGAATTACGTGAAATTGTCGCACCAACAATGAAAGAATTATTTATAAAAGAAATAGAGCAAAAAATATTATCAGGAGAATGGAAAATCGGAGAGCGACTTCCTACGGAACGAGAAATGGAACGTAAAATGAAAGTAAGTCGCACTATAATCAACTCTGGACTAAGCGAACTAGCGCAAAACTGCTTCGTAGAGATTGTTCCACGAAAAGGTGTCTTTGTAGGAGATTATATGCGAAACGGTCATTTAAATACCTTGATTTCCATTATGAATTTTAACGGTGGAATGCTTGACAAAAAAACCTTTGATTCGCTCATGGCCTATCGCATGCAAAATGATTGTGAATGCGCTTACTTAGCGGCACTTAACCGAACTGATGAAGATCTAGCCTTGCTTAAATCATTATATTATAAAATAGAAAGTGCTATCGAAGTGTCCGAAATCTCCCACTTAAAATTAGAATTTCAACATGCGATTTATTGTGCTACCGGCAATATCATTTATGCCTTGGTTTGCAATTCTTTCAAGCAGCTTTCACTTTTATTTGCAGAAATAATCTACCAGCATCCAGGCAGTGAGAAGCCAAATCTTTATATATTGGATCTAATTCAGGCAATTGAAAAAAAGGATGCCAAAGATGCACGCTTTATCATGCAAAAGATGGTTGCAACAAGGATTGAAGAACTAGGACAGTCGTATTTTTGTCAAAGTTTTCCGTCCTAATAAGACGTAAGAAAATGTTTCAATAATAGAAACTTTATCCCAATTTACATATCGAGGCACAAATAGCATGTGCTCCAACCGAATTTATGCGATTGATAATCGCATTGAGGTTAGAGCACATGCTATTTGTGCCCCGATATGCAAATCGAACAAAGCTTATCATTTTGTAACATTCTAGCAAGCTATACTGCTTTTTGAAATGCCTGCATCATTAATAGAGCAACGGCAGCTCCTGGGTCTTTTAAGCTTCTTGAAGCCTCACCACGTGTCGCAGCACGTCCATGAACTGCGAGCATCGTAGCGGTATTTTCATATCCTTCTTGTGCAGCATTAACTGCTTTATCAGCGACTACGCTTAAAGTATCGCCTACAGCCAAGGAAGACTTCATTGCCTCTACTGCTGGATCCAGTCCATCTAAAAAGGTTTTTTCGCCAACCTTTGCTTTTCCTCTGGTCATGACACCTTCTTCATATGCCATGAAAAAAGTTGCAATATCTTCCTTTTCGATTTCTGTTTTTCCTTTTAATACTTTTCCTGTTTGCATCAAACCAGAAGCCATCAAGGTTCCCATGGTAGAAGGTACGGCGGTAGACATTGCCTTACCTGCCATATACAGCATTTTTCCAATATCGGTTTCTGGAGAATCTTTCACTGCATTATACGCAGCTAAAAATCCGTCACTCATCGTTAATCCAAGATCTCCATCTCCTACTACACGATCTAAATCAATCAGATACTCTCGATTCTCACACATTATTTTTTGAAGTTCATCGAGCAATTTAATAAAGTATAATCGATCCATAAGTCCCTCCATATTACAACTGTACAAAGAATGGTGTCTGCGCAGGTGCATCTAAGTATTGTTTTAATTCTTCATCCAGCTTTAATAAAGAAATGGATAGTCCCGCCATTTCAAGAGATGTTACATACTCACCAACATAGTAGTGATGTACTCGAATTCCCTTTTCTTTTAGATATTCATCTACTTTTCTTGTCACAATATATTGTTCATCCAATGTTGTTGCACCAAGTCCGTTAATTAGTACAGCGACCTCATCCCCTTTATTATATGGGAGATCATTAACAATCTTTTCTAACATTTCTACTGCTATTTCATCTGCTGTTTCAATTTTGCCACGTCGAATACCCGTTTCACCGTGGATACCCATTCCGATTTCCATTTCATCGTCTGCTATTTCAAACCCTGGTTTTCCAACACGAGGTATGGTACAAGGAGTCAAAGCTACTCCCATCGTGCGTACATTATCAGCTGCCTTTTGTGCAATACGTTTTACATTATCAAGATCAAGCATCGCATTTGCAGCTGCTCCTGCACATTTAAATACAAAGACAATGCCAGCAACACCACGTCTTTTATTTTTTTCTCCTGGTGCACTTGGTCCTGCAGATGCTACATCCTCTCCTGCAACGACACTTTCCACACGGATGTTTTCTTCAAAATCAGCCATTTCTGCTGCCATATCAAAATTAAAAATATCCCCATTGTAATTGCCATATATGTAAAGCACTCCTGCTCCCGAATCAATTTCTTTTGTTATAGCTAACATCTGCTCTGCACTTGGAGACTGAAATACATCTCCTACGCTACATCCATCTAACATTCCCTTACCAACATATCCTAAGAAAAGTGGTAAATGACCTGAGCCTCCTCCAGTTGCAATTCCTACTTTGCCCTCTTTTTTATTTACCGATACCAAACAATGCAAATCATTTTCCGTATAGGTAATTAAATCTGGATGAGCAAGATAAAGCCCCTCTAACATTTCCGTTACATAGTTTTCCGGTTTGTTAATTACTTTTTTCATGATATCCACCTTCTCCTTTTAAATTAATCCTTCATATGCCTCTTGATAAACCTTTACTACTTCTTCTTTCGTTGGCATAATTGGATTGTCCTGCATGCATGCATCCTTTATTGCTAACATCCCCAAGCTTTCAAAATCTTTTGGATTTGCCTTAAGTTCCTCTAGATTTTGTGTAATTCCCACTTCTTTTGATAAATGAATAATATAATCAATACTTTTTGCTATTGCTTCTCGTTCTGCCATCTGCTCAGCATTTTCTAATTGAAGAGCAATTGCAATTTTTTTAAAATTGGCACCTGTCTTATTTACTCCATTAAATCGCATTACATAAGGAAGTAATACTGCATTACATATTCCGTGTGGAAGATTATACATTCCACCTAGGGAATGTGCCATCGCATGTACCATGCCAAGTCCCCCATTCGAAAATGCCATCCCTGCAACATACTGCGCATAAGCCATTTGGTCTCTTGCTTCTAAATCAGTTCCATCGAAAACCGCACGAGGCAAGTAATCTTTTATCGTTCGTATTGCCCAAAGAGCATCTTTATCGGTAAGTGGATTTGATTTATTCGATAGTACCGCTTCTACTGCATGTGTCATTGCATCCATACCGGTTGCTGCCGTAAGTCCTTTTGGCATTCCTAACATAAACTGCGTATCATTGACTGCAATTGTTACCTTACAGTTTTTATCTACCATGCACATTTTGGAATGTCTTTTTGCATCTGTAACGATATAAAAGGTGGTTACCTCAGAGCCAGTTCCGGCTGTTGTATTTACTGCAGCAATTGGTATTCCTGCCTTCTTGGATTTATCGATGCCTTCGTAGTCCTCAACATTCCCGCCATTTGCGAGAACAATGCTGACTGCTTTGGAGGTATCAATGGAGGAACCTCCCCCTACTGCTACCAGCCAATCAACATCAAGTGCCTGGGCTGCATGGATACACTCATTTACAACTTCGACCGTAGGATTTGGCTGTACTAAATAATAAATCGCATATTCCATATTTGCTGCTAATAAAACATCTCCTACCTTCTTGGCTGCTCCTGATTCATATAAAAATTTGTCGGTTACAATCAGTGCCCTTTTTGCTCCACGCTTTTTTAATTCGCTGGATAATGAAGTAATTGCACCATACCCAAAAAAACTGGTGGTAACCGCTTCCATTCTTATTGCTCCCATTTTTAACTCCATTTCCGCGCATGTTTCTTGCGCATATTTAAAACTCTATGTTTCGATAATCGTTTGGATCAATTTTTCGAAGCATCATCATCTCTTCTTTTGTAGGTTCTTTGGTATATCGAATTTCATCATACTCCACCGGAAACGATGTATTTGCAATGACTTCTTCCAAACTTGAGGTTGGATGAATGGAATCTAATTTTAATCTTCCTTCCTCATATTTAAACACACAAAGCGGTGTTACAATTCGGTCAATATTTCCTCGTGTTGTTACAAAATCAACTTTGTCTACAAATGTACGTTTATCATGTTTTGTTCTCCAAATAATCGCACGCTTTGCGGTTGGTATCAGTACTGCACTTCCTGCTCCACCCGGCATACGAACTTTTGGTTTATGATAATCTCCTATCACAGATGCATTTACATTTCCATATAAATCAAATTGAATTCCGCTTAAAAACGCAACATCCAAATCTCCTCGCATTGACAAATCAAAGACCTCTGCTAACGGAAAATACGAACAAGATTGATCGAGTAATTCTTTTCCTGCACTTGTATATTTTTGAAGTTTCTTTGGATTTGGATCAACACCACCTGGAATATTTAAATGAACTGCATTTGGAGCATGAAGACTTTTGGCTAACAATACTGCTATCAGTGGCATATGAGAAGATACGCCATGAAACACCGTATTGCCATTCTGAATTAACCGTGACATTGCACAAACCATCAAATCACTCATTCTTATGTCATCCATTCTATTCTCATCTCCTATCATCTGTCTTTTCACAGCTTTCTAAATAAGCCAAAAGATCTGTTTTTGTCTCACAGCTCTTAAAATAATCTAAGTGCTTTCGGTCTATATCATAATTTGGAAGGCAAGAACAAGGAAGTGCACCTCTTTCTACTTTAACAACTGCCTCTACCATAAAATGCGGAATCTGTGCTTTATTTTGTGAAAACGCGAATTTATTATCCGGAACAATTTTTTCTGCGGTAATAATCACACGTTTGGATGCACGACTCATTACAATATCATCAAATAAAGGTCCCTCTATATAAGCATTGCCGTTTGCATCTGCCTCATGTACATGAATTATTGCATAATCTGGTCGAAGTGCTTTTACTACGGTAACCATATCATCTGAAAATGGGTCTTTAATTTTTGTAAAATAATCATTTGCATCAATTAAATCACTCACCATTAGACCTTTTACCGGCATAAACGGAATTCCCGCACTGCCAGCTCGCAAAGCGGATATTACCGTATAGCATGCATGCTCATTTCCAACTACTTGACCAGATTGTACTGCCTTACGATAGTGAGAAGCTAAAGAATATTCTGTTTCATAACTGATAAATCCAGCATCTACACTATAGGCGCAATCTCCCATACATAAGACATCAACATCCATCGCGCCCGCCGTTTTCACAATACGTAAATTTCTTTTTCCTTTACGAACGATTTCTCGCACCAAAGCCATCGGTGCTCTATGTAATACATTTCCGCCAATTGCAACCATATCCCCATCATGAATCAGACTGGCTGCTTGTGATAACGTAACTAATTTGCTCATATCTCTCCTATCTACTTCGCCGCATTACATGCAATCTGAATCGCATCCCACACACCTGCAAATGGAGGTGCATAGATTAGATCTGTCATCCCAAGTTCATCACAGGTCATACCAGAATGGATTGCTACTGCAAAAACATCGACACGAAGTACAGCGCCTTTAAATCCACAAGTTTGTGCTCCTAGAAGTTTTCTAGTCTTTTCTTCATATATTAATTTAATCGAAATCGGAGTTGGATCTGGATAATAAGCTGGATGATCGTTTGCCCTTACAATAACCGTCTTGTAGGCAATTCCCTTATTCTTTGCATCCATCTCGCCCATTCCCGTTCTTCCCAATTCCAAATCACATACTTTAATTGCTGCAGAGCCTAAAGCTCCAATAAATTCTTGATGGTCTCCAGCTATATTTGCACCAGCAATACGACCACATTTATTTGCCGTAGTACCAAGTGCTAAGTAGGAATCTTCTTTTAAGCATTCATTGTATACCAGGATACAATCTCCCGCTGCATAAACATCTTTTATGGAAGTCTCCAATTTACGATTTACAATAATTGCTCCATTTTTTGCTCGCTTGATGCCGGTATCTTCTAAAAATTCAGTTGCTGGTCTAACGCCAACTGCAACAATGACAAGATCAGTATCATAGATACCCTTGTCTGTCTCAATCTTTTCGATTGCTACCTGCCCATGAAAACGTTTCACCTTTTCCAAAAGGTGTAATTCGATTCCTTTTCCTTCTAACTCTAATCTTGCAAGCTCAGCCATTTCCGTATCAAACGGGGTGAGTATTCGGTCCGCTGCTTCTATTACTCTTACTTTTTTACCTAGATGCAAGAAAGCTTCTGCACATTCAATACCAATATATCCACCGCCTACAATTGTTACATTCTTAATATTTTCAGATTTCGCATATTCTCTTAAGAAAATACCTTCCTCCAGTGTTTTTAAAGAATGCACCCCTAAAAGATAACTACCTTCAAAAGGAGGCATAACAGCCTTTGCTCCCGTAGCAATCATAAGTTTATCATAGTGATCCACAAAATCTCGGTTACCTTTTATATCATGTACGGTTACCTCTTTCCTTTGTACATCAACATGTGTCACTTCATAATAAAGGTGGCACTTGATTCCTGACTCCTCAAACGCTTCCTTTGTTCTTGCAATCATTCTTCGGTAATCATCATTGAAATTACCTACATAATAGGGAAGTCCACAAGCTCCATAAGATAAGAATCCACCTTTTTCATAAACTACAACTTCTGCTGTTTTATCACTTCGAATCACCTTCGAAGCACAAGACATTCCGGCTGCTACGCCGCCAATTACTATTACTTTCATCTTAGCCCTCCAGTTTCATAATCTCACGCTTTGCATCTAACATTGCCTCATTTGGTGACTTTTTTCCGGCTAAGACAAGTGCAATCTGATGATATAGAATACCATTTTTATCTCCTGCCCTTAAAAGATCAGGAAGCAATTTTGCGTTTTCAAACATTGCTAATTGGCAGCGATACCATGGATATACCTCCATAAAAGATAAATAGCTTTCTTTTCGAACTGGTGCTCCACTCACACTGCCTGCCTTTTGGTCGATTTCTTTGGAACGTAAAAACTGAAGCAATTCTTCTGCTAACGCAATGTTTTTTGAGGCACTGCTTATCGCAAAAGACCATGTCACATTCCATGCAGTGGAAAAAGTTGCAAATCCTAAGTCTTCTTTCTCAATACAATCATCACTCATAACCGAACCCATTTGTCCACTCCAGGTAACACCCATGGCAGCTTCTTTCGACTGAAGCTTTTTAGCAACTTCTTCATTGCCATAGGTATCTGTATCATTAAATGCAAACTTCTTCAAGCCTACATATTTTTCTAATCCATTTACTATTTCTTCTTTGTCGCACTGTATCAACTCAGTTGTTGTATCATAAACATCAATGCCTTCCATGCGAAGAAATGGTAATGCATCCGTAAAAATCTCAGATTCATCTGCCTTCATAGCAATAAAATATCCTGCATCTGATAATTTTTTGGCTGCTTCATAATATTCTTGTGGTGTAACAGTCTCACCAAATTCTTTTCCCAACACCTCTTTTATCACACTTTTACGATATACGATGATATGTCCATCGCAAAAAGAGGGTGACAGATATTGTTTTCCTTTAAACTTCATTTCTTTTGCAATAACTGGTAAAATATCCTCTTCCTCATAGGTAATTGGAGTAAGATATCCTTTTTCTACAAAATCTCGTTTCCATAAATGGCCAGCAACCATAATGATGTCATAATAAGCTTTTCCTTCAAACACTTGCATCATGGTGCTATAATACTCAGACCATGGTAATATGTCCATTTTTACCGCAATCGGAAACTTATCCATTAGTTTTTGGTCAACGTATGCCATTACTGCTGGATCAGCTACCGCTAATACCTTTAAAGTCTCCACATTATACCTCCTATGCCAAAAATGACCGCATCAAATTGATCTTAGCAATATAGATGCGGTCATTACCTATTTCTTTTCTAACATTGTGGCGGTGCATCTACAATTCCTACTACAAAAGCATCAACTGGAGCCTCTCGGTCAATTGCATACTGTGTTGTGTTATCCGTTGTCACAAGAACCAATTCACCGATGCCTGCACCGAGTGTATCCGCAGCAACAAATATTTCCGATTTATTACCATAAAAAGGTTCAATCAACAATAGTTTGAATCCAACCAGATTACTACATTTCCTGGTAGAAACGATATTACCTTTTACTGTTCCTAGTATCATAAAACATTCTCCTTTGCTACAAATACGCCTATTTAACTAAACGCACTTTTTCTCCCTGACCAAGCAAAAAGGCATTTGCATCATCGGTATCGATATGAAAATCCAATCGATAGGACTTATCAACACGTACCGTAACCTTTTCCATTACACCAGCTTTCGGTCCAGTAACTACCATTTTAACTTGCTGTCCATTGGTTACACCAAACCACTGTGCATCTGACGGGCTCATATGAACATGTCGTTCCGCTACAATGACTCCTGCCTCCAATGTTATTTCACCTGCTGGTCCTACAAGACGTATACCGGGAGTTCCATTTATGTCACCTGAAGCGCGAACCGAAGGAACGACTCCAAGAGTTCTACCATCGGAGTATGCAATTTCGACCTGACAGGCAGAACGCTCTGGACCTAGGATGCGCATCTTTGAAATACTTCCAGAAGGTCCGATTACCTGTACTTGCTCTGCTGCTGCATACTGTCCTGGCTGGCTTAGCTTTTTGAAAAAGGTGAGGGAGTGCCCTTTTCCAAAAAGAATCGAAACAGCCTCGCTAGTCAGATGAATATGGCGAGCGGATATACCAACCGGCACTCCGTATGGATTTTTCTCAAGTTCACTTGCCATATCCACTACCAAACCTGCCACATGCTCTACCACTTTTTCTTTATTATTCATTTCGCATTACTCCATTATTTTAAGTAAGGAAGAACGGAACTAACATCACTATGAGCTCTTGGGATTACATGTACTGCTACTAATTCACCAAGTCTGGATGCTGCTTCTTCTCCTGATTCTACTGCTGCTTTAACAGCTCCTACTTCTCCTTGTATCATAACAGTTACAAGTCCTGATCCAATTTTTTCGGTTCCAATCAATTCAACATCTGCTGCTTTGAGCATTGCATCTGCCGCTTCAATCGCTGCAACAAGTCCTCTTGTTTCAATCATTCCTAAAGCACTTAAACTTTTTCCCGTCTTTACTACTGACGCTTTTGTTTCTGTTACTTTTGTCTCTGCCATCATGCTTCTCCTTTCGTATCACTTCTAATTTTCATTGGAAGCTTCTATTTGTTCCAATTTATCTTCTAAAAGATTCATTAATTTTACAACTTCTGGATGTGGATTGCTGATAGTAATCGCTACTTTAACGTTACCCTCGCCCACTTTACTTTCTGATTTTTTTGCGGCATCAATTGCAGCATTTACCGATGATGTTTTTCCGCATACTACCGTATGTACCATACGTCCGCCCAATTTCTTATGGCAGCTTACAACTTCTACATTAGAAGCCTTTAGCATCTCATCCATAACAACAACGGCATTGGAATAATAGTTTACTTCTACAACTCCGATTGCATCTAAATTCACAGTCATCACTACCTATCTATTATTTGATAGCAGGAAGAATCTTTGCTACGTCTGCGTGTGGTCTTGGAATTACATGTACTGCTACTAATTCTCCAAGTCTAGAAGCTGCTTCTTGTCCAGATTCTGTAGCTGCTTTAACTGCTCCTACTTCACCTTTAATGATAACGGTTACTAAACCTGAACCGATTTTCTCTGTTCCTACTAATTCTACATCTGCTGCTTTAAGCATAGCATCTGCTGCTTCGATAGAAGCTGTTAATCCTCTTGTTTCAATCATTCCTATTGCTGACATAATTTTTTCCTCCTAAAATTTGACTTTCGTTATTTTTGCAAGTTCCTGCGTGCCGTCATATGGACGTTCAATTACAGCAGTTACTACTTCATGTTCCTGATTTAATTTGAGTGCTGCCTCTCTTGCTACTTCAACTGCTATTTTTACCTGTGAGACAGTTCCTTCAAATTTTACTTGTGCCGTTAATGGTATAAATGCACTGGTATCCTTTGGATTAATGGTATCAATGCCAAGTATTTTAATGTCCGTTGCTTTACAAGCTTTATCCATTGCATATAACAAAGCGCCATATCCAGCACATTCTAAAAATCCTATTGCCAATTCGACACCACCTTATCTTTAAATAATACGAAATCCACCATCTGCTAACATACATCTTCTTCGTCTAGTAAAGGATCTAGCACATGTTATGCCTTCTCCCGTTGGTCCTGCAATCGTCATGGTAGTAAACCCATTACCACCGATTCCAACGCCCTTAAGTGTAGCTCCATTCTTAACAAAAATGGTTGTTTCAATTTTTCTAGCAAATCGAGTCATGTTGTCTACATTTTTTGAGAACATCGATGCGGTATGACGATTTCCGGATTCTGCGCGATATGCTCCTTCTACTGCTTCTTCAAAGGTATGACATCTTACGATTGGTAATACTGGCATAAGCTGTTCAACTAATACAAAAGGATGATCTGCCGGTGTCTCGCAAATAAGTAAACGAACTTCCGGACGATTGATTCCAATTTCAGTTAACATCTTTGAAGCATCTTTACCAACCCAGTTTTTATTAACATGATATCCCTTTTCATCTTTTATAAATACGAGATCTAGGATACGATCTAATTCGGATGGACTTAAAAGGTATGCTCCTTCTTTTACCATCTTTTCAATGAGTTCGCTAGCTACTTTGTCCATAACAAATACTTCTTTTTCTGCAAGACATAAAAGATTATTGTCAAAGGAAGCTCCTCTAAAAATTTCTTTTGCTGCCAAAGTAATATCTGCGGTATCATCTACAACTACTGGAGGATTACCTGCTCCTGCTCCAATTGTTTTCTTTCCGGAACGAAGCAATGCATTTACCATTGGCATTCCGCCGGTACCAACCATAAGTCTAATCTTTGGACTCTTTGAAATCTTTTCTACCGTTTCCATTGTAGGTTCTTTTGCCATGGTGATCAAATCTGCTGGTCCACCATTTTCTAAAATGGTACGATTTAAAAGTCTAAGGCAATGTGCACATACATTCTTTGCTGATGGATGTACATTAAAAACAACTGCGTTTCCACCTGCTATCATACTTATTGTATTATTGATTATAGTTTCGGTTGGGTTTGTTACTGGTGTAATTGCTCCAATCAAACCAAATGGTGCATATTCTTCTAGCATAAGTCCTGCATCTGTTGAAATTGCATCTGTAGTCAAGCATTCTGTACCAGGTGTCTTATTGGTAACCACTAGATTTTTCTCTATTTTGTCTTCATAGCGACCCATTTTGGATTCATCTACGATCATCTTTGCAAATTCCTTTGCATGTTCTCTTGAAACTTGTCGAATCGCTTCAATTATGCGATTTCTATCTTCAACGGTACATTGATCTAGATATTTCTTTTGCGCTTCGTACGCTGCATCAATCGCATCTTCTACATGCTCAAACACACCATAATCGCCTTTGGATGATCTTATATTCTCTTGATTTTTATATGTACCTGCATTGATTTGATTCAAATCAATATTGGAGAGGACTTGTTTTACAATTAGTTCAATGTCTCTTGCGTCCAACGTTCCATTCCTCCTTATTTCTGCGTTCTAAACATTTAACTGTGCTACTACTCTTCTTACAACTTCATCTACGATTTCAGCCTTTGATTTGTTAGCAGCTTCTACATCAAGCTTTTTTTCTGTTATGCTACCGCATCCACAAGAAATGTCATCTTTGGATGGTCGAACCAATGGTGTTACCCCATTTAATGTATGATCTGCACTATTGCTTGCTGCATAATTCACAACATCCTGCTGATTAGTCGCTTTTAATGCACAACTTGGAGCTCCTCCAGATGAAATACCAAGTTTTTGACGGATATCCAACAAGTCATCGACTTGTTTACAGGAGAGTTCATTTTGTTTTCCTAAAATATTTCCAGTATACATAAGAATGGTTGCATAATATTCCAGTGATTCCAAGCGATAAAATGCTTCCATTATATCACCGCCCCAGGTAAGCGCTCCATGATTTGCTAAAAGTACACCATTATAATCTTTGCAAAATGGTGCAATGGAATCTGGAACTTCCTGGCTGCCAGGTTTTGCATATTTAGCTATTGGTACTGTTCCAAGTTGTACAACCGCTTCTGGTAAAACCGCCTTGTCCAAACTAATCCCTGCGATTGCGAAGGATGTTGCAACTGGTGGATGTGCATGGGTAACTGCCATAACATCCGGATTCTCCTGATATACTCTAAGATGCATCTTTACCTCAGAAGAAGGTTTTTTGGAACCCATAAGTACTTTTCCGCTTGTATTCATTTTTACTAACATATCTTGTGTCATAAAGCCTTTGGATACTCCGGTGCAAGTAGTCCATATCGTATCCGGTCCAACCTTACAACTTATATTTCCATCATTTGCAGCAACAAAGCCTTTTTGATACATTCTTCTTCCAATCTCAAGAATTGTCTTTTTTGCCTCAAAATCTGTCATATATTGTTTCCCTTTGATTGTTACCACGCTTTTCACCTCTTTCTATAGTTTGATTTTACATGTTTCATGTTGTTTTGTCAATGTATGTTTTTGGTTTATGTTGTTTTTTATTTTATTTTATTTTATTTCGTTTTGTTTAGAACCTTTTGTTTGCCAAATCCTCAAATATTATGTATAATTTATATATAATATTAAGTATTTGTTCTTTCATTAATAAGAACAAGTGTAGGAGGTTTTCTATGTTAGCTGTAACACGTAAAAACAAAATAAAAGATATCTTAATTGAACGAAAAAGCATTACCGTTACGGAATTATCCAAAACGTTTGATGTTACGGAAGAAACCATACGACGTGATTTAAAATTTCTAGAGGATGAAGGGTTTCTCACCAGAACCTATGGTGGAGCGTTTATACAGTCCGGTGTTGAAAACAATGTAACCGTCGAGCTACGTGAAGTTGCTTATACAAAGAGCAAAGATGCAATTGCAAAAGAATGCCGTAAATTAATTCACAATGGTGATTCAATCTTTCTAGATGCTTCTACAACATCTTTGTTTGTTGCCAGAGCAGTGAGCGATATGCGTCTTACCGTTGTAACAAACTCACTTCTCATAATTGATCAGCTAACTGAACTCGATAATATCCGAGTAGTATGCGTTGGCGGTACACTTTCCAGAGATCATAAAGCCTTTCAGGGTAATGCAACCATACAGGCTCTTGATGATTTATATCTTGATAAAACATTTATGTCTTGTCGCTCCCTTTCTATGGAACATGGTATTACTGATTCTTCAGAGGGTATGGCTATGATTCGTCAAAAACTTTTAAAACGTAGCAATGAAATATATTTAATTGCTGACTATTCCAAGTTCGATAAAACTTCTTTTATTCATATTTGTGATTTTGACAACTTGACTGGCATAGTCACTGATAAAGTATTGAACCAGGAATGGAAGAATTTCTTATTGAAGAAAAACACAACTTTTATCTCCTGTTAATCCATCAAACTTTATCTTTATTTTACTAATATTATTATAAAAGGAGCGGATTGAAATCCGCTCCTTTTGTTGAACTATTTTGCTTTGTTCGCTAAAGCTTCTTTCTTCTTCTCGAAAATTTCAATTAAGGATTTTGAATATGGTGGCTTTGCAATTCCGTATTCGGTTACAATTCCAGCAATTAAATCATTATCTGTAACATCAAAGCATGGATTGAATACTTTTACGCCTTCTGGAGCCATGCGTTCTTTGTACCACATTTCTGTGATTTCCTCTGCTGGTCGCTCTTCGATATGAATATCATTACCAGTTGCCGTATTCAAATCGATTGTTGAAGTCGGTGCACAGATGTAAACTGGTACATTATAACGTTTTGCTACAGTAGCAACAACACTGGTTCCTATTTTATTAGCGGTATCACCGTTTGCTGCAACACGGTCACAGCCTACAAATACTGCATTCACTAATCCTTTTTTCATTACAGTTGCTGACATATTGTCACAGATTAAAGTGACATCAAGCCCAGATTCATGTAATTCAAACGCTGTTAATCTAGCTCCTTGAAGAAGAGGTCTTGTTTCATCTGCAAATATACGGAAGTTATATCCTCTTTCCTGTCCTAAATACATAGGTGCTGTTGCTGTTCCATATTTTACAGTTGCAAGCTGTCCTGCATTACAATGAGTAAGCAATCCATCGCCTGGTTTTACAAGTGTTAATGCATTTTCGCCGATTTGAGTGCATACCCAAACATCTTCATCTCGAATAGCAACTGCCTCATCATGAAGAATTTTCTTCACTTCATCAATGCTTTTATCCATATTAGCTTTCACAACATCTTCCATACGGTTTAATGCCCAAAAAAGGTTTACTGCCGTTGGACGAGCTGATGCTAAATAATCTTTGGCTTTCATGAACTTTTCATAGTATTCATCCATGTTGGAAGCTTCGATTTCTCTTCCAGCTAGATAGATTCCAATTGCTGCTGCAACACCAATTGCAGGAGCTCCTCTAACTTGTAATAAATAAATTGCTCTCCAGATGTCTTCTTGAACTGTCAGTGATAATATTTCTATATCATAAGGAAGTTTCGTCTGGTCAATGATAAGAAGCGCATTTTTTTTATCATCCAATGCAACAGTTTCATAATCAAGAATATTTTTCTTTGCCATGCCTTACATCTCCTTTGTGTTTATCTCAATTACTAATTTAAAATTTTGCAATTGCCACTTCGATTGCATTACGATAGTCTGCTCCACTCTTAAAGGAAGTTTCGCGATTCATGATATAATCTTTTGCTAATGTAATAACTATCTTTTCTGCACGAGCACGCTTTTTCTCATCTGCTATACTTGTGATGTCTTTTACATTTGCCATACCAACTGTACGACGAATGGATTCAAATCCTGCAACTGCTGCTGTATCGCGAAGAACATTATTTAAATACCACTCCATAAATCCTTCGGTTTTAGCCATTGTATCCGTAACATTTTCTTTAAATGAAACTTTAAATTTTGCAATGAATTTATCCACAATTTCTTCAATTGAATCTAAAATCCAACCACAAAATTTTTCTTTTTCTTTTTGATCTTCAATCGTTGCATCCCCATTGCACCATGCAAAGAACATGTTTGCAATTACATTTCCAATGTCATAACCCATCGGTGCATAAAAAGCAAATTCTGGATCAAATACATAGGTATGTTCCTGATTGATGAAAATTGAGCCTGTATGTAAGTCACCATGAATCAAAGATTGTGCGTTGTTCATAAAGTCAAATTTACATTTTGCTGCTTCCAGATGTAGGTTTTGATCATCGTAAAGTTCTTTTTGAACAAATTCTTTGTTTACTTGGAATACATTATTACGTTTGTTGTAATCAATAAATGGTTCACTAAATACTAAGTCTTCACTAATCTCGCATAAATCCGGATTAATAAATGATTTCACATTTTCCTTCTTATCTTTATGTCCCATAACAACGTCTGTGGTAAGTAATAAAGAATTTACAAGGAATGTACTTATATGTTCTGGAAACAAAGGATAAATTTCATGATTGATAAGACCAGTTCTCATCATAGTATGACCGATCATATCCTGCATGAGCATTGCACACATAACGCCATCGTACAAATATACTTCTGGAACAAGTCCTGGTGCATAATTCCCCTGAATACCAAGAATTTTGGCTTCGATTCTTCCACGGTCAGTGGACAGTTTCATATCTGCAGATATACGTGTTGCTTCTCCAGCTTGCTTTATAATAATGGATTTTCCTGTTTCTACGTTTTTTAAACGAAATACGTAGTTTAAGTTTCCATCTCCAATTTCTTTACATTCTAATTTTGCATCTTCTGGGAAAAAGTTTAATTTCTCCTGAACATATTCCGCAATATCTTCTGTTTTCATCAAAAAATAGGTGTCAAATCGTGACATTTTTATTCCTCCCTTTAATGATTTGTAGTCATCAACTTTATTTTTTCTTTGAAGCATATGTCATTGCAAGTGCGATTGCAAGAACTGCACCCTTTACAATGTTCATAGCATAATATGGAACTGCCATCATAATAAGACCGTTTTCCAAAAGTCCAACTAAGATTGCTCCAATTAAGGTTCCAAGTGCATTTGCTTTTCCAGCTCCCATAACAGAGAAACCAATATAAGCAGCTGCTACAGCTGGCATAAGATAGGAATCACCAGCACTTACCTGTGCAGTACCAACACGTGCTGCTAAACAAATACCGCCAAGAGAAGCAAAGGTTGCAGATAAGAAATATGCTAAAACTTTATACTTTGCTACAGAAATACCGGATAGCTTTGCTGCCTCTGGATTACCACCAACTGCATACATATATCTTCCGTGTTTTGTATAGCTTAAGAAGAAATGAGCAAAAGCTACAACACAAAGCATGATTACAATAAGCCAAGGTTCTGATCCAAGTGCACGGAATGTATCTGATACAAGTCCAGGAGCCTGAGAACCATCTGGTCTCATCATACGTTCTGTAATTGCACCACCATTTGAATATGTAAGTGCAACACCCTGGAACATAAACATTACGGATAATGCTGCAACCATATCAGGTATCTTTAATTTAACAATTAATATTGAATTTACAACCGCAATAGTCAAACAAGCTAATACTGTAATAAGAATGGATAATCCCATGCTTAAGTTATACCATACAAACATTGTCATAATCAGTGTATCTGCAAAGTTCGCGCAAGCACCGATTGATAAATCCATACCATCAACGGATAATGTAAATGTTAAACCAATTGCAATGATTGCTGTAATTGAAATTGATCTTAAAATTGTAATCATGTTACCAGTTGTCAAAAACATACTAGCGCCTGTAGTATCACTCCAGTTACCAAAAGTAAATACAATAAGCAAGACAAATATAGTAACGATCGTTCCCCATTTTGTTACAAAATCAGAAAGTTTAAAATTATTCTTTTTCACTTGTGCCTGATTCATATTACTTACCTCCTGTCGAATAATAAAGCAATTCTTTTTCATCGGTATCTGCAACCTTTAATTCTTTTACTATTTCACCATCATACATAACATACACTCGATTGCAAATACTCAAAATTTCAGTGAATTCACAAGTCGCATAAATTGCGCCTTTTCCTTCCGCTGCCAGTCGTTCAATCAGCTCATACATATCTCTTTTTGCACCTACATCAATTCCCTTTGTTGGTTCATCATAGATATAAATTTCCGCTTCTGAATTTAACCATTTTCCAACAACAACTTTCTGTTGGTTTCCTCCAGATAGAAGTGCAACCGTCTGATTTTCAGAAGGTGTTTTAATTCCAAGTTCCTTAATCATTTGTCTTGCATCTTCTTTTTCTTTCTTTTTATTTACAACAGAAAGACCATTTGTATACTTTTTCATTGCTGCAACTGAAATGTTCGCATAAACTGGATCAGTTACTAATATTCCTTCTTTTCGTCTTTCTTCTGGGACAAGAGCAAATCCATTTTTAACTGCCTGATGTGGATTTCTATTTTTTAGTTCTTTTCCCTTCATTTTAACACTTCCGGAATATTGATAGCTTGCAAACAAAGTTTTGCAAAGTTCTGTCTTTCCTGCTCCAACAAGACCTGCAATTCCAACAATCTCACCTTCACAAACAACCATGTTAATATTTTTAACTTTTCCTTCTTTTTCCGTTAGTCCTTCTATTTCAAGCAAAGGTGCACCAATTTTACAAGGATGCTTCTCATAGACTTCCTCGAATTTGTGACCCAACATATATTCAACAATCGTATTGGCTTCCAATTCTCTTGTCAGTGGCATGCTGTCAACCAATTTACCATCTCTCATAATCGTAATCAATTCACAAATTTCATACAATTCATTTAAACGATGCGAAATAAATACAATTCCTACATCTTCCTTTGCTAATTCTCTTACGACTCGGAATAATTCCTGTGTTTCTGCATTGGATAAAGGAGCCGTAGGCTCATCCAAAATCAAAAACTTACATTTTTCAACTACACATCTAGCAATTAAAATCATTTGCTTTTGCGCAAGCGTAAGTTCTGACGCAAGCGTATTTACATTAACATCTACATTGAGCTTTTTTAATACTTCTTTTGCAGATTTGCGCATTTCATTCCAATTAACAATCTGCTTTTTACCCATTCGGTTCACCAACGTATTGAACATAACATTTTCTGCTACAGACAAATACGGGATAAGAGCCGTATCTACTTCCTGGTAAACAATTTCTATGCCCAGATTCTTAGCATCTTTTGGAGACCGGACTTCCACCGGTGCTCCATCAAGATAAATCTGTCCTGTATAGTGCGTATTGGCGCCAGCCAACACCTTCATAAGTGTTGATTTGCCGGCACCATTCGCACCTACGAGTGCATGAATTGTACCACTTGTTAAGCCAAAATCTACTCCATCCAGTGCTTTTACACCAGGGAATTCAATTGCTATATTTTTCATTTCAAGTTTTAATTTATTCATGACATCTCACCTTAGCTTAAACAAATTTTTGGTTGCTTATTTTACATAAAGACCTGTAATAGTATCTGTGTAAAGAGCGCCTTCAGGATCAGTTGCATCTCCCCAACCATCAATGATGGTTCCAAGATCTTGCATTGTTGTTCCTTCTGTTAACTGTGAAGTTAAAATGTTGTTTGCTGTTAAACTAAAGTATTCTGGAGTTTCTTCTCCTAATAATTTAAGAGCAATAAGTCTCATATCAACAATACCGATTAACTTAGGATCTACCGCTGCTGTTGATTTCCAAACATCTTTGTTGGTTACCATTAACTGAATATCATCGTTTGAAACATCAATTGTGTACATTGGAATATCCGTACGTTTTGCATCATTTAATGCTTGAAGAACACCTTTTGCTAATTCATCGTAACAACCCCAAATAGCATCTACACTACCTTCTGCAACTGTAGGAAGGATAGCTTCTGTCTTTGTTGTCATATCTCCACGAGCGTTAGCAGAATCTGAAGGAGCAATAACTTGAACTGTCTCAATTTTGCCATCTTCTTCTAATTTGGTATAGATTTCATTACGTCTGTCAAGAGGAGGGATGCCAGGGCCCATGAATGTTTTAAGAACTTTCATAGGATATGTACCGCCATTTGCCTCAAACTCTGTCATCATCTGTCCTAGTGATAATTCAGCTAATGCATAATCATCCTGTGAAGTTGATGTAACACCTTCTAAAAGTTTACCACTTGCATCACCATTTTCATAAGGCATGGTATCGAAAGTTACGACTTTCATTCCTTTTTCAACTGCAGGTAAAAGCATGTTGTAAGCATAAGAAAGCTGTCCATGAGATACGATAATTGCATCATAATCTTTTGAAATAACCTGTGCTACTGTTTCCTGACATTTTGCATCATCACCGTCTGTAACAAATGTATCAACGGTCATTCCCATCTTTTCGCCTTCTTCTACACATCCAGCTAAGAACTGCTGCGTATGATCTCCATTTGCAAGATTTCTAACTACAGCTACTTTCTTTCCAGCTAAACCTGTTGCAGCATCAGCTGCTGGTTCTGTGCTTTCTTCTGTCGTTGTTTCCGTTTCAGAAGTAGTCGTTGTGTCAGCAGACTTTCCGCCTCCGCATCCAACGAGCATGGTTGCTACCATTGCAGCACATAACAAAACACTTAATCTTTTTTTCATAAAAAATACCTCCCATAGTTTTTTGTGCGTTTCTAACAAAAATAGTTAAATTTTTGTTTTGTTATAGTGATATATTATCACATATACTTATTTTTTTCAACATTTATTTTTATTTATTTGTTATTTTGTTGTTTTGTGTGTATTTAGTAATTTCGTTTTTATCTATTTACTACAACGTACTTCGTGAAACCCTTTATTTTATTGACATTTTTTCTAACCAATGTGTTTTTCGGTAAATTTTTGTTTTAAAATTACTTTTGATTTGTTTTATTTTTTTGTTGTTTCTTTACTTATTTGACTATTGAAATGATATTATACTGATTTTTTTACACTTCCTCCTTTGCACTTTATTCCTATAGGTTTATATTGATATTATATATGTTTGTTTTTAAGAAGGTTAATACAAATAAGCAACAACCGGATATAAGTTTTCTCTATATCCGGCTGTTGCTCTTGCTATTACTATTATTTACTTTTTAATAATATCGATCTCCTTTCGTAGAACATCTTCATTTAATTCCCTTTATGATATATGTAAAAAAAGATGGCCCCCCGTTCCCGTGAGACCATCTTTTTCTTTAATTTTATGATTATCTTCTTAAATTCAATTAGTTTGTAAATACCTGTGTCCAATAATAAAGACCATTGCTTCCTTTATATACACCAATACCAACTTTACCAAATTGGCTTCCTAAAATATTAGCTCTATGTCCAGAAGAATTCATCCATGCATTCATTACTTCACTTGGAGTTTTTTGTCCATATGCTATATTCTCTCCTGCGGCACGATAGCTGATGTTATATTCATCTAAAACAGAAAATGAAGTTCTGCCGTCTGGTCTTGTATGTGAGAAGGAAGTTACAATTTCCTGTGCTCTTTTATTTGCTGCTTTTTGAAGCGTTGCATTGGTTGTCAATGTACCTAGGCCTGCCTTTGCTCTTTCCTGATTTAATAATTTGAGTACTTCATTCGCAAAAGTTTGAGCATCCTGATTCGTTGATACTGTATCTGTTGAATTTTGTACTGTAGTATCTTGATTTGCAGTATTTTTTGTTGTATTCGCTGCTGTATTCGTTGTTGTTTGATTTTGAGATGGTTGCGTAGCTGAGACAATATTCGAACATTTACTAAGAATCTTTGTCTGCTTATTCGTCATGCAAGCTTTCACTTTATAGTAGCATTTTTTGTTGCCAGTTACTGTATCTTTAAATGTATTGCTTTTGGTCGAACCAACACATTTGTAAGTACCCTTTTTGGAATCGGCACGATATATCTTGTATTTAGTAGCCCCTTTTACCTTTGATATACAAAGATTTACGTTATTTTCAGACTGACTAACTACAGATACCTTTGGTTTACACTGACTAAAATTGCTGTAGACCACTGTCTTTGTAGTTCCTGCTGCATTTGCGTTTACACTTGGTTGCAACGTTATTCCTCCTAAAATTGATAGGACGAGTAACAATGTGGTAATATATTTTTTCATATAAATACCTTTCCTTTCACTGTTCTAAAATCGCTTGAACTAAGCTCATTTAGAGGTGGTTATCAAGTATCACATGCAACAGTGTAACGTATATTCCCTATTTTTGTAAATGCACAATTATAGGAAGGATTACTATTTTCTTCCTATTTTGTTTATGCTTTTCTATTTTTTTATTATAAAATTTCAGAATAAAATCTCCTTTCCAAAACTTGTACCGTTCTATCCGTATTGTCTTCCCGAACAAATTTCCTCCTCACCCCTATATTGCAAGTGCTCTACAGCTTTTTACATCTTTTTAGTATATATCCACATAAAATAAAGTTTTAAAAACCATATATTCCAAATTGACATTATAATTCTCTATCCATTATAATTAAATTATAGTAAGTAGATAGATATAGAGAGAAGGGAGGACTTTCATATTACTTTTGTAATATCTTTACATATTTCCACAAATTTACTACGTAGGATAAATTAAGAAGGGCTGGTGAGTGTTATGAAATTAAGAACCTTATTAATAATTTTGTTCTCCAGTGTTTGTATTGTATCTACCGGTATCGTTTCTCTAGTAGCAGACAATGCAATCCAGAAACAAACATCAAAAAAGATTGAAGCAGAACTCAAGTCAGAAACCAATCAGTTAGCCAGTAATATTGACGGATGGATGATTGGAAAATCACAAATTGTAGAATCTATTGCTTCTTTACTGGGTGATGGAATTACCACGGACATCACTCCCGAGTATTTAAATCCGGTACTTCATACAAAGGAAAACGAAGGGAATGTATCCGATATATACATAGGAACACCACAAGGTGATATGATTGACGGATCGCTTTGGGTTCCGGATGCAGATTATGATCCTCGCACAAGACCATGGTACGAAGCCGCAAAAGATTCGGACAAAGTTATATTTACCGATGCCTATCTAGATAAGGTTACTAACAAATGGGCAATCTCCGTTGCTCAACCTATAAAGTCAGATACGGGTACCTTTCAAGGTGTTTTAGCTATTGATATCTTATTAGATACAATTACTCAACAGATTGCAACCCAAAAAATCGGAGAAACTGGATATGCCTTCATTATTGACTCCGATGGATTATTTATCGCCCACAAAGATGCAGATTTGTTAAATACGAATATCAAAGATTTAAAAGGCATTGAAACGGTTACAAAAAACCTCCTATCTAAAGAAAGTGGATTTGAAGAATATACCTATAATGGACAGAAAAAAATTATGGTATATAAAAAAGTTCTCTCTACTTCCTGGGTAGTTGGAGTGACAATTGACCAAAGCGAAGTATATGCCGAATTGATTCAAAGTAGACTTTCCTTTATCATCTTGATCGTTTTAGTCTGTATTGCTGTTTTTGTTATTGGATTTATTGCGTCTAGCAAAATTACAAAGCCAATTAAAACGCTTACGAATGCTGCAAAAAAAGCTGCAGATGGCGACTTACGAATTCAGATTGTTCATGCTGGATCAAAGGAAATCAAGGATCTTTCAAAAGCATTCCAGACAATGACTGAAAATATAGGAAGCCTGGTTGTAAATATTAGTAATGCAGCCAATCTGGTTACACATTCTTCCAATCAGATTAGCACCATGGCTGACAACACAGAATTGATTTCAGAAGAAATTGCAAAAACTGCAAACGAACTTGCAATGGGTGCACAAAATCAGGCAGAATCGGTATCTCAAGGTGCTGAAATGGTATCGCAAATGTCCGAAGCAATTCGACAGATAACCGATTCCAGCAAAGAATCCAACGACATGATAATAAATGTCAATGCTTCTGTAAATGATGGGGTTCGTGTTGTCGATAAACAGATATCATTGATGAATCAGAACCGTGCATCGACAGAAAAAGTAGGACATGCCATTGCTCTTTTGGAAGAGAAATCCTATGAAATTCAAAAGATTGTTGGTGTAATTAGTGAAATAGCCAGTCAGACCAATCTTCTTGCTCTAAATGCTGCAATAGAAGCTGCTCGTGCTGGTGAACATGGAAAAGGCTTTGCAGTCGTAGCGGAGGAAGTACGTAATCTGGCAGAACAATCATCTTCCTCAAGCAATGATATTGAAAAACTACTTCACGATATTCAAGAAAAGACACTTCAAAGTGTAGAAGAGGTAACCGCTGTACAAAAGATTGTTGTCGAGCAGGAATCCTCACTTACAGAAACCAGACAGCTTTATCAATTGATTCAGGACTCCGTAGCGAAAATTGTTAAACAGACAATCCGAATTACAGAAGAAACAAATCGATTACAAGATCAATCGGTTAAAGTATCCGGAGCAATTGAAGATGTTGCTGCTGTAACGCAGGAAAGTGCTGCCGCTACCGAAGAAGTTGCAAGTGCAACTACTGAGCAGAGTACATCCGTAATCCATATCAGTGAAGAAGTTGCAACTTTAGTAAAAGAAGCAGAATCCTTAATAAGCGCTGTATCTTCGTTTCAAGTATAAGTAAGTATTTTATGTAGCCATAAACAACAAAAATCGAGTGCCCATAGGAAAGCAATAATTTTAAAACGCCCACAAAATCCTGGATTTTGTGGGCGTTAGCTTTATTTTACGGTATTTATTATTTCTGAGTTTCTAGTGGAAAAACTACAACGAGGAGCATTTTAAATGCTTCTTTTGCAAAGACTGTATGTGGCTTTTTCGCTGGCATAATCAGTGTATCGCCTTGTTTTAGAATATATTCGATTCCATCAACGCTAAATTGTCCAACGCCTTCTAAGACTGTCACCATCGCATCGCCGCTTGAATCATGTTCTCCGATTTCTTCATTTTTGTCAAATGCAAATATCGTTATACTAACAGCTCCATTTTGAGCAAGCGTCTTACTTACCACTTGACCATTCTGAACACTGACTTGTTCTGCTAACGATACAATTTCTTCGTGCGTAATATTCTTAATATAACCTTGTGACATCTTCTACCTCCTAATATTTCCTACAAATAACAACTTGATTTTTGCTATGTTTACTTATGCTTTCCTTTTTTCTGTAAACTTATTATATAATAACTCCAAAAATAAATCTGTTGTTTTTACAACGGAATTGTTTTTTCCTTTTCATTTTTACAAAACATGATTAGAAAGCCTAAAAGCAATAAAATACTACTTATTAAAATGGCTTTATCCTTGCAAATAGACACACATATATCACCAAGAACTGCACCAATAACAAATATCACTATGATTCCATAAGACAAAGCACTTTTTTTTGCCATTTCAATGTTTTTTTCATGACAATACTCGCACAAGGCCTGTGTTGCTGTTCTAAGGTTTCCAATACACATCGTCGTTGCTAACGCATTTCCATTTATTTTACGGAAGCTTTCTACCTGTATACCGCAAGCAAAAGATACCAGACTATTCGCTAACAGATTCATGCTCTGAGGCAAAAATCCTACAATAAATAGCAAAATCACTTCCACTAAAATCGTAATCTGCCTCCAATGAATAGATTGTTTATTTTTATATCGATACCTTACTATATCGGCTAAAACGATCCCCATTGTAAAAGCCAACACAGGAAAAATATAACGAATTGCCGTCTGCAAATCACCTTTTGAAAGATTAATTCCAAATAAAAGTATGTTTCCGGTTTGCGCATTTGCAAATACATGCCCTCGGAATACATACGTATAAGCATCCATAAAGCCACCAGATAGCGCAAGAATACTTCCAAGTAGTAATGATTCTGAACTCTGATCTGAGTTTCTCATGATGACCCCTTTTCTTACTTCTTTACATAAATTCTAGTTTTCAAAAATCAACTGTTATATTATATCATTGTTCATGGCAGTTTTCCATGTAAAGAAAATGAGAAACGTAAACTAGTCTATTCTAAAACACTTAAAATATCCCAAGTAGATGCTGTAATAAAATACTTACCATTGCAATTGTAATCCAGCAGAAAAATCCCATTAATATAGGCTTACCACCTTTTTTAACCAGCTTTACAATATCCGTATTCAGCCCGATTGCACTCATTGCCATTACTATAAAAAATTTGCTCAGTTGCTTAAAAAAGCTAAATGCATGCTCTGCAATTTCTAAAGAGCTTCCAGTACATATATTAGTAATGATTGTAGTCAGTAATGAGGCTGCTACAAAGTAAAGAATAAACATAGGAAATACCTTGCTAATATTTACTTTTACATCTGTATTCAAAGAATGCTTCTTTTCATTTTTTAATCTTAGGAAAGATAGTACCAGCGTAATCGGTATTATAGCCAATGTCCTCGTCAGTTTAACTATAGTCGCATATCCTAATACCGCTCCATTGGTGCCATGAAGTGTATCCCAGGTGGAGGCTGCTGCTGTAACAGAAGAAGTATCATTAATTGCTGTTCCTGCAAATAATCCAAAACCCTCATTGGATAAGCCAAGCATAGCCCCCAACGTTGGAAAAATCAAGGCTGCGATTACATTAAACAAAAAAATAACGGATATCGCTTGTGCAATTTCTTCATCATCCGCATCAATTACTGGTGCAGTTGCAGCAATAGCAGAACCACCACATACAGATGACCCTACACCAATCAATGTAGAGATATTAGCTGGTACATTTAATACTCTATGCATAACATAAGCTACAATTAGTGATGTCGTAATCGTTGAAATAATAATCGGAAGGGAGTTTAGTCCTACCTTTCCAACCGTAGCTAGATTTAACCCAAACCCCAATAAGATGACAGCATATTGTAGTATCTTTTTTGAAGTAAAACTAATTCCATCCTTGTATGCTGTTTTATCTTTTACTATTACAGAAATTATCATACCAATTACAATTGCAATAATTGGGGCACCTATCACTTCAAGACGATTGATTTCTTTCACAGCAATCCATGCTGGCATAGCAATTAAGAGACATAATAGTATTCCTTTTACATATTTTTTCATAAATTTTTATCGATTCTCCTTTGGTTGTTTTCTATAATTTATCACGCTATGTCTATAATGTAAAATTATTTATATTGATTGTTCCATAATAATTTGTTATGGTTAATATAGAAGTAGCTATACAAAAGGAGATAATATATGCTTGATTTTCGAATTGAAACATTTTTATGTGTATGTAAATATATGAATTATACCAAGGCAGCGAAAGAACTTGGTATTACGCAACCAGGGGTATCACAACACATCAAATATCTGGAAAATTATTATGGTGATACCTTATTTACTTATTCTAATAAGTTATTACATTTAACTTTTGCAGGGGAAAAATTAAGAGATGCTATGCTTTCCTTAAAGCATGATGATATACACATAAGGAAAATAATATCCGAGCACGCAATGGAAACACATACGATTAAATTTGGTGCAACGCTTACGGTAGGTGAATTTATGATACCGGAAAAATTGATAGAAATCCGTCAGAAAAATTCAAATTTACAGATTGAGTTTGTAATAGCAAATACAAAAGACCTTCTTCGATTACTAGAAGAGGGGCTTATCGATTTTGCTATTATCGAGGGCTATTTTCAAAAAAGTGAGTATGAGTTTAAAACGGTATCGAATGAAAAATATGTCCTAGTCTGTGGAAAAGATTATCCATTGAATTCAATTACTAATTTTAAAGAACTGTTTTCGCACAATCTGATTGTACGTGAAAATGGTTCTGGGACAAAAGAAATTTTAGAGCGATATCTATCTGATAACGGATATTCCTTATCTGATTTCGCAAGTACTTCAACAATAAGCAGTATCCATGTTATTAAACAGTTAGTAGAAAATAAATGTGGGATTAGTTTTATGTATGATATCGCGGTAAAAAAGGAAATTGAAGAAGGAAGACTAAAGAGAATTGAGATTCCTAATTTTGATTTATATCATGAATTCAATTATATATGGCGTAAAAACAGCGTATTTCGAGACTACTATCAAGCCTTATTTGATTTCTTTGTTCCGTAAATTAAAAATTTCTAAAAATCACCGTTCGACTAGCGAGCGGTGATTTTTTACTACTTTTACAGTTAATTGCAATGATTCTTGAGCGATTCATTCAAATCAGCTGCCAACTATTTTAACATAGAAAATAATGTCTGCGGTATATTTGATAACGATACCTGTTTTTCAACCGCACCAATATCAAATGCTACTTTTGGCATTCCATATACCACACAGGATTTTTCATCTTGTCCAATTGTTCTGGCTCTCTTTCTCCTCATGGATAAAAGACCTTTCGCTCCATCATATCCCATCCCAGTTAATATAATTCCTACTGCATTGTCAGCAGCTTCCTTTGAAACTGAATCAAACAAAACATCAACGGAAGGACAATGTCCGTTCACTTTTTTATCCTCAAACACTTCAGCCTTATATTTATCTCCGATTCTTTTAATTCGCAAATGCTGATCTCCCGGCGCTATCAGTACCGTTCCTGCCTCAACAATATCACCAGTTTCTGCCTCCTTCACTCTTAATGCTGTCTGATTATCCATGCGTTCTGCAAACATACGGGAAAATACAGGCGGAATGTGCTGCACAATTACAATTCCGGGAATATTAGCTGGAAGCTGCATTAATATATTATATAATGCTTCGGTGCCTCCGGTTGATGCACCAATTGCGATTATTTTATTTTTTGGAAATTCAATTTCTGAGGCGTTTTTTATAGCTGGAACGATTTCTCGTTTAGCAACATGGGATGAGGCAGCAATCTTGATTTTAATAATTAATTCTTGAATAAACATCTGCATGTTCGTTGCTGTTTTATTATTTGGCTTAGCAACGAAGTCGACAGCGCCTGCATCCATAGCATCAAATACTGCTTCCGTTGCACCACTTACTACTATAACCGGAAGTGAATATTGGGGAAGTAATCTTTTTATAAATTCAATGCCATTCATTTTAGGCATTTCAACATCACATAGCATAACATCAGGTTCACAAGTAAGTATTTTATCTCTGGCTTCGAACGGATCTGATGCCTTTGCAATTACTTCTATATCCTCATCTGATCCGATTCCTCGGACAATTGTTTCCCTGAATACGATGCTATCATCTACTACTAAAACCCTTATTTTTTTTAACATTTTACGCTCCATATCTTAACAAGTATATGTCTTGTTTACTTCTTTTTATATACGGAAGGCATCACATATTGAAAATTGCATAAAAATCTGTCAATCGATTCCGAATGCCCAATGAATAGGTAGCCACCATATTCTAACTGGTCATATAGTTTCCTAACCAGTTGATTCTTTGTTTCTTGATCAAAGTAAATCATTACATTTCTGCAAAAAATAGCATGAAATTTTTTCTTAAACGGAAATATTTCTTGTATTAAATTGAATTTCCGAAAAATTACTTCACTTTTTATTTTTTCTTTCACTATCCAGTTTTCATCATCATATCGACTAAAATAGTTCTGTCTCCAATATAACGGCAGCGGCTCTATTTTTTCATTGCTATAGATTCCCTTCATTGCTAGATCCAATACATTTTCTGAAATATCGGTAGCTAATATTTTCGCATCCCAAAATAATTTTTCACTGCCCAGATATTCATCAATTAGCATTGCTAACGTGTATGCTTCTTCTCCAGTAGAACTAGCCGCACACCATATGCGCATATCTTTATCTAGCACTGATTTCTTGACGAATGGAAGCACCTTATCTTTGAAACAATCAAAATGATCCGCTTCCCTCATGAAGAAGGTGTGGTTTGTAGTAATTTTATTTAACATAGTGGTTACTGCTGTTCCACTTTTATCTGATAATACAAAATTAAAATAGTCCGTGAAGTTATCACACTTTTCTTCTATTAGTACTTGTTGCAATCGACCGGATACCAACACCTTTTTTTCATCTTTTAAATTGATACCATAGTTTTTTTTTATATATTCTGCTAATTGTTTAAATTCTTTATCCGTAATCGTGATCATTTTACCCTCAATATCTTATGTGATTAATATTTTCCAAATTCATTGTCACTAAGAATTATTTTCTTGGTCCTCTTTTCGTTCTTAATTTCAGAGTCGTTCTTTTTTCTATCTTTTGTCCCTGAATACACCGTAGCATAATCACCATCAAATTCTCTGTATGTATTATTTTTTGTCTTTCTTAGTTTAAATCTTGAAACTTGGTCTTCTAGAAGCACTGCTTGACTTGCTAGTTCTTCACTTGCAGCTGCACTTTCCTCAGAAGTAGCGGAGTTTGTCTGCACAACCGTTGAAACCTGCATGATTCCTTGATTTATTTGAGCAATTCCTTGCGCCTGTTCATTGGATGCTTCTGCAATACCACTGATTAAATTAGCAGCACTTGCAATACCCTCCACAATCTTATTAAGAGCTACTGCTGTTTCATTGGCAATCTTTGTTCCACCTTCTGCTTTCTTAATAGAGCCCTCAATCATAGCTGTAGTCTCTTTTGCTGCATTTGCAGAACGAGCAGCCAAATTTCTCACTTCTTCGGCAACTACGGCAAATCCTTTTCCATGTTGACCTGCTCTGGCAGCTTCAACGGCCGCATTCAATGCTAAAATATTGGTTTGGAATGCTATATCATCAATTACTTTAATAATCTTTGAAATGTTCATCGATGCATCATTGATGTCTTCCATTGCTTTAAGCATATCACTCATTTGATTATTGCCTTCTATTGCACTAACTTTCGCTTGTTCCGTTAATTGATTTGCTTCCTTTGAATTTTCCGCATTTAATTTAGTTTGAGCCGAAATTTCTTCTATAGATGCAGACAATTCCTCAATCGAACTAGCCTGCTCTGTAGCTCCTTGCGAAAGTGCCATGCTAGAATCCGAAAGCTGAGTCGCTCCTGCGGATACCTGTTCTGCAGCCGTACCAATGTTTCCCATAACCTCATTCAAATTGTCTGTCATTTTACGAAAAGCCACGGTAAGTAATCCGACTTCATCCTTTGTCATACTTTTAATTTCAACATCCAAATCTCCATCTGCTACTCTTTCTGCAATGCCTACCAAACGGATAATTGGTTTACTTATGATTCTAGAAATAAATATTCCTAAAGCGATTGCCGCTATAATTGCAATAATAACAATAATAATTACGGTCATTATTGTAGTATTGGATTCTTTTGAATACTGCTGTGATAAAATTTGTCCTTTTTCATCTTTTAACTCAAAGAGAACATTGATTTGGCTCAAAATTTCAGCAACAATAGTGGCACTATCATCTGCTTTATACACCGAATAAGCCTTCTCTCTTTGATTTGCAAGTATATAATTTATGATTTCTTCTTGAAGAGGAGCATACTTTGTTATAGCCGTCATAAGTTTTTCATAGGCATCAATTCCGTCTTGTGTCTGCAAAGAAGTCTTAAATTCTGCTAGTGCTTCTTTCATGAGATTATCATTTGTACTTATTTTTTCAACTATTACATTTAGTTGCTCACTGTCCTCTTCTATTAATAAATCTCTTAAACCAATTCGAATCTGCTGATAATAATTGGATGCATCCGCAATATCGCCAAGTGGAACTCCATAATTATTATAAAGATCGCTATATTTCGTATTCATTTGATTCAAATTAAAAATACCAATTACTCCAACAACCCCTGCTATAATTGCTACAACAATGAATCCTAATAAAAGTTTTGCACCTATTTTCATATTATAATACCATTTCATTTAATACCCTCCTTATCATACGTTAGTTAAGATTTCCATATCTTTATCATTCAATAATTTATCACAGTCTAATAGTAATTTGACTTCACTTCCCACTTTACCAATACCTTTAATATATCTATTTCCACCAGTTTTCACTTCCGGTGGATCCGCAATTTCTTCCTCTGGAATGGAAATGACTTCTGAAACATGATCTACAATTAATCCAATGGAAAAAATCCCGATATCAATGACAATGACGCATGTCCTATCATTATATGCAACCCACTCCTTCTTAAATCGTAGTCTGATGTCCATTACCGGTATGATTTTGCCTCTTAAATTGATGATTCCTTTTATATACTCTGGCAGCTCCGGAACTTCAGTAACTGGCTGAATTCCAATAATCTCAGTAACATATTTGATTTCGATGCCATATACTTCGTTTCCAATTTGGAACGTAAGAAATCTACCTTTTTGTGTATCTTCCTCTTGCTCCAAAATATCCACCTCTCCTTTTTCATTTTCCAGCATATTTCCTCTCCTTTCTAATTATTATTTAGCATATAACAATAACGCTACTTATCTTCCTGCTCAACCAAGCCAAATTTTTGTAATACATCAATTAATTTTTCTGTATCAATTGGCTTTGCTGCATAAGCATCACATCCAATATCAAATGCTTTCTGGACAAATTGAGTTTCACTTAATGCTGTAGTCATAATAATTTTTGCGCGTTCGCTTGGTAATATTCCTTTTTGCAATTCGAGATCACGAATTGATTTTAGTACCTTAACACCATCCAGTTTAGGCATCATAATATCAAGGCAAATTAGATCATAAGGACTTTCGTCCTTAATCGATAGTAAAACAGCATCCAATGCCTCCAACCCATCTACCACCAAATCACACTCCCCATATCGGTTTAAAAATTTGAAGAGAAATTTTCTGCTAATCAAATCGTCTTCTGCAATTAGTATTCTCATTTATCCTTCCTCCTTAACGAACTTAAGATCATTACGTAGTATTTCAAAATCGGATATTACTTTCTTGCTATTTTTCCTCGCTTCATCCAAATTTCCTCTTCGAGCCGCAAGTTCTATCTTAAAAGCGATATCTTTCATTTCAGTTGATTCCATCTCATTAAATTGCATTTTCAATTCATGTGCTATGTCTTCTATCACTATTAAGTCATCTTTTTCCATTGCTAATTCCAATGTCTTTAAGTTCTTGCAGATATCCCGCATAGTCTGAGTAACATTAAGGTATGATTGATTAAGCGGTTTGGTAGTATCTTGTAAATCGTCTCTTTCCTTGAAATAAACACTATCCAATGCTGTAGAATCAAATTTTTCTTGCAATTGTGTCGTACTTTCAATTGTATAAAACAACTCGTTCATATCAATAGGTTTTGATATATATTCATCCATTCCTAATGCTAGAAAACGTTCTCTGTCACCCTTTAATGCATAAGCAGATAATGCAATTATAGGTATATGTCTTCCATTCTCTTCTTTTTTTCTTATTTCTTTTGTCGCTTCTAGTCCATTCATTTCCGGCATTTGAATATCCATTAAAATCACATCATATTTATCCTTTTCGTATAATTTAAGAACCTCTTTCCCGTTGTTTGCCAAATCAACCATATGACCTCGCATTTTTAGTATTTTTAAAATGACCTTTTGATTGATACGATCGTCTTCTGCTAATAAAATATTCAATTGCCGTTTTACGCTGGATAGTTGTAGTAATGCATTTTCTTTTCTTTCAATGTTGCTTCCTATTCTAAATTTTAGCGAGAAATAGAAGGTACTTCCCTTGCCCTTCTCACTATCGACTCCAATTTGACCTCCCATCAGCTCAACCAATTTTTTTGAAATTGCAAGGCCCAGTCCAGTTCCTCCATATTTTTTCGTAAAGGTCTGTTCAACTTGATTAAAGCTTTGAAATAAAAGACTTAAATCTTTGGTTGCAATTCCTATGCCCGTATCGGTAATAGTAAATTTTAATTCAACTTCGTCTTTTATCTTTTTCATATTTTTAACTGTTAGGCAAATACTACCTTCATTCGTAAATTTCACTGCATTACTCAAAAAATTATTTATAACCTGACGCAGTCGGTTCGGATCACCTACTAGAAACTCTGGTATTGAGGTATTAAAGGTATAACTTAATTCCAATCCTTTTTCTTCCACTCTTGGCGAATACATTTTTACAATTTCTTCCACCAGCTCTTTCATGTTAAAATTAATGTTTTCTATGGATAATTTACCTGCTTCCATCTTAGAAAAATCTAATATGTCATTTATAATTTTTAAAAGAGAATTTGCGCAAGCCTTTGCAGTAACCAGATTATCTTTTTGTTCATTGCTTAATTGTGTCATAAGCGTTAAATCTACCATTCCGACCATACCATTGATGGGAGTTCGTATCTCATGACTCATATTAGCTAAAAACTCACTTTTTGCCCTGTTTGCAGCTTCTGCTGCTTCTTTCGTTGAAATCAGTCTAAATTCGGATTGTTTCTTTTCCGTAATATCCGTAATAATACTTACAATATCATTTTTGTAAGGACTGTAAATCGATACAGAAAGCCACTTGTCATAGACTCCGGAATAATATTCATCAATTGTGATACGCTGACCAACTATCAGCCCATCTGCATAATTATGTATGATATTTTCTATAAATTCTTTGCAATTGAAGAAAATCTCTTTAAAGCGTTTTTTAATGATATTACTTTTTTCCAGATTAAACATTTTTTCAAATGCACAATTGACTTCAACAAACTCCAAGTCATACGGTTTATTGTTTTCATCACAAAGTAAATTGCAATAAGAATAGGCACTTTGCATATTCATAAATAAATAGTAGTATTTTTCTTGATTGAAAAGAATTTCTGTCTCTGCTCTCTTCCTCTCCGTGATATCCCTAACGATACTAAACAAAATTTTCTTTTCACCAATACTGATACCTTGTGAGCTTACTTCAACCTGAAATTCACTTCCATCCTTACGACTGTGAGTAGTTTCGAAAAACAAGCCCTTTTGAATCGCCTGCTGTATCTGATCCTTCTCATATCTCCAACTCTGTCTAATCGTTGTAACATTCATGGTACACAGTTCTTCCTTTGTATACCCATAGGCGTCTGCGGCTGATTTATTTGCCTCAATAATCCATCCATCCAAATCTAATATAAATATGATATCGCGTGCATTATTTATTATTTTACGATATCGTTCTAATACTTCTTCCGCTTCTTTACGCTCTGTAATATCATATATTGAGCCTATATATCCAGCAAATTTATTATTTAAGTCATAATATGGGGTATCTATCGCAAGACACCACCGATACTCTCCATCATATCTGCGGATACGGACTTCAAAGTGAAAGTTCTTTCGGTCGCGTATTGCTTCTTTTCTCATCTTCGTATAGAGTTCTAAATCATCTGGATGTATACTATTATGCCAAAGATTACTTAGCGATTCGTCCTGTGATATACCAGTAAAATTACTCCATACATTATTCACATAATTGCATTCTAACTCCTGGTCACTCATCCAAGCCAAGGAAGGAAGTTGATTCAAAATATTAATGCACACATCTCGTGACTCAATAATTGTTTTTTCATTGATTTTACTTTCCGTTATGTCAATTAACGTCACAATGCAATTTTTCTTATCTTCCATAACGATTGGTGTAACACTTGCCCTAAACCAATATTCCTGCTCGCGATTTTCTTTTATTAAGGTTTTATGTAATTCAATGTTGCTAGTTGTTTTTCCACTTTTTATAGATCTCTTAATTGCATTTTGCAAATCACATTCCGCACACTTTAATCCATAAGTACAACCGCGCTTATCTCTACTACTTTCCTTACAGTGGAAACTATCTCCAAAGTGCTTCCCAATTACCTGTTTCCTTTCTTTTTGAATAAATAATAAGGAGGTATCATTCACCTGCGTAATTAAAGCATCTTCATTCATAATCAGCATACCCACTGGAGCGGAATCAAACATAATTTTCAAGTTATTCTTCTCATTTATGTTATCAATCTCAAGCCTTCTTAATCGTGTGATATCTCGAAGAATCACGACTACACCAATCCTTTTTGCATTCCGGTCTTTTATTGGAGAAAAGGTAGCCGATAAATATCGTTTCTTATTATTTTTTTTATGAATAACTGTGTTATTTTCCAATCCACATATCTGATTTGTAGCAATGACTCGATTTAAAGGACTAGTAATAACAAACTCCGTTTCCGCATTGTAAAATTTAATAACATCATCAAAACTTTTATCAATCACGTCACTAGAAATCTGGCCTATAATTTTCTCTGCTTTTTTATTGATATATAAAATCCGACCCGCCATGTCAGTTGAAATCACACCGTCCCCAATACAAGACAAGGTTGCCTCAGCAAGTGCAATTGTTTCACCCGCTAACCGATTTTTCATGATATACCACCTCAATCTTTCGATTTTACAGGTTTATTAGCTCTGCAACATCCAAAATAAGGCTAATACTTCCATCGCCTAGCAATGTACAGCCTGCCAGTCCCCTTATTTTCTTTATTTTCTGAATATATACAGGCAATACTTTTACTACAACCTGTTGCTGTCCTAACAGTTCATCTGCAAAAATACAAACTTTTCGGCTTTCCTGCTCCACAATGATAATGATACCTTCCGAAAAATCAACTACCTTCGTATCCACTTTGAATTTTTCGTGAAGTCTTAATATTGGATAACATTCTCCACGTATCATAATCATTTCATTACCATCTGGATCCGTTATGATATCTTCTTTATGTGGTCTCAAAGATTCTTTTATTGAATTTATTGGTATTGTATAGCAGGAATTTCCTACTTTGATATTCATGCCATCAATGATTGCTAACGTTAGAGGTATGGTTAGAATTATTGTTGTTCCTTTATTTGGCATACTATCAACGGATAATGTACCTCCTATCGACTCAACATTCTTCATCACAACATCCATACCAACACCACGCCCAGAAAATTCTGAAACACTGTCCTTTGTCGAAAAACCAGGAAGCAAAATAAGGTTAAATATTTCCCTATTTTCCATATCTTCTGGTCTTTTAAATAACAGATTATTGTCTTTGGCCTTTTGCAATATTTTTTCTTTATTCAGACCTTTTCCATCATCGCGAACAATAATTAAAACATCACTTCCCGAATTCTTGGCTTCTAACGTAAGTGTACCTGTTTTATCTTTTCCTAGCCTTTGTCTTTCTTCGGTTGATTCTATCCCATGATCTATTGAATTTCGTACAAGATGCATTAGCGGATCAGAAATATGTTCAATGATATTTTTATCAACCTCTGTATCCTCACCTTTTATTTGTAACTGAACTTCTTTTCCTAATTGTTTACACATATCACGTACGATTCGCTGCATTTTCTGAAACGTAGGTGCAAGTGGAACCATTCGAATAGACATGACCGTATCTTGTAATTCACTGGTTATTTTATTAAGTTGCTGTGCTGCTTTTTGAAAATTATCCAGTTCCAAATCAAGTAAATCCGGATTCTGTGTGACCATTGCTTCTGCTATCACCATTTCACCCACCAAATCCATAAGTTTATCCAATTTAGAAACATTTACACTGATAATACTCTGAACCGTTGAATGTAGCTCTTTATTCGTTTCCTTTTCTATTTTCGGGTTTTGAGTGAACATATCCGGAGTTTTCACTGGATTTTCTATACTCAAACTTTTCATTGATATCGAATTTTTCTTATACTCTTCTTGCTCTAATTGTACTAATTCAATCGATCTCAAAAAAACTGTCTGTTGTAAAAGTTGGTTTATTTGATCATAGGTAGAATTGGATTTCAGGTAAATTGTAAATCCTTGTCTTTGAATGATTTCAATGCTACCCTCATCATCAATGATATTCTCAGGAAAATGATAAAATTCATCCGTTAGATCGGCTAGACTGTGAACAACGGTATAAGCACGTATATTTTCCATTTCACAACCTTCTTCGAAAAAAACAACAGCCTTATAACAGTTTTCATAAACAATCGAGGAAACTTTCTCCTGGCTTATGTAATATTGCTGTGGTTTTTTTTCCACCTTATGTAAAGATTCTTTGGATTCCGAGCAATTATTTTCCTTTTTTAGATCAGTTAGAAATAATGTCAGCTCTTCAATCAATACAGAGGCATCACCATCGGAAGAATCTCCATTCTTTATTTTCTCCATCTCAACTTTAATAAAATCAACACCTTCCAATACAAAATCAGAAAGTGTACTACAATTTAACTGTTGTGGTTTTTCTTCACGAAGAAAATAAAAAATATCTTCCATCGTGTGCGCAAGTGTCGAGATACTATAAAACATCATCAAGGCTGCTGAACCTTTAATTGTATGCATGATACGAAAAATTTCATTAATTGCGGCCGGCGTGTAAGTACTTTCTTTTTCACTACTTAATATAGATTGCTCCAACTGTTCTATCAGTTGTGAAGTTTCAAATATAAACATATCAAGCATCGGTTCATTTGTAAATTGATCTGACATTTTATACCTCCTGGCATCTATAAATTAAGCCGTTAATAGTTTATTAATAGCATTCACTACATGCTCCTCTTTAAAAGGTTTTACGATAAATGTCTTAGCTCCATTTATGATTGCTTCCCGAACCATATTTTCTTGCCCCATAGCAGAAACCATAATTATTTTTGCTTTTGAATCCATTTGCATAATTACTTTTAGAGCTTCCAACCCTGTCATATCCGGCATTGTGATATCCATGGTTACAATATCTGGTTTGCTATCCTTATATTTTTCTACTGCTTCCCTTCCAGTTCCTGCCTCAACAAATTCTATGTCTTCATTTTTGCTTAGTATTGTTTTAATTGCTAATCTCATAAAAGCTGCATCATCAACAATAAGTACTTTTTTCATAGCGACCTCCATTTTTTCTTCTGTTAATTGATATTTGGTTTTACTAAATTTACTTTGTTTCTATCACATTTCCTTGATGTTCAAATTGTTTTTTTTAATTTTTTTTTATTTACTCACAAACCACAATTTAAACTTCACTTATTGTATTCAAGGTAATCGTTTACATATATTATATAAGTTGTATTTATTTCTGTCAACAATACACTTTTCTTTTATCTTTACATTTATTTACAGTTCTTAGTTCCTAATTTGTCTGCTATCTTTCAATATTTTACCTTTTATTTCAACACAATGTGTTTATTTTCTCTTTTTTCACTCTATATATTGGTTCAAGCAAAAAGTTCCAAACACTTTTGATGTTTGGAGCTAATTGTTTCAATTAACATTTTTCTATATTAAATTTCTACCTTCCTCACTATAACATCCTTTCAGAAATGTTTGAAAGATTTCTCTCATAACTTCTGTAAGATTTGAGAATTCAAGCGTATCAAGAACTTTTGGACTTGTAATATATTCAGAAGCACCAACAAGTATTTTGACTGCCAGCATTACATCCAAATCTTTTCGAATTAATCCACTTTCCTTTCCTTCTTCTAAAATAGAAACAAGCGTATTGAAAATAAGTCGTTCTCTTGCTTCGCAAATTAATTGGTAAGCCTTAGGAACGTTTCTTTCTATATCGGATAATTGGCTGATTGGAACAAATTTAAGTCGTTGCGATAACAGTAAAATATAGCAATTTATTTTTTCCATCGGATCTTTATCATCGCTTAGCTCCTGACTCATCTTTTTTTCAATTTCTGCAATATTTTTTTCAATTGCAGCAATAAGTAAGTCTTCCTTCGAAGGAAAATATCGATATAATGTCCCCTTACCTGTACCCGTCTCTTTTGCGATTTCATCCATCGTAACCCGGCTAAATCCATGTTTTTGAAATTGTTCAAATGCAAATTGCTTGATAAAATTTATTTTGTCATTTTTTAAACTCATATTTTAATACCAAATCTCAAGCGGACATACTAGCATGTTCATTTGAGACGCAAACTCAAACGTTATGTGTTTGCATTTATCCTTTCATAAAAATTCTTTCTTCCTTGCTCTTTTCCTGTCCATGTTTTCTGTGCATCTAAAGTTTGTCTCAGCATTAAATGTTCCTATATTTTTTTAAAAGTAGTGTGTTCATTAAGAAGAAGAATACAATAAACACGACTAATGCAAGTATATCATACGAAATATCAGCACAAGTTTCTCCACGGACACAAATAGATTTTAATGCGTCACTTGCATAATAAACGGGCATAATCCTTGATAAATAGCCTAAATGTAACGGTATTGTATCTAATGAAATCAATCCCGAAAAAAAGATTTGTGGGATAACGATAATCGGTATAAACTGCACTACCTGAAACTCATTATTGGAAAAGATGGAGAAAAAAGCACCTATACAAACTGCTGCCAGCGATAGTAAAATCATAACGATTGCCATATCAATTGCAGATCCTACCAATGGCATTTTTAAAACTGAAATTACATATATAAGTAAAACAATACTTTCAAGCAATGCAAAAAATCCAAATCCCAATGTATACCCAAGTATAACTTGCCAACGTTTTACCGGTGTCAGCAGTAAACGTTCCATCGTTTGATTTGTTCGTTCTCTTAAAAATGAGATGCCTGCTAAAATAAAGATAATAAAAAATGACATAATAGCTAGCATAATGTAACCCATGGAATCAAACATACTATCTGTATCTTCTCCATAAACATATTCTGTTTTTAAATCTGCTTTTTGGCCATTCCATTCACTCATAGCACTTTGTATTTCTTTCCTTACTTTTCCTGTAAGCACACTGTCCTTACTCTCAAATAGTAGATACATCTGATTGTCTACACTATAAATCAATGCATCTGCTTTTCGATCTTTTATTTTTTGTTTACCATCCTCAAGATTATCTATTTCGTCAATCTCTAAGTCCTGATTGTCAAGCTGCTCTAGTATAGGCGTTGCTACTTCGTACTCTAATAGTCGTGGTATATAAGTCGATTCTCCTAATAATAAATAAATCAACGTCATCAAAAAAATCGGAGCTAAGATAATAAGCGCGAGTGTTCTTTTATCATTTACCATTTGTATAATTATTCGCCTTGTTATTGAAATAACTTTCATCTTAACATTCCTCCTTTGTCTTTAAAAATAATTCTTCAATGTTTCCATCTCTTGTTTTAGAAATTAAGTTGGCTACCGTGTCGCATTCAAGTATTCTGCCCTGATGTATCAATGCCAGACGATCACAGCGTTTGGTTTCATCCATAACATGAGTTGTGACAATTATAGTTGTACCTTGTTCTTTTAAAGCTTCCAGCTGATCCCATATTTTTTTCCGTAAGATTGGATCGATTCCGACAGTTGGCTCATCCAAAAAAAGAATAGAAGGTTTATGCAATAAAGCAATTGCTAAAGATAATCTCTTTTTCATTCCCCCCGAATAATTTTGTACACGTTTTTTTGCATCTTCTTCCAACGATACTAAAGTAAGGACTTCCTTTATTCTTTGTTTAAGATTATTTCTTTTCATTCCCATCATCTCGCCAAAGAAAATTAAATTATCTCTTCCCGATAAATCGGTATAGAGGGCGTCATTTTGAGGCATATATCCTATCCATTCCAAAGCCTTTAAATTTGGAATTTTTTGTTCTCCTAAAAAAACACCTCCAGTATCCGTAGATATAGCCCCTGTCATAAGTCGTATCAACGTTGTCTTTCCCGAACCAGAGGGACCAATAAGTCCAAAAATTTCGTCACCTTTAATTTCTAAATTAATATTTTCTAAAATCTTTTGTTTCGAATAACTTTTAGAAACATTTTCCAAGCGAATTCTCATATGTTTTGTCTCCTTTTGATAATATTAGAACTAATATTGTATTTCTAGTTCTATTATTATACTCGTTCATCTCTTTGTCAAGATGAATTACTCTATAAATGAATACTTTACTAAATAAGGACTTATATTACTAAACTTCACTAATAAATTCTCATTAAAATGGAATAATAAAACTAAAAAATAGAAAGGAAAATCCTATGAAAAATGTTAAAAATGGATTATCTGCCGGACATTTATCCATGATGGCTCTTGGAACAGTGATCGGCGGTTCTTTTTTTCTTGGTTCTTCCGTCGCGATACAAGCTGCTGGTCCAAGTATTATTTTATCTTATATTGTATGTGGTATTATGGTCTATTTCATACTTTTCGCACTTTCGGAAATGACGGTATCGAATCCAGATTCTGGTTCGTTTCGATCATTTGCTTCACAATATGTTAGTAATGGTACCGGTTTTGTAGTCGGATGGGTTTACTGGACTGGAATGGTTATTGCTATGTCAAGCGAAGCAACTGCTGTTTCTTTATTAGTTAGAGAATGGTTTCCTACGATTTCAATATCGGTACTAGGTACCGTTATTATTGTTGGCGTAACTTTATTAAATCTTTTAGGGGCTAGACAATTAAGCCATTTGGAAAGCGTTTTAGCAGCGATTAAGATTTTTGCAATTGTTGCATTTATTATCATTGGACTAATTTTGACTTTAGGTCTTTTCCCAAATATAGGAACTATAGGAACCAGTGTTTTTCGTTCCGAAGCATTTTTACCTGGAGGGATAAAAAGCTTAGCCGGTAGCATGCTTATTGTACTGTTTACCTATGCAGGTTTTGAAATTATCGGGCTAGCTGCATCGGAGACGAAAGATAAACAAAAAACCGTTCCAAAGGCGATTCACTACACGGTATTTTCTCTGATAACACTTTACATTTTAAGCATTACCATTTTACTATTCCTAGTTCCAACTACTTCTTTGAGTGAAACTGTCAGCCCACTTGTTTCCGCATTGAATTATTATCATATAGCTTGGGCTGGTACTGCAATGAATATAATATTAATCAGTGCGATTTTATCTACTATGTTAGCAGCAATGTTTGGTATTGGAATAATGCTTCGTTCACTTGTTGAAGATGGACTTGGTCCCAAATTTTTAAAAGATAAATCTGATGTACCTTATCGTGGCATTTTATTCTCAGGTCTGTCTATGCTTCTTTCCTTGTTTGTTGGTCTAGTTTTTCCACGTGTTTACTTATTTTTAATCAGTTCCGGAGGCTTTGCACTACTTTTTACGTATATCGTGCTTATGTTTACTCACATCCGTTTTCGAAGAAGAAATGGAATGCCAGAAGGCAAGTGCCGATTATGTGGATTTCCGTATAGTTCTCTATTTACCTTGTTCGGACTGATTGTCGCTATGTTTAGTATGCCTTTTATCTCAGGTCAAACTTCAGGGTTTTTTGCAGGAATTTCCTTGGTTGCTTTTTTTTCCATTTGTTATGCTGTTATGAATATTTATAATCGGAGAAGACTTCAGGATACTGATACTATTTATCCAACCGACATGCCGGATAATCGTCCCTATTTAACTGAATTTTCAAAAGAATTTCATGATAAAAACAATAAAAAAATGTAAATATTTTTAAAAAAGTCACTACTTACAAAGGTAAGTAATGACTTTTCTTTTTATACTCTTAATTAGTTACGGTATCTTGACCCACTTCATCCATTTTTTCTAACTCAAGTACTTCAATATAATAAAATGATCCTTGCTTACTATCGATTCCCTGCCGTAGGATTCCTTTTACCTTTATCCAATCTTCTTCTGACTTATATTGTGTCAAATCTTCATCTGATACTATTTCAAAGCTAACATATCCTCCCTGACAATAAGGGCAACTTGGACCATATCTTCCGATAAAATCATATGGCTGAAAATCTCCAATATAATATCCTTCTATCTCTACTGTCTGCCCTTCATACTGGTCAAAATACATATACCAGTCATTAATCTGTGTTGCAAAATATTTGTCACCAACTAAATTGTCAATATTACCATCAAAATTTTCTTTGTCTTCTTCAATATCACAATCATAAGTAGAATTTTCCTTCACAATTGCATTACTATTTACAGGTTCATTTGATGGTTCCTGTTTTGAAATTTCATCGTCTTGTGTCTCTTTACTTGAACTCTCCATACCCGTTTTGTTTATTGATTCTGTTTTCATTTTTTCATTCGACGTTGCACTTTGTCTTTTACTACAACCGCAGACAGCACAAACGCAAATTAGCAATAAAAAAATTGTAAAATATCGCTTTCGTCTTTTCATTTTGATACCCTCTGTCTTGCTCTTTCTATAAATGTAAAAATAAAAAACACGGTTATATTTGCAATTACAATACTTGCACCTGTCGGTGTAGAATATACATAAGATACGTAAATTCCAACACAAAAACAAAAGACTGAAATCACAACTGAAGAGATAATTACTGTTTTAAACTTTTTACATAATCTCATAGCGCTTATCGATGGAAATACAATCAAACTTGAAATAAGAAGTGTTCCCATCATTCTCATTCCAAGCACAACTGTCATAGCGGTAAGTAATGCAATAATCATATTATATAAATCGCTCTTTGTCCCAGTTGCCTTCGCAAATGTTTCATCAAATGTTACTGCAAAAATTCTTGGATAAAAAGCAACAAATAGAATAATCACAACAACAGACAAAATGATTGATATTTTAACATCTGATTCACTCATTGCTAAAATACTACCAAACATATAGTTACATACATCCGTATTCATACCAGTCGTAAGTGATACCGCCATAATTCCAATAGCTAAGGCTCCACTGCACATTAAGGCCGTTGCTGCATCCCCTTTGATTTTACTATTCTCATTCATTCTTAAAAGAAGGAATGCCGCCAACACACATACTGGTATTGCCACTGTCAAGGGGGCAAGATTTGTTACATAAGCTACTGCAAGTGCCGCAAATCCAACATGTGACAGACCATCACCAATCATAGAATAACGTTTTAATACCAAGCTAGTTCCAAGCAGTGCTGCACACAAGGATACCAATACTCCAACAATAACTGCTCTTACCATAAATGGGTAAGAAAAAATTTCTATTATCGTCTCAATCATACCTCCACACCTCCTGCTAAAAAGCATCTTCCAAGCTCGCTGTTTTTATATTCCTCCATCTTTCCAAAAAAGAGTTGTGTCCTACCAAGATGCAGAATATGGCTGGCATAATTCATTGCTCCTCTTACATCATGAGATACCATGATAACTGTTATATTTTCATTTTGATTTAATTCCTTTACAAGGCTATATAGTTCAGTGGACATAATTGGATCTAATCCTGTAATCGGCTCATCCAATAATATCATCTTTTTTGTTGCACACAGTGCCCTGGCAAGCAAGACTCTTTGTTGCTGTCCACCGGAAAGTTCTCTATAACATTTATCCTTTAACAAAAGAATTCCAAGCTTATCCATTTTATCCAGAGCATCTTTTTTATCTTCTTTATTATAAAATGGTCTTATTCCGCAGCTGTTTAGTCTGCCTGATAAGACAACCTCATAAACACTGGCAGGGAAATCCTTCTGTACCTGTGTCTGTTGCGGTAAATATCCTATTTCACTCTGATTCACGCCCTCACCTGTCAGAATACGACCCAATGAAGGCTTTTTAAGATTTAAAATTCCTTTGATTAAAGTACTTTTTCCTGCTCCATTTTCACCAATAATACAAAGATAATCCCCTTGATTGATAGCAAAATTAATTTCAGACAATACTTCCTTTCCTTCATAGGAAAAAGAGACATTCTGACAAGTTAACAGACTCATGTTAATTTAACGCCTCCTTCAACACTTCTAAGTTATGTTCCATCAAATCCATGTAAGTAACACCCGATTCAAAATCATCTTTGCTGATATTATGTACTGCATTTAAAAGTTCGCTTTTGGCTCCAGTTTCCTCGCAGATTGAATCACAGATTTTTTCATTTGATAATTCAATGTGAAATACAACCGGTATTTTATCCATTTTCACTTTATCTGTTAAAAATGCGATTGTAGAAGCATTTGCTTCGGTATCAGTAGAGCATCCTGGAAAAGCGGCATAATAAGTCAATCCATAGGTATCTACAAAATAGCGGAATGGAAAACGATCTCCCACAATAATTTCGGTGCGTTTTGCATTGTCAACAACATCTTTAAATTTTTGATCAAGTTCTACCAACTGTCCAATATAATCTTTTGTATTCTTTTGATAGTCACCTGCATTGTCCGGATCAATTTCACACAAAGAGTCACATAATTTTTGTACAATCAACATTGTATTCTTTGGCGAAGTCCAGACATGTTCATCATATTCTGTTTCTTCTTCTGTTTCCTCCTCTTCTTCCTCTTCTGGTGTCATTCCTTCCACCATCTCTTCTTCTACTAGGTCAACACAATCCATTAGTGTTACTATCTTTGTATTATCCGTATCAATCGAATCCAATATAGACTCTACCCAGGCATCCGAATCGCCACCTACATAGACAAACATATCTGAATTGTCTACATCTTTGATATCTTGTGGAGTAGGTTCAAAACTATGGCTCTCCGCACCAGGTGTTAACAACATAGTCAGATTAATATGCTCTCCTCCAATTTGGCGAAGGCAATCATATTCAGGAAAAATAGTGGCAACTACATTTATTTTTCCATTATCACTTTCCGCATCTTCTTTTTTTGAACCGCATGAACATAAAACCACCATAATTACTATGGAAACTGTGAGTAAAACTACGAATTTATTCAATTTTTTCACTATTATAGACCTCCAAAATTACAATATTTTTTTTAAGCGCACCAAAATAAGATGGTCCTATGAAACCATCTCGCAAAAATATTATCATTTAATCGTCTATTCTTACCTTATCTAAAATGAGAGTCCGCTCCAAAATGGAGCAACGAAAAGTAGCTTCTGCCTTTTTGCAAAATACTACGATAAAGAAAACCACTGCCGCTAACGAAATAACAGTGTATAATTGTTTTACCATATTTTCAGCAATTTGAAGTTCATGACAAATCGGACAGTCTGAACCTGTACAATCATGAATTTCATTTGTTGCTTCAAAAATTGTAAAATATAGCATTACAAATACTACACAAAATGTGAGAAGAACCGCTATATATTTTGAATATCCTGATTTAATTTTCATATCGCAATTCCTCCCTTACTTTTTTCCGTTTTTATTTCATCATACAATTTTCACATCTTCCATAAAACATTGTCTTTCCTGGATTAATAAATATATTGTGATCTTGTGAAATATGCTCATATAAATGTTTTAATTCCGGGCATTGTATATTTACCAAATTACCACATTGTTCGCATTTTAAGTAAAAAAGCACGCTTTCCTGCTTTCTTGGTAAGTATCGATAGCAGGTTCCGTTGATTCCTTCAATCGTTACTTTTGCAATCTCTTTTTCTACTACCAACTTATCCAGATTACGATAAATAGTAGTTAAACCAACCATTTCACCTTTTTTATTTAAAGAATCTGCAATTTGATGAATTGTCACATATGCATCTGCATTGTCTTGAATACATTGCAAAATACTTTCTTTTTGCTTGGTTTTGTACTTTTTACCAGTATTCATATTGCCTCCTGCCAAAATATTCTTACCAAAATATTCTCACTAAAATATTCCAATTTGAAAACGTTTTTCATTTTACACCCTATTTTACTATTCGTCAAGTGATATAGTTTGCTCTAGATGCACAGTGATATAGTTTGCTCTAGATGCACAGTGATTTAATTTACTTTGCCAACTACTAGTAAATTAAATTACCAATAAATATAGCCAGATATCATATATAGTCCCTACGATGTCTGGCTAACTATTTTTTTATTATTTGTTGCTGGCTCATTGAATACCTTTTTTTGTAATACAATGACTAATTTTATTCTACTTCTTTTAGATAATATACTTTAGAGCTGTAGTCCCCCCCCTTATTGCTTAATTGATCTTTTGAAATCACCATTCCAACATTGATAAGTTCATCTCCTCCATAAAAAATGGATGTATCATAATCAATCCTATAATCTTTTTTTTCATCCAATCCAGCTAAATGCAATCGTATCCAAGGATCATTTGGGATACCTAACATCCGAAAAAATCCCACTAAAGCTTCGCTTTTATCTTCTGAAACAACCATCCATGCACCATCATTTCCTTCCCATGGATTTAAAAGCCGATAGAAATCTCCTGTTTGAACCAGGCTTCGATGTTTTTTTACAAAGTCCACCTGTTGCCTGATCATCTGCTTTTCTTCCTCTGAAAGTTTATTCAAATTCAGTTCATATCCAAATCTTCCAAACAGTGCCACATTTGCCCTTGTTGCAAATGGTGTGATACGCCCAACCTGCTGATTTGGAACATCTGAGACATGAGCTCCCATAGAACATAATGGATAAACGTAAGAAGTTCCATACTGTATCTTTACCCGCTCCATGGCATCCGTATCATCACTGATCCATCCCTGTGGTGCGTAGTAGAGCATACCTGGATCAAATCTTGCTCCACCACTGGAACAGGATTCAAATAGCACATCTGGAAATCTGCTAATAAGCCTTTCATATAAACCATATACTCCCAATATATACGCATGCATCACTTTCCCTTGTTCTTCAGGGACTTTTCTTGAAGAATAGCACTCGCTCATATACCGATTCATATCCCACTTCACATACGAAACTGGTGATTCAGAAAGTATCTTTTCCATCATTGCATAAATGTAATCTACAACTTCTTTTCTGCTAAAATCCAATATATATTGATTTCGACTAGGGGAAGGCACTCGATTAGGCGGACATAGTATCCAATCTGGATGTTTTCGATACAAATCAGAATCCATGTTTACCATTTCTGGCTCAAACCACAGTCCAAATTTCATTCCAAGTTTATTGATCTTTCTTGCCAGACCCTCAATTCCTTCTGGAAGCTTTTTATAATTTGTCACATACCAGTCTCCAAGTCCCGTATGATCATCATCTCTTTTTCCAAACCATCCATCATCCAGAACAAATAATTCCATGCCAAGCTCTTTTCCGGTCTCTGCGATGTCAAGTATCTGCCTTTCTGTAAAAGCAGCTCCCGTAGCCTCCCAGTTATTAATTAATATTGGACGCTCTCTATCTCTCCACACACCTCTCACCAATCTAGTTCGATAAAGCTTATGAAAAGTCTGACTCATTCCATTTAAACCAGAATCTGAATACACGAGTACTGCCTCCGGGCTTTGGAACGATTCACCTGATAATAGCTGCCATTCAAATCCTTCTGGATGGATTCCAATCTGCACCCTTGTCATATCAAACGTATCTACCTCTACCTGCTCAAAATGATTTCCACTATATACTAAACTAAATCCATACACTTCTCCTTGAAATTCATCTGCCCCTGGACGCTTAATTGCTAGAAATGGGTTCTGTTCTGCACTACTGATTCCACGACGGCTATTAATCCCTTGTGTTCCCTGTCCTAATTTACGTATCGTTACTTTCCGTTCTCTCGCCCATGCTCCTGAAAGCTGAACCATCTCAAATTCTGCATCTGGTAAATCAATACTGGCACTAAATACACGTTCTAATACTAGCTTTTCTGTCCCGCGATTTACAAATTCAACACTTCTTGTTATCACCGGAAAATCCTCAAATACTGTATACCGCAAGATACAATCCAACTGTAGGACCTGATCTGTCATCATTATTTCTAATGTCTGTGCTTCTTTCTCCTCTTCCACATAAACGGCTGGAAGTTGTTTCAACTTCTTTTTTCCTTTATATATCTTGTGTGCCTGATATTCCAGACAGACAATTCTACTTCCATTTTCCTGTTTTACTTCGAATGCTGGTTCCCTAAAATCTCCGGTTCCTGAACAAGGATATTCCATTCTCGAATACTGCGGACTGAAAAAATAGTCATTTTCTTTTGTATAAACTGCTAAAGAACGATGTCTTCCTTCCAAAAGATAAGAGTAGTCCGTCTTATGTCGGATACGTTTCCCATAATATAAATTGGCAAGCTGATTATTATCACAAATCTGAATTATGTAGCTAATCTGGTTATTATACAAATTAAATTCCCTCGAGCTGTCCGAATACATAATAGCCATCTATAGCTTTCCTCCTGACGTTGCAATTCCCTCAATAAACTGTTTTTGAAAAATAATATAGAGTAACATCATTGGCCATATTGCAAGTACTGCAGCAGCCATCAGCTGCGGATAATTTACAGAATAAGCACTGGATATCTTCGCTAATGTAGAAGATAATGTTCCCGAATTTGTATTCGTATTTACTATCATTGGCCACATTAAATCCTTAAACGAAAATAAAGCGGTAAAAATCGAAAGTGCAACTAAGCCTGTTTTTGTCAGAGGTAGCATAACTTTCCAAAACGTCTGTCCAATATTACATCCATCCAATCTTGCTGACTCCTCCAGTTCCTTCGGAAGTCCCATAAAAAACTGGCGCAATAAAAACGTACCAAATGCACTAACAAATCCAGGGAATACCAGTGCAAAAATAGTATTACGCATTCCAATCTTATCTACCATCAAATACTGCGGTATAATAAAAATTTGTACAGGTACCATCATCTGAAACAAAACCAGGCCAAATAAGAAGTCTTTGCCCGGAAATTCTAATCTTGCAAAGGCATATGCTGCCATTGCACTAAATAATGCAGCGCAGATTACTCGAAAAAGCATCATTGCAAATGTATTAAAATACAATCGTATAAAATCATTCTGCTGTATTACTATATTATAATTAATCCATTGCACTATTTTCGGCCAAAATACGAATGGATTAACTGATGTTGACTCACTAACTGTTTTTAGTGATGTAAGTACCATCCATAAAAATGGAAGAATCATGATAAGTGAACCTAATATTAAAATAATATGTACAATAATCGTTGATATTTTCTTTCTGTCCTTCATAGCCAGGCTCCCTCCTACATATAATTTACCCATTTTTTTTGTAGCTTCGTCTGTATAACTGTTATGATTATAATAATTGCCAAAAGAAGCATGACAATTGCTGAACCATATCCCTTATTAGAATACTTAAATGAATTATTATAAAATAGATAAACTAGTGATACCGTACTGTTATATGACGGACTGGTCACATCCAACATCATGTAAATCACATCAAACACTTGCATCGCAGTAATAATACTTGTAACAAGTACAAAAAATAGTGTTGGCGAAACAAGTGGCAATGTGATGTTAAAAAACTGGCGGATACAGTTGGCACCATCAATATTAGATGCCTCATAGTAATCTCTTGGAATTTCTTGTAACCCTGCTAGAAGCAAAACCATGCTATATCCTACCGTACTCCAGATTCCAATGATTGCAATCGATATCATTGCAGCATTGGGATTATCAATCCAGTTCACACTATGAATTCCTATTTTATTCAGAAAATGATTTAGCAGACCATACTGATAATTATATAGCCATTTCCATACCATGGTTACTGCAGCTGGTGCGGCTACCATTGGAACAAAATAAATCGTACGATAGATTCCTTTCCCTTTAATTTTTCCATTTAATACTACCGCAAGAAGCAGCGCTATTACTATAGTTACAGGAACCACTAGGCAGGTATATCCTAACGTATTTCGCACTGCATACCAAACCTGAACATCCTGAAACATTTTCTTATAATTTTCCAAACCCACAAATATATTTCCTTTTCCAAATGCTCCACTTTTAAAAAAGCTTAAGTAAAACGTCTGGAAAATAGGTATGATATTCAGAATAATTAAGCCTAAAATTGTGGGAAGTATCAGTCCCCAGCCCCAGCACCATTCATTCAGCGTTCTTTTCGACATTTTTGTTTTTCCAACTTTTACGCCTTTCATCTTATCACCTCAACAAAACTGCGGCAGTTAAGGACTGCCGCAAAATTTTAACAACTTATTCTGCTGCTAGTGCTTCATTCATCATATTAGCAACATTCTTGCAGGCTTCTTTGGTATCTTCTTTTCCTGCATACGCATTTTTTAGCAACTCATATGCTTTATCTTCCCAAACACTGGTCTGATTTGAATATGGACGAATCTGCGCATAATCAATCATATCAATATAACATTTTGTATTAAACATAGGATATGCCTCAGAAAATTTATCTGCTGTTCCATTATATGCTGAAATAGCAACCCCAAGTTCGGCCTGACGTTCCTGTCCTTCTTTACTACTTAGATATTCTACCCATTTCCATGCTTCATCTGGATGTTTGGTAGTTGCTGAAATAGCATTTCCTAGTCCGTTAAAAATTGTTGCCTTTCCCCCATCATTTGACATTGGAAGCACTGCACAATTAAAATTCGTAGTCATAAAATCCGTAGCTGCAAATCCGGAAAGATTCCATGAACCAAATAATCCCATTGCGCATAGTCCATTTTGGATTGCTTCTGCACGAGCCTGATCATCGTAGATTTCTGGTGATAATCCTTCTTTTACAAAGCTAAAATACTCTTCAATTCCAGCTATCGTTTTTTCTTCATCGTATCCAGATACTTTGCTATCTGAAATAATTTCCCCACCATTTTGATATACAAAGTTGTAGTAACCTTCTTGGTTATGTAGACCGGCACAGAAACCATACTGGGTTCCATCCGCTTTTGTCAGCTTTTTAGCTGCTTCTTTTAAATCATCCCATGTCCATGTTTCATCTGGATAATCAATTGCTGCTTCATCAAATAATGTCTTGTTATACCAGAGTGCAATCGTGTCATAATCCTTTGGAATTGCATACTGTTTTCCATCAATATTATAGATTTGATCTAGTCCTTCTGGATAATTCGCTAAATCAACTGCTTCGCTTTTTTCAATATAGTCAGTCAAATCCAAAAGTTGGCCATTTGCTCCATAATAGTTAATATTATTAGAATGCATCCAGAATGTATCTGGTAAAGATCCTCCTGTTGCCGCAGCTTCAAGCGCTGTCCAATAATCACTCCATCCATTTACCTGGATGTCAATTTTGATATTTGGGTTCTCTTTCTCAAATTCATCTGCCATAGTCTGAATCAGTTCCGCCTGATTAGAATCCCAACATGCATAAGAAATTGTAACTGCATCCCCAGTTGACTTAGTTTCATTTTCCGTTTCTTCCACCTTAGTTGTCTGCTGATCTGTTGTTGATGTCTGACTTTTGGTACTGCCACATCCAGTAAGCAATGTCACTAACATCGCTGTACAAAGCATTGCACTTATTACTCTTTTTCTCATATTACTTCTCCTCCTTATATTTTTGATATAATTATTTAACCACATTTTTATTTTTTTTAAAATGTCATCTTTATGCTTTTATATGTCAAATTGTGATATTTGTATTTTCATTCAAAATAACCTGAGAGTATTTACAAAGTATCTTGTCTATACTATAATCCCATATATACCGTGTTATCTGGAATCCAAATGCTAATATACTGGATTTTCGTTCTAGACAGGAAGGAGATGTCACATGTCTGTTCAAACAACATATGATGAATGCTATTTTTTAAATTATGATTCATGCACGGATTTGCATATATATGAAATCGGTAAACATGCCTGTCCTCCCGCTTATGCCTATGGCCCCATTATACGAAACCATTATATTTTTCACTACATTTTAAACGGAAAAGGAATTTTGAATATCAAAGACCAGAAATATACAATTACTGCCCATCATGGTTTTGTTATTTCTCCTAATGCTTTGGCCTATTATGAGGCTGATATTGAAGATCCTTGGAATTATATCTGGGTTCATTTAGACGGTCCTAAGACAGCAGAATACCTTCAAAAATCTGGTCTTAATGTGGAGAATCCGGTCTTTACACCACTATCCTGTCCCAATTCAATTGAACGCATAATGCATAGTCTATTAATCAACTACAGCAAAGAATTGTTCTGTATCGGTAAAATATACGAATTGTTTGACTGCATTATAAAAATTTCTGCCACAAGCTCCCCTTCTACTGTTAATCCCCAACTGGCATATATGAAAAAAATCATTAATTTTATCCACTTCAAATACAATGAACCAATTCATATGGAGGACATTGCTCATGTGTGCAATCTAGAACGCAGCTACATGACGCGCCTATTCAAAGACACTACAGGGCATACCCCACAAGAATATCTAACTTCTTATCGCATGAAAATTGCTTGTCATATGCTCGAAGAAGAGTATATTTCCATGCAGAATATCTCTTATTCCGTAGGGTATAGAGATTATTTTACATTTTCAAAAGCATTCAAGCGGTATACAGGTCTGTCCCCAAGCGAATACCGTATTAAACATTCGGTAATTCCTGAAATATTGCATAGCCAATAAGATCAACAAAAGCACATCCCTTTATAACTTGAATAGAATAATAAAACAAAACAATTTGAGGATGGTGTTTATGTGTTAAAAGAAAATATAATTAATTCAAATGAATTTCCATATGATATTGAGATAATAGCAATTAATTTATTCATACCTTGGGCGATAGAAATAAGTAAAGATAACACATTATATGTAACAGAGCGTTCCGGAAGCATCTGGATAATGAAAGATGGCCTTTTCTTACCGGAACCGCTTATTACCTTTGAATCCCCATTTATAAGTCAAGGTGAAGGTGGTCTAATGGGTATTGCCCTTGATCCCGATTTTATTTCAAACCACTATATATATGTCATGCATTCTTATATTGATAACGAAAGAATTTACAATCGTGTTGTGCGACTGTTTGAAGATAATAACAAAGCCTCTATTGACCGTGTTATTCTTGATCGAATTCCGGGAGGCAACATTCATAATGGCGGTAGAATAAAAATTGGTCCGGATCAAAAATTATATATAACAACAGGAGATGCGGGTATTCCGAATCTATCCCAAGATATCAAAAATTTAGCCGGGAAAATATTACGAATTAATTTAGATGGAGGCATCCCAACGGATAATCCTTTCAAAAATTCCCCAGTTTATAGCTTTGGTCATAGAAATCCCCAAGGATTAGCCTGGAATTCAAATAATATTTTATATGAGTCAGAGCATGGACAGACTGCACATGATGAAACTAATATAATAATCCCTGGTGCTAATTATGGATGGCCTATTGTTCAAGGGAATGAAGATGCAAATAATATGATTTTTAAAAAGCCCTTGTTACAAAGCAATGAAAAAACATGGGCCCCCTCCGGGATTACCTTTGTAAATCAAGGTACATGGAAAGAGAAGTTACTAGTTGCTACTTTACGTGGAGAGCAACTGATATCAATCTCACTAAATAACCAAGGTACCAAGGTAGAAAAGTTAGACTCCTGGCTGATTGATCAATATGGTCGCTTACGTGAAGTTATTGAAGCAGTTGACGGATCTATTTATCTGACAACTAGCAACAGAGACGGCAGAGGCGTTTCGTCTTTTAATGACGATAAAATCATACGCCTTATTCCAAAAGGAAATAAAAATAATGAGCAATCTTCTAATCAACGATAAATTCAGCCGTCAATGTATAGTTATCATAATCGCCTGTTTCACGAAAATCAATGATTCCCCCTAATGTCTTCACAGACAATTTCCATGACCTGACCTTCCAAGCCATCCTGTCCGCCTACTTCAAAAAGTGCAGAGCAATAATCCAGTGTATATTCTCCAAGATAGAGAAGTTCCCGATACTCTATCTCATGGTCCTTAATATAGTCTTGTGGGGAAGAAGCTGTTGCAGGAGAAGAACATATTTTGCTGATTAGATTCTCAATGATTACGTCTGTATTTATATTTCCGTATTCAATTACTTGTTTATAACAAGCCCTAATTTGTTCATAAATATACTTTTGGGTATCTAGGGCATCTTCATATATATCCGATGGAAACTTATCTGCAATCGAAGATGCATAATAACTACCATCCATTGGACGCCAGTATTCCCGTAATGTATAACTACCATCTTCATTTACTGCAAAGGTTAACGAGGCCGGCATATGACTGCCACCTTCTTCTGTGATACTGCTCTTTGTATAGGTATATTCCTGTACTAGTACCATTGCATATACAGTTACACTATTATCTTTTATTTCTGTCTTTAAGGTCGTATGAGATTCCACTACTATATCATACCTTGATGATTCACTTTTATTTTCTGTTAGAATTGCCTGTGAAACCGCTTCCTCTAAATCGGTTGTTCCTTTAAAAGTTGCATTTTCATACTCTTTACCATTATCTGATGCACTACTTTCTGTCTGATTGCGGCTTTCCTTATAATCTAGACATACAATATCCTCAGAAATTTTTACGGAAAATATGGAATCTTCGCTATAGGCAATCTTTCTGTAATTGATATTCAACATCGTGTAGTCAATGCCTTCCCCTCTAAGATTAACAGAATATCCCAATCCATCTGGATAAGCACAAATGCAGCTTACAACCTCGTCATTGTTTACAAATACTAGGTGTACCATTCCCTCACTTACACTCTCTTGTAATTCATCACTTTCAATCCCAATAATTTCTTCTTGATTTTCTACAGGAAGATACGGATCAAATGTATAGACAGCAGTCCATTCAAAAGGAACTACCTCATTGAAGTCTACCTGTTCCTGTGTAATATTTAGCATTGCCTTTTTTAAGTTTCGATTATTACGTTTCACATTACTTTCAGGATTAGAAAGTAAGCATATTGCCAGTATTGCTACTATAAATAAGGACAAAATCACTGCTATTCCAGCTGGTTTTTTATAATGCAAGACATTCTTAATTCTTCCTTGTGTACTCCCTTCACCAAAAGCCAATGGGGTACCGGACAACTTTCTGTTTCCGACACAAAGACTTAATAACGAGGCTGAATATTCTTTTCTAATATCCTGATTCGATGTTTTCATTACGTATTCATCACAAGACATTTCCATGTCTTTGCATCCAAATACAAACGCAACCCATGCGAGCGGATTGAACCAGTGAATCGATGCTGCTAAGAATGCGATCACTTTCATGATGTGATCACGCCTTTTCAGATGTGCTCGTTCATGCTGTAGAATATATTCCATTTCTATTTGTTTCAGGTTGGATGGCATATAGATACGTGGTCTAATGATGCCAAGAATAAAAGGTGTTTCCAAATGGTCTACCAAATAGATATTATCCTGAAAGTTTACAGAACCCACTAAACGATACTTTAATTTTATATAGGATACAGCACTATAAATCAGTAGCAAAACAAGACCCACCAACCATATGATTTGTGCAATTAAAATCCAAATCTGTATGGGATTAACACTAGCCATAGGCGAAGCCGCTGGATGTACGCTATTCACAGTGTAATCTATCATGTTACTGCCGGTATGAACCTGCGGAATTTGTTCATACAGGATTGTTGTAGATATTGGTTTCGTTTTCTTTGGAAGTAAGCTTAATACAGTTTCAAATGATATAGGGAAAATCATACGTATAAAAGCGATTCCCCAAAGATAATACGCATATTTCTTAGGCGCTTTTATAATCTTTAGTAAAAATCTCCCAAGGATAATAAAGCAGATGACAATACCTGCCTGATAACTCATATTTAGTACCTTAATAAAAATATCATACATTCGATTCATGCCTCCCAACCGTATCTACGCCTCCACTATTTTCAATAATCTTCATTAATTCTTCTATTTCTTTTTGACTTAATTTCTTCCGTGTGGTAAAAGCTGTCAAAAACTGAGGAAGAGAACCACCAAAAGAGTTTTCTACATATATTTCACTTTGATGAGCATAAAAGTCCTTTTTTGAAATCATCGAGGTAACTATTCCATTCTGATTCTGAAAAATTCCTTTCTGACTCAATCGTTTTAAGACTGTATACGTAGTAGTCCTTTTCCAATTAAATTCTTTTTCACAAATCAAAATTAATTCATTGGTAGAAATAGGTTCTCTCTTCCATATAATTTCTGCAAATTTTGCTTCTATCGTTCCTAACGTATATTCTTCCATTATAAAGTCTCCTTTGTCTACTTGTTTTTACATTAATTGGAAACTGATATTGAATTACTCGCCCACACGAGCGCACTCATGCCATTGGCTATGTCTTTCCCATAACTATGTCAGGCTACGGAATTTTACCGATTAGATTACACCCCTGTTGGGCACAATCGAGAAAAGTCCGAGGCTGATGCCTCGGACTTTGTCTTACCATCTAAGATATTATTAAAATCCCGTAGATGCTAATTTATATTTAAAAACGCCATTTGTAAAAGAAATCACATCACCATTATTAACCGGAATTGATCCTGAAAGCGTTCCTGTAACATATCCTCCCGATTTTTCGCGCCCTGTAATGGTAATGGTTAACTTACAGTCTTCAAATCCAAAAACATATGACTTTCCACTGTTATTGGCATATTGAGCATCATATGGGTAATTCGAATAGGGATCATAGGAAGATGCCTCCAAAACATCCCCTACTTCGACATCCTTGGGTATCTTTAATGAGAAACGATTATTGTCCGAATATTTATCACGATAAAATTGCCAGTATTGACCTAAATTATCCGCATATTTCTGGCGATAAATCGTCTCTGTGCCATCTACTTCAATCTTGATGTAGCCCATGCCATTTGCGCCAAGATTAGAATCCGTATCGGCATCTGAGGATGCGTCACTCTTCTTGTTACTATCGTTTTTTTTACTATTATCCGTATTCTTAGTCTTGTCTGTATTTTTATTGCTATCTGTATTTCTTTTACTGTCTGTATCCTTCGTTACATCTGTATCTGTAGTAGATTCATCTACATCTTCATTTGTATTCGTAAAGTCCTTTGAATTACTTGCATTTACTAAAAGCTGTGCCATCTGTCGTCTCGTTATCTGCTTTTTCGGATAAAGATAGGAAGTATCTTCCACATCTGTCAAATCAATCAACTCATTTGTTACACCAAGCGTAACATATGATTCAAGTGCAGGTGATACTTTATTGTAATCTGCAATGATTTCATCGAGATCAACCTCAGAATCGGAACCATCTGCTACCGCCTCCTGTGAATCATAGCCAAGTATTTTTACGATTGCAACTAATGCATCTTCTCTGGTCAGATAATTGTTTGGTTTAAAATACTTACCCTTCTTAGATTTATAGTAAGTAATATAGTTTTTCTGTAATTCTACGTATTTGGAATATTTATTATTAACGCTTAAATCTAAAAATGTTGATTTTGTTACTTTTTTTGCCTCACTTAACTGATTATTAAATTTCGTTAGGATTAATGAAAACTCACCTCTGCTGATGGATTTATCTGGATAAAATCTTCCAAGAGTAAGGCTCATCCATTCCTGATCTAATACACTTTGAATGCTGTCGTAAGCTTCATCACTTTCCTCTACATCTTTGATTGTAAAGGTTTTAGCCTGAACGGATGCTACATTTGGCATACACATGCTGATTACCAGTGTAGCAATAATTAATACTGACATTATTTTATGCTTCATTATAATCTCTACCCTTCTAATATTTTCTTTAAATATGCTACTTTGTATCAATTGATATTTCTTCATCATCTGCTACATCAGTTGTCTCATTTTCAGAAGCATCTGTAGATTCTTCGATTTTGTTATATTCCTTGGCGTCATTTGCATTTACTAATAACTGAGCCAACTCTCTTCTTGTTATATTTTCCTTTGGTAAAAGATAAGTGCCATCCTCAATATCTACTAAATCAATTAATTCATTGATTACGCCTATCGTAACATAATTTTCAAGTGCTGGTGAAATCTTATTATAATCTTCAATTATTTCATCGAGATCTACTTCCGAATCAGCTCCATTCGTAACCGCGTCCTCCGAATCATATCCAAGCACTTTTACTATGGCAACCAAGGCATCTTCTCTCGTTAAATAATTTTTTGGTTTAAAGTATTTTCCATTTTTCGTTTTATAATAGGTTATATAATTTTTTTCAAGTTCAATGTACTTATTGAATTTGTTTTTTAATGTAACATCCTTAAATGAAGCGGTTTTGATAGATGAAGCTTCACTCATCTGACTGTTAAATTTCGTTAAAATCATCGCAAATTCTTCTCTTGAAATCTTTTTATCCGGATAAAATCTTCCTAAAGTTAAGCTCATCCATCCCTGATTCAAAACATCCTGAATACTTTCATATGCTTCGTCGATTTCATGAACATCTTTTATTGTATACTCTTTTGCATTAACCGTTTTTATTGATGGTACTAAGAAACAAAGTATCACTGCTGCAATCATGATTTTTGCAGGTAGCTTGTTTCGCATATTGTTTCTCCCTCCTAATTTTTTTAAATTCATTTAAATGCAAACTTTTTAATTATCATACTGCCACAAAATTCTTTTGTCAATTAGTTCTACAACGCAAATGGTTCCGGATTATAGTAAACCGGAACCATTTTTATTGTCTGTTAAAATTAACCCTTAATCTTCTTTGCTACAATAGCACCAGAACGCTTTAGCGCATGTTCTGCAACTTTGATTGGCATCGTCTCAAAATTACCTGCATGAAGATCACGTACTTTTTCAAGATGTATCGCATCAAATTTGCAGCGAACGGTACATTGCCCACATCCAACGCAAAGATACTCATCTACTTTTGTAGCACCACAGCCTAGACAACGAGCGGTCTCTTTCTTAAGCTGTTCTTCTGTAAAGGTCGCTCTGGTATCCTTAAAAGTCTTTTCATTTTCTACCTTATGTCCTGGCACCTGACGTGGTGTATTATCATAACTTTCTTGTAGAAAATCAAGATTACTCTTATCCAGTGCTTCATAATGTCTACGATCACGGCCAAAGGTGAGTGTCTGACCCGGCTGTACAAAACGATGCAAGGAAATTGCAGCTTCTTTCCCAGCTGTAATTGCATCGATTGCAAATGCAGGTCCAGTATACGCATCTCCACCCACGAAAATATCCGGCTGCGCACTCTGATAGGTCAATGCATCCGCTTGCACCGTATTATTAGGGTTCAATACAACCTTACTTCCTCTTAACAAATCGCCCCAAACAATGGATTGACCAGCTGAAAGAAGTACATTCTCGCATTCTACTGTAATAGTATCATTCTCATCATATTTTGGATTGAATCTACCATCTGGATCCTTAACCGAAGTACATTTTTTAAATATGACTGCTTTTACCCTTCCATTTTTTGTAACAACCTCTTTTGGTCCCCAGCTATTATGGATGGTAATGCCTTCCTCCTCCGCTTCTTCCACTTCTTCTAAAGATGCTGGCATGATATCTCTTGACTCTAGGCAGTACATGGAAACTGATTCACTGCCGACACGTGTAGCTGCTCTTGCAACGTCAACTGCTACATTTCCACCACCGACAACGATCGTTTTACCATTTAGTGTTATATCTTTTCCAAGATTGATATTCCTCAAAAAATCAACACCTGTTAGCACACCCTGCGCTTCTTCGCCAGGAATATTGATTTTGCGTCCGCCCTGTGCACCAATTGCAATATAAAAGCCAAGGTATCCTTGTGCACGTAGTTCATCCACTGTGATGTCTTTTCCTACTTCAATACCCGTCTTGAATTTAACTCCCATTTCCTTTAAAACTTCTATCTCCGCCTCAACAACGTCTTTTTCCAAGCGAAATGCTGGAATTCCAAGTTGAAGCATACCACCAATTTTATTCTCTTTTTCAAATACCGTTATATCATAATTATCCTGTGCAAGAAAGAACGCACAGCTTAATCCAGCCGGACCGGAACCAATAATGGCAATCTTCTTGTCATGACAATCATAACGTTTTGTTGGAATGAAACGTCCTTCTATCTTCAATTCCTGGTCAGCAATGAATTTCTTGATTTCATCAATTGCAATTGGTTCATCAATCTCTCCTCTGGTACACTCGGTCTCACATCTATGATTACAGATTCGTCCACAAACGGCTGGGAACGGATTTTCTTTCTTTATGAGTTCCAACGCATCCATATATTTACCCTGAGCTGCCAGTTTTATATATCCTTGTACTGCAATATGAGCAGGACAGGCAGTTTTACAAGGTGCAGTACCCGTGCTTAGTACATCTTCTCGGTTCTCACGATAATCTACATTCCAATCTTTCTTTGACCAGTGACTGTCACTCATTTTCTTGTACTCTGGTTCTTCTGGAAGTGGTGTCTTTGTACAAATTTTTTGTCCCATCTTCAATGCATTTGCTGGGCAGTTCTCCACACATTGTCCACAGGCAACACATTTGTCTTCTTCAATTTTAGCTACATAATTTGAACGGATTGCATCTTTTGCACCAAACATCATACCAACACGTAGTCCAAAACAAGAACAGACACAGCAATTGCATATAGCGGCACTGTCACCTGCCTCTTCAATATTAGGAATATTATGCATCAATCCATTTTCTTCTGCCTTATGCAGTAACTGTTCTACTTCTTCACGGGAAACCTGACGTGCTCTTCCAGTACGAATGTAGTACTCCGCACCTTTTCCCATCTGAACACACATATCTTCCTCTAAATGTCCACATCCTTCACCAATGGTGCGGCGTGATGCCCGGCAGGAACAAGGTGCTACCGAATAGGTATCATACTTATCCAGATAGTAGGAAATTATTTCGTATGGATTCGCATCTGGATTATCTTTAATTGCACTTTCGATTGGTATAACACGCATCAAACCATACCCATTTGGCAACATTGGTGCCATAGTAGCCATACGAATCCTGGTATACTCTTCGAATGCCTTGCCAACCTCTGGATGGGCTGCCAACTGTTCTTTATTATTAACCAACATCTCCATAATACCTGGAGCAAAAATCTGCATAAAGAAACGGTCCTGTCCATCCGCTGGGTCTGTTGTAACACGAAATACACCCATATCAGCAAGTTCAAGTGCGATCTTATGTACTTCCTCTACAGGTCTTCCTACTTTTTTTGCGAGATACTGCGCAGTTCGTTCATGACGAAGACCTGCTGCTGCTGCAACATCTGCCAAATCGTCAGACAGAATTGCTGCTAAAGAATAATATTCGGGTGCATTTTCATCTATTTTATTGATAACGCCACTAATTCCACCAACTATTTTACATAATTTCACAATTTTTGGTCTTAAAGTCATTTTACTCTCCTTTTTCTGGGTCAATTGATTTGTCCAAAATGTAGTTCTCTCATACTCTCTACTTCATCGCATACCGCTTTCAATTTGCAGGTCGCACAGTCCATTTTGAAATCTTTTAGTATATGATCCAATGCCGCTGTTATATTTTCCGTTTTTTGCATCTGTTGTTGCAATCCTTCATAGTCAAAATCTGGTTTCGATATAAATATAAGTTTTACTGCATCAACCGCTGGATGGCGGTGATATTGTTCGATATACAGGCCACCTACATTTGCAAAATCAAGCCCCTGCTCGATTGCTACCCGGCTCACTCTGGCCGGCTCTCTTTGACTCGATGCTGATATTCTAGTCATAAAACCATGTGGATGAACATGATATTTGATATATTCCATCTGGCGAATTGCAGAATAAAGTGCATTTCCTTCATCAAAGGACTCTTCTTTTACATGAATCAAGGCAATTCTGGCATATGGCGTATCGTTCGTAATCTCTGGTAAATCTGGTCCATACAACAAAATTTCATCTTGTTGCACCAAATCTATGCGCTGCGTTATCGCCTGGCCAGTGATAGCTGCCATCGTCCCGCCGCCCAGCTCAAATGCCATATCTGCACGAAGTACAATCCCATTATTACCATCATCTGGCCATGAAATCTTTGGAATAACAAGTTTTTGAAAAGGTATTCCCTCTAGCATGGAAAGCTCATTACATATTACATCATCATATATTTTCATATTTTATAACCGCTTATCCCGTTTCATTCTATCATAATGCTTCAGTAACCAAGGTGTCACAAGTGCACTAAATTTCATATCTAAATTGAAGAAATATAAAATCCAGCTTAACAAAAATAATGCAAACACTACAATTGCTATTATTATAATTACATTCATCCTTACTCTTCCTTTCTATGCAGTTGCAACCTGGCCTTTTTGACGAGCAAATTCCGCTGCTCCCAGAGCACCCATCACCTGTGGATCGATAGGTAGCTCAACAACTTTTAGCTTCAATACCTTCTCAATTGCTTTCTTAAGTCCAGCATTCTTAGCACATCCGCCTGTTAATGTTAAACAATCTGTCGCTCCTGCCTTTTTTACCATTACAAAGCAACGTTTAGCAACAGACAATTGAATACCTGCCGCTATCTCATCCATTGGTTTACCCTCTCCAACCAAAGATACAACTTCACTCTCTGCAAAAACAGTACACTGCGATGTAACCGGAATTACATTCTTCGCACTAAGGCTCAACTTGGAAAACTCCGGCAATTCCATTTCAAATGCATTTGCCATTGCCTCAAAGAATCGTCCTGTTCCAGCAGAACACTTATCATTCATTGCAAAGTTTTTTACTGTGCCATCTTCATCCACAGCAATTCCCTTTACATCCTGTCCACCAATATCAATAATTGCATGTACCGTCGGATCCACTAAGTGAACTCCCATCGCATGGCAACTGATTTCAGAGATATTTTCATCTGCAAAAGGAACCTTGTTACGTCCATATCCCGTTCCCACCAGATAAGAAAGATCTTTTGTTTCTTTCAAATCAGAAATTTCAGAAATTGCCTGACTTAATGCATCCTGAGCACTTAGTACCGGGTTGATACGGCTACGTATTGTTACTGTCGAACAAACTTTTCCATTTTCATCTATAATTACACATTTTGTATATGTACTACCAGCATCACAACCACCATAATATTTCATTCTTTTCTCCTCCTCGTCCTTCCTTACCATGCATTACCATCATCGAAATCTTCCAGACTTGGATCTAATGGCTCTTCATGTAATACTGTATGCATATAACGGTTCACTTCGGTTCGCATATCATTTCTACTTGCTTTTCTTGGATCCATTAATCCATGGGTTACCCAAATCAGATGCATGTTGTGCTTGCGTGCTTCCTCTTCAAACAAGCCATGGTATCCAGTCATCGATTTGCAACCAACATGTTCATACATAATAACAACATCTGCACGAAACTCTTCACAAAAGCGCCATAAATCTTCTACACCAACCTCGTAACCTCCTTCTGAGCGGTTACGCATATTCATTTTTGCATATAAATCAGCCAAATCATAAAAGGCTTGTTCCTTATCATCTTCACTATACAAATCGGTAGAAGTAAGACTCAACATGTCAATTAACGGAAGAATTCCCCAGCAGTTTTGAAGCCACAATGGAAATGCAGAATAATACTGAGCCTGCACACCCCAAAGGATTGCTCTGTGACGAACCTGTGAAACAATTTGATTTTTCTCCTGATAAGCTTTCATCATAATATCGCAGATTGCTTTTTCATTTTTCATAAAATGAGAGTCACGACCGCCACACACCTGATAATAGGCATCTCGATACAAGGCCACATTATTACCAACAACCTGAGGATAATCCGTTCGGCTAATCTCCAGCCATTCACGGAAATATTCTGTTTCTTTATTGAATATTTTCATGCATTCAAAGTAGCGATTCCAGTCAAATTTTTCTCCTGTTGTGTCTTCAATGAATTTAATTGCATTCTTAATCTCCTGTGCTGCATAATCCTTTGTATCCGGATCGGTAAAGCGGATAGGAACTGCAAGTTGGAACATGGGAATATTAAAGCGGCGTGCCTCAATTCCATTCCCCATCATACTTCCATCGCATGTTGTATTACACTGCACTGCACAGCAGCCTACAATTGGATAGTCATCATCGATTGCAACACCAAGCTCTGCTGCTGGCATTGGACATACATCACCAGGAACACCATATTCTTCTGCCACATCAATGTAATGGGTTACTGCATCTTGACACATGGTAGAAGCTGTATAGATTGGAGGAATCTCCATACACACACAGTGAAGATTTGGAAAACCATTCATAATCTGTGTCATCATATTCTCATCAAACACAACAATTTTCTTACTCTTTTGGGGATCTCCACCAATGTTGGCATCTGCAGCAAATAATGCAGACATCGTATCACACATATGCTCCACAATTAAATCAAACTCCATATGTGCAATCCGAAGCTGTGGTCCCCTAAGCCCCTCTGTATGACGATCTAAAAAGTCCAGCGCAGCAAGATAATTGACCATCCACCGGTAACGAAAGAAGCCTTTTATATTCTGTGGATGCAGCATAAACTTAATCATAGTTTTCCATAAAAAAAGCCAACGGGTATAGTCATACCAGGTATCCTTCCATCCTCTCCATTCACGATGTGTTCTGGTCTTTCCACCCTTATAAAAATTCCCTAGCAGCTGACTGTTCATCATTTTACTCATTGTCTGTCACCTCCCTGGATTTTCTTGATTTCTATGCTTTCAACAAATGCCTGTACACGGGTACGCATCTGTCCAGAGTTTCCTACGACATATGGCCGGTCTACACTTAAAACTGGCCATCCATAATCATCACGCATGATATGAGTGGATGCTGCACGCTCATATCCCCAGAAATTGCAGAATTTCATCTGCTGATAAATCAGTCCGTCTGCATGATATTCTTTTGCAAGCTGATCGATGTAATCTTTTCTCTCCTGAATCCGGTCTGTATTCATATAACGCGGACACTGACACTGCATAACCGTCTGCCGGCAAATCTGTGTAAGAATATCCTCATCGTCATTTAGGATCAGTTCCTGTCGTCCTGGTAAAGATCCAAAGCAATAACGGTCAGCCACAACAAGAGCTCCTGCATCCTCAATCAACTTAATAAGTTCCGGATCATCTATTTCAGACCCAGCTACTAGAACACGGACATGAAATTTCGTCTTATAATCTTCATCTATCTTACGAGTTTTTAGCTCCTCTGCTGTTTCCCGCAGCTTATCTAGAATCAGTTCTTTTGGGCAACAATAGGTAACCAGACATAGTACTGCGAATTCATATCCAGTAATCCTTGGGTTTTCTTCTTTTCGGTATTCACCAATCTCAGTAATGACTCTGCAAATCTCATTATGTAATGCAACTGCTCTTTTCAAAGCATCATCTGAAGTATCAATTCCGTACACTTCATGAAGTTTGTTGAGTACCTTCAATCGGCTCATTTTAATCATATGATTCACACCATTTTCATCACTTTTCATTGGTGTATCCACATGCTGGATAAAAAATTTCTCCTTGTCACAAAGCTTTAAAACTTCAATATTTTCCATACAATCTGCCAATTGAGAACAAGAAGCTGGAGAAATCAAACAATCCAAGAACTGATACCCTCCCTCTAAGGAACGCTCCAGCATCGCGCGGCAATATTCACAAGTCAGACTTGTCATATAATACGTACCCATTTCCATACCACCTGTTCTTGGGGCACGCATACGGACAGAAAAACATCCCGGTAGATTTAAAATTATTTCCGGAATCTGATAGCAGGTAATGCCAATTACTGTTTGTCCGTCATCTTGTGCTTGACGGACAAGATCATTGTTGACATCCTGTAATAAATTTTCAAAATAATACAGATGTTTTAAATCTTTCATATTTGTTATCCTTTCAAAATTCCGATTTGTTCTAACGCTTGCCTTGCACCTCTTACAATTGCAGTATCCTCTGGCATGTAAAGTACACTCTCTCCTTTTAGATCAAATTGTGCCAATGTTGCATCCGATTGAATATAGGATAGAATTGGAATGTCCTGCGTATCCATATACTCTTTTACGTCAAGATTTGGCAAACGATTGGCAATTGCACCAACCTTTTCATACATAACCAGTTCATCCGCCACTTGTTTGATGGTCTTTATAACCTGGGTTCCTTTTTTGCTAGAATCAGTAACTAGTATAAGATGCGTCACTTTCTCCATAACTCGTCGATTAATCTGTTCGATACCTGCCTCCCCATCAATCACAATATAGTCATAATTATTTGCTAAGATTGCGATGACTTCTTTTAAATAAGAATTAATCTTACAATAGCAACCTTGTGCTTCCGGACGTCCAATTGCAATAAAGGAAAATCCATCCACCTCTACAAGTGCATCAAATAAACGATAGCGTGCTTCCCCCAGCAGTTCAATCGCAGCTCTCGTATTGCCTTCCTCCGCATTTGCAACAATTTCCTTGCGTATATCATCAATTGTTGTTGTGACTTCAATACCCAATGCTGTAGAAAGTCCTACTGCTGGATCTGCATCAATTGCTAAAATTTTCTTGTCCGGATAGGCCTTAACTAACAGTTTTACCATCACAGCGGCCAGTGAAGTCTTTCCAACTCCCCCTTTACCAGCAACTGCAATAATTTTTGTATTATCTCCCACTATTTGCTTACTCATTTCTTCTCCTCTGCATTTTACTATTGATACTACAGTAACTGTGATTTTGGTTATTTTTACCAATTTTTTCATCAGTTGTTAAAATATTATCATATATTTTTTATATTTAAAACTAAAATTTAATAATTTTCGTCATAAATGTCACATTGTACAACTTTAATTAAAATATGTTGTGAATCTTTCACAGTAAATAGCAAATATTTCCCTCAACTTTTTCAAATCACAATACTACCGTAATATTTTTATAATTTCTGGTTATTTGGTAAGCTTAATTTATTATTATAATAATACTAATATATATGATAATAATTTCAGACTATTCACTACTACTAGATTGCGTTCATGATGGAAGCTCCACAACAAAAAAATAGAGTGCATGAATCACTCTATTTTCTATGTTTATGGCTTATTAAAATTGATAAATCGTGTTGAGATTAGACGGCTTTTGGTCACTATTTTTTTCTTGCTTTAGCTCTCAATTACAATCGAAGTAATTACCGGTTGCTCTATTGGTTTATTCCAAGTTTCCGTACCGTAAGTTGGAAGTTGTGCAATCGCATCTAGTATCTCAAAGCCAGAAATCATCTGACCAAAAGCAGCGTATCTGCCATCTAACTTATGCGCATCTTTATGCACAATAAAAAACTGAGTTCCTGCGCTATCATAATCATCATCACGCGCCATGGAAATTGCACCTCTATTGTGTAAAATCGGATTTTGCACACCATTTTCTGCAAATTCTCCTTTGATATGCCATTCACTATCTGTCATGATATCATTATCAGGGGAACCACCTTGAATCACATAGTCCTTTACAATTCTGCACCATGTAAGGCCATCATAGAAACCACTCTCTGCGATTTTTACAAAATTGTCAACGGTTATGGGTGCTAAGTCTCGATAAAGTTCAAACACCATATCACCGAATTGCTCGGTTGTTATTATACATTTCATATGAGCTCCTATTCACCTTTTACAGCATGTTTAAAATATAAATTACCAGAAGCTGTCATATAAAAACCAGTTACATTATTCTTCATTAAGAAGTTATTTGCTTTGTAGTATAAGTTGATATATGGATAATCATTCATTACTAAATCTTCGGCTTGACGCATTAAGTCTAACGCTTTTGTTGCATCAGTCTCAGACATTACTTGTTTTACTAAAGCATCATATTCTTTGTTGCTGTAGAAAGAGTTATTGGAAACATCGCCAGTAACTAATAATGGAAGGAAGCTCATTGGATGCATGTAGTCTGCACTCCAACCCATTGCTGCAACTTCATAATTACCTTTTTGTACATCTTCATAGTAGATTGCCCAATCATTTGAAGTAATTTCAACTTTAATTCCCAAGTTGGTCTGTAACATTTCAGCGAGTGCTTCTACTACTTTCTTCACCGTATCATCGGAATAATAGGATAATTGCAAAGTTGGGAAACCTTCGCCATTTGCATATCCAGCTTCTGCTAGTGCTGCCTGTGCTGCTTCTACATTAACGGTTGCTGCTAGCTCGCGGTCAGAACGTCCATCTGTTAAATCTACTCCGTCTACCGAATAGCCTGGAGATATGAAATTATAAGCTGGCTGGGCATCTATTTGTACAACATTGTCAATAATGGATTGACGATCGATTGCTAAGTTCAATGCTTTTCTTACCAATGGGTTGTTGTATGGTTCTTTTTCACAGTTAATTAGATAATATACGGTACCAAAACTTGGTACTGTTTGAACACCTGCATCTTCAGCTTTCAAACGTGTCACATCACTGGCAGGAACATTTCTTATACCATCAACTTCACCAGACTCATATGCGGTCAAAGCCGTAGAAGTATCTAGGATATAACGTAATGTAATCTTATCCATCGTTGTATTTGCATTGTCCCAGTAATTTTCGTTTCTTTCTAATACTACACTTTCGCCCATATTCATTTCTGTGATTTTATAAGGTCCATTACAAATATAGGTTTCTGGGGTTGTTGTCCATTTATCACCATTTGTTTCTATTGTTGCTTTTTGCACAGGATCATATACCCACATGCTTAATACATCAATAAAGAAAGAGGTTGGTTGAATCAATGTAATTTCTAACGTCTGTGCATCAACCGCTTTTACACCAAGGGTATCCGCTGTACCAGTTCCATCATAGAACTCTTGTGCACCAGCTACATAAGTAGTTACCATACTAACATACTGAGCAGTCGTTTCTGGTGTCAATACACGCTGAATTGCATACACATAATCCTCCGCTGTTAAATCGGTTCCATCACTCCACTTTAATCCATCCCTTAAATGAAAGGTATAAACGGTTCCATCTTCACTAATATCCCAATCCTGGGCACTACCTGGAACAACACTTCCTGATTCATCATTTGTTACTAGCCCTTCAAAACAGTTTGATATAAACGTTGCTGCAAATGAGTTATTTGTGATACTAGGATCAATACCGTCTGGCTCATTGCTTAATACAAATGTTAATTCTTGTGCACCACTTGCTGTTGCTGGTGCTGCCTCTTCTTCTGTTGTTTCTTTAGTTGTGGTTGGAATGGTTTGTGGCTCACTTTTACTACAACCTGCTAAAAGTGTGGTACCTACCATAACCATTGCTAACATTACACTTAATTTTCTTTTCATAAAACTTCCTCCTTTTATATTGTCTGCCTGATAGAACCTTTCATTATGCAAAAGTCTCTACGGCAGTAACAAGCTTACTGATATGTATTACCTTATTCATATAAATGACAAGCAACACTGTGTCCGGTTGATACGATCTTCATGTCTGGCGCCATCTCACTGCAAATAGGTTTTGCATATGGGCATCTTGTATGAAAACGACATCCAGAAGGTGGATTGATAGGACTAGGTAAATCCCCTTCAATACTACTCGTTATCTTTTGCCTTGCAAGTTTTGGATTCGGTATTGGAATACCTCCAAGAAGCCCTTTGGTATATGGATGAAGCGGATTTTTATAAATCTCATTTGATTCACACATTTCCACTAAATTTCCTAAATACATAACTCCCACATCATCTGATACATAGCGCACCATTGATAAATCATGCGCTATAAACAAATAAGACAATCCCTGTTCTTCTTGATAATCCCTTAGTAGGTTAATAACCTGTGCCTGGATAGACACATCCAAAGCCGAAATAGGTTCATCACAAATAACTAAGTCCGGCTGTAGCACAAGTGCTCTTGCGATTCCAACACGTTGCCTTTGCCCACCTGAAAATTCATGTGCATACCGATTGGCATGTTCTTTTGTAAGTCCTACTCTCTCAAGCATTGGATATACATAATCGTTCGCCTCTTCTTTCGTCCTTACTACCTTGTGTGCCATTAATGGCTCTGCAATAATATCTCGCACTGTCATTCGCGCATTCAAGGACGCATAAGGATCTTGGAAAATCATCTGCATCTTCTTACGAATCGGCTTTAACTGTTTTTGGCTAAGCGTAGTAATATCTTGGTCGCCTAGTAATATTTGACCAGACGTTGGCTCATAAATACGAATAATCGTTCTGGCACAGCTACTCTTTCCACAGCCAGACTCTCCAACTAAACCTAGTATTCTCCCTTTTTCAAGAACAAAGCTCACATTATCTACTGCATGAACCACCTGTTTACTGGAACCAACTTTATAATGTTTTGTCAGATTTTTGACTTCTAACATAGTATTTTCACTCATATCATAACTCCTTTTCTATGTGGCTTTACAAACTGTAAAATGGATTATTGTCTGCTGGAGCATCTGGGTCCAATAGCCAACACATAGAACGATGGGTATCATTAATTTTCACATATCCAGGACATTCACTCGCACAAATTTGTCGTGCATAAGGACATCTTGGAGCAAAAGGGCATCCTTTTGGCGGCTGTGTCATATCTGGCGGTGAACCCGGAATCGGTGATAATCGATCTGCCTTTTCTTGGTCAATTGCTGGAATTGATTTTAATAGTCCTAATGTATATGGATGTTTTGGATTTTCAAAAATATCATCAATCGTTGCCTCTTCCATGATAAGTCCACCATACATTACAATTACACGCTCACAAAGCTCAGCTACTACTCCTAAGTCATGTGTGATAAAGATAATGCTAGTACCATACTCCTTTTGTAACGCCCGAAGCTGCTTTAAAATTTGATCTTGAATCGTAACATCAAGCGCTGTGGTTGGCTCATCCGCTATTAGAAGTTCTGGGCGATTCGCCAATGCCATCGCAATCATTACACGCTGTCTCATACCACCACTAAATTCATGTGGATATGCTTTATATCGTTTCTCAGGCTCTGGAATTCTGACCTGGCCAAATAACTCTAATACTTTCTTATTTAATTCATCCTTGTTTAGTTCTTTATGATGTACCCTTATCATCTCCGCTACTTGTTCTCCCACGGGAATTAACGGATTTAGAGAAGACATGGGATCTTGGAAAATCATTGCAATCTTTTCTCCACGAATTTCTCTCATTTTTTTGTTGGTTACTTTCGTTAAATCGTTTCCACCAAACATTACTTTACCATCAACAATTTTGGCGGTATCTGCAAGGAGTCTCAAAATAGACATAGAAGTAACGCTTTTTCCACTGCCTGATTCCCCAACAATTCCTAATATTTCTCCTTTATCAACTTGAAAACTGACACCACGTACTGCCTGTACCTCACCATTACTTGTCATGAACGAAGTTTTCAAGTTTTCTACTGTTAAAATAGGCTCCATTTTCTTCACCTTTCTGCTTCTATTTTTTAAGTTTTGGATCTAGTGCATCTCTTAAGCCATCCCCTACAAAGTTAAATGCGAACATGATAATACAGATTACAAGCGCTGGGATAAATAATTGAAACGGACAGGAACGTAAATTCTCCGTTGCATCATTACACATTGTACCAAGGCTTGCGAGCGGTGGCTGTAAGCCGATTCCTAAATATCCTAAAAAGGCTTCAATAAAGATAGCCGATGGAATTAACATGGTAACCGTTACTAAGATAGATCCCATAGCGTTTGGTATGATATGTTGCTTTAAAATCGTCTTGGTAGAAGATCCTATTGTTTTTGCTGCGACTACGAACTCTTGCTCTTTTAAACTCAAGGTTTGCCCTCTCACCACTCTCGCCATGTCTACCCAATATACACTTCCCAAAGCAACAATAATACTTTGAAGTCCACTTCCTAGTAGCACCATGATTAAAATAACGTATAATGTAAGAGGGATTGTACTGATAATATCAACAATACGCATCATTACAGAATCTACAATGCCACCAAGATATCCAGAAACTCCTCCGTAAATAATTCCAATTAGCATATTAACAAGCGCTGCCACAAATGCTACTAGTAAAGATACTCTAGTTCCATACATCAAACGTGTTAGGATATCACGACCTAAGGAATCCGTTCCGAGTATAAATGACTTGTTCCAAATATGTTTTGTTCCATATACAATCTTAGATTCGGGATTTGCTAGTAAATAAGGTTTCTGTCCATAATACAACGCTACCTCTTCCCCATTATAATCATAAATTGTGATGTTTTCTGCATCTTCATCTCTTACTTTTTTTAATTGTGAACCTAATGTTCCATCTTTTTCTACATATACTACCTTTATTGACTGCGTTATGTATAAATATCCTTTTTCATCCGGGCTTTCATATACTTTCATGATCGGAGGAATATTTACTACTTCTAGATTTTGAACCGAATAATTGTAACTCGTAAATAACGGCCCTGCCAAGGCAAACGCAATTAATAATAATATGATAATAAAACCTGCAATTGCTGTTGGCTTCTTTCGAAATCGATACCATACATCCCCAGCAAACGTTCGATTCTTTGTCCAAATTTTCTCTCTATCTTCATTGGATGATTCCAATAAATCCCATTTATTTTCCATGATGCATCCTCTCTACTCAAATTTAATTCTTGGATCAATCAAGCAATAAAATATATCAACAATAAATACCATTGCTAACAAAAAGGTGGCATAAAATACCGTCACACCCATGATTGTAGTGTAGTCACGTTGGGATACACTATTAACAAAGTGAACCCCCAAACCCGGGATTGCAAAAATTTTCTCAATAACAAAGCTTCCTGTCATCAATCCTGCAACCGTCGGACCGAGCACTGTAATAACCGGAATCAATGCGTTCCTTAAGGCATGTTTCGTAATTATTTTCAGTTCCGTTAGCCCTTTTGCTCTTGCCGTCCGAATATAATCTTGACCCATAACCTCTAATAAACTTGATCGCATCAATCTTGCCAGATAGCTAAGGGAATATCCACCAAGCGCAACTACTGGTAATATATATCCCTTCCAAGTATCAATTCCATAGGTAGGCAACCAATTTAGTTTAAAAGAAAACAAATAAATTAGTACAGAAGCAATTACAAATGACGGAATTGTAACACCTATCGTTGCTACTGCCATAACGGTCATATCTTGCCAGCGCCCATTTTTTACTGCCGCCAGAATCCCCATCGGGATTGCTGCTAGTAAAACAAAGATGATCGTAATACCTCCCAGTTTTGCAGATACTGGAAATCCATTTGCAATAAAATCATTTACAGACTTACCTGTATACTTAAACGATGGTCCCATATCTCCTTTTAGCAAATTACCAAGATATTCAAAAAACTGTTCATATAAAGGTGCATCCAGATTATATTTTTCATTCAATGCCTGTTCTACGTCCTCCGATACTTTTCGATCACTCGTAAATGGACCTCCTGGAATGGAATGCATAATGACAAACGTTATTAATACAATCATAAATAGAGCAATCAACATCATTGCAAATCTCTTTGCAAAGTATTTCACCATACTAAATACCTCTCATTCAAACTTATTTTATATTTATAGCAAAACAAGGAACCATCTCTCCTTCTTCTTTGAATTTTAGATGATTCCTTGCACATAATTAATACTTGTGAATTATTGTACCCCCCGTTACAAGAGTATGTCAACCTTATTATGCCTTTTTATGCAATAATTTCATATTTTATGTATATTTATACCATATATCCATTTCCAATCATAACTATTATTATGATACAAAAATATCAATGAATTACTCAACTGTTTCTATTGACTCCACGATATTCATCTTAGCAATCTTTTTTAACGGAATATAAGTTGCTATTAAGCAGGTAAAAATTGAAATGACTGCCGCTTCTGTAATGGAGAGGACAGGAATGGATACAAGCTGTAATGTGTTTGTGCTGGCAGAGCTAATAAAAATCGTGCAAACATATCCTGTAAGGCCTCCGATCATCGAAGCTATGATGCCGTAATATGCACCCTCCCACAGGAAGGTCATATACAGGCTTCCCGCACTCATACCAATTGCGCGCTGCATACCAATCTCTGTTATTCGCGTATGGATATTTGTATATACGGTGTTGATAATGTTCAAGATGCCTATTAAACCAATAAATAGGATCAGCCCCCAAGCCAACAGTCGGATTTGCTCAAAACTCTCCTTCAGCTGCTGATCGGTTTCCTCATAGGAGATAGAGGTAGTTCCGGGGACTTCTTTGCAAATACTGCTTATTACACTGCCAAATGCACCCCGGTCAATTCCTGTTTTCACGGTGGGGAGCAGTTCATTATAGGTGCTTATTCCTGTCAGTTCACTATACAAACCATTAGAAACAATGAGTTGAACGCCATTTGTATATCCATCGTTTCCAACTCCTATATAACCATCGTAACCATCCATTGTTGTTATAATAGGAATATTCTTACCGACAACAGAAATGGTTTCTCCAGCCTCAAAACTTGTCATGGCGGCAGTTTGACCCTCGTAGCTAATAGGCAAAGGATTCCGCACTACACATGCCTCGCCGGACTTTAATTTTTTCAATCCATCGGCAGATACGCTATCACCCATAAAGTAGTCCCAATAAGCATCGTTCAATCCAGCGACTTGAAAAGCCTCGCCGGGGTGCAAATCAAATCCAATGATGATTCCATGCACACGATGATTCCCGTCCGGTGAATAAATCGTAGCTTGAACAGCCGCCACGGACTCAACTTCTGTGTTCTGAGAAAGTTTCTCTAAAACACTTTCGGAAAGTCCAACCGTTTCATTGACAATAGAATAATCGCCTAAATGGTTGCCCTCCATAGAGTTTGCGGCATCAAAAAGAGCAGTAAAGCTCTGTAAGGTGACAAATACGGAAATACTCATAACGAGAGAAAGAATCGTAATGACTGTCCGCCCCCAATTTCGTTTTAGATTAAGGCGGGCATAGTAAGCCTCAAAGTTTTTAATTGTCTTTATTGTCCTTTTTCGCCGTTTGATTTTTGTATTCATGCCGGACATTGCCACCGTGGGCGAAACCTTGGCTGCAAAACGGGCAGCTGGAATTGCTGCAATAAAGGCAAAGAAAAGCGTGATGGCAGCGCTTGCCAGCAGGAGCGGTGCCTTTCCCGAACTGTTGGCACCAATTAGGGAGTGTAATTCCGTTGTGTTTTGTACCAAAAATATTTCGGGTGACAGCATACTGGTTGCCATTGTAATAATACCTTTTGTGGACAACAGGCCAACAATCATGCCAACAGGTATACCAATCAAACACAAGAGCAAAATCTGTGCGGAAACAATAAAATATAGTTGTCCTCTCATTCCACCAATGGCTCGTATCACACCGTATTCCTTAATGCGTTTTGAAACTGATATTTTCAAAATATTATAAATGACCAAACCTGCGGCCAGCAAAATTAAAACCCCAACCATCACAGCCGCGAAAGTCATAAAGGAAAATCCTACTCCGTCGTTTTCGCCAGATTCGCCGCTATCAAAGGAAATTCCCATTGCGGACAGATAGACGATGTTATAGGAAGTATCAAGTTCATGGAACTGCATTTCGCTGGTAAGATCGTTTACGGTGTCTTGAAAGGCCCGTTTAGCCGCAGTCCGAAAATCGACATTATAGTACATGTAACTCGTCGGCAAAAGCTGGGCGGCAGTTCCCGTACCCACGATGCCGGTAACTCTGCCAGAGGAGTATCCAAGATAATTGTTTTGAGTGATTCCCGCCAAAGTGAAATCAGCCGTAAACTCAATAGACGGTGCAATCCCGTGACGCAGAGACTTTGATACAGGCAAAGAAATAACATCGCCAACTTCTCCATCAAAGCCAAGATATTGTAGCGTGTCCTCCGACAGCGCAATTTCCATCGCCCTTACGGGCAATCGTCCTTCTTTGACTGTTGAAATGGACGGATAGGCATTTAGACTATCATCCATATACTCGGTCAACCCAAGCGAAAGAATATCGTTCAGCTTTACTGTGCCAATGCTGATGAACGGATCAACATAAGACAGGCGGGAATCAGCTTTTAGTCGTTCAAGCTGCTCCGCAGTTATTTGTAAAAAAGTAGCGTATGAGTTACCACTCAAGTTTATGGCCTGCTGCTCTTTCATTGCCCTTAAAATACCAATAGATTGACCAATGACAGTTGTTGTGATTGTGGACAGGATAATCGCAATTAAAATCAAAACGGAAGTAACCTTCTGTGCGAATAGCTCTTTCCAGGCAAGGGCGCGATAGGATTTCATCTTGTAGTCACCTCCGAAAGTACGCCATCAACAATTTCAAATTGCCGATCGGACATACGCGCGATCCGACTGTCATGTGTAATGATAAGCAGTGTTTTCCCCATCATGACCCGAATATTCATTAACATATCCATCACCTTCCCGCCGCTCTTGCTATCCAGATTTCCAGTTGGCTCATCAGCAAATACAATATCGGGCTTTGCAATCAAAGCTCTAGCAATGGCAACACGCTGCTGCTGACCGCCAGAAAGTTCATGTGGAAGATGTGTCAAACGCTCGCCAATTCCCAAGAGGTCGCTAAGTTGCTTCAAGTAGCATTCGTCTGGCTGTTTTTTATCCAGCAATAACGGCATAATGATGTTTTCCCTTGCCGTTAAAACAGGGAGAAGATTAAACTGCTGGAAAATAAATCCAATACGCTGGCGGCGAAAAACAGATAATTCCTTATCACTAAAACTGTAAATATCCTTGCCGTCATAAGTCAAACTGCCAGATGTGGGCTTGTCTAAGCCTGATAAAAGATGCAAAAGGGTACTCTTGCCGCTGCCAGATGGTCCCATAATGGAAATAAAGTCGTTGGACATGATTTCTAAATTGACGTGATCCAATGCGACGACTTTGCTCTCACCGCTACCATAGATTTTTGAAAGTTCTTTTGCTTCAATGTTCATAAAAAAACACCCTCCTTATTTGATATAAGGAAAGTGTATCGGACGAATCTCAAAAATTGCTCAAGGCTTTTTGTTTATTTGAAATAAGGCGGTTGCGATTGCTCCTCCGCTGTTTGCGTTTGAAAGCACAAGTTTACCGCCGCACTTGCTACAAAGCACTTGACAGGAATATAACCCCATCCCGAAATGCTCTGCCGCCTCATCCATTTTTCCGAATGGTTTCGGCCCACTTTGCAATAATCCCTGTAGATAGCCAGGGCCATCGTCTATAACTGAAAACGTGAGAGTATCATCTGTTTCAGTCAGCCATAATTCTATTTTGCTATCGGTAAAACGGGCGGCATTACCAATTAAGTTTTCAGCCACCGTTAGGAAAAGTCCATGATCTAATACGATTTTTCTAGAGCATGAAACATTACAGTATAATAATTTGGCGGGAGCAAACAGTTTTGCCGTATCTTTCAATTCTTTTTGCAATTCAGAAACATCAACCTCTTTTAACTGCAACGGTATTTGTTCAAGGCGCTGGATGCTGCTCATAGCTTCTATATATTGTTCAATACGGGATGTGTAGCTTTCAAGGCGGTTTATCGTCTGCTCGTCTTGCACTCCTTGACGCAATAGCTTTACTGTTCCTTTCAAAACAGTAATCGGATTTCGCAAATCGTGAGCAAAGGCCGCATTTAGTCGTTTTCGTTCTTCTATTTGCCGCCACAATTCTTGATTTGTTTTTAGGAGTTGTGCACGCATTGTTTCAAACGCTGCACAGAGCTGCCCCATTTCGTCGTTGGCGGACACGCGAATTAAAAAATTAAGGTCGTGATTTTGGATACGTTCTGCGCCATTTCTTAAAGAGTTAATTGGTTCCTTGAGTTTCCAATGGTAAAACAAGATTCCTGCAATGCCAAGCCCACAGACAGGAAATAAAACGCATGAAACGAATCGGGCATAATCCAAGACAACGAGCAACCGTTGTTGCGCTTGCGTTGGTTGTTCCAATATGGCAACTGTAGCATCCGCGCCAAGTTCAATACCGCCGGATGGATAGCTTGAAGTGATCCCATTACAAATCACAAAAACAACGACAATCAAAAGCAGCGATGCCAAAAGGCACCAAAATATCAGAGCATATAAGGATTTTCTTAAACTCATGTTTTTAAAGCGTTCCATTTATACCCGCACCCCCAAACTGTTTCAATATAACTGTGGAGCGTGAGAGAAGCCAGCTTTGCGCGGATTTTTCGGATATGCTCCATGACAGTATCGCTATTTCCATCTCCGTCAATTCCCCAAACCGATTCATAGATACGTTCTCTATCAAACACTTGTCCGGCATTGAGCGACAGCAATTCCAGAATGTCAAACTCTCGCTTTGAAAAGGAAACAGATACTCCGTTTATAGAAACCGTGTGAGCAGAATAGTCTATCGCCAGTTCTCCAAAAAAACGTACTGTTATACTGCCTTGCCTCCGATGTTCTCTCCGCAGATGTGCTGCCACTCTTGCTCCTAGCTCATCCAAATCAAAGGGCTTTACAATGTAATCATCTGCTCCCGCTTGAAAACCAATAATCTTATCGCTTAATTCTACCCGCGCAGTCAAAAACAAGATTGGACAAGTGATATGTTCCCGTATACGCCGGCACACAGAGAGACCATTCATATCGGGCATATTGATGTCCAACAAAATAATGTCGGGATTATGAGCAACCTTTTGTAATGCTTCCTTTCCATTATAAGCAGTGTAAACGGAATAACCTGATATTTCAAAATAATTTTTCATCATGGCGACAATACCTTTTTCATCGTCTACCAATAAAATCTTTTTAATCATATAAGCAGACCTCCTTTCGCAGGATGATTTTTATTATCTCAATTAAATCTCAAGATTTCCTCAATTTAATTATAAACGTTTGTCTGCTGGCTTTTCAGCATCCCCTGGCAGAGCTTTTGTATTCCTCCATTGTGCATCTATAACTTTTAGTGTATACGCCTAAGCGGATAAAATCAAGAGAATAAATCTTAACTTCATGAGTCGTGCAACCCCTTCATTTTTTCCTTAAAAAGGTGCGGGACATGCATAAAACGCAATTTATCAAGCATACTAAGAAACAATTAATTTATCTATATAGGGAGAATGAATCATGGAATTTTACAACGTTATTGAAAAGCGAACTAGCAATAAAACCTACAAATCAACTGCCATACCAACAGAGAAATTAGACAAGATGATACAAGCCGCACTAATGGCACCATCTTGGAAAAACGAAACTTGTTATCAATTTATTTTTATTAATGAGAACTCTCAAAAAGAGAAGATTGCTAGTGCCATTATCAACAATGACAACGAAGCAGCAAATGCGGTAATGAGTGCCCCACTCGTTGCTTTGATCGTGGCTGACCCATCAAAAAGTGCTACCATTGATGGCAAACCCTACTTTATGATTGATTGTGGTATTGCCATGGAACATTTGATACTTGCAGCTACCAATGAAGGTTATGGCACCTGTTGGATTGGATCCTTTGATGAGGAAGCAATCCGAATAATTTTAAATATTCCTTCTAACTTTAGAGTAGTTGCTATGACTCCTATTGGTGAAACATCGGAGGGTGCCGAGCATTATCCTCCAAAGGATAGTTCCTCTCATATTTATTACAACAATTGGGAAAACACAAGTCGGTAGAAGGAGGCTCATTGAATCCAACTATTATTTATTACGAAGAAAATGCATTGAATTATACACTAGGAACGCAACTTTACGAAAAATATAAGTCTGTTAATTGGATTAAAATCGAAAATCATAATAACATTCCTGAGCTAAGAAGCAATCCAAACAGTGAGTTTGCACGCATGAAACAAAATCTTGTAATTGGAATTCGTAAAACCCACAAATATGTTCCGAATTCAAAATCATCCGATTTTTTAGTTCCTTTTACCTCTTCTGGTTGCAGCGCTATGTGTCTTTACTGCTATCTAGTTTGTAACTATAACAAATGTTCCTATTTAAGACTTTTTGTAAATCGAGAACAAATGCTTACTAAACTAACCAAGACTTCAAATCAAAGCGGGAAAGAGCTGACATTTGAAATCGGCAGTAATAGTGATTTGGTTCTTGAAAACACGATTACGAATAACCTTGAATGGACCATCGAGGAATTTGGAAAAAACGAAAAAGGATATATTACGCTTCCTACTAAATTTGATGCGGTACAGCCTTTATTAAATTTGGAACACAAAGGCAGGACAGTCATAAGAATGAGCTTGAATCCTCAAGATATCATAACTAAAATAGAATTTGGGACATCTTCTTTGATAAACAGAATTAAGGCATTAAATACCTTAAAGGATGCTGGATACAAAATTGGTATATTAATAGCTCCAGTGATACTATTAGAAAATTGGGAAGTATTATATAAAGAATTATTTGACATTTTAGACAACACATTGTCTCAAGCTGTAAAAGACGAGGTGTTTTTTGAAGTAATCTTTATGACGTATAGCTATGTGCATAGAATGATTAACGCAGAAGCTTTCCCAAATGCCATTGACTTATATAATAAAGATATTATGACTGGAAGAGGACGCGGAAAGTATTGCTACAACTCTAATGCAAGGAATCAAGGTGAGGCCTTTCTGCGACGTGAACTTGCAACACACTTTCCAAAAAGTAAAGTCTTATATATTGTGTAATTGATTGATTTACTTAATAGCTCAATCATCTTTTCTAGCAATTTATTATAAAATAATCTCTTCTATAAAAATTTAATAATTAAGAATAGAAAATTATGATAAACTATAGAAAACGATTGGAGTTGATAAAATGGATAAACATCAAATTTTATTAAAACAACTAAGTAATGTTGAAAAACTAGAAAATAAATTCTTAGATCAAAAAGAAAATACTTTTATAAAAAATAACATCAAGCCTACGATGGAAAAACTGCAAGATAAAATACCTAGCAAATTTACAGCAATGCTCGATAAAGCTTTCTACAAAGGATTTCAATTTGTGTTTCAAAAGGGAGGTGTCTATATTGAAAAAACTTATAATAAAGAGAACTTGGAATTGGAACATGATTTGAACAATTACGCCATTGATAAATATAGTAGCAAAAAGCACATAAAAAAGATGGATAAACAATCCAACCAATCAATGGCATTGAATCAATCCATTTCGTTGTTAGAAGGGGGTATTCTTGGAATTTTTGGTATCGGTTTACCTGATATTCCTATATTTCTTTCCGTTATTATAAGAACCATTGATGAGATTGCACTGTCTTATGGCTATCAATATGACACAGATGAAGAAAAAGCATATATACTGTATGTGATTTGTGGCGCCATGACAAAAGAGGAAAGGCAGAAAGAATATGACGAAAAAATTGATTTTTTAGGAAAGAACATCGATTCAAATATCTGTGAAATCATTAATCTGGATGATGTTATGAAAGAGACCGCACAAATATTATCCAACACTCTTCTAACTGCAAAATTGATACAAGGGCTACCGATTGTAGGTGTTATTGGTGGAGCAATTAATCCAGCAATTATTAATAAAGTGGGGAAATATTCCAGACTCAAATATAAAAAACGATATTTACTTAAGAAAATTGATGAAAATTAGTATAGCAAAAAGGACAGTTTCACCGCTTATCAAATGCTTTTAATTATTGACATATGCCAAAAATGGATTTATTATATATAATTGTTAGTATTTAATTTTTATAATACTTATTGTTATGCCAATAATTAATAAAGGAGAATGATTATGAAAATAGCATTACCTTCATGCAATGATGTAATTGACAGTCATTTTGGTCACTGCGAATATTTTACCGTTTTTACAACAAATGACTCTGAAATCATTAGTCAAGAAATTGTTCCATCTCCAGCAGGCTGTGGATGTAAATCAAACATTGCCTCAGTCCTTGCCGATATGGGCGTAACTATGATGCTTGCCGGCAATATGGGTGACGGAGCTGTTAGTGTTTTAAGCAATTCCGGTATTGATGTTGTTCGCGGATGTTCCGGAAATGTCAAAGAAGTTACTCTTGCATGGCTTGCCGGATCCGTAACAGATTCAGGGGACTCTTGCCATGAACATGAGCATGGTTGCCAGCACTAATTTCCACCCGCTTATTTATTATGATAAAAACCCCTCTAGCATCAATTCTAGAGGGGTTTCTATTATATGGAATCCGCTCAGAGGACATCCTCAGTTACAGGAGGCATCACTACAAATATTTAATTATGATCTTTTTTTACTTTATTCAATGCTGCAACTCGATTATTTACGCCTAATTTCCCATAAATATTGTTAATATGAGACTTTACGGTTGCTAAAGAAACACAAAGATTCTCTGCAATCTGCAAGTTTAATACTCCATACCTCTATGCCGCCAACAATTTTTGTGGCAAAACTTGTCCTTACAATTGTCCTCGCATATTACATTAACAGAACCACAATCTGGGCATGCATACTTACCACTCTTAATCGCTTCAAGATTTTCAAAGCTTTCTTTCCATTCTTTTCCACAATCTTTGCATTGGATTGGACAGATATTACGCGTAAAGTTACCGCCTTCTATGTGTATCATTTTTCCATTGATTAAACTATCTGCTACTTTTTCTCTTGCTGATAATAAAATGCGTTGAAAAGTTGGTCTTGATACTTCCATTCGCTCTGCACATTCACCTTGCTCTAATCCTTCCAAATCTTTCAGACGAATCGCTTCTAATTCCTCCAACTTTAAAATATTTTCCGGTAATTCAGCTACACCCTTTTCCGATGGTACGAAATAAGGTATCGCTGGTATATGTTCGATTTTCCTCAATTTTGTTGGTCTTGCCATGTTTTCTCCTTAATAATACTTGATTTATTATAAAGATTTGAATCTGAACTATCCATAGCCCAAATGTTTGCACATCGGTTTCTAGATTATATAAAAATCAGAATCGTTTTGGGCAAAAGTGATTGCAATTCCCTTGCCTTCAAAATATGTGCTAATTACCTGCTTTACCGTTCCATAATCTTCTTTTGATTCATCTTGCGAAAGCGCCTCTATAGAAAAGCTTTGTGCTCCACAAGCATCATGAAGGTGAATTTTAAAGAGAAATCCTTTTTCTTCTAATAAATGATTAAGTGTAATAACTTCATGAATACTTACTATTGTTTTTCCCATAATCTATTCCCTTCTTATTGTATTATGATACTATAAAATCCGCTACTCCATTCACATTTGCATGTTCATTTTCATCCATTGGGATGATAATACATTTCTTTCCATCAATGATTTGTGATGTGATTTGATCCACTTTTTCGGGTTTTACTCGAAGAACTACATCATAGTTGACCGCTTCCGTCGTTTCTTCTAGTTTCTCTTTTAATTTTTGTACTTGTTGAACAAGTGCCTTTTCGACTTTACGTTTTTCATTTTCAGCCAACACTTTTTTATCAATTAGATGATCGAGTACGGGTGGCTCGTCACTAAAGTTTTCTACATAGGCAGTTTCGATTTTGGTAGTAATTTCTTCCGATAAGCCACTATCTTGCAAAATTTCTTGAACCGATTTGTTGGTCAAAATCACTGGTTCCTTTGACGAATCAGAAGAAGAAGCTTGCTCCTCTGCCATTTGGCTAAGGCTTTCCTGGATATCAAGAATGACCTTACTACTTTTTTCAGTGTCATCTATGGCATTTTTTATAATTGTATGAAAGGTGTTTTTTTGTTCCGTAGCCGTTGATTTTGCAGGGCAACCTAATGCCAATTCCATTAATTCTTTGTGCGGTTCTTTTGGATTTTTTGTGTAAAACATAACCGAATGTATGTCAGCACTACGATCTGTAAAAGCCGGAAAGATAAAACCATTTTCCGGTGCTCCAACTACCCAGTCTCGGTTACGTGGTCCAATTCTGTTTTCGGTTTCTAAATATCCAAGTCCTGGCTTTGTTAGTGTCACCGGACAAATTGCAAATAATAAGTATTCATACACTTCTTCCGATTCATCTAACTTGGAATTATCGGTTGTTTTTGTCATGACATCATAAGCATCATGAAAAGCTAAGATAAGATAATTTCCTGCATACTCATAAGTATCAATAATGAGCTGATAGAATGTTTCTAACAGTCCTACATTTTTTAATTTACTTTCTCTTAGTCCCATAAGAAATTGTTGTTTGCCACCTGCTTTTTCTTCCTCTAGTGGAAAATCCAGTTCAATCAAATTATTGCCCATGGTTCCTGATAATGTCTTTTTTGCAACATCTAAATATTTGTAAAATTCCTCATCTTTCAGATTTAAAAATGTTTCATTAAAGTTTACGAGGATTTCTTTATTCGCATTTACATAACATCCACACATTTTTGTGAATGTGCACCCAGTTTTTTTCAAACGACTTTTTATCTCAAATACATCTTTTTTATTCATACCTTACCTCCATAATTTATTCGTGTTATATAAGAAAAATAAGCGAGCCTAGTTTCTTATTATAAAACAAATCTTAGATAAAATCAAAGAAGTAAAATGAAATTTTATGAATTCCAACTCATTCGCTCAAAGAACGTATGCGGACAAAATGCGTAGAAAGAATTTTAATTAAGAATCTATTTTTTATCTTCTGCTTTCAAATGTACTCTGCAAACAGCAGACTCATCAGCAAAACATTTGCAACGGTTCAGTCGTCTTGTTCCTCTTTTAATATTTAAGTACCGTTAACCAGTTGTATATGCAACAACGCACAATTTCACCTCCATCAAAAAATTCCCTACACATAAGTATAAGGAATTTTTATTTCAGATGTTATTAGCCAAATGGCTAATTTTATATATGATTCTTATGCTTTACTTAGCTTATCAAACATATCTCCAAAGATTCCATCCCTATATACAAAATGACATATTCGCATTAGGGGTCTTTTCAAATCCTGTTTCCATGTCAAATTGTCGGTCAAATATGGTGTAGGTACTAGAGACGATGGACACCAGTTTGGATTAATCATATAACCGATGGTTGATATATCCCAGATGATTCTGGATGGTGCCATCGCTTTGAAAGGTGCCGGATCAAGAGCACTCAAATCATAATCATCCACACCTTTGAGATAGGTATCTTTTAGTAGTGACAGCATATTGTTTGCTGACTCTTGATTTAACTGGCTAATTGCTATATCTGATAAGTACGATCCGATTGTACTCTTGCCATTCAGATTCTCATTGAGCTCAGCTGCGGTCGTTACTAAATGAGAAGCAACCGAAATGCAAGGCATTAGTACCAGTGGTACACCACTATCTAAAATTGTCTGAGAGGCCAGCACATCCTGACCGAGATTAAATTCAACTGCATGCGGCCAATACAGCGGCTGGCCCGACAACCACACTATAACAATTTTATTGATAATTTCTGGTTCCATTAAAATCGCAGAAGCTATATTTGTAATTGCGCCGATTGCTACAACATAAAGTATCTCATCACTGGACATAGCACGTTTAACTAAATCCCTTGCAGCATCGCTTTCAATCGGCTCTCCTGCCTTCTTCATGTAACTGTTAGAGCCTCTGAAAACCTTTTCTTCCGAAGATTTACCTATCAGGCCATAAATCTTTTTGATTTCCTGATAGCTAAGCTCTAGCCCCTTTTGTAAATCATTGGTCATAGGAATTGCTACGCCATCCATATTAAGTAGATTACTGAAAAACGCTGAGGAGAATGGTGCTGCATAAACAGCCTCCACATCTAGTCTCTCAGGAGACAAAAGTGCATACGATAAGGCAAACTGATCATCCACCTCATTATATGTATCCGTATCCAGAACCATTCGTACCTTTCCACCATGTGGTGTAAGGCGTTTTATTCTCTCTTCATTTGGAATACTCGGAAATTTCATTATCCATACCTCCTCGGAATATATTTTTCTTTAAGATAACAATACGTATCGTCCCAATATTATTGGATAGAACCATAACTATTAATAGGAAGAAACCAAGCACGATATTTTGAAAAGTATCCGGAAAGCCCGTTGCTATCAAACCAATGAAAATTGTATTTAATGTAAGCTGACTAATAAAAATACCAATTGTCATATCACAAGTTGACTGCAGTACAACTGCAATGATAATTCCCATCAGTGGTTTAAACAATAAAGTAGCACTACCAAGGTTCGTCTGTGCTCCCATGGAGCCTGATTGACTGATAGTCAGTATTGCTGATATTGCCACGAAAATACTGCCTACTACAAAACACATCAGCTTCACAACCTGTGTCTGGACACCTGCGTTTTTTGAAACAACTTCATTACTTCCTATTGCCCGCATATGATAACTGAACTTTGTAAAGTTAAATATGAAGTAGAAAATAACTGCTGATATCAAAAGCACGACAATAATATATGGTGCAGCACCTAATACTGCATACTTATTATCAATACTTATGAAGCTAAATTTTCCAGCAATTTCCTTCCCTAGAATCTCATAAATCATGGTCAGTGCCATAGTGAGAATCAGTGACGGTATTTTACATGTCCAGTTCAATAATCCTGTAACTGCTGCTATCAATAAACTTGTCACAAAGGTTCCGATGATTAAACCAGCCATTCCGTATTGGGATGATAATATTCCTCCCACCAGGCCACTGATAATAATTCGTGCCCCAATGGTAAAATCAAACAAACCGCTCATAAAGATAAACGCATAAGCGTAAGCAGTTATAGTTGGTATGATAGACTGTAGAATAATTGTATACAAGCAGTTGGGATTGCTAAAACGTTCAAAACAGATAACTAAAAATATACAATATACAATCACTGGTAGCATTAGAGTTTTTACACTTTTAAGTAATATATTTTTCATCTTACCATCTAATCCTTACTTCTTTATTGGCACAGCAGAAGGTTATACGACCATAATTGCTGCATTGATAAATATTTCGAATAAAGCATCTTTTATCAACAAGTCACTTTACTCGAAATACGGGTTACTTTACCATATATTACTCTTCCATACCTGTATGTCTTTTAACTACATCTGCAATTGTAAAATCGGTTACAGCTTGTTTGAACGTATCTTCATTTATACTTGAATCATAAAATTTAATCAAGCTGTCTTTGATTTCTTCAGAAGTTAAAACTGCATTCTTACCAAGGAAGTATGTCATGAAATTGTCTGCTTCCTCACTTGTTGTTAATTCCAGATAATCAGTTATCAGGATAAATGGACCATCTTCAACGATTGGAGTAGCAATTACCTTATTTACCAGAATAACAGTTGAAAATAATGGATCAATCTGCTGCTGTCCGCCATAAGCGATATGAAAGGAACCATCAGCCAGATATTCCCCCATTGTAGAGTCAAAATCAATTCTACCTATTTTTATTTCTCCAGCTATATTATGATCAGAAAGTGCCTTCTCAATTGTAGGAAGCGCAGCATCACAATATGTGCCTGCTAGCAGAATGCCATCTAGTTCAGGATATGCTGCGATATAACTTTCAATTGTCTTAGTCATATCAGTCTGCACAGTAATACCATAAGTAGTATTTAAGAGATTAATTCCTGTTTCTTCTACCGCTCTATCAACACCTTTATCGCGTAAATCGGAGGATGCATCACCTTTTGCGATATTAATTACACAAAGGTTTTTAACTCCCATATCTGACATTGATTTGGTAATGTTATAAGCACATTCTTCATCATCTTCATTGCAACCACCTGCAAAATACTCCGATGCATAGATTTGATCACGAATATCTTGATCATTGATTGTACGGAACATGGTTGAATAATAAACTCCTGCCTCCGAGCACATCTGATCAACAGTTGGCAGCATAGAATCGGAAGCTGGCATGAATATAATACCATCAACGCCACGGCTGATTAAATCAGAAATGTTATTAATCAGGTCTTCTGCTGTCAAATCACATTCTACTACTACAAGTTCTCCTCCTGCAGCTTCTACTGCAGCTTTTACATTTGTTACAATCGATACAAATGTTGGGTCTGTTGAAGATGTCAGCCATGGGAAACCAATTGTAAATGGTTCTGGGTCTCCTGTTTTATTTGCTGCAACATCTTCTGCCACAGCATCCGCTTCTTTGGTTCCTTTGCCTGCCTCATTCTCTTTTGTTTGGCTTCCACAGCCAGTCAGCATACTTGTGACCATTACAATTGATAAGATTACTGCTAATACCTTTTTCATAGTTATTTCCTCCATTTTTTTAAAGATTTTATTTTGTAGCTTAAATGCTTTATTTCATTCAATCCAAAGAAATCTTCTATTATTTGATTACAACTGTATTTTTTCGATCAAAAGAAATTACCACCACAATGATTAGTATAATTCCCTGTATGACCTGTTGTTTTAAACCGTCAATTCCAAGTAAGGACATCCCGCTATACATAGCTGCCATTGCGATACTACCAACCACAGCTGCTCTAAATTTCACTGCCCATCCTCCTGATAATGGCATGCCTCCAATTAATACCGCTAAAAGCACATCAAATTCAAATGCATTTCCCGTTTTAGAAGAAGCGGTACAAGTACGCACCAAACTAAAGAATCCTGCTAATCCACAGAGCAAACCAGAAATCACAAATGCCAGAGTCCGAACCCTTTCCACATTAACCCCAGATTGTCTTGCAGCTTCCGCAGATGCTCCAATCGTTCTGCAATTTTTTCCATAGCTTGTATATTCAAATAAAATATAGAAAACTATTATTACCACTAGAAACACCGAAATTTTCACGATGTCTTTATCAAATACTCGCATTTCTACGGGAATACCTGCTGAACCATTTAAAAGCCAAGTAGATGTTCCTCTTAAGACAAAGGACACAGCTAATGTTCCTATGAAAGATTCCACATGTAGGCGTGATATAAAAATACCATTTAAGGTTCCTGCTATCACTCCTGTCAGTATCGCTACCGGTAATATCAGACCCAAGCTTATATTTGATGCAAACGCACCCATAGCAGCCGAAAATCCAAGTATTGCACCAACCGATAAATCTAACTCACCCAGTGACATGAGAAACATTACACCAACAGAGCCAAGACCGATACTAAATAAGTTATTGAAAATATTCATATAGTTCCTAGAACTTAATAATCTACCCTGCGTGAGTATCTCAAAAACCACAATAACCAGTATCAAGCCAATTAATGAGAAATTATTTCTTGCAAAATTTTTTATTTTCATCATATCCATCTTTCCTCAAATCATTTTTTGGATTAGTTTTGCTTCTGTCATGCCTTCATCCCGCATAAACTCACCAGCAACGATACCATCTTTCATTATCACAATTCTGTCGCTCATTCCAATCAGTTCCGAAAGTTCTTCTGAAATCAGGACAATCGACTTTCCATCCTTTTTCAGTTTCTCAATCAATCCATAAATTGAAGCCTTTGTTCCGATATCAATCCCTCTAGTTGGACAATCAAGTATCATAATTTCTGAACCTTTACCAAGCCACTTCGCTAATACCACTTTTTGCTTATTTCCACCACTTAAAGTATTACAATACCGGCTTATGGAATCAGTTTTTACCTCCAAATTCTTACTCCATGTCTGCGCCAAGGTTTTTTCGCTCTTTTTACTGATTAGAAAGTACCGGGCCAGTTTCGAAAGCGAAGGAAGACAGATATTATCTTTAATGCTGCAAAACGTTATCATAGACTCCTTATCTCTATTCTTGGACACATATGCAATTTCATGTTCCACTGCCCACGCTGCGCTTTTCACTTCCTGATTTCCATCCTTTAAGACCTTTCCATTTTCAGGCTTTATCAATCCAAATAAAACCTTTCCCAACTCATGCATACCACAATTACTTAATCCGCCTACACCAAGAATTTCACCCTTATGCAATGCAATTGATACATTTTTGAGGATTCCATCGTTAATCTGTTTCGTCTCAAGCACCACAGAATCACTATAATTTCCCACCTCATCCTCTCTGTAATAATGCCCCGATATATCTCTTCCAATCATAAGTTGTTTTATCTTATTTTCATCAAAATCGGCTTTCTCCAGATTGGCAGTCAGCACTCCATCTCTAAGTATTGTCACAGAATCACACATCTTTATAATCTCGTCTATATCATGGGATATAAATAATACGGAGCCTCCCTGATCTCGCAATTTGTGCATCAAATTGTACAAGATATCACGACCATTTACCGTTAACGCCGTGGTAGTTTCATCTATGATCCAAATTTTCGGTGATGTATACCATGATCTAGCCAATTCAACCAGTTTCCTGTCTTCAAAAGTTAACGAATCAATCATTTTCAGTGGCTTTATATGTTCTGCACCAATCACTTCCAGTATCTTCTTTGCTTCCATATTCATTTTCTTCACATTCAAAACACCACATTTTACAAATTGTGCTTCTTTGCCAAAGAAAATATTTGCAGCTACCGTAATCTTGCTGATCGTTCCCTGTTCCTGTACTACCATACTCACACCATGATTCATGGCATCCAGCGTTCCGGTTGGTTTGTACTCTTTACCATCTAAGTACATTACCCCACTATCCGATTTCTGAATACCTGCACATATTGATGAAAATGTAGATTTTCCAGAACCATTCTCACCAATAAGTCCTCTTATCTCGCCTCCCTTAATTGTAATATCAAAATCCACTAATGCTCGTGTTGAGCCAAATGACTTATTGACTTTTTTTGTTATAAATAAGTATTCGTTTTTCATAGACACCTCATTATTAACTTCCTACCAAACTGTCTCCACTGAATGCATTCCTTGCTTTGATGCTCTCATTCTATCTGTTTGCATCGTTCAAAACAACCATAAAATCTTTAGATTTTGTTCGATTTTTGAATAAAATAATAGCCGTATCACAAATTATGGATACGGCTATTGTATAATTTTACTAATATTTCTTCAAAAACTCTTTTCCTAATGTTAATGTTATACATGTCCCTTTATGTGGTTCACTTTCAATCTTCAGGCAGTTCGTATCACCATAGAGATAATATAACCTTCCTCTGATATTTGATAATCCAACTTTTTTTCCACGGTCATCCGGTGTATATTCTTCTTCCTGCACTTGATGCAGTTTTTCCGTATTCATGCCCTGGCCGTCATCCTTTACTTTCACGATAATATCAACGTCTATCTGTTCTACACTTATTTCAATGACACCAGACACATCTCCACTTTCTTCATCGATGAGTCCATGAAACAGAGCATTTTCCACCAACGGCTGAATCATGTTCTTAGGAATCTGTTCTGTCAAAAGCTCTTCATCAACCTGCCAGTGTAACTGCAAATCACCTTCATACATGAATCTTTGAATTTCTATATACTGATTGATGACTTTAATCTCATTGGCAATCGTATCCGCAATCTGAATATCATTCACTCGAAGTCTGTCTTTCAATATATAAATCAGAGCAGAGTTCACAGTTATCACGTCATCACAGCGCTTTTTTCTGGCCAGATAATTGATGCTGTTGATTGTATTATAAATAAAATGCGGGTCAATCTGGCTAACAAGCAGGCTGAATTTTGCCTGGTTTTCCATTCGTTCCTTCTCTGCAATAATTTCCACACTGTGCTTCAAGTCATATGTCATCTTATTAAACGAGTCACCGAGTCTTCCAATTTCATCATCGGAAGTAATGATAACCTGACAGTTCAGATTTCCCTGTGCTATCTCTTGCATGCTATGCGACAGACACGTAATCGGATTAATGATATTATTTAGTGTATAGAACAGAAATATTAACAGCAGTATTATCAATAGTAACAGCACTAGCGCTACTCCTATTACATATCTGGCAAACGAATTAAAAATACTTGCATTCGAAAGAAAAGAAACCACACACCATTTGCTGTCAACAGAAGTCTTTGTAAAACGAATACCATATTTTGCATTTTGAATACCATTTGGGTTTAACTGTCTGTCACCCCTAAGTGTGACTTCCTTCCATTTATCATTACCCATTGTATAAAAGGCATTGTTATCCGTATCCATTAGAGCGCAAAAGTCTAGCATCTTATTAGAAGTCACCTTTGTATCATAGAGTAAATTATTTAGATTATAGAATACCACATAAGTAAAACGGCGATTTCTATAATAAAAATTCTTCAAATAAGCTGCAGTATAATAGGTAGTCTTGTTTAGCTTTACTTTGTAAACGGGTGAAAATCCACGTCCGTACGCCGATTTATGCAGTTTTTCATACCAGGAAGACTCTAACACCTTATAATCTGCTTCGGTAATCTTATTGAGAGAATCCAATTCAGGCACCTCATCCGTCGAGATAATAACGCATCGCGCTAATCCTTCATTGCTGATAAAATTATTCAGATTCAAGGAAGCTATCTGCTTATTCTGTTTTGTAGGATTAAAAAAATAATTCAAAATTTCTGGATTTTTCTCAACTGCCAGCGCCAGATTCTCAGTATAATCTTTAATAAAGGAATTCGTGGTATCAATTTGCTGCAGAATCTCTGCATCTATCTTTTCGGCTTTCTCAATCGCGTTTTTTTTCATGGAAGGCACAAAGATGTAATATGACAAAATCAGTGACAGGATAAAAGTCACCACACTTATTAGTAATACTCTGCCAACAATTTTTTGCTTCATAGATTTTTCTTTCATTATTTCAACACTCAGAAACTACAACCTGCGTCTGTCTCTTTCCTTTCCGGTATTCATTTGGCGTCACTCCTACCAATTTGTAAAAGACCTGACTAAAATACTGACTTGACTGAAAACCAACCGCTTCGGATATTTTTTTTACTTTGAATTGTTTCTCATCCAGAAGTCTTTTTGCTTCCGCTATCCTCACTTCCGAAATATAGTTATTCAATGTTTTTCCTGTCTCCTTTTTAAAAAGTACGCATAAATGTCCTGTGCTCAGATTCACATAATCAGCAATATCATTAATTCCTAATTCAACATTCGGATAGTTTTGGAAAATGAAATCCATCGCCTTTACGACCGGTTTTGAAAATTTATTTTGCTCCTCTTTCTGTTTTTCATGAATCAAATCCAAAAAATTCTCTAGGAACCATTCATACAAAAGTTTTGCTGACAGCCAATTTCTCCAGTTATCGGATAAACTTAAGTTTAACTTCTTTGAATACTCTGGCAAATGCTTATTATTTCGTTTTAACAAATCATACAATTCTCTTGAAACAGAACAGAGACTTTTATAACTTCCAGATGTACAGATATCCCTAAAAAGTATTTCTATATAAGCTTTTAATTCTTGTTCATCCCACTTCTCCAAAAGATTTCTCATGTATTCCATATCAAGTGATACTTCCTCGGCATCCAATACGGAAAGATTCCGATAATCAGTAAAATCAATCACCATCTTTTTCTCCATCAGGTACTTATCGTAAAAAGAATGGCTATATATCGAATAAAGTCGTTTCAATTCTAGCAGATTTACCTTATTACTCACCATATAAAAGGTAAAATCAAGATTTAATCTTTCTTTTAAGAGAATTTTCTTATTCATGGCATATACAAATAGCGTCTGATTAAATACTGCCTTGGAAGTTCCTGGTATATCAAATAATAAGATCAACTGTTCCCGCGGCGTGTTGCTACATGCCACAATCTCGTAACCTTCATGGTCTCCTTCTAGTAGTATGGTAGCAACATCTGCTTTCTGATATCGAATCATCTCAATACTGTTGTCTCCCGATATATTTATAGGCATATCCTGTTCCACTATCAGATAACAATATGGTGTGGTAAACAATTCTTTATCTTCCATCTGATCTAATTCTCTATTTGTTACAAAGTAATCCTCGATTCTCTTTCCCTTTAATATATCAAGAACTTTTCCCTGATTATCTATTACAATCCGAATTCTATTCAATAGACTTAAAAAAGTTTGACTGTTAATTGTACTTTTAATAATATAATCCAAAATGTCGTACTGAATCGCACTTTTGGCATAAGAGAAGTCCTCATATGCTGTCAATAATAAAATCTGTGCCTTTGCATCTATTTTTCTTAAGTGCTTGATCAGTTCTATGCCATCCATAAAAGGCATCTTAATGTCCGTAAACACTACCTGCGGATGATATTGCTCATATTTACTCAGGGCCTGCTTACCATTCATTGCTGTTGCTACAATCTCAAATCCAAGTTCATCCCAGTCAATAATCGTCAACAGGTCTTCTAAAACCAGCTTCTCATCATCAACTATCATAACAGATATCTTCTTCATGATCGAACCTCCTGTTTATCCCTCTGTTTCTCAAACACTTTTTCTATAAATGTAATCAACACAGTTTATCTCATTTTGTAATAGGAGTATATCATCCTTACCAAAGCAGTACAATACTTCATCACACTAATTTCCTCTTATTTCCATATTTTTTACACAGAAATTTTTCTTGTATAAATGAAATGAAAATGTTATTATAATATTGACAAAAAAATAACGTTAATTATTTCACACAGTAGAAAGAAGGAAAGTCAATGGCAGTTATTAAATTATTTAGGGCTCCATTAAAGTACGTTCAGGGAAAGGGTGCCTTATACAATTTCAATCAGGAAACAAAAAATTTAGGATCTTCGTTTTTATTTATTTGCAGCAACAGTGCATATAAAAGCTGTAAAAGTAAAATAGAAAAAAGTTTTGAAGGTTCCGACTGTAAATTACATTTTGAAATCTTTGGAGGAATCAGTTCAAATGGAGAAATCGAAAAAATGAGAAAAATAATCCGTGATGAACATATTGAAGTCGTTGTAGGTGTAGGTGGTGGTTCCGCAATTGATACTGCAAAAGCAACTGCTCATTATGAAAAACTTCCAGTAGCCATCATCCCTACCGTATGCGCAACGGACGCTCCTTGTACCGGACTTTCTGTTATTTATAATGACGACGGTACATTTAATACCTATTTATTCTATCCAAAAAATCCGGAAGCAGTTATCGTAGACAGTGAAATCATTGCCAATGCTCCAACAAAATTTCTGGTAGCTGGTATGGGTGATGCGCTCGGAACTTATTTTGAAGCAAGAGCATGCTTAAGAACCGATTCTCCAAGTCTTGAAAATGGTGGAATTATGTTATCCTCTATGGCCCTTTGTGAATTATGTTATAAAACTTTATTAAAATGCGGCTATCAGGCAATGCTTGCATCTGACCGACATGTGGTAACTCCTGCACTGGACGCTATCATTGAAGCTAATACGTATCTAAGTGGTGTTGGCGCAGATAATGGTGGTCTTGCAGTTGCACATTCCGTATATAATGGATTTACAGCATTGTCCGAATGTGAATCAACCATGCATGGTTCTTTGGTTGCGCTTGGAACGATTGCTCAGCTCTTCCTTGAAAATGCTCCAAAAGAAGAAATTAAAGAAGTAATGGATTTCTGTTTTAGTGTAGGTCTTCCTCTTACATTAAAAGAAGTAGGCGTAACCGATGTAGAGCGTGTTCATATCGCAGCTGAGAAGGCCTGCGCTCCGGGTGAATCCATCCATAATATGGCTGGTGATGTTACACCGGATCAATTATATGATGCTTTATTAGCTGTAGACCTTCTAGGACAGGAATATTTTAAGTAAATTTGAAATAATAGTAAAAAAATCACCCAATAATAAAAATAAAAATGCCAGAGAACGTTAGTTTAACAAATAAGCTCTCTGGCATTTCTATTTTTATTATATTCATTATTATTTCAAAGTATCTCTGCTTTTGCTGTTATTAACTTTTCTTAATAACTAAACTGTCGGTAATAGCGTCGAATTACCATTGGATGTCTGAATTCTTTTTCCAAATGAGCATCTACCCGATTATTGACTGCATGCATAACTAAATGAGAAACAGAGCCTCTAAACTCAGCCCGAATACCCTTCAGTTCATAGTCTTTGGTATCAATCACGGCATAATTCTTGCATACCTTCGGTAAAAATGCAGCAACTCGCTCTGACAATGGTCTTTGTTCATCTTCCCCAACAAATACAGTTACCGGTGTTTCTGCTTCGATAATCTCCAACATTCCATGGAAAAATTCAGCAGAAGTTATCGACTTTGTTCGAATCCAGAGCTGTTCCTCCCAGTAACACATTGCATAGGAATACGTTGCTCCCCAATGGTTACCTGCTCCAACGAAATAATGTGGCATATCTGGATGCTCTTTATAGTACTGATATTTTTCTTTTGCATAACCTGCTGCCCATTCATCAGCTTTCTTTTCAACTTCTACAAGCGCTTTTGGAAGATAGTTTTCCATTTCCTGATTATATGTATCATACGCTGGGAATTCCCCATTGTTATACATCAAACGGTTTGCAACCATATAAAATTTAAGCTGTTCATTCATTGGATAAGAAATGCAGATATCACACATTTTTGCAAGTGGTGCATCTTCTACATCAATAAAGCCAAATACTCTTGCTCCTATTTCTTTTGCTTTTTTAATGGCATCCACCATCTCTGCTGTACTTCCTGTTACAGATGAAAAAATAACTACCGATTTATTTGTAAAACGCTTATTTCCAGTGGTAATAAATTCTGCTGCATTCTCCACATAAACTGGTAATGTACTTCTTCCTCTTAAGTATACCTCAACCTGCATGCCAGAGGCCCAGGTTCCACCGATTCCTATAAAATAGATTCCGTCAAATCCCTCTTTTTGGATTTCATCGACTGCCTTTTCTATTTGTGGACGGATCATTAAAGCACCCTTCACACTATCTATTTGTTTTTGTTCATCAAATTTTAACATAGCTTACTCCTAACTTATTTATTTATGGAAATGTACCGTGAAATTACATTTGTCTCCTCTTGTATAGGAACGAGAATATTCAATAACATTTTCGTACTCATCATATGTAATACAAGAAAATAGAAATACAGTCTGATCTTTCGAAATATCGAGAAGTCTTGCATCTGCCTGAGTCAAGCTTACCAAATCAAGAGTCTGCCATGCTCTTACCGGATTTATCCCATAAAATTTATATATTTCAAACATACTGAATACAGAAGGATCGATTCCCTCCATTTTCGGCACAAGGTTATATGGGATAAAAATCTCCTGCAATGCGATTGCTTCTCCATCTGCATAATCCAGGCGTTTTATATAATACAAATCATCTTCTTCGTTAATTTTGAATATTTCGGCATATTTACTTCCAGCTTTACGTTGGCCTCTTTGTAGAATTTTCTTCTTTGGCTGAAGATTTTTATCATTCATAGTCTGAGAAAATCCTCCTAAGACTTCTAAGTCACGCTCAATTGGTGCAAGGACGTAAACACCCTTTCCCTGTACCCGTTTTAACAGACCTTCATTTACCAGTTCATCAATTGCATTACGCACAGTAAGCCTGTTAATTCCATACATATCTGCCAATGCATTCTCAGATGGAATCGCTGTACCAGGAAGATATTCTCCCTCTTCAATTTTATTTCTTACAACCTCTCTAAGCTGTAAGTAAATGGATGACTGATAATCTATTCCTGCTGACTTTTTCAACGTAAAATCTCCTTCCGTTCTACCAAGCACCCCGATATTCCAGAGTAATACTGGAATTGGATGCTCCCATTTTCATACATTCTTCTATTGTTTTGCCTTCTAATATACCTTTTAAAAATCCGGCTATATAGCTATCTCCGGCTCCCATTGTATCTACCACTTTACATGGAATGATTCCAAACCGAATAAAATTTGTTCCATTATATACAATGCTCCCTTGCTCGCCTAATGTAGCAATTACAAGCTCTGGGCCATTTTTGTAAATCTCAATCATTTTTTCTCTTAGTTCTTCTGTTTCTGCATCATCTGTCGCAAAAAACAGATAATTCACATGTGGTATTGCTATTAGAGAGGCCTCATCATCTGGTCTTGTTGCTGCATCAAAAGCAACTTTTACACCTCGGCTACGAATTTGTGCTAAATTATGTTCCACATTTCCCCATAATCCTGATACAACTAAGTCCTGACTGCAAAGAAAATCGATATCTTCCTTTGTTAATTTAAAATCAGCAAGAACGCCTTCCTCATAGTCTCCAAAAACGCGATCTCCATCTTTTAGCTCCACATGCGTAATTGCCGTAGTTCCTTCCATAAAATGAATGTGCGTCGTATCTACACCTTTTGCTGCAATCGCGTCCTTCATTCGGTTTCCATATACATCCGTTCCGACTGCACCCGTATAAGAAGCTTCGCCTCCAAGTCTTACAAAATATACTGCAACGTTTACTGGATTTCCACCTGGATAAGCTTCACCCATACCGTCATATACATCCATACAATTGTCCCCAACTGCTGCTATCTTCATCGTAAGTCCTCCTTACAACCACCCGCTTAGAGTCGTTTTAATTCGCTTGCAAAGCAGACATACTCGGAGCGGGTAATTGATTTAAAATATTCAAATATCTTACCTTTATCATCAACCGCAACACCCGACTGATAAATAACCGGATCACCTTCATTAATCTCAAGATAATGTGCTTCTTTTTCATCGCAATATGCAATACTTAACTTTTCTTTACCACCTGTTATGTCCAGGTTGTATTCTTTCGCCAGTATCTTATACAGCGAAGAAGTCTCTGTGATATACTTGTCCATATCCGGAAAACGTTCATAATCCAGATAAGAAGTTTCATACATCACCGGAACCTCTTCTAAAAAACGGATTCGTATCACCTGTAAAAGCTTATGTCCCAATGGAAGTTCCATTCTTTTTCCTATTTCTTTTGTTGTCTCACAGATTTCGGAACTGATTATTTTACTTAAAACAATCCGGTCTTCTTTCTTTGCCGTCTCATAAAAACCTTCCACATCCTGGAGATTCTTCATAAGCTTCTTTCTTGATACAAAGGTGCCAGAACCATTCTTACTGTAAATCTTACCTTCCGAAATCAACTGTTTGATGGCACTTCGAAGGGTGGTGCGGTTGAATTCCCACATCATGCACATATTTCGTTCCGAAGGTAATTTATCATTTGGTTTTAATCTGTTTTCAATTATAAAACTTTCTATTTTTTCCATCGCATCTTCGCGTGGCCTTTGGTTGTCCAAACTCATGGCAGATATTCCTTTTCTTCTTCCTTTATTAACTATTCTATTAGTTAAATCTTAAGTCATCTGCCAGCAAGTGTCAATCTCACCTCATAACAAAAGTTATCTTATGCATTCTTCTGCGCTTTTTTATTTCTACTTTCCCAGAAATAATATACTGGAAGTCCTGTTGCAACTGCAATAATAGCACAGGTAATTCCTGCTGCTGGAGCCCATACAAAAGTTGAGAAGATTAAGGTTCCTGTCATAAGCATAGCTACTGCTACCATCAATAGTCTGGCTGGCATTCTGTATGTAGGTTTATAATTTGGTTTGTTACGAAGTACAAGTACAGTACCAAACGTAAGGAAATTCTTTAACAAAGCAACTAATGTAAAATATCCCAAAAGGTCAGAAAGAGAGGTTGCAAATATCAGAATAATTGCAACGGCACACTGTACAATAATTGAAAAATATGGTGTTTCATATTTTGGATGTACCTTAGCAAAGGATTTAAAGAATAATCCATCTTTTGCCATTGCGTATTCGATTCTTGGCTGAAACATAATGCAGCTAGAAAGAGAACCAATAACAACAATAACAGCCATAATTGCGACAACCGTACCAGCATATCCACCAATTAAAGGTATCTTGGATGCAAGTAAAGCAATTGGCGCATCTGATGTAGCAAGTTCATCAACAGATAAAAGACCAGATGCTGTTAAAGTTAAGCCTACATATAATGCAAGGACGATAAACGCTGTTAAAATCAGCCCTTTTGGTATGTTTTTTTCAGGTTTTTTGATTTCACCCGACATATAGCATGCCGCACCCATACCATCAAATGACCAGGTCGTTGCAGAAACTCCTGCTAAAAGAGCAGTAATTCCTGTAGCTGCAATTCCAGTAAGAGGTGCTGCAGAAAGGAACAAATCCCCTTTGATAAAGAAAATACCAATTCCAATAATCAAAACGAAAGGTATAACCTTGAGCGCTGTTATGATGGTCTGGAATTTGCTTCCGCCTTCTACCGAACGCAAATGAAGCATCATGAAAATCAATACAAATACAACTGCAACAATTCTTAAAACAATTCCATGAACCGGAATGAAGAAGGCAAGATAATTTGCAATCGCCAGTGCCATAATGGAAATAGATGGTGGATCGGTTGCCCAGAAGCTAATCCAACCACACAAAAAGGCAAGTGGACGTGAGCCAGCTTCTCTAAAATATACATATTGTCCTCCATCTTCTGGAAATGCGCTTGCAAGCTCTGCATAGCAGAAGTTCGCTGGAATCTGCACGATTCCTCCAATTAAAAACGCTAATACTAGAAATAGACTACTTCCTGCTGCACCCGCAACGGATCCTAATGAAGAAAAGATTCCCGATCCAACGGTTGTTCCAACACCCAGCGCAATAACAGCACCTAAGCCAAGTTTACGCTTTAATTCCGTTTCATTGTGTTGATTTGACATACTTTTATCTCCTTTTAATTTGTTTTCAGGCTTAAAGTGCCTGACCCTCTTTATCAACATCACGCATGATTGCATGTTGTTTTTTTATTCTCCGATTATCTGTACCAACACGGTCCGCTGTGCTGGTCCATCGAATTCACAAAAATAGATATCCTGTGCATCTCCTTTTAAGACTTCACCATCACTGATTATAAAATGGCAATGGTTTCCCGTCAGATGTGCCTTTAAATGTCCGGTGGGATTACCCGCCGTAGAGCCATAGTCCGGAAGCATTCTAGCATGCGCATATGGTAAATGTTCTGGAACAAGCCGTGACAAAAACTCTTCGATGTCACTTTCCAAACATTCCAACGATTCGTTGACGGTAATTCCGGTGGTTGTATGTTTTGTAATTACATGAACTATTCCATTTGTTATGTTACTTTCCCGTACAAGCTCTATCACCTGTTCCGTGATTAAGACAAACCGATTGTATCCGGTTGTCAAAAGCTTAATTTGCTTTAATATAACCATCCTGCTTATACCTCCAATTTATCGCCCATTCAGAAACTCCATTGCATTCCCACCTTTGATAAGTTCCAATGTACTGTCCCTATATCCAAGTTTTGTAATCGCATCTGCCATGCGTATCTGCTCAAAGCGTGGATTATTGCTTCCAAACATCACCTGATGGCGAAGACTTCTATCTATCCAGGTAACAGGAATATCATGGTGAAACACTCGTTCATAAAACTCATAGGCATTGTCAAAATACAAAAGACCAGTATCCGCATATACATTGGGATACTTTAGCATTAGCATGGCAGTTTCCTGCACCCATGGCCACCCAAAATGTGCCAGGCAAATCCTTAAATTTGGATGGTTTGCGGCCAGTTCTTCAAACTCCGTCGGTCTTGCATACTTCGTATAAGTATCTGGTTCCATCGACAAGCCGCTGTGAAAAATAATCGGTTTATTATATCGTTCACATACTTCAATCAAAGGCCTTAGTATTGCATCGTTTGGATAAAAATGCTGTCTGGATGGATGGAGTTTTAAGCCACTTAAGTTAAGTTGTGTAAATGCGTACTCAAGTTTTTCGGCTGCGCGTTCATCATATGGATCTGCCCCAGCAAATCCAATGAATTTATCTGGTGCCAAATCAACAAGCCTTTGAATTTCTTCATTTGTTACAACAGCCTGTCCAACCTGGGTGGTATAGTCCTCTGGCAATAGACATAGACGATCTAGTGAAGCACACTTCATCTGATTGAAAATATGCACAAGTGGTGCTGTACCGTTTTTATGAATATTAAGTACATTATGTCGCATTTCTTCAACTTCGGTATTCTCGTTTATCGGTTCAAAAAAAGCCGGATGTACATGCATATCGATAAACATCTTTTTTCCTCTTTTCTTTTAATATCCTGCATCCATCATATAGGTACGAACCTGGTCAATGGCCCTTCTGGCATAGAGTCTTGGTTCATTAATATAGCCGGTTACAAGTTCTAGCGTTGCCGTTCCTTCATACCCGGCATACTTTAATTCTTTGATTAATTCAGGAAGTGGTATTGAACCTTCTCCCGGCACAATATGACTGTCTGTTCCCTGATCACCGTCAATAATGTGCATGTGATACATTTTCTTTCCCAGTTTTTCCAGATATGCCATAATACTCTCATGTTGTACGAATGGCGGTACGATGTCGCACATTCCCACCAGATAAGGTGAATCAATCCGTTTAAATAGTTCCAACAGATCATTTGCATTTTTAAATGCATTCGTCTCATAATGAGTCAATGTTTCTACTACTAGTTTCACGCCAGTCTTTTCCGCATGTTCGGTTAATTCCCGTATCGTTTTTACCATCCGATTCCAAATTTCGTCATAGCTGGCAAGATATCCTGCATGTGCAGGAGAAATTAACATATAATCGGCATTCATCTCTTTTGCCATATCTAGACTAAGTTTCAGATAATCGACTGCATCTTGTCTTTGATGCTCACTTCCAATCATAAAATTATATGGATAGGCATTATGTTCTGGCGTATAGCCCAGTACCGGCATCTGATACTTATCAATCAGGCGTTTCACTTCGTTTATTTCACCAGCTTCTAGATCCGGCGCATATGCATGTGGTCGGCCGCCCCATAGTTCGATAAAATCGTATCCAAACCGATGTGCATCTTCGAAACAATGTTCCAGCGGATTTCTCTGATAGCCAGATGTAAACATTCCAAGTTTCATTTAAATTCCTCCATTCTCCTCTATTTTTATCATTCTTGCAATTTCGTTTCCAAGTATCTTATGGCTTTCTTTATTTAGGTGAATGCCATCTACCGAAAGATTCATATTGAGGTTTCCTGCATCCAGATATAAGCAACCATACTCGTTTGCTAGACCTTTATATATCGTACCAAGCTGTCTACTTTTGATTTCTGAAGCCTGATTGAACATCGGATCATCCACTGGCTGGATTGGCGTGGGCGCCACTAATAAGACCTTTGCGCTTGAATTCCATCGCTTCAGTATATAAAAAACGTTCGCTAGCAGTTCTTCCATTCCATATCCGATTTCTACTGCATTTACATGAAAATGTGTTTTTGTATCATTGGTGCCCAACATAATTACCATGTAATCTAATGGCAATTGAGAAAGCAATATCGGCATAATATGTTCCAATGCACACCGCTGCGGTTCGATTCGGTCAGAAAAAGCAGTGGTCCTTCCGTTTAACCCTTCCTCAATGACTACATAATCTTCACCAAGTTCTCTTGCTATAATACCTGTATAACGCTTCTCTTCTGAAAAGCGAGTCCCTTTTCCTGCTATATACCCCCAGGTATTGGAGTCTCCAAAGCACAAAATTCTCTTTTTCATTTACATCACCCAAGGTTCAAAGACAGAAATTATTTCAGACGCTAACTTTGCTCCAGTGTTAAGGCAACCTTCAATATCCTGTTCCATTAAGATTCCATAGAGAAATCCTGCTATAAAGCTGTCTCCTGCACCGACCGTATTTACAACCTCTGCCTTATAGATAGTTCCATCATAGAAACGGTTTCCATCATATGCCAAACTGCCTTTTTCACCAAACGTAACAACAGCTACCTTCATTCCACGTTCGACTTTATCTTTTAGAAAATCTTCAATAAAGGAATCTCTTTCTTTGTGATAAGAATAAAATCCATAGTCTACATATGGAAGGGTACGCTCAACCAGTTCATGCGTAAGTCTGTCTGCATAGTCAAAACTAATTTGCACCTTCTCATTTAGCTCCTTTATTTTTGGAAGCGTATCTTCCGCCTTTCCCCAAAGTGCAGTATGAATCAGTGTATGATCGGCAGCAAAGCGGATGTCTTCCTCGTCAAATACTATCGTTTCCAAAACACCCTCTATGTACTCTCCATGTACTCGGTCTAAGCCATTCATATCCATATAAGTAATGGCCGTTATCCCTTTTGCAGTTTTAAAATGACTTAGATCCAGATTCTCCTTCATAAGAGCTTCTCTCATCCAGTTTCCATTCTCATCCGAACCAGTCGTACTGATAATCGATACTGGAATTCCTAAGCGCTGCAAATTCACTCCGGTATCTACAATATTGCCAGTTGGATACTTTTTACCTATTTTTTCATAAACGTCAATACAGTTATCTCCAATTGCTGCTGCCTTCATAGTTTCCTCCGAATATACATCTTAATTGTTTTATTATACCAAACCATGCAATCTTATAAGCTCTATTTGTATGAAACGAATATATAATTGACATATTTTAACATTTTTTTGTCTATTTTTATTAGTATGCCTTATCATATACCTATCGGCAGTTCTGTACAACTGCCATAAACTCTTTGACACGTTTCACATCAATATGTTTGTAGAAATCGCCATTTTCCTTAAATGTAGTTCCTACTACTGCCGCATCAGCGCTGGAAAGCTTCTGTTCGATGGTTTCCACACGGCATCCTGTATTGCATAATATGACCATATCCGGAGCTGCTTGTTTTACACTACGAATCAGCTCATCTTCTACATCCTGACCAGCAGCCGATGCAGAAATGCAAAAGCCATCTGGATGCGCTTTAAATATCAACGACTTAGCGATCTCTTTTAACTCTCTGATATCCAGATTTTTGTCTGATTCTGGATTTATAAAATAGAGCATCTTCAAATCATCCAAAGGCAACGCAGCTTTTCTTCGAAGCAACTTAGCAAAATCATTATTATAAAGTCCTCCATCGCCCACATAAACACCGCTAAATGTACCCCTAACAAAATCTGCTCCTACTGCTGCTGCAAGCTCTATCGTTGCCAATCCATCAGAAATGCAATCTACTCCAAATGGAACTTTTATTTCTTGCATAAGCTCTCCTATTACTCTCGCCATACACGCAGGAGTTATAAAACTCATGTTTCTTTCATAAGGTAGGCTGAATTCATTTGAAAAGAGGATTCCATCCACACCTCCTTCTTGTAACGATCTTAAGTCCTCTCTTGCCTGATTTACGATTTTTATCATAGAATCCTTTTTTCCAAACACAGGATCTCCCGGCAGTGCATCCATATGAAGCATTGCTATGATTGGTTTCTTCGTCTGAAACATTTCTTCCGTCCAAAGCATTTCTTTCCCTCCACATTCTATACATGTTAGTTGATTACTTATACCACTTAGGATATCATTGCTTTTTTATTTAGTCAACAACATTTCTATATTTCAAACCACTTTTAATTCCATTTTGTTAATATTGCACAATTAATTCTGTTTTATTTAGGCTAATCAACGAAAAAGTATCTTTGCACACTTTAACAATTGAATCAAAATCTTTGCTGTGGTATCATCATGAAATAATCGGTATATTTTTTCAATAAACTTATTTACTATGATTCAATTAAAATGGAGGTATTTTATGAAAGCAGATATTTTATTACAATCCAGTGCTATTTTCACTGGATTAAGCGAGCATCCAATCAGTGGATGCATTGCAATGAAAGGAAACACGATTTTCGCTGTTAACAAAACCGATGGATCTGAATACATTGACAGCCATACACAAGTATTTAACTTAGGTGATCGGCTGGTTTGTCCAGGTTTTACTGATGCCCATTGCTTCTTCACCGGATATCTACTTAGCATTGCCGGAATTGATTTAGAACATTGTGAAACAGAAACTACACTGTTAGAATTTTTCCATACATACCAATCAAAGCAAAACAAAGGGGCTACACTTCTAGGCAGAGGCGTTAATCCGAATTTTTCCAATCTGACAAGAGAATTTTTGGATAGTACGTTTGGTGTGGTACCTGTTGTCCTGTTTCAAAAAGATAGTGAAAGCTGTTTTATGAACACCGCAGCTATCAATACATATCAATTCACACCTGAGACCTGTTACTCAGAAAGTTATTGGAGACTACTAAAATATGTACTTAACGATACGAATTTTTCCGTGCCCGCATTTAAAAATTATTTAAAATTTATGAACTCCAGAGGTATTACCTCTATAAAAGAAATGGGTTTTGATGATTTTTGGGAATTTACAGAAGAATTAGATAAATTAGAAAAACATAAAGAGCTTACCGTTCGTGTCAGTTTTATGAGTCAACCAGTAGGATCACCTATGAACTTAGCATTCGGGCGTAATATGCGTGAAAAATTCACTGGTAATTATGTACATTTTTCCGGATACAATCAGATGACGGATGGTTCTATCAGTCAGATAGAAGGAGAAATGAAAGAACCTTATCTTTGTATAAATACTTGTTGTGCAAAAGAAATAGATTGGAATACATTGGAACAAGATGCACTTGCAGTAGACAGAGAAGACTTCCGTTTTTCCTTGCATGCACAAGGTGACCGTGCCATTGAAAAAGTCATTGATATCTATGAAAAATGCCAGAAAAATGCAGACGGAACTCTAAAAAACCGTCATGCCATTACCGATTTAGAATGTTCTGATCCAAAGGATCTAGAGCGTATGGGACAGCTTGGAATTATTGCAGAAATATACCCTCAGATTATGTCCATTGCAAATCGAAACGATAAACTAGCTATGATTCAAGAAAAAATCGGGATGGAACGAGGAAAAAACTACTGGAATCGCAGAAAAATGGCAGATAGTAATATAACCATTTCATGCGGTACGGATTTACCACTATTGTTTGACGACATTCCAGAATCTGTCTACCATACTGTTGGTGCTAGATTTCCAGAAGGTGGGGAACCATATAATGCAGAGAATACGCTACTTTTGCATGAACTTTTGAAAGCATGGAGTTTTGGTGGCCAATATAATCTCGGTTTCGAAGACAGTCTTGGAACGCTTGAACCAGGTAAGCTTGCTGATATTGCTGTACTAAGCCACAATTTGTTTACCACACCGCTGGAAGAAATCCGAAATGCAAATGTCTGCCTTACATTGGTCGATGGCAACGTTGTATATAACAATTTGTGACAACCGATAAAGGGGAAGGAATTCAAAAATGAGTCAAAAAGTATATTTTATGGGAATCGATACAGGAACAAACTCCAGCAAAGGAGTCATTATTGATCAGGAATGTAACATTATTACTTCTTACAGTGTTTCACACTCCATGACTAATCCAAAACCGGGTTTTTATGAGCATGATGCCAACAAGGATTGGTGGGAAGATTTTTGTAGTATCAGTAAAAAGCTTATAGCAGACTCTCGGATAGATCCAAGGGATATTAAGGCGGTGGGAGCCAGCGCCCTAGGAGCGGATTGTTTGCCAGTTGATGAATTTTGTAATCCACTTCGTAAAGCGATTTTATATGGTATCGACTCACGTGCAACCAACGAGATGGAAGAATTGACGTTACTTTATGGTGAGTCTCAGATCAAAGAGTGGTACGGACGTCAACTATGTTCTTCTGATGTTATGCCAAAAATATTATGGATAAAAAACAACGAGCCGGAAATCTATGCCAAAACTCATAAATTTGTTACTGCATCTACTTTTATAACTGCCAAATTAACTGGTGAATTTGTGATAGACCGCTTTTTAGGTCTCGCAAGTTTCAATCCACTCTATAACAAAGATGGCAGCCCAAATGAGAAACTTTGTCAGCCAATCTGCCGTCCCGATCAACTAGCCACTATAAAGGAAGCAAACGAAATTGCTGGATATGTCACCAAGAAAGCCTCCATGGAAACTGACCTTTTAGAGGGTACTCCAGTTATTACAGGCACGGATGATTCTGGTGCCGAAGCCATCAGTATCGGTATTGTAACAGCTGGAAACATGATGATACAATTTGGTTCGTCCATCTATATGATCTTAGGTACAAAAACGCTAGTAGATGATGACCGTTTATGGAGAGAAGAATTTATTGTACCCGGTTTGTGTGATATTTCAGCTGGAACTAATACAGCTGGCTCACTTACCAAATGGTATCGTGATAATATTTTTCCAGAAGCTCTTTTATCCGAAAAAGACTCTGGATATGATGCATATCAGGCAATGGCAGATGGACTAGAAGAGATTCCAGCTGGAAGTGATGGTCTTATTACCCTTCCATATTTTGCCGGAGAACGAACTCCAGTAAATGACCCTCTGGCTAAAGGATGTCTTCTTGGTTTGACGTTATCGCATACAAGAAAGCATATGTACCGGAGTGCTTTGGAGTCCATCGCATACTCCATTGAACAGCAGATAAAAATCATGGAATCACACCACGAAGTATCCATAGATCAAATTTTTGCTGTAGGGGGTGGGGTACAAAATCCAATTTGGATGCAAATCGTTGCCGATGTTACGGGCAAAGAAATCAATACACCTGCCATCACCATCGGAGCATGTTTTGGGGATGCCATGATGGCCGCGACTGCTATAAAACACCCGGGTTTTGAGGATTTTGAGGCACTCACAAAATTTATTCAGCCAGGAAAAACGTATTATCCAAACAGGGAAACTCACATCACTTACCAAAAATATCAATCGTTGTTTGATCAGCTATATATATCAACAAAGGACATTATGCATGCACTCTATTTAACAATTCTGTAAAAAATATGGTCTTATATAGTGTTACATCTTTGCTATATAAGACCTTTGTATTTTAAAATGGTTATACTATTAAATATTTATTCATAACTAATTAAAGTACCACAATATTCGCATTCCTTACAATCGTCTTTAAACACCTCATTCCTAGCGCCACAGCCAGAACATATCATAATTTTTGACTTTCCTTTTTTCAACGGCTTCTTTTGTATTGAAGTTCTCTCTCCATAGACGATCTCTTGCCTTTCCATATCTAAATATGCTCCTGGAAAAAAATCGGAAGCAATCATTTCATATAAATCTTTTGTAACAACATTCGCTGGTAGTGAAACCGCTAATGCAATATCAGAGATTCTTGTTTTCTCACTTTCGTTTATTACCTTAACATACCGATTGTATCTTTCTCCACGAGCTCTCATCGATTTTGCGCAATGCATCATCCATAATCCAAACCCTACACATACGAAGAAGCCAATAATATAACTAGCACCATCTTTTTCTGTAAATGTCATTATAAGATAAATCACACCAAATGATATAACCACCCATGCCGTATTTATAACTTTCTGACTATTCGCTATTGTTTCCTTTTTATCTTCGGTCCATCTACGATACCATAATAGTATTCCAACCGGAAAAAAAAGAATCAAACATAATATAATAAGAAGCCAGCTTGTCCTTTTTTTCTTTACAACATTTTCATCCATATACTTATTTTCCTCCCGTTTTTATATCTAGATTTATTATACTATCTATGATAATATTTTCAATGATGAACTGGGAAATATAGGTATAAAATTTGTATACTTCTAAACTATATTTTCATCTTTTGTAGCCATAGCAACAACTAATTGTACCGTATTATTATAGTATATAACTGTAAATAATAACCAGCATAGGTGCCGCAATATTGCGGCGGATTGGAGTATATTATGAAAGCATGTATTGACAGATCGAATTGTATTTCTTGTGGATTATGTGCTGCTACTTGCCCAGAAGTATTTCGTATGGCAGAAGATGATCTTGCCGAAGTTTATGTTGATGCCATTCCATCTGGCGCAGAAGCCACTGCACAAGAAGCATGTGAAAATTGCCCAGTTTCAATCATAACAATTGAGTAAATTAACCGGAGGTAAATTTAAGTGGAAACGATGGAATCGATCTGTGATGTAAACAGGGAACTATTCGGAGCTATCATTGGGCTCGCACGTTCTACAGAAGGTAACGCTAACCGCCCTACGCAAAGTACACATGATGCTCTGCTACTTGGTACTTTACACCTTTCTTTCAATGAAGCAAACGATAGGGACGATATACAACGATTGATAAAAACGATTCACGAGGAAAAAGAAAATTGGTTCCAAAATGTTTCGACTGTGCTAGTCCGTGCGGCAAAAATAATGATTTTACCTTAGACAAATTGAAAGAATGCAGTTTAGAAGAACTTTATTTAAAGAATTCATTATTCTCTGCTTTGCGAATGATTGCCTTCTATCTGCACGAAAGCACCGTTTCCTCTTCTTTATTGGAATCTTCCATGGAGTTTCTCTACAAAGGCTTTTTCTTTATCGGATACGATTGTGAAACGAAACATTTGGTTTCATTATTCCAAGAAGTAGGTAAGATTCAAGCGCAGTTGTTCCAAGAAATTTATAACACATCCAAAGAATAAGCCGGGGAACAATCCCCGGCTTATTTAAATAACGTATTTTATTCGGATAACAATCTCTTTTCACCCGTTATCTCTTGAATTGGTTTTATATCCTGCGTAACTTCCAATACTCCTAGGTATTCACCCTTATCATCTCTTACCGCATAGTAACGAATTAAGATAAATTTTCCTGCCATCTGAATCCAGAAATCTTCTTGGTCTTTTTTGCCGTTCTTAAAATCTTCTACGATTGATTCTACAATATGAACACTTGCTGGTGGATGACAGTTTGAAACCTGTTCAATATAAATTTGAACAGGGATTAAATATCTTAGTCGCTAATGTTTGATGCTGATCTCATAGTCTTTAATGCTATAATATGTTTAAACTTTCCATTTTTCTGATTTGCTTTCGGTTCCTCTTGTGACAAAAGTATTTCTGCCATAACACCATTTTGAACTAGATAATCCATCAGCACCTGTTTTGCATTTAAAAATACTCCCTCTTTATCTTGTGCAACAATTCTTAAAGTCAATACATTTTTGTCAGTTTGTAGCACCTGAAAACGCTTAATGCAATGAATTTCTTTCAATAAAGCATATATTCCCAGTGGTGCTATTTTTTTACCATTGGCAAAGGTCAGAATATCATCTGATCTTCCCTCAATCTCCAGCCATACTCCTGACTTCCCACATCGGCAGCCTTCCTGATGCATTACGACTCTATCTGTCACTTCAAACCGGATAATCGGTTGGATATAGTTTGCCAGATTTGTAACCAGAATCTTTTCTGATTGTTGTCCATAAGGAACTGGCCTATTATTCTCATCTACCGGCTCAATGATAATCCAGTCATCATTCACATGAAAATGATGCGCCCTGCATTCATTCGCCATAGTACCTCCCTCGGTACAACCATAATTCGTTTGTACATAGCAACCAAAAGCATTGCCAAGCTCCTGGCGCACCTCTTCACTTAAATATTCTCCACCTGTATTAATAATCACTGGTGAGATATGTAGATTGCCACTTTTCTGTTCTGGTATAAGCAATTCCAATGCAGTGGGATATCCTCCTAACAAAGCTGGCTGAAACAAATTTAACGCATCCACTATCTCCTGCGTAGGCTTTCGAACATCAATAATGCCCAGCTGCTTTTTCTTCCATGGCATCATTAACAGTTTTCTTCTAATAGAACCACACCCCAGATAAAACCCTTCATCTGCATATAGTCCGAACGATCTACCACCGGCTTTTATATATGCCTTCATATCTTCTTTTCTGGCAAAGGTGCGCATTCCTCCTATTGCATCCATCACATTGGACATTCTATTATCATATAGTACGACACATGGATTTCCTGTCGAGCCAGAAGTAGTATTTACCAGATATTTTCCATCCAATTTTCTTCCAATGTTGTCTAAATTCTCCATAAAATGGTTAACCTTTACGAATGAAATTGTCCGATCTGTAACCCAGTCATCAAAAGCATCTAGCATTTCAACTTTTTTCGTGACCGGTAAATCACTCAGGGTAAATTGCTCCGATATGTTATGATATAGTTTTTCAAAATATGGACTGTTATTTCTAGCATACATTACAAGTTCGTTTAATCGCTTCTGCTGCAGCATGGTTCGTTCTTCCACTGTCATTTTTTCTGCCTTATGAACTGTTCTAAGTGCTTGTATTAAACCTATTTTTCTCATTTCGACCTCATTTCCACCTTTTAGTCCAACTATCCTATTCCTTACTCCCAGTAACCATTTCAGAAACTGTCCGTGATACCATATCCAGTGCCTCCGCATTTGTCAAATTGATATGATTATTAGCTATCATCGTAGCAATTCCAAAAAGCAATAAAAATCCTCTTTGAAAAATATCTTTGCATACAGATTCTTCCAGACGATACTTTTCTCCAAAAGCTTCAACTATCTTACGATTGCATTTCCACTCCATCATTACATCCCACAAATTTGTTGAACTATAGGTATTCGAAAGATAAAGTAACTCAAACAAGTTTGTTTCATTTCGTGCCAGATTTAGCAGCCAAATATTAGTTTGAATCATAAAATCCGCTTCTTCCTGATGTTCCAGTATTTCCTTCATCATCATCTTGCTGATATAGTGGAATGTCGCTTGCCTGAGTTCCTCCATAGAAGCAAATTGGCTAAATATCGGCTGAATGGAACAGCCAACTTCCTTGGCAACATTACGAGCTGTAACTGTATCGATTCCATATTGCCTTGTTATTTCATACGCTTTTTGCAAAATATCTTCTTTTGTTATTTTTTGTTTTGGCGGCATCTCTATATCTCCTATAATATATCAGTTGTTATATATCATATGATATATAATTAAAAATGATTTGTCAATATAATCCAACCAGAATTTTCTCTGTAAAAGACAGACAAAAAGGGCCTATATAGCAGATATGGATAGCTATATAAACCCTTTCATTCTTACTTTCTTTTACGTTGACCGCTTTTCTATTCAATGTTCTTTAATTCAATGTTCTTCTATTCAACGGTCACCTTTTCTTTATAAGTTTTTGTCGTTCCGTCTGCAAGCTTCGCTGTTATGGTAATGGTTGCCGTTCCAGCTCCCTTTGCCTTCAAGTCCCCTGTACTGCTGACTGTAACAATTTTTTTATTACTGGATTTATAGTTGAAGGTGATTTCTGCAACTGCAGGATCCAATTCTTTGCTGAATTTTTTGACAGAAACAAAAATATCGGTTAGGGATACCTGGACTCTTTTACTGCTGCCGCTTCCTTTTACAGCCATTGTTATTTTTTTATACACACTTACCTGATCTAGCAAGGAAGAAACGTTATCTTTTAACTTTGCTGGGAGCAATACATACTGGGAACCGTGGGTGACATCAATGGTTATATACCCCTCACCATCTACTTTATACTGCGTCGTTGGAAGCTCCAGGAAGGTTCCTTTCTTTTCTTCATAATCATACAGATATACTTTGCTTCCTGCCTTAATACCGCTCTTTTTCGTAAAATCAGAAACATAGACCTTTACCTTTGCCGTACCAGGAAGAAGTCCATCCTGTTTAAAGTCTAATACGATTCCTTTTATCGCACTTTTTGTACTTTTTAAGAGACTCTCTGTCGTTGCCGTATCCACCAAAAGATTGGTGTCCTGAATGCTACGAGCTGTTTTTTCTAACGTTGCTTTATCAAAACTCCAGGTAGTTTTTGTTTTGTCCGCATTCTCAATGGTTACATTCACTGTCTTTCCCTGCTTTTTTGCTGCAATCAGGATCTCTTTGGGAAGCTCAATGGAGGATAGACTGATTTTATCATTCTTTGTAATACTTTCTGGAAGCGTTAATAAGAATTCAATTTTCTTTACTGTATCGTCCGAAAGCTGCTTTATGACTTCTGCAACAGGAAGGTCTGCGTATAGATTGATCTTCTTTCCTGTCTTGTTTTCTATCTCACTTGCAGCCGTATTAATGATTGTTTCAGGAATCGTCACCTTAATCTTAGCAGTGTTTTCTATGACATCGGTATCTACTTCTCTCGCATCCACGGATCCGTTTACAGAAGTAACCGTACCGTTTGCATTCTCCTTGATTACCACGGTAACCGTACTTCCATCCTTTGCTTTTACTGTTATCGTCTGGCTCTGATTTATGATCTGATGATTCTTATCCTTATTAACTTCTGCTTTCTTTACTACGGTACTTCCGTTACTTTTTGCCGTAGTTGTTATCGTAGTTATTGTCGATGTTCCATCCTTATTTTCGGTAGCCGTAGTGACCGGAGTCAGGGTCATATCCGAAATGCTTCCGATTGTTCCGCTCTCATTCTGCTTCCATTTTGCATAGAGGATGGTGTCTTTTGTCACGGTGTCTTTGTCAAAATCCCAAGGGGTTGCAAATTCTACATCCTTGTACCAGCCGCAGAAGGTATATCCGCCTTGTTCTGGTTGGGATGGCTTTGTGATGGTCATTCCCTTTCCTATCGTCTGAACTGAAACTGCCGTACCCCCGTTGGATACAAAGGAAACACTATAAGTGCTTATTGGCTGTATGACAATTTTTTTCGAAACACCTTGCATAACTTTTCCATAGGATGAATCGACAATAACAACTCCGTCTTCCTTCTCACTGAACAAATTAAATGCGTAGTATTCATAACCGATACCTGATGGAGTTTTTGTCCATGCGGTAGCTGTCAGTGTTCCTCCCGAAGCGGTCAGACCTTCGGTATTGATCTCTATCATCTGAGGTACCTTTGTTGTATTATTATCATTTTGAATATTAGCCACAATTGCCATGTCTGCATTGATTGAGCTTCTTCCATTCAAAAAGCTTATCTTTCCTTTTCCTGTTGAAGTTTCATAAATTGTAGACAATCCTTTAAACGTACAATTAATATCTAGATTTCCTCCACTCATGGTAAAATCTCCGAGGTACAAATCAATTCCTACACCAGTGTCATGAATATTTACGTTGCCACCGGATATTAAGACATCTCCATTTGAAGCAAACCCTTTAGAACCAATACCTGAAATTTCTATTGAACCTGACGATACTTGGATGCCTTCCATTGAACATAATCCACCAAATCCTACGCTCATGATCAACGTACCATCTGAAACAGTTACTTTTCCTTTGTTTGCTAAAATGCCAATTCTCCCAGAAATATTAAATGCTCCTCCGGATATTAACACGTTTTCACTTTGGATTCCATTCCCAGTATCACGCTTAACCGTAATAGAAAGTGCTCCTTCCCCTAACAAAGTCAGAGTCCCGGTTCCTTCTATCCCATTATAGGTATCCGCTGTCGTGGATATCTGATTGTTTCCTGTTAGGATTAGCGTTGCATCCTTTGGAAGGAGGATACCACTGCCTGAGGCAACCTTTAAATCAATGTTTTTTAGTGTCAGTGTATTTTTATCCTTATCCCACAAGTATCCGATTCCACTGGCTTTTGTTGTGGTATTCCTAAAGTCCAGGGATGTGCCAATGGTTGTTCGCACTCGGTCAATCGTACCATCTTCCGTATAGCTCATATTGTCAATGCCTCCACTTAGATGGCAGATTGTACCCTCAGCGACCGATAATGTCCCAGATACAACCGGTGCTTTATCCTGATCTGCTGTATTGGATATAAACACTCCTCCTATCGGTGCGCTAACCTCTACAAATCCTGCAACCGCTACATCATCTGGAGATCCAGTGGTAATATGAATACTTCCTGCTATCGATTTCAATTTGGCATTAGCATCCTGATTGAAGGATATAATACTCACTCCATTACTGCTTACTGTAATATCATTTTGTGCACAAATTTCCAAGTTCTTATTATACGATAAAGAAGAAGATTCATCCTCAGCTAATATGTTAACACTATCATCTTCCGATATAAGAGATATACTACCTCCATTCATTGCTGATATTGTTGTGAATTTGTTACTTTTTAAATTAATCTGTTGTTTTGCCCGAATTGTTATATTTTTTCCTTGAATAGCTTGGTCTTCGGATCCTACCTCTATTTTACCACCAGATGAAATCAATGATATATCAGTACTGGCACTGCACCAAATTCCAAAGCGACCACTTACAGAAATATTTCCTACTGTCTCAATGGAGAGTGCATTATCTCCAGAACTTGCAATAGCTGGTGCAACTTTAGAATAAAGTGCTATATTTCCGGTACCAGACATCGAAAGAGCTGATCCATTGACAATGTCAATTCCAACCGGCGAGCCATTGCCTACGTTACGAAAGTTAATGCCATCCGCTCCGATAATAATACTAGCCAACGTATTGTTATCAATTATAAGTGGTACAACTCCATCTGTCTGGATGTTCAGACCATTGAGCACAATTTTTGTTCCTTCCCCCTGACCGTCTATTGTTATATTATGATTGGCATCTGAAGTACCCGTTATGACATAATCTCCCGTGTGTGGCACCTCCACTGCTGCTCCTGAAGCTATATAGCCTGTACTTGTGATCATAATCGATCCTTTTGAAATATCAAGTTCCTTTGCATTGCTAAGCTCTGTACCTGACGTTTGTGTACCTAAGAGATGCACATTCTGTTCTGCTTGTGTTTGTTCTATTTCTGTTTGCTCTTTCACCGTCTGTGCCGCTACTTCTTTTTTTTGCGCGTATGCGGTTGTTTGTTCGAATCCTTGCGAAGATATGATACTGATAAGTAGTATCACTGACATTAATAAGGATATTATTTGTTTACTTTTTTTCATTGAAATAATCCTTTCTTACAATTATCATGTTCCTATTTTTTTCTATATTAAAAATAATTCAATAACATATGAACCGAAAGCTCAAATGAGACATCCTTATTTTTCCAGAGTAGTGAATGCTTTTTTGCCTGCATGGTCTTCCACAGACCTTTTTCTAAGAGTGGCATAAACATTGGATATTCCAATAGTTGCTCCATATCCATATCCATCCAGTTACCATTAACTAGTTGTATATGCAGCAACCATTCCTCATCTGACGAAGCCTCTTTAATTGCCGCTTCCCTTTGAGACGGTTCCTCCGTTTTAAACAAATCAAGAATCCTGTCAACGGATAGTTCCACTGTTTGATTTCCCTTCCACTTTAGGCAGGCATCCAAAACTTCCATCGTTTTCCATACCGTTTTATCCTTTAGGGGACAGAACTGAATGGTATTAAGATATGGCTGCATATTGCACGTTAAACGGTTTCCATTTTTCATGACTATCTCTAGGATATAATCCTCCTTTGCAATAGCATTTTGTATTGTGGTTGACACCATTTCACCTCCATTAAAAAATTCCCTACACATAAGTATAGGGAATTTTTATTTCAAATGATATTAGCCAAATGGCTAATTTTACTTATCTTCTATTCAACGGTCACCTTTTCTTTATAAGTTTTTGTCGTTCCGTCTGCAAGCTTTGCTGTTACGGTAATGGTTGCAGTTCCAGCTGCCTTCGCTTTCAATATTCCCGTACTGCTTACTGTAACAATTTTTTTATTACTGGATTTGTAAGTGAAGATGATTTCTGCAACTCCAGCATTGGCTTCTCTACTGAATTTTTTAACGGTAACAAAAATATCGGCTACGGATACCCGGACTCTTTTGGTGTCATCGCTTCCTTTTATAGCCATTGTTATCTTTTTATTCACACTTATCTGATTAAGCAGGGAAGAAACATTATCGTTTAATTTTGCTGGAAGCAATACATACTGGGAACCATGGGTGACGTCTATGGTTATATACCCCTCCTCATCTACTTGATACTGCGTCGTTGGAAGCTCCAGGAAGGTTCCTTTCTTTTCTTCATAATCATACAAATACACTTTGCTTCCTGCCTTAATATCAGTCTTTTCGTGATTACCAGCAACATAAACTTTTACCTTTGCTGCACCAGGAAGAAGTCCATCCTGTTTAAAGTCTAAGACGATTCCTTTTATCGAACTTTTTGTGCTTTTTAAGAGACTCTCTGTCGTTGCCGTATCCACCAAAAGATTGGTGTCCTGAATGCTACGGGATGTTTTTTCTAACGTTGTTTTATCAAAACTCCAGGTAGTTTTTGTTTTGTACGCATTCTCAATGGTTACATTCACTGTCTTTCCCTGTTTTTTTGCTGCATTCAGGATCTCTTTGGGAAGCTCAATGGAGGATAAACTGATTTTATCATTCTTTGTAATACTTTCTGGCAGCGTTAATAAGAGTTCGATTTTCTTTACTGTATCGTCCGAAAGCTGCTTTATGACTTCTGAAACAGGAATATCTGCCGATAGATTGATCTGCATTCCTGCCTTGTTTTCTATCTCGCTTGCAGCCGTATTAATGATTGTTTCAGGAATGGTCACCTTAATCCTAGCAGTGTTTTCTATGACATTGGTATCTACTTCACTCACATCCACGGTTCCGTTTACATTAGTAACCGTACCATTTGCATTCTGCTTGATTACCATGGTAACCGTACTTCCATCCTTTGCTTTTACTGTTATTGTCTGGCTTTGATTTATGATTTGATGATTCTTATCCTTATTAACTTCTGCTTTCTTTACCACGGTATTTCCGTTGCTTTTTGCCGTCGTTGATGTCGTAGTCATTGTCGTGGTGCCATCTTGATTTTCGGTTGTTTTAGTTACCGGAGTCAGTGTTGTATCTGGAATGGTTCCTATTCCGCTTTCATTCTGCTTCCATTTTGCATAGAGAATGGTATCTTTTGTCACGGTGCCTTTGTCAAAATCCCAAGGGGTTGCAAATTCTGCATCCTTGTACCAGCCGCAGAAGGTATATCCGCTTCGTTCTGGTTGGGATGGCGTTGTAATTGTGGTTCCCTTTCCTACTGTCTGATCCGCAATCTTCGTGCCTCCGTTGGATATAAATGAAATATTAAAAATGCTTTTAGGCTGAATGACTATATTGTTTGCAGCACCTTTAATAATTATATTCCCAGATGTATTGTCAGTAACAACACCGCCTTCCATATTGCTGAACACATTAAATGCAACGTAGTTACCATAATTCAAACTTGTATTATCTATCCATCCACTAGTCGATAAAGCTCCTCCTGATACGGTAAGGTTTTCTGAATTGATCGTAATATTCTCAGGCACTTTTACTGTATTAATATCATTACCCATACAAGTTGATATTGCCATTTCTGCGCTGATTAAGCTGCTTCCATTCAAAAAATTCATTTTCCCTTTACCTGTTGAAATCTTACAATCTACAGCTATCCCCAAATCTTTGCTATTAATATTCAAAAGGCCTCCACTTATGGTAAAATCTCCATTGAACATATAAATTCCTGCTAAAGTATCATGGATATTTATGCTACCTCCAGATATTAAGACATCTCCCTTTGAATAAAACCCTCTAGAATTAATGCCTGATATTTCTATTGAACCTGCCGATACTTGGATCCCTTCCAATGAACTCAATCCAGCAAATCCTACGCCCATGTTTAGCGTACCATCTGAAACCGTTATTTTTCCTTTGTTTGTAAAAATGCCAGTATCCCCTGAAATATTTAATATGCCTCCGGATATTACCACTGCTTCACTTTCGATTCCATTCCCAGTATTTTTGTTAACCGTAATAGACAGTATTCCTTCCCCTAACATAGTCAGAGTCCCGCTTCCTTCTATCCCATTACAAGAATTCGCTGTCGTGGTTATCTGATTGCTTCCTGTTAATACTACCGTTGCATCCTTTGGCAGGATGATACCACTGCCTAAGACAACCTTTAAATCGAGGTTCTTAAGTGTCAGCGTATTTTTATCCTGATCCCACGAGTACCCGATTCCAATGGCTTTTGTTGTGGTATTCGTAAAGTCCAGCGATGTGCCTAGGGTTGCTCGTACTCGGTCAATCGTACCATCCTTGGCATAGATCATATTATCAATGCCTCCGCTTAGATGGCAAGTTGTGCCTTGAGAAACAGAAAGTGTTCCAGATACAATCGGTGTTTTATCCGAATCCGCTGTATTTGATATAAACGCTCCGCCTATCGGTGCACTTACCGCAACGAATCCTGAAGCCGCTACCGCATCTGGAGATCCAGTAGTAATATGAATACTTCCGTCTATCGATTTCATGTTAACGTTAGAGGAATCAAGCGTTGAAATACTCACTCCTTTACCGCTTACCGAAATATCTTTTTGTGCAAGAATCTCCAGGCTATTTCCAAACGAAATAGTGGGAAAGTTGTATATTGCTTCTGTTGCTATGTTAACGCTATCTTCTTCTGATATAAGAGACAAACCACCTCCATTTAATGCCGATATTGTAGCCGAATTTTTACTGATTATATGAATCAGTTGTTTTGCCCTGATGGTTACATTTTTTCCTTGAATAGCTTTACTTTCGACTCCTATCTCTATTTTCCCAGCGGATGAAATTAGTGATATATCACCACTGCTGTAAATTCCATAGCCACCGCTTATGGAAATATTTCCCATAGTCTCAATAGAGATTAGATTATTTCCAAAACTTGCAATTGCTGGTGCACCTTTAGAATAAAGTGCTATATTTCCGATTCCGGACATCGAAAGGGCTGATCCATTGGCAATGTTAATTCCAACCGGCGAGTCATTACCCATATTACGAAAGTTAATGCCACCCGCTCCGATAATAATACTAGCCATAGTATTGTTGGCAATTGTAAGTGGTGCAGGCCCGCCTGTTGTGATACTCAAATCATTGAACACAATTTTTGTTCCTTCCGCCTGACCATTTATTATTATATTATTAGCATCCATTGAAGTACCCATTATGACATAATCTCCCACATATGGTACCTCCACTGCTTCTCCAGAAGCGGTATAACCGGTACTTGAGATCTTAATCGATCCCTTTGAAATATCAAGTTCCTTTGCATTGGTAAGCTCGCTGCCTAATGCCTCCGTACCCATAAGATGAGCATTCTGCTCTGCTCCTGTTTGTTTTGTTGCTATTTGCTCTTTCACTGTATGCGCCGCTACTTCTTTTTTTTGTGCATATGCAGTTGTTTGTTCGAATCCCTGTGAAGATATGATACTGATAAGAAGTATCACTGACATCAGTAAGGATGTTATTCGTTTACTTTTTTTCATTATAATAATCCTTTCTTCCAATAATTGCTCTATAAAAAAAATTCCCTACACATAAGTATAGGGAATTTTTATTTCAAATGATATTAGCCAAATGGCTAATTTTATATTAGATTGTGTTCCTGCGCTTTTTGCAGCGCGCTGATTTTATTGCTTACATTGAGCTTCCGATAAATATTTTCGAGGTGCTTTTTTGCAGTTGAGACTGAAAAATAAAGTTGTTCTGCAATCTCACGCTGGGTAAGACCCCGCGAAAGATACAAAAGCACTTGTATTTCCCTTTCTGTCAGGGAAACATCCTCGGATTGTAACTGTTTCATATTTTTACTATATCTTTCGCAAAGCAATATCATCTTATCTAAATAAGATACATCCATCGTGTTCTGTTTTTTTAGTTCATAGAGCATCGGCAATACAAATTCAGCATGTTCCGCAAAAGGTAATACGATTCCGTCCAACATCGCTTCGTTTAATATTGGCAATAGAACGTCAACTCCTGCTTTCATTCCATACAGATGATATTTTGCAGTCGCCTCATAAATGGAATTATGAATCAAACCAAGCTGATTATGAAAAACAAGAAATTCTTCTTTAAATGTATCGCATACTATTTCGAGCTGTGTCCAATTCTTTTGAATCATTAGTGCTTTTCCATAAATGATATAAGGGAATGCCAATCCACGCATCATCAGTATTCTTGACGCTATATTTCCGGTTGCAAGCCACTTTGGTATCAACGCCACCTGATTGAGACATCCATATAGATAGCCCTCGCACATATCCAATGTAGTATTATATAGAACGTGAGTCAGTGAATTGACCTTTTGATTGGGGTCAATCAGGTAATTTCTTGTTATCGCAAGAAGCTCTTTTGCTTTATGAATTTCTCCTTTTACAAGATAATATCTCATTTTGGTAAAATTTGCGCATATCAATATGCATACCTGCTCTGTTGTTTTAGCCTTATAAATAGCTTTATCAACCAATAAATCTACCTGATCAAAATCCCCTGTTTCCAATGCATATTCTGACTGTGCTACAAGGTCACACCCCATCCCACTGCCATCGAATACTCTTGGAGGAAATCCGGATATTAGGCAATTTAGTGTTTCCCTCAGTTTTCCGGCTTCACGATAATAGGTATAAAGAAAATGTGGTACCCCAAACGTAAATGCATCATCCCGAAATACTGTACAGGACACCTCTCCATTTAGTAACTCATAAGCATTACAGGATAGTTCTACCATTCTTTGGGCATCATTAAATACTAAAAATATCTTAACGATTTCAATTTCTCCCAGAATCCGGTGACGTATTTGTTCCGGTTCATCAAACGTATTATTATAATGTTTTTCTAAAACATCGATGATTCGATTCGATCCATTCACCAGGATTTTTTCATTACTAATTGCAAAGCAAAGGGCAAAGTGGAGAAGCGGTAGGGGATATTTTATATACCACTGCGTTGGCATTTCACGAAAGATTGTATAAATCATTTTAACGCCAAGATATCCGCTGTGCATATATTTTTCCCAGTTCATATGCCCTAGCAATTCTTCTAATTTTCCGGCCCTATGATAATAATCGATTGCCAGAACAAAGTCTTCTTGTTCTAAATACCATTTTCCTGCGCAGTGACAAATATGCTGTTTGTCGAAATCATCTACATACTTTTCTCTTAAAAAATCCAATAAAACATTATGTAATTTATATACCCCTGTTCGACGATCATATTCGATAAATGCATTTTGCTCCATAAGCTGTTCAATCATTTCGCAAATGTTAGGGCCGTCCAGTATTTTTGAAGCCTGCGTCAATGTAAAGCAATCCAGAATGGATAATCTTAGCAGTGTCTGTTTTGTTGAATCATCAAAGGACGAAAAGAGATTTTTGTCCACAAGTTGTGTTATATAGGAAACTTCTGTTATCGGAACTCCCTGCTTTAATCCTAACTGAAGCAGATATATTGCAGAAATCCAACCATTCGTATAGCCAAAAAGCATATTAATATCTTTATCGGAAGCAGTATAACTCATTAGAATCAAATAATCCCTAATTTCTTGTTTCGTAAAGGCTAAGAACTTTGTATCCAGATAATAACATAAGCCTTTTGCAAATAAATTAATATGATTGAACATCGGTCTGGTTCTTGATACTAATACCATATGTATATTGGCAATGTCTTCTTGGCTTATCGCTTCCATGAGAGCACCTAATTGCTTACTCCCATCCATAAGATGATAATCATCTATGACTATAACCGTAGGATGCTTCGTGTTAAACTTCCAAATCATATCTACAACCTGGGATATTTGCCTTGCATCCATTGGAAATCCAATCGACTCAAGCTGTTTCTCTATTTGCGGATAAATTCGTCCTACTGCCTCCGACAGCTTATGCCAGAACAATAATTCATCCCCATCACTGCCTAATAGCGTAATCCATATCGTGTCACATTCTTTATTTTCTAAAAAAGTACGTACCGAAGTCGTTTTCCCATAACCCATCGTAGCAGATAATATGGTTAATGGATATTCAAATATCATACTTAGTTCTTTTTCCACTCTTGCACGTCTTAGAATTTTATTATTCATCAAGCTCTATCATCTCCGTTTTATGGTAACTTTAGTAATTGTATTATATATCAAATAAATCCCTAAAACTACCATGATTTTAAGCTTACAGGTTTTGATTTTGCGAAATGAGACGAAATAGTGATTACTATATTAAAAAAGAGAGATTGCAACATATAAATTCGCAATCTCTCACTATATTTTTCTATAAATGATTACTTATAACACATGTGACAGCTCTTCTAGTGAGTCGGCCGTAGCATTTAGTTCTTCAATTGAAGCTACGATTTCTTCGATATTAGCAGACTGTGCCTGCTGAACTTCATTCGACTGGGCTATCTTTCCTGTGATACTGTCAATTGATAACTCTAGTGTTTTTAAAACGGTATCTATCTTTTTAACGGAATCACTGGTTGACAGGGACAAATTACGAATTTCACCTGCTACAACTGCAAATCCTTTTCCACTTTCACCAACCCTGGCTGCCTCAATCGAAGCATTTAAGCCTAATAAATTCGTCCGTGAGGCTATTCCCTGGATAAATTTAAGAATCTCATTGGTATCCTTCGTACTTTTTTGACCTTCTTTTGCATTTTCTAATAAGGTCTGGTTCATATTGCCTACTTCTTGCAGATTTTCTGCAAATTCGCCGATTGCAGATGATATCTGTTTTAAAGCGCCGGACAGGTTTGTTGCGGTTGTAATGACAGAATTCCTTATTTCGAGGCTCTTTCCAACTACAAATACTCCAATAATTTCATTTCCTTCTTTCAGCGGGATGGCATATGACTTAAATGGAATACCAAAAACTTCTTTTGATACATCCTTTATCATTGTGTCTCCGGTCTTGATTGCAAGAACTGCAGCTCCTCCTTGCGGGATCGGATCCCCTACATTCACTCCAAAATTTAACCTTGTTCCCATCTGTACCTTGAGATACTTTTTCGTGTCAGTAATCCCAAGAGCAACATCCTCATTAAATAAAATTGGCAAATAAGGCATTATCAAACTTAGTGCATCTAATGTTTCATTTTTTCTGTTTTGATCCCCCATAATTTCCCATCCTTTCAATGTTATTATAGAAGAGATCTAAAGGTACGTCAACAGCTTGTTAATTATTTATCAAAGTTAAATTACATGTCTATCAGTGATGTTCATCTGCATCTTCTTTTGTTACATGAACTGTACCAAAAGGATGTTGTGGTGGGGCGTAGATTGAGTATAATTTTAATGCTTCACAGCCCGTATTGATGATGTTATGCCATTTGCCGGCCGGTACAATAATTGCAAAATTGTCGCACACTTTTTCCTTAAAATTCAAGTTGTTTTTGCAATCTCCCATCATTACAACACCCTGACCTTGTTCAATTCGCAGGAACTGATCAATGTCAGGATGCATCTCTAAGCCTATTTCTTCTCCCGGTTTGATGCACATCAAAGTAAGCTGGAGATGATTCCCCGTCCACAATGCTGTCCGGAAATATTGATTCTCTAATGTTGCCTTTTCGATATTTGTGACAAAAGGATTTGGTCCATAATCATTTGAGCGATTCGTACATTTACAATAGTCCGAGCGATTCATACGTGTGTTATCATTACATGGATAAAAATTTGATCTATTATTCTGATACACTGTTTTGTATCCTTTCACAAACTTTTTATGATATCCTATGCATTTAGATGGAAAATGTTGTGTAGCATCTCTATCTAGTTTTGTGTATGCTTTGGAAAATGTACAAATTCAGTGGCAGTATTATTACCACTTAACATTATATTCTAGAATATCGTCCTCTGTATTTTCCGTCAGAATATTATACAAATCATTCCATATATCATTGCATTCATAAGTCCTATCATTCATCACCAAAATGCTCTTGTCATTGCTTGGGGCCTTAAAAACATTACATTCAAAATATTCATCCTCTATCACAAATCCAAGAACCATTTTTTCTTCTTTTATTCGTGCAGGTTTCCTCCATGTTCGTATAAATGTTTGTTGCTTTAATATACCTTTTATTCTTGCCATTGTTTTTTGACTATAAATAAACTTTTGGTCCATAGTAGCTCTATTATAATAATCACCATCGTTGTGATAGTATGTAATTCTAACAAAATTCATTTCTTCTAACTCTTTTTTGTCATAAAATCCAAACTTATAAATAATAAAAAATGTAATTAAGAAAAAAATGCTGCAAATAATTATCTTGTTTCTAAATGTTTTTTTCATCAATTATCTCATATCCCCCTTTTTTCTTTTTTAGATACCATGTTTTGATTATCAATAGTATCATAAAAGAAAAGACGAAACAAACTCTTTCTTTCCAATTATCATCTTCATCTGAAGTGAAAAACACCATGTTACTTTCTGCTTCTTTTGCTAAAAATACCACAAATTTTGATGAAGTATTTATTCCAAATGAATGATTTATTAATTCACTTTTCGTTATCACCTCTAAACCTTTAGAATTTTCCAGTCTATATAAGTGCAAAAAAGGCATTTTTGAATATTCAACTACAATAAATTTATCTGAATCTTGTATCAAAAAAATTGTCGCTAATTCGTTGTCTGTTCGTGCTATTTTATCCATATTAACATTCATATTAAATTTCCTAGCAATACTTAATACATTATTTTGCAAATCTGATTCATGAATCGAATAGATTGCAAAGCTTCCATTGATTAAATATATAATCCCAAAACATATTATCATGTATTCTAATATTTTAAATATTTTTCTTTGCATCGTATCTCCTTTATAATGACATCTTTCAACTCTTTCTTTCGATACACCGCCTTCGTCTCAAGATAATCATCCGAAAGCTAACAACCTTACTTCGTATTTATCTAAGATGCTTTTTCCTTAATCCTTCTAATCTGTGGCATAATAGCACTTCCTATTTTGTATGTAATACTAACATAATTATGTACAAAGCTCAATTGTTTATTCCGTAAAGTGATGTAAATTGACGTAAAGTGAAAAAAAAGACGTAATTTTCATCACGTCTTTGGAAATAATCCTCCTATCTTTCTAATATAATCACCGTGTCTTTCTGGAAACTATGTTTGTTTATGAAGGTCTTTCCATCTTCACATTCTAATTTGACTCTTGCAATTCTTCTTGTCTCAAGGTCAATGGCTTTCGCCTGATATCCTATTAATTCTTTCTTAATCTCCAGTTTGGTAGCATATGGGATATAAATCAGATATCTTTCATCGATTGTCGCGGCTATACGGATTTCCGGTGATTTATCTTCTAATAAATCCTGAACTGGTTTCAGCTCTACAATGTCATTTGTCATCAAAAAGTCCTTGATAAATCCATAATCCCAGGCTCCAGAAAAATTTAGCGCCTCCTGCATTGGAAAAGACTCATCGAATCCTTCTCCTAATACAGGATTTGGCTTAACCCCTATCTTCTTCCAGTTCCATACGCCATGAGCTCCATAGGTAACACCGGCAAAAGCTCCGGATATGATAGAGCTCCAGGCTGCTTTACGAATATCATATTGTTGAAATCTTCCATATTTCTGACGACTGTATCCCATCTGCTCATAGCAAGGTTCTGCATTCACTATCGGTTTCTTTGGATATTGGTTCCAGAATTTCTCGGCAAGAACATATGCCATCTCTTGGCCGTCAATATTGTGTCCTGACTGATACATATAGAACTGTATTCTATCAAGGAACTGTTCCGGAATATAATCATATCCCCTTTTAATATGAAATGCTTTGATGGAATCCGGTGATTCTTTGCATACCGTATCAAGTGCTATCTCATAATACTCTACCGCTTCCTTCGTATCAAAGTCGGTATCTCCGCTAACCATATAGATTGGATCAAATTCATCAAATTCTGCTACCACTTTTTTGGTATATTCCCGGATAAAATCCTTTGGCATAATATTCATGTCAACCATTTTACTACCCCAGGTGCCTGGAACATAATTCAGCCACAATACAACCAGTGCTAACTGAAAACCTTTTTCCACTGCCATCTGACACATCTGACGCGCTCTGCTATAATAATCTTCATTCCATCTTGAAAAATCAAATTTCTGACCGTCTTGCGTATAAAAAGGGTATATGCCTATATCAGACATACATCTATCCCATTGTGGAAGGGTATTTATCTGGAGTACCGTATAGCCCTGCGTCCATCTCTTCTCCAGATAAAATTTCCATTCCTCCATCGTTGCATTGGTAAAAGCGCTCCACACGGTATCAGCAAGATAAAAGAAGTTCTGCCCATCTAATATAAAATTTCTGTTATTTTCATGTATTTTTAACTTGCTCATAAGAAACCTCCGCACACTTTTGTTACTTGGAAATGCAGTTAAAGATTACATTTCCTGTTTTTGCATTCCTTGATTCTACAGGTAATACATCTTTATAATCATCGGTATTGGTAACCACGATAACTGTAGTTACATCGTATCCTTCGCTCTTAATGCTATCCATATCTGCTTCTATCATAACACTACCAGCTTTTACTGTGTCACCATCTTTGACGTTCAGTTTGAAATATTTACCATTAAGCTCTACGGTATCCAATCCAATATGAATTAAAATTTCAGCTCCGCTTTCTGACACCAGACCAATTGCATGAGGATATGCCGTAACGATAATACCATCACATGGAGCACATATTATTCCATCGCTTGGTATGATTGCAATTCCTTTTCCTAAGCTTTTACTTGAAAATACCTCATCCTTTACTTCAGACAATGAAATCACTGTTCCATTGACAGGTGCTTCGATTGCTTCATCTTTTTTATCTGCTAAAACTGCAGGTTCAGCATTTGTTTCATCAAGAAGCATCTTATCGCTATATCCAAACAGGTAGGTACAGATTGCAGAACCAAAGTAAGCAATTGCACACGCAATGCAAAATCCTGTAAATCCAACACCGATATACCCTGTCATGGTAAGTAAGCTCGTACCAAGGAGCGCCGGTGCTCCTGCTCCGACTGCCGCTGTAATTGCTCCTGCAATACCAGAGAAGAATGCTGCGATAAAGAATGGTTTCTTGTATTTTAAAGTAACACCATAGATTGCAGGCTCTGTAATTCCGGCAAGTACTGCTGAGATTGCTGCTGGTCCTGCTACATCTTTTACTTTTTTGTTCTTTGTCTTTAAGAATACACCCAATGTTGCTCCGGCTTGTGCAAAGTTATTTGGTCCGGTAATAGTAAATAAAGTATCTCTTCCATACTGTGTAATGTTGTTAATAACAATTGGTACAAATCCCCAATGAAGTCCAAACATGACTGCTGCCGGCCAGATAAGACCAAGAATAAATCCTGCTACTATAGGATTGAATCCAACAAGCGCTGTATAACCACCTGCGAGCAATTTTCCAGCATAATCTGCAACCGGACCGATTGCAAGATAGGTTGCAGGAACCATGATTGCAAGAGAACACAGTGGTGTAAAGATATTCTTTACAACATCCGGGAAAATCTTCTTTAATCCCTTTTCCAATTTGGAAAGTACATAAATAGAAAGGATAATCGGAATTACAGATGATGTATAGCTTACAAGTACTACCGGTATCTTTAAGAAAGTAAGTGCTTCTTTGGCAGAAAATGCTGCTGTAAGATTCGGATATAACAAGGCGGCAGCAATTGCCACTGATACGAATGGATCCGCCTTAAATTTCTTAGCCGAAGTGAATGCTAAGAATAATGGAAGGAATGTAAATATGCCATCCGAGGCCGCATACAATATTCGATAAGTTCCCATATCAGCCGTAAGCCATCCAAAGGTCGTAAACAAAATCAAAATACCCTTTAACAAACCAGCTCCACACATTGCTCCCAGAATCGGAGTAAAGATTCCTGCAATGGTCTCCATAAATGCACCAACCAAACTTGTATCGCCTTTCTTCCCTGGTTCTCCTTCTGCTTCCCCAGACTTAACACCAGTTGTCGCTAGGATTGCATCATATACATCTCCTACTGCATTGCCTATTACAACCTGAAGTTGTCCACCTGCTTCCACAACTGTGATAACCTTCTCTATCTGACTCAATCTTTTTTTATCTACCTTTGATTTATCAACAATCTGAAAACGAAGACGAGTTGCGCAGTGAACCAGATTTCTAACATTTTCTGCTCCACCAATACTGACTACGATTTGCTTTGCCAGCTCATCATAATTCTTTTTTGCCATGATTTCTCCTCCTTAAAAATAACACTTTTTCATATTGAAGATACGCGCATATCCTTTTGTAACCTTATCCTAACATTGGACTATTTTACTTTCAATCCCCCTTGGTGTTTTCTCTAAATATGTTAAAATAGTATACTTTTATACCTATATTTTGATTGTTTTTTGTAAAAAAATAACATGCTTTTAAATTTTCTTTAAAAACATGTTATTTATAAATATATTTTGTCTTATCAAATACACTGTCACCTTCCAGTAACCGGGTACGATAATATACCCGTACCATCTCATCTTCCTCACCTTCGTTCGCAATGTGGCGAACGAGGTGTTTCATGGCAGCCGTATGCCTTTTGGTGTGGGTTCCCTTAATCAACGTAAGATTCAGTCCCGGAATACTAAGTTCTGGCAATGCATCAAATCCAAGCAAAGAGATTTCTCTTGGCACCTTAATATTTCTCTCCAAAAGTGCTTTGCTGACACCAAGTGATATTACCGAACTTTCCAAAACAAAAGCGGTTGTCTTCCACAGCCCTTTATCCAGATAATGATTCATGGTTTCATACACTTCATCTATCGTGTTTCCAAGGTGCCGAATTGAGTTACTGCTATCCCCGAACTGCCTTGCAGCCATTTCCTGAACAAATGCCTCTCTTCGTTCTACGAAGTTGAAAATTTCTACATTTTCGGCAAGGTATACAATTTGATTGTGCCCTTTATCTATCAGATACCCCACTCCTCTTCGGATACCTTCTTTGTTATCAATAAGGAAACTATCCATGCCCTGTTCATAAAACAGATTGTCCCCAACCACAATAGGAATCTTTAATCGCTGAAACGGATAGATATCACTCCGATTCATTTCTGACGCCATTATATAAATACCTTTTACATCGCATTCTTTACATTTTTCAAGAAATTTTTCGAGATTGCTTGATTTTTCATTAAATTCCTGATAATCAAACCGATAGCCTGCCTTGTTTACTATATATTCTAGATCATTAAACAGCGGCGAATGAGATTCATTTACCATTCGTTTTAGGATGATACCATGTTTTATATAATTCAACATGAGCACAGTCCCCTTACATGCCGAAGTCTCCGCCCTTAGTTTACTATAATTTCTTTTTTCCAGTTGTTCTATATATGCCTGCACCTTACGTCTGGTAGCGGGATTCACACCCGGTTTGTCATTTAATACCAGGGAAACCGTAGCCGGAGATATGCCCAGTGCTTCCGCTATATCTTTTGATTTGATACGCATAATGAACCTTTCTTAAATACTGCTGCTACTCTATTTTTACACTTACATTTTCTAACAAGATTTCTCACTTGTCAACATTTCTTAAACAGTTAAACATAAGGTTTTATTGTATCACTTTAACAGGAATGATTAATTCATTTATTCTAGAGCCATCTTCTGCACTTTCTTCATATAATATAACGCTTCCTGAATCATTCGCTACTTCTTTATCAAGTTTTATTATGATATCAAATTCTCCCCATCCTGGTGCACCTTCAGTCGCTGTTGTAAACCCTTTATCAAGTATATTATGACCGTCTTCTAACTCATATAATACCGTGCCTTCATAAACTCTTGCTAATCCTTTTATAACGATATCTTCCTTTACTTTTGCTCCAGGGGTTGGCTGAAAGATTTGGAATGCATCGTTTTCTATGACAATCTTCTTTGAATCGGCCTCAGTATCAGATAGATCATCTTCTGCATCTTGTTGGTTATTATCATCTGACTCATTATTTATATTGTCGGTATTAGGTTGCGTGTTTTCATCAGGAACCAACACCTCTTGCTTACACGCCGTAATAACAAAAGAGAAACTAATAATCATCCCTATTAAAATCACTATTTTTTTCATTATAATATCACCTCTTATACTAATTTGTCTATTTTGTTTCTTTCATAGTATCCAGAGAAAATATTTTTTTATACTGCATCCCTTCATCTAAATCAATTGCACTCCCTATTAAATGAAGGAGCATAAGGTATCCATATGCTCCTCCTCACTTACTGTTTCATTACCTTTTAACCAGCTAAAAACTCATACACATTTTTAAAGTATGCCATATTATAGTATGGATCTACCCGCAAATACCCTTTTTTCTTGCTGTACTGGAAACATGCGTATATTTTACCATTTTTTCTGGTTGTAATACTTAATAATTTTACTTCTTTTCCAGCCTTCAAGGTAAATGCCGCGTTTTTGCTACCAACTTTGTTCGTAAATGTAAGCGTTTTATTGGTAACAAAGGAAAAAACGGAATGGTTCTCATTTCCACTCACTACCTTATGTACTGCACTCTTTAGCTTTACACTGTTTTCTTGTACTGTATAGGTAGCTTTCCACAATATAGAGGCTAACTGACATGGTTGCGCCTCGCATTCTACGATTATCTTACCATCGGCGGCTTTCGAAACTCTACAGCTTCTCATACCGGCTTCCACTTTTTTAAAGTCAACAGCCTCTTCCACGACATCATTTTTAAAGTATAGCAGTTTATTATATAACATAACATCATTGTCTGATGATTGCCTGAGATTAATAAATACCTGATCTCCACAGGTAATGAAATTCATTTCGATGCTAAATCCATAATCCGATTTGGATGTTGCATATGCTTTGTTTCCATTCACATACAAGATTCCATAATAATAGCCTTCCATATCCTTACTGATTTGATATTGCTTCAATTCAATCTCTTCATCTGTACCGTCCATATCCAAATCAATCTGATAGGTTTTCCTCTGACCTACCTCCACAATACCCTCCGCTTTTGCATGTATTGCAGGTTTTCCCCATATCATCAGCACCAAAGCAATATAACATGTTAACAGTTTCATAATTTTAACATTTCTCATCTCACTAAACCTCCCTATTAAAAACTTTACCATACAGGGTAATTTTAGCATTGCATTAGAAAAAGAACAACTGCAGAATCATAATGATCCTGCAGCCCTGATATATAGATTTCTATAAATTAAACATCCAGTGAATGACGTTCCCCAATTTGGAAGTCATTGGAATGTTCAAACATATATTGTACAGTCCTTGGTTTCTTACCGGTGAGCTTGTAAAAGTCATCCGTAAATTCTGCCATTTTATTAAGTCTGATTGCCTGTGCAAACGTAACCATACCTTCCGATGAAAATGGGGCTTCGGAATCTTTTTGAAACACACCTTCCGTTGTCCTTGGAACTCCCATTGCATCAAAGATTGCATAATTTTCTTCATCCGATACTGCTTCAAAACGTACATTATTCCCGGTTACTTTATTTCCAATCGAAACAAATTCTGATATAGTCATAAGTTCCGGTCCATTGATATTTAGAACTGCCTGATGGCAATCCTTTGATATAAGAGCATATGCAACTGCCATTGCGCAGTCCTTACGTGAGATATATGCCATCTTTCCATCTCCCTGACTGTTCTTCATAACACCACCCATTTTTACGAAAGTGAAATAATTTGTCACCATCGCTTCTGCATACTGTGAATTACGAAGGTAAATATAATCAAGTCCTTGTTCTTTAACATATTTTTCGGTATAAGCATGATCTATTTTTTCGACGCTTGGGTTCGTCTCATCCGCTGCATTGACAAGAGAAGTATAAATGATCTGTTTTACCCCTGCCTCTTTTGCAGCATCTATTACATTTTTGTGAGCATCCTGTCTCTTTTTACCTACAAATGGCATTGAAATCAAGGCTAACTTATCCGCGCCTTCAAATGCCTTTACAAGACCTTCTGAACTATTAAAATTAGTAACTCGTGTTTCTACATCCAGATTTTCAAACTCTCTTAGAGCCTCCTGATTATAAGCACAGAAAATCAATTGATCCTTGTCTGCAATCTCAAGCAAGTATTTTGCTGCCTGGCCTCCTAAGTTACCATCAACGCCTGTTAATAATAATTTTCCCATCTTCTTTACACCTTTCTTGTTATTGATACTATCCTATTTTGTTAAAGTAATCTTACCCTATTTCTTGTACTAAATCATATATCCTGCTTCATGCCCTGTATGAACTGCATTATACAATGTACCTTGTCTTGTATTGCAATCGCCGATAGCAATCACATCTACTGCGGTATCCCAATATGCATCAACCAAATCTTCATTTGCTCGAACACCAAAGGAAACTACCATACTATCACAAGCTATGTTTACTTTGTCACCTGTTTCATTTTCAAATACGGCACCATTCTCATCCGTCTTTACCATTTTTAGTCCACCAAGCATTTTTACTCCAGCATCTTTTAACATATTGATAATGGCAATCTGATTGAATGTTGCTCCGCCCGAACCAAACTGATCTGTTGAAATCATATCAACTAAGGTAACTGATTTGCCTTGTCTGCTTTGTGCAAGAGCTGTTTCACAACCAGTTAACCCTGCACCAATAATTAAGACATTATAACCTGTTTTGGCTATACCATTTTCTACATCTCCTACCCAAAAAATACGTTCATCCTCATGAACAAATTCTGGAATAATAGGTGTTGCTCCTATGGATACTAGTACTGTGTCATAGTCTTTTGCTTTCATCATTTCAGGTGTAGCTTCCACTCCCATTTTGATTTCAATCCCATCCATTGACTGCGCTACACGGATTGACCATTCACAGTAGTTTTTAATATCTTTTTTGAATTCAGCTGCGCCCGCCATATTTAGGACGCCTCCTAAAGAATCACCTTTTTCGTAAATTACTACTTGATGTCCTCGTAAGGCTGCTACTCTTGCAGCTTCTAGCCCTGCTGCACCGCCACCGATAATTGCCACTCTTTTTTGTTTTTTTGCTTCTTTAATCGGCTGATATAATGTTTCCATACCCATTTCAGCATTTACAGTACATCGAACTGGTGCAAGTTGATAATGCGTTTTATGGATACAGTTATTACATCGAATACATGGACGTGTTTTTTCAGCTTCTCCATATTTTGCATTTTTAACCAGATATGGATCTGCCATCAGACCTCTCGCCATAGAAACCATGTCAATTTTCCCCGCTTTAATCGCTTCCTCTGCTTGTTCTAAAGTAACGGATCCAACTACAGTTACTGGTATATTTATTGCTGCCTTGATTTTTGCTGCATCTTCAATATTAATACCATGATCAAAATAAACTGGCTGATTAATATATGGTGCTAACTTTTGAATCGAGTGCATACCTCTTGATACATGAAGCAAATCAATTTTGTCAGAAATAGACTGTGCAAATTCAATGACTTCCTCCATAGTTGGTGAACCTTCAATCATATCATTTGCATTGATTCGATACTCAATTGCCATTTTATTTCCAATTTTCGCTCGAATTGCCTCTAGTAATTCATTGGTAAAACGTGCTCTGTTTTCCATAGACTGTGTTCCATATTCATCTGTTCTTTCATTGATTAGCTTTGATAAAAAGCACCCTGGTAGTTGTCCGTGTGCACCATGAATCACTAAGCTATCAAATCCACAACGCATTGCTCTTTCCGCTGCATTAGCGAAATCTTCAATATAATCCTTTATTTGTTGTTTGGTAAGATAAGTTGGATCTATTTCGACAACAGGTTTTATTGCATTTTTGTCACGATTTTCAAAGCCGCCTGCTTCTAAGTTGATAGCAAATAATTCCATTCCGATTTTGCAATTATACATATGTGTCATGTCACATAACATCGATAACTCATTCACTACAGATTCTTCACCCATCCTTAGCAAATGTGTAATAAATGTTGGTAAATCTCTGTTTACCGTACCACATCCAATATTAATACAGGCACATCCACCTTCAACGATTCCTCTAACCCATTCGATGAGAGCTTGATTTACATGTCCATCCGTTGTTGCAAAACTTGGCCATACAGGCGTAAATGAAACTCTGTTTTTTAATTTCATTGGTCCTATTTGAATAGGATTCAACACATGTTTATAATCTGTTTTCATAATATCTCCTTTTCTTTTTTGAATCGTTCATTGATCAAGTTTCTTTTATTCTTTGCTACCAGTATCTGGAATCAAAATCCCAATAATTAAAGCAATAATCCAGCCCGCTCCAACTAAATAGAAATATCGAGTGAAGTCTACCGTCTCACCTACGGTAGCTAACGGTAAAATAATATATGTTGGTAACAAAACACTACCTAATAGTTCGATTGTGGCTGCAAATCCCATTCCTGTTCCTGCAAATCTAGGTCCAACTTCTTTAAATTTCATTGGCATTGATAAAAAGAATGGCATAAGTGATGCAGCGCAGAATCCAAATACAAAAAAGCTAAGGTACGCGACTGTTCCAGTCAAGTGCCAGCCAAATGCATATCCTAATGCGCAGATTATTGTGAATGCAATTATAAATGGTTTTACTTTTCCAACTTTTGTTGCAACCATAGGCATTATTATGGCTCCGCTTAAGTTTCCTAGGCTAACGATAGAAGCTAGAACACCTGCACCTGCCGGATCCATTCCTTTCGCTATGAGTGCTGAAGGAATCCATATATTAAATGCAACCTGGCATCCTAGAATAAAGAATAAACCAATGGCACATAACCACATATTTTTACTTGCAAAAACTGCTTTCATTGTTTCTCCAAAGCTTGGCGCCTCCATAAAACCTGCCTGTCCTGTTACTTTGTTTTCACGACCAAAAACAACCCATAGTACTAAGACAATGGCACACAAAATCCCAGATAGCCAGAAAACGTTGTTCATCGATCCAAGTAATGCGGTCGTAGATTGTGCAAAGAACTGACCCACGGTGGATGCCGCTAAAAAGATTCCCATTGCAATAGAGATCATCGCTGGTTTCATCCACTGACTAAAAATTTTACCACATGTAACGTTGATTGCTACCGCACCAAATCCAGTTAAAAACATAGTTGCGTATAAGGTAGTATTTGTTCTTGCATAAATATGTCCAAGACCACCAATGCATGAAATAATCATTCCGATTGCTACAATGAGCTTAATACTAATTTTATCAGCCAAAACTCCAACAATGATGCTTAAAACAATTGCTGGTACCAATGGTGCTGTTACAAGAGATGAGAACTGCGCCTGTGTTAAACCAAGCTTTGGAATTAATTCTCCAGCCACCATAGTTAATTGATATTGTGTCATTTGGTAAGTAAACGCGCCCAAAGCAAAGATGGCCAAAATGATCCATCCAAAATTAATTTTTTGTTTTTGTTCCATTTTTATTATTATCCATACCTTTCCATGCCCCATCTTTATTCTCACAGGGGAATATTGTGTTTAATTGATTACACAGTCACTTGAATCATTTGAATATACGAGTCCGAACTTCGTTTATATTTTAACAATATCAAAAGATTGATTCGCTGTCCAACAAGTAAAACCAATTAAGTAATAACAAAATGCAATAACACCCGAAGTGTTGTCTTAATTCACTTCGGGTGTTATAAATTTTATAGCCAATTTGTTAGTTCGCTTTTTATTGTATCGATAAACTTTGATAACGATGGATTGTTTGTATCTTTTTTCCAATACGCCTTTACTTCAAATGGAACTTCTTCTATATTCTGATCAATAAAAACTATTTTATTGGGATTTACATAATTTTCGATTTCTGGTAGAAACGTAATTCCTACGTTAGTGCTTACCAGCATTACAGTATCATCCATATTCTCTAACAGAAAAGTGCGATTAAACTCTAATCCTGGATTCCCTTCATTATGATGACTTTCATATACCTCCTGCTGTTCCACGTTTTTATAATAAGAAATAATCGTTTCACCTATAATGTCATCTGGAGTTATCAATGACTTTGAAGCAAGTGGATGTTTTTTATTCACACACAATTTCGGTATTTGCTCATAGATTTTTAATTCATTTAGTTCAATAGAATCTAATTGAAAGCAAAATCCTAAATCTATGGTATTATTAAGGATGTTATTTTTCATATCTCCATAATTGCATTGAATAATACTAATCTGTGTCCTAGGGTATTTTTTATAAAAATCAGCAATTACATTACTCATTATGTCCCGATCTAACATACTAAAAAAGCCAAGTTTAATAACACCATCAACACCTTGTGCATATGCCTGTGTTTTTAAAACTGCATTATCATATAACCTTACCAATCGTTTCGCTTCTGCAAGAAAAGTATCACCCGCAATTGTCAGTTTTACTTCTTTTTTATCTCGTTCAAATAACCTGACGCTCATCATTTCTTCTAAAGTGGCTATCTGCTGACTAACAGCAGTCTGTGATAGATACAATACTTTTGCTGCTTTCGAAAAACTTTTAAGTCTTGCTACCTCTATAAAGCATCGTATTCGTTTTAATTCCATAATAACTCCTATATTTTTTTCTCATTGTAATGTCCATAAGTTACGATTATTTTGACTATCTACTCAATAATTCAAACTGTGATTGTACCCTCACTCCATAAGTTTATCACTGCACTAACAAAAGGACAATTATTTTACAAAAAACAGACAACTAACATCAAAGTTTTCTGATGTTAGTTGTCTGTCGTCTGAATTATGCATAATAATTTCAACTTAGTATTTTAAAAAAGAAAAAGTAAGTAGCATAATGGAGGTCACTTATTTTTGTTATCTTCCCACCCTATTATTGCATTTATGATCGTCGGCAGAATAAGTGTAAATAAAGTAATATAGGATACTATCGTCAATCCTTTTGAAACCAAACTAGTCAGACCAACCTGAGAGACTCCCCAAGTAAGTATTATATAGAACAAAGTAAGGAACATTCCTCTTTTATTCCTTTTTTCCTTTGAAACATTTATATCTTCCTTCACTTTCTTTTGGTACCAGTTAAGCACACGGTCATTGAATCCTTGCGCATAATTAATCGCGGTCGATATCGTTGCAAAAAATATTGAAACCGTAATTAGTGTTAGAAATACAGCCTTCACACCTTCTCCACCGATACCATTTTGAACTACTCTTATCGTATATACAGCCTTACCGCTCTTCCAGTATTCCAGTATATCCGAATAATTTGCTGCGAGATTGAATACTGTCATCTCAAGGAAGAACCAATTTAATACAACCGATAGGATAACTGCTACACGAAGTGTTTTTTTCTCAACAAAAAGCTGTGCATGATTTACATAAGCTCCAAAGCCTCCTAGATTCTGTCCTGAAAAAACATATGCCCAGCAAAAAGCGGTCAAAAGATATTTAATAAAGCTTCCTCCACCTGATGCAATACCATCGTTCATTGAATTACTCATAACTTGAAGCTCATTCGCTAAGTTTCCATTCGTTATATAGTAATACAAGTTTGGTATGTGCACTATAAGTAAGGTTACAAAAATAACTGCACTCATAAACACTGCATTTTTTCTTACAAGATCAGCTCCTTGCATACAAAGAAGCAGCATGATAATTCCAACTATAAATGTAGTTACCCAATATGGTATTCCAAACAGTTCAGACAGTGCTGATCCTGAGGAAGAATATGCAAGCGCCATGCAGACAATTAGAAGCCAGTTAAAATTAAACTCATACACAATCTGCATTGGTTTTGCCAGCCTGCCACCCAAAAAACGAGATCCATATTTTTCTAGAAAATTTCCATAATCAAAGGTCTTAAAATCCATTGCAAATTTCATAAAAAAGTATATTATGAAACAATTTATTACTGCAACAATCAATGGCATAAAAAGACAAAAATAAGGCTGTGTTACACGTGGAAGCATACCATAAAATCCAGTATTTCCAAAAAAATATGCCCATGGTGTAGCACCAGCAGCAAATCCCCCTCCACATTGTGAACTGAATGCAATGGAGACAAAGATTAATACTGTTTTCCAATTAATCCGACTACTCTGAATCTGCGTATTCGCTTTCTCATTCTTCATTATGTACCTCCCAAATATTAACTTGTCATTCTGTTTTTCCTTTACTACCCTTTTCACTATGTCATTTTTTTAACAATATATTATATTATAAATTATTTACTAACAAACATCCAATCGGCTTATCCTATACATTACGCTTAAATCATAGTTTCTATCCATATAATAATGAAACCCTTGTACATAATTCGATCGTTATGCTATAATGCAAAAATATGTAAAAGCACATCATATAAATAAAAACAAAGGAGATACTGATAGATGAGAGAGGAAATTATGGAAGGTATAAGGCGTCATATACTTCCTTTGAGCGGTATAGAAAAAGCAAACATTTTGGAAATTGCGCCAGGTCATGCCAAAATATCTATAAATATTACTGAGGCTGCCTTAAATCTTTATGGAAATCTTCACGGTGGCTTTATTTTTACTCTATGTGATATTGTATCTGGAATGGCGGCATATGCATATGAATATGCAAATGTAACCCAACATGGAGACGTAAATTTCTTAAAGGGAGTCAACAGTGGTACCATATATATTGAAGCCAATGCCTTACACAAGGGATCAAAAACCATGGTTAGCCGTGTTGAAGTAACATCTGAAAATGGTGTTTTAGTTGCAACGGGTAATTTCACCATGTATCTGCTGAAGGCAATATAATACAATCTATAGATATATACACAAAAAGCGTACGGGTAAGCCACCTGATACGCTTTTTTTATTGTATCATTAAACACGAAAATCTACTAACAAATTATGATACATAGGGAATACCTATAAATGACTCGAAAAACCAAGACTAGAGACGATTGGATTTTCAGAAATATAGAACTTATAATTAATCTAGTAACATTGTTAAATATTTATTAATTAGGAGGAAAGAAAAATGAGTACATTATCCAAAGAGGAATTTAAAAATTATTTATTACAGATTCGCGCGCTTGCCGAAGGTCCACTAGAAGATATCCAAAAAGAGGTTGAAGTAACTAATAAATTTCCACAAGAATTCTATGATTTATCAATCAACAACAACCTTTACAGATGTGCTTTGCCTGTAGAATACGGCGGATTTGGTTTGTCTGAACTTGAAATACTTCAGGTACAGGAAGAATTTTCACGTGGTCCAGGTGGAATGAGAATGCATCTTCACTATGCTATGGATTTAAACTGGAGAATCCTTGATGACTATGGCAGCAAAGAGCTTAAAGCAGAATACATGCACAAATTTCAGGATAAATCAGTATTTACATGCTTTGCTCTCACAGAGGCTACTGGCGGAACAGGTGCCGATTTACATACAATGGCAGTAAAAGACGGTGATTCTTATGTATTAGATGGAGAGAAAACACTTATTTCACATACAGACTGCTGCGAATTTGCATATGTTATAGCAGTTACAAATCCAGATTCCCAAAAAGATGACAGACTTTCCGCATTCTTTGTACCAATGGATGCAATCGGATTTGAAGTAATCAACATGCCACATATGATGGGATGCCGTGGTGCTGGACATGGAGATCTTAAGTTTACAAACTGTCGCATTGACAAAAAATATCTTCTTGGAAAAGAAGGTCAGGGTCTTGAAATTGCTATGCATTCATTATCTGTATCACGTGCGCATATTGCAGCAAGTAATCTTGGTATGGCACAAAGAATGCTTGAACTTTCATTAAAATATGCAGAAGAACGTATTACCTTTGGAAAAGCAATCGGAACAAGACAAGCAATACGTTGCAAAATTGCAGATATGTCTATGATGGTACATGCTCTTCGTTGCATGGTATATGATTTTGCAAAATCATATGAAGAGAATCCTACCGGTGAATATATTGAAGAAAAGGCTGCAATGTGCAAGCTTTACAGTATTGATACTACCAGAAAAGTAAGTGATGAAATGCTTGAGATCTTTGGAGGTGTTGGATACTTTGAAGATTGTAAATATGGTCCAGTAGAACGTCTGTATCGTGACTGCCGCGCTATGTGGTTAGAAGAAGGAGCTCCTACTGTTCAACGTATTACGATCTCAAAAAATACGATCAAACATGGTGCAAAACTGGAATATATAATCTAACAGAATTTAATTTGATATTACCAGATTCATAATGAACCTGGTAATATCAAGTTTTTTATAAAGGAGGAACCACATGAAACCATTAGAAGGCGTAAGAGTAGTAGATTTAACTACCTATCTGGCGGCACCAACTACGGTTCGGGTTCTTGGGGAATGGGGAGCTGACTGTATAAAGATAGAGTCTGCCAAAGGTGATCCTGCCCGTACACAAGGAGCCGTTTTTAATATGCCGTTTGAAGACGATGAAAACTTAGCTTTTGATGTTGCCAACATGAACAAACGCTTTATTACGCTAGACCTAAAATCGGAAAAGGGTATTGAAATAGCTTATAAACTCTTAGAAAATGCTGATGTTTTTGTCACGAATACCAGAACCAAATCATTAAAAAAACTTGGTCTAGACTACGATACTCTAAGCCAGAAATTTCCAAAACTTATTTTTGCACAGGTTCTTGGCTATGGTGAAAACGGTCCTGAAAAAGATACTGCAGGTTTCGACGTAACTTGCTATATGGCTCGTGGTGGTGTATTTGGTACAACAGTCAACAAAGGCGATGCTCCAATGATTCCAACCAATGGATTTGGAGATTTTCAGGTTTCCTTAGCACTCGCATCTGGTATATGTGCATCACTTTTCGCCAGAGAACGCTCTGGAAAAGGTGACAAAATTACCGTAGGTTTACATCATGCTGCTGTATATGCATTAAGTACTGGCGTTATTTCTGCTCAATATGGAAACCAATATCCTAAGAGCCGTAAGGAAGTACCAAATCCTTTTAATAATGTTTATCGTACGAGTGATGACAAATGGGTCGTTATCTGCTGCCCTGAATATGACAGAGATTATGATAAAATCATGAATCTGATAAATCGTCCTGATATGATTGCCAATACACGCTACAATAACTGTGCGAAAGTTAATTGCGATAAACTCAATCATGAAGTCATTGACATTTTGGATGAAGCGATTAGTAAATATACAAGAAAAGAGCTGCTTGATAAGTTCAAGTCCAATGACCTTGCTTGTGAAGCTGCTTATGAACCAGTAGATATGTATCAAGATGAACAGGTCTGGGCAAATAATATAATTACTAAAATCCCATATCCTTCCGGAGAACGTTATATGCCAACAAACCCAGTGAATTTTGCATCACTTGGAACACCTCAATATCATATAGGAGGTTCACAGGGCGCACATACCGAAGAAATCATGAAGCAGCTTGGATATAGTGAAGCTGAGGTTTTGGAAACGATTTCAACAGGGGCTGCAACAGGTATAACAAAATTAAATAAGCCAGAAAATAAAACAGAAAGGTAAGATGACATGAGCTTATTATACACCGAAGAACAAAAAGAGCTTCTCGCTCTTGTAAAAGAAATGGCTGAGAACGAAATCAAGCCTTATGTAAAAGAAGCAGATGAAAAAGGTGAGTGTCCAAAAGAACTTTATAAATGGGGTTTTGACATGGGACTTCATATGCTTGAAATTCCTGAAGAATATGGCGGAACTGGTCTTAGCTATGAAACTACTGCTATGATATTTGAAGAACTTGCAAAAGTCGATGCCGGTTATGCCATCACCTTTGTAACTTCATTTGTTGCACTTCGTAACGTCATTTTGTCTGGTACCAAGGAGCAGGGACAGTATTTTGCTGATAAGCTCGCACCAGGTGGATTCGCTGCATTTGCATTGACCGAACCAAACGCAGGATCTGACCCAGCTGCAATGCGCTCCACTGCTGTTCTTGATGGAGATGAATATATTTTAAATGGCACGAAAACATTTATCACAAATGGAGCTATTTCCAAAGTATTTGTAGGATTTTTCAAAACGGATCCAGCTGCTGGACATAAAGGAATTTCTGCATTTATTATTGATGCAGATGCACAAGGTCTTACGGTGGGTGCCCATGAAAACAAAATGGGACTAAGACTCTCCAATACCACGGACTTGATTTTTGAAAATGTACGTGTAAAGGCCTCTTCTATGGTCGGACCAGAAGGTTCAGGCTTTAAGCTTGCACTAAATGCTTTGAATCTTTCCCGTGCGTTTGTGGCAACACTTGCTGTCGGAATTATGCAAAGGGCTTTGGACGAATCCGTAAAATATGCCAAGGAACGTAAACAGTTCGATACTCCACTGATCAAATTTCAGATGGTACAAGCTATGCTGGCAGATATGGCAATAAAAATAGAAGCTTCCCGTTGTCTTGTTAATAATACCATGCGTATGATAGATCAGGGAATTATGGTACAAAAAGAGGGATCCATCTGTAAAGCTTTTGTCTCAGACTGTGCACAGGAAGTGACCTCCAATGCTGTTCAGATATTGGGCGGCTATGGCTATAGCAAGGAATATCCGGTAGAAAAACTGATGAGAGATTGTAAAGTCTTCCAGATTTTTGAAGGAACAAACCAAATCCAGAGAATGACTATTGCAGGCGTACTTGATAAGGAATACAAATAGGAGGAAAGAAACATGAATATTGTAGTTTGCGTAAAACAAGTTCCTGATACCACTGAAATCCGTATTGATCCTGTTAAAAACACATTGATCCGTACAGGTGTTCCAAGTATTATGAATCCATTTGATAAAAATGCGGTGGAAACTGGACTTAGGTTAAAAGACCAGTACGGTGGCAAGGTTACTGTTATTTCTATGGGACCTCCACAGGCAAAAGCGGTTCTTAGAGAAGCACTTTCGATGGGTGCTGATGACGCTTATCTTGTAACAGACCGTGCTTTCGGAGGATCTGATACATATGCTACCAGTTATATTTTATCACAGGCCATTAGAAAGCTCGGACCTTTTGATGTAATTCTTGGTGGAAAACAGGCTATCGACGGAGATACTGGACAAACAGCGCCTAGTATTGCAGAGCATCTGGATGCTGCACGCTTGACTTATGTTCTTGATTTAAAAGTAGAAAATGGCAAAGTGATTGCCCGTAGACAGGTTGAAGAGGGTATTGAAGTCATCGAAACCAAATTTCCTATTCTTTGTACTGTTACCAAAGAAAGCAATAAACCACGCTATGCAACAATCAAAGGAAAACTTGCATCATTAAAAGCTGAAATCGGAGAAATTACACTGAGTGATTTACCAGAAGCTGATACTACAAAGATGGGGTTAAAAGGTTCACCTACAAAAGTAAAAGCTACCTTTACTCCAAAACGCAACGCTTGTGGTGTAACAATCGTGGGAAACAGTCCAAAAGAACTAGCAGTTTCACTTGTAGATAAATTAGCTGATGCAAAAATACTATAAAAGGAGGCAGCAAAATGAGTTTTGAAACATGTAGGGACGTTTGGGTATTTATAGAATGCTTCAAGGGTCATCCAAAAAATGTCGGTCTTGAGCTGCTAGGTCAAGGAAAGAAGCTGGCTGATGGACTAAAACAGCAGCTTTGTGCAATTGTAATCGGAAAAGATACCCAGGAAGCCGTTATCGCTTCCAGTGAATACGGTGCAGATAAAATTTATGTAATTGAAGGCAATGAGTATGAAGATTATTCAGCAGATGCCTATGGAAACGTATTCCAGAAACTTTGCGAAAAATATGATCCTAATACGATTCTTGTAGGAGCAACCGTAAACGGAAGAGATCTTGGTTCTAAGATTGCTGTAACTTTAAGAACGGGACTTACCGCTGATTGTACCGCTTTAAGTGTGGATGAAGAAACAGGTAATGTGGTATGGGAGCGTCCTGCTTTTGGTGGTAATTTGTACGCTCAAATTCTGTGCAGTGAAACACGACCACAGATGGGAACATGTCGTCCTGGAGCATTTAAAAAGTCTGAAAAAACGCTTAACAATAAACCAGTTATTATCAATGAAACAATAAAAACACCTGCTGAGAAAATACGTACTCAAGTAATTGATTTTATTAAGGCTTGTGAGGACAATGATATCCGTCTTGATGAAGCAGAAGTCATCGTTTCTGGCGGACGTGGTATGAAATCAGCAGATAATTTTTCCGTTTTGAAAGAACTTTCTGATGTTCTTGGTGGAACGATTGGTTGCTCACGTGCAGTTGTGGATGCAGGTTGGCTGCCACAGAGCAAACAGGTGGGTCAGACTGGCTCCACGGTTTCTCCAAAAATCTACTTTGCCTGTGGAATTTCAGGCGCAGTACAACACGTTGCTGGTATGAGCGAATCCAAGACGATTATCGCAATCAATAAGGATGAAACAGCTCCTATCTTTGAAGTAGCCGATTATTGTATTATAGGCGACATTTTTGAAGTGGTTCCTGCACTTACAAAAGAATTAAAGGAAAGACAACAGGGATAAAAAGAGGAGCCTACTGCTCCTCTTTGATTCAAAGGAGATAGGTTATGTTTGATAAATTGAAAATAAATCCAGATTTAAAACGTCAGTATTTGGAAAATGGGTATTGGTCAGACAGAACCTTAAATGACTGCTGGAATGATACCATAGAAAAATACCCTGACCGAGAATATATCGTTGATGACAGAGGTTTTCGTTATACATACCGACAACTTGATGAGGCCGCCTCTAAGTTAGCTTCCTATCTGCGAAGACATGGCATCGGTCCAAATGATACCGTTTCCTATCAGATCCCAATTTGGAGCGAATTCGCTATCATCACGATAGCCTGTTTTAAGATTGGTGCCATTGCTCATCCTATATCCATATCTTATGAAAAAAATGAACTGATACACTGCATGAACCTGACAGAAACAAAAATCTTCTTCTGCCCTACTTTCTTTTACAAAACAAACTATGAAGAATTAATTTGTAGCGTATTACCAGAAATTAAAAGTATAAAGTGTGTAGTGCTGTTAGACTATGTTAAGAAAAAGACAAGTAGTATGCCAACATTAACCGAAGTATTGAATCAATATGAACCACTTCCATTACAGGACACTTTTAATGGCACTGGACAGGATATCGCTGCTGTCCTTGGGACATCTGGCACAACCTGTGGATCGAAAGGTGTAATCCTGACGCATGACAATATACGTTTTAGCGAGGAAACATTCTGTAAAGAACTTGGGCTAACCGAAAATGATATCATGTTTATGCCCGCTCCTTTGAATCACGCAACTGGCTTTCATCATGGCATTATCGCTTCTATGCTTATCGGATCTAAGGTTGTATTACAACAAAAGTATAATTGTTCGGATGCCATATCCCTTATGAATCAGGAAAAGTGTACTTATTCCATGGGTGCAACACCATTTATCTATGATATTTTACGTGAGCTTGAGGTTTCGAATAAATCAATTCCTAGCTTAAGGTTCTATCTATGTGGCGGTGCTCCTGTTCCTGGTTATATGATAAAAAGAGCCTGGGATCATGGAATTATACTATGTGAGGTTTATGGTTCAACAGAAAGTGTTCCGCATGCATATGTAAGACCTTTAGACGCAATCCAGCTAAACGGAACCACTTCTGGTCGTGCCATGGAGGGTGTTGAAATACGCGTAGTGGATGAAGATGGAAATGATGTTCCATGTGGAATCCAGGGCGAGGAGCTTTCTAGAGGTCCTAATGTATTTGTTGGTTATTTAAAAAACCAGCAGATCACAGATGAGGTTCTCGACGATGATGGCTGGTTTCACAGTGGAGATCTGTGTATCATGAATGAACATGGCTGTATAAAAATAATTGGTCGTAAAAAAGACATGATCGTCCGTGGTGGTGAAAATCTTGATTCAAATTCTATCAACAATAATTTGGAAGGATGCCCTGGTATATTGGATCATACTGTCATAGGCATGCCAGATAACCGACTTGGTGAAAGAATATGCGCTTTTGTAGTTCCTGCAAAGGGATATGAGTCATTGTCTCTTTCTGATATACTAACCTATTTGAAAGAAAAAGAGATTTCTAAGCGTTTCTGGCCGGAACGCCTTGAATTAATCGACCGTATACCTCATACCGGAAGCGGAAAAGTAAAAAAATATCTTTTACTGGAAGAATTAAATCAAAGAACGAAGGAAACAAAGAATGATTGATCAAAAATTCGGATCTAAAAGGTGTAGGGATACAAGGAAGCCACCTGCAAATCAATGTCCTGACGTAACTTTTTACCAGTGCCAAGAATGTGGTGGATTATCTTTTATTACTGGTGAAGCAGCAAAAAAAGAAGTAGAATTCATTTGTTGCCAGAAAAAAGCAAAACATCTTATTCCACTCGATCTGGACTCTTGTAATAAAGATATTGAATTAAACTATAAAATAACTGGTGGATATAATGATAACGCAGTTGAAGTGTCTTGGAATCGCTTTGGATCGTTTGATCCTCCCGAATGGGTATATTTAAAAACCTTTACTGGAGGTTACTTAAAATACATTAATAAAACCAAACGTCCACCCCTTGTTTTTTCACTTGCTGATACGGATGCATTTGCCTACTGCGATGAAAGTCCATGCCTTGAATGTGTATTCCGATGCAAACGTGGCTTTGTACTATATGCTTACTTTAGGCAAATTGGTCTTATTGCTGTTGCGTTAGACAAGATGACCGCTCAGTGGCAATCGGATGCAAAGAAATAAATTAACCTTAACTTACAGAAAACCACTTAATTGGGAGGATAAAACATATGTTATCTATGATTGGTCTCATCATTGCCATTGCTTTACTGGTTTATATGATTATCAAAGGCATTGACATGATTACTGCAACTATTATTACTGCATCTATTATTTTGGTAACCAGTGGTCTTAACTTTAATGAAGGACTTTTAACTACTTTCTCCGGAGGCGCAGGTACCTTTGTTGCTTCATGGTTCCTTATTCTTGGACTCGGTGGCGTTTTTGGGCAACTGGTTTTAGAAGCTGGACTCGCTACAAAAATTGCACAGACGCTTACTCTAAAACTTGGAAAAAGAATGGTAGGACTTGTTATATTAATCTGTACTTTTTTCATCACTCTACTTGGAATAAACGGCTATATCATGGTATTTGTTCTATATCCAATTGCTGACAATCTGCTAAAAGAAAATAAGATGGATCGAAGAGTTCTTCCATTTTTACTCTTAGGCGGCGGCGCTTGTGCAAATGGTTTTGCATATTCCTTGGATATTTGCAACGTTCTTCCTAGTAACTATCTAGAAACTTCCTTAGGATCTGCACCTGGTCTTTCCGTTATCTTTACTGTAATTCTTGCCGTATGTTATTTTACTTATTTTAATTATGCGCAAAAGAAAAGCCTGAAAATGCATACAGAAGAAGAGTTACTTGCAATGTATTCAAAGAATACGAATACAATAAAAGATGAAGAACTTCCAAATATTTTTCTTTCCGTTCTTCCATTTGTAGTAGTACTCGCCTGCGTTGTCATAACTTCAGGATGGGGAACCACAACCAGTATCATGTTCTCTCTTGTAATAGGAATTGTTCTGATACTGATTACGCAGCATAAACATATCAAACAGATAAAGACTTCCATTAAAACAGGTAGCTCTTCTGGGCTTTCTTCCATGCTAACTGTAGCTGCAGTTATGGGATTATCAAAAGTATTAGGTGCATCTCCTGCATTTCAGGCACTACAGCAAGGCGTACTATCACTTGATATGCCTGCATACCTAAAAGCTTTCCTTGGTACTTCCGTGCTTACCGGTCTTACTGGTTCCGCAATATCTGGAGAAACAATATTTATGGAAAGTTTCGGAAGAGCCTTTGTAGATATGGGAGTCAATATAGAAGCACTTCATCGTATCGTTACCGAATCTGCTTTGATTTTCAACAAACTTCCTAACTCTTCTGTTGCGATTCTAACCATGTCTATTTGTGGTTGCAGTTTAAAGGAAAGCTATAAACATATCTTTCTTGGAACTATAATACCTGCATTTATTGCGGCTTTCATCATATCTTTATTGGCAACCGCAGGATTTATTTTTTAGTAATACCTTTCACTCCTCTTACTTATTATATAATATAACTACCCTGTCTCCTAAAAAAACCCGTATTTAGAATTTCTAAAATACGGGTTTTTCTTATTTTTATTTCGGAAGATTCATCTCATGGGCAACAATAAAATCAGCAAAAGCTTCTACAGATGAAGAAACAAAATTTTTCTTACTAAATACCATATAAATCAGTCTGGTATCCTTTGGTACATCTATAATAGGAATATGAACCAAATTGTCAAATTGTTTTAGAAAAGGCGTTTGTGCAACGATAGCTGCCAGGTTCGTTTCTGAAATAACTCCTCCTATTGAAATCTCGTCATCATAGGAAAAAGTTGCATCAACACCATGCTTACGCAAAAGATTACGCACAACCTTTCCAATGGGAATCGAATCACGGTATGTAGTAAGATTTTGGCTTTTCAGTTCAGCAATACTAATTTCCTTTTTTCCTGCCAGAGGATGCTTATTGTTAACAATTAGTATAAGTTCCTGCGCCATGATAGGTATATAATAAAGTTTTTCTTCATCTTCTACCTTTGAGCAAAAGCCAATATCATATTTACCAGTTGAAACTCCATTCACAATTTCCACCGACATTCCTTGAAATATATTGAACTTGACATGCGAATTCATCACTAAGTAATGTTGCATTGCATTCGGCAAAAAATCCCCTAGTAAAGTAGGTATACACCCGATATCGATTGTTCCATCCAGTTTTCCAGAATGCATTTTCATAGAAGCAATTCCACGTTCAAGTTCATTGAGCGACTGGGATACTGAAATATAAAACTCTTCTCCATATTTAGTCAAAACAACGTTTCTTCCTTTTTTCTGAAAAAGCAACAATCCAAGTTCATCTTCAAGCGAAGCGATCGCTGCACTAAGAGATGGCTGCGTTATATATAATTCTTTTGCTGCTTTTGTATAATGTTGCAATTCTGCCAGTTTAATAAAATAATACAGCTGTGGTAAATTCATAATTTCCCCCAAACACATTGTTATATAATTAACGTTGTTATACTATATATTATATCTAAATATCTAATGTTTTACAACTATTATCCCCATTGCCTTGCCAATTTCCCTATTTTATGTGATGATGTCACAGAACTGTCAGTAGCGTTATTGCTATAATCTAAAAAGTTCTTACTATAAAAATTTCGAGGTGGTATATGCGTAATTATAAGTATCTATTTTTATTTACAATTTTTTTCTTTTTATTAGGATTCATGAATATTCATTTTTCTCTTTTCGGTATCGTATGTATGGCTTTACCGATTATATTAGTACTAAAAGACCGAAAAAAAACCTGGTGTCAGAATTATTGTCCAAGAGCATCGTTATATACCACTTGTGGAAAATCCAAAAAATGGTCTTCTCGTAAAACTCCACACTTCTTTATCAAAGGTAACATGAAGTGGGTCATGCTGGCTTATTTTGGTATCAGCCTTACTTTTATACTAATGTCTACACTTGGTGTTGCACGAGGTATGAAACTGCCAATGGAATATCTGCGGTTTCTAATCGTAGTTCCACTTCCTTTTGAAATGCCCCAGTTATTTGATATAATGAATATAGCTCCTTGGCTGACTCATTTGTCATACCGATTTTATTCGATGATGATGACCACTACGTTTCTTGGATTGATTCTTGCAATGGTCTATAAACCCAGAACATGGTGCACTATCTGTCCAATAGCAACCGTATCGGATGTAATATTAAAAAAATAAGGAGGTAATCCTATGAATTCCTATATCTTCTATGGACTTGCCATTGTCCTCTTAATACTCTCTTTTATAAAGGATAAGAAAAAGACAAAAATGGCGTTAAAAAAAGCTTGGAAAGCATTTGAGAATATTCTTCCAGAATTTCTAGTGGTTATCTTAATGGTAGGGTTTTTACTTGCAATTCTAAATCCTGAAATCATTTCCAAAATAATAGGTGCTGAATCTGGATGGTTTGGTGTCATACTGGCAGGAATTATTGGCTCTGTGACTCTAATTCCAGGCTTTGTTGCTTTCCCTACTGCTGCGATTCTTTTAGAAAATGGTGCAGGTTACATGCAAATAGCAGCTTTTGTATCAACTCTTATGATGGTCGGTATCATTACAATTCCAGTAGAAATTAAATATTTTGGCAAGAAAATCTCAATACTAAGAAATGTATTAGCTTTTTTCTTTTCCTTTATTGTAGCTCTTATAATCGGAATGGTGGTGATGTAAATGAAAAAATTATTCAAAAGATATCGTGTGTTTCTCATTGTACTTGTTTCAATGCTATTGTTAACAATTTTTAATCAACAGTTGGGACTAAAAGCACTTCGTATTACTGGAAATTCAGTGAAAGAAATGATGTTAGTAATACCTCCTATTTTTATACTTCTTGGTCTGCTTGATGTATGGGTTCCAAGAGAAACCATGATCAAATATATGGGAGAAGGCTCTGGATTAAAAGGGATATTACTTGCCATTTTCATCGGTTCTGCTGCTGCCGGACCGCTATATGGTGCTTTCCCAGTTGCCTCTGTCTTTATGAAAAAAGGTGTAAAATTCATGAATATCCTAATTTTTATTGGTGCATGGTCTACCACCAAAATTCCTATGTTCCTTTTTGAAATGGCATCCCTTGGCAATAAATTTGCCATATCAAGGCTTCTCATCGATATCCCAGGCATTATAATCATTGCATTTATTTTATCAAGGATGGTAACTAAAAAAGAAGTGGAAGAACTTTATGAAAATGCGAAATCAACTACCTAGAAAAGACTTATACAAATGCTATTCATTATTGACATATGACATAAGCATGGATGCCAACACTAATTTTGATTTACTAATTTAATAACGAAAAACCTCCAGCGCATATCATTTTGATAGCTGGAGGTTTTCACTATATCCTAATTACTCTTATCCTCTTGAATTAGTATGTTAAATCTCTTAATCCTTCTTATTAGTACAGATACTATCAATCTTTTCTGCTGCATCAACTAAATAATCGCATGAAAATCTCTCAAAATTTCCCTCATCAACTAATTTAGCAATAACTGGATCAATTGGAATTCTTCCTAATATATCAACGCCTATTTCATTTGAAATTTCAGTTAATTTACTTTCACCAAACAAATTTATTTCTTTTCCGCAATCAGGACATTTCACGTAGCTCATATTTTCAACCAATCCCAAAATAGGAATATCCATTTGTATGGCCATGTTATATGCTTTTTTCACAATCATCGAAACAAGATCCTGCGGTGAAGACACAATCACAATTCCATCTAACGGAATGGATTGAAATACAGTCAATGGAACATCTCCTGTTCCTGGCGGCATATCAATAAACATATAGTCTAAATCTTCCCAAAGAACATCGGTCCAAAACTGTTTTACTGTACCTGCAAGTATTGGACCTCTCCAGATAACAGGAGTATCCTCTTCTTCTAATAATAAATTAACTGACATAATTTTAATATCATTATGCGTTTTTTCAGGTATAATCCCAAGTTCATTCCCCTGGGCCTTCCTAGTAATTCCAAACATTTTAGGAATAGATGGTCCTGTAACGTCTGCATCTAGTATTCCTACTTTATAACCTTTTCTATTCAATAATACAGCTAACATAGCGGTAACAAACGATTTACCTACACCGCCTTTACCACTCACAACTCCAATCACATTTTTCACTGTACTATACGGGTTTAATTCCTCCAACATGCTTTGTTTGCTATGTTCGCATCCTTCGCAACATTCTTTTGTACATTCACTATCAGAACAACCTTTTTCTTCTTTTTCCATTTTAATACTCCAATCTGTCATAATTTTATTAAATGAAGCTAATCTGTGAGAAATCAATATTACCTTCTTCATTGACTAACTTTACATCTGCATGAACATGTTCGACTTTACCAATAAACATCTCATGTGAACCTGTCATAATAGAATCTACAACCGTACATTCTATATTAACAGGACAATCTGATAAAATAGGTGCATTTACAACTTTACCATCTTCTAATTTAACATTCATATCTTTCAATTTATTAGAATCTCTTTTGCTTATCTTACCCAAATAATCAAAAGTTTCCTGATAATTCTTATCGGCTATGTTTACAACAAAGCAGCCCGATTCCTTTATCATCTGATAGGAATATCTTGTAGGAACAATTCCAACCATGACCATAGGAGGGTCATAACTACAATTACCACAATATCCTACTGCCAGAACATTATCTTCTCCATCTAGTCCTCGACATGATACCAATACTTTTGGTGCTGGTTGTAATGCACCTTTCTTATTCGCTTCTTTTTTTTGCATTATACTTACTCCTTGTCTGTATATTTTGGTCTTATGCTCATTAAAATATTTTAATTCAATTGTGGGCATATGTCAACATTGTATTTAGGTTGTATGTAGTTAAAAAACATATAAATTTATTATTCAAATAAAAAATGTCATAAAATCCATACTTTCACAAGCGCTGATTTTATGACACTACGTTTTTTACTTTTTTCTAAGCCTTCCATATTTATTGAATAAATCTGCTATAGGGTAAATAACAATCCAGGCAAAGTTCTTTTCCACCTTCAATTCTAATCATACTTTCCGCTGTCATCTCTCCACATTTCTCACATTTTATAGACTTAAAAATCCTTGCTCTTTCTGGCAGAATAAAAGTTGTTTCTTTTACGTCAAAGAGTACTGACGGTTCATTATTCATAAGGTATTTTTCTTTTTCTTCTCTGTCCATATCTGGCGTGTTCTTAAGAACCAATCTTGCAGATTTACCTGTTTTTCTGTTATAAAAAGAGAACGCTTGTTTTCCCCTCATCTTAAATAAGAGATTTCCTTTACCTACACTGCAGCCTAAGATTACTTGGATGGCATCTACTCCACAAGCATCATTTTCTGTTACACACACAACTTCCTCATCCTGTGAAAAATCCAAATCAAGTAATTTAATTGCATATAATGCTGCTTTGTAGCCAATTGTTATCCCTCCACATACATGACCGTGAAACTCAATACATTTATTCCATAATTTCTTATCGCTGTCCATTTTTCCTCCCAATTCATAATTCTCTAATATTTCATATTAATTTAAAAGTCCATACCTCTATGGCGCCAACAATTTTTGTGGCAAAACTTGTCCTTGCAATTATCCTCACATATTACATTAACAGAACCACAATCTGGACATACATACTTACCACTCTTAATCGCTTCAAGATTTTCAAAACTTTCTTTCCATTCTTTTCCACAATCATTACATTGAATTGGACAAATATTACGTGTAAAGTTACCGCCTTCTATACGTATCATCTTTCCGTTGATTAAACTATCTGCTACTTTCTCTCTTGCTGACAATAGAATACGTTGAAATGTCGGTCTTGATACTTCCATTCGCTCTGCACATTCGCCCTGTTCTAATCCTTCTAAATCTTTCAGACGAATCGCTTCTAATTCTTCCAACTTCAAAATATTTTCCGGTAATTCAGCTACATCCTTTTCCGATGGTATGAAATAAGGTATCGCTGGTATATGTTCAATTTTTCTCCATTTTGTTGGTCTTGCCATTTTTTCTCCTTAATAATACGATTGCTTTGTACCTTACTTATAATAATATCCGATTTATTTTAAATGTCAATAAACTCATCACCACAATTCTCCAATATGGCACCTGTTGCACTACATCCTGTAAATACTATTTTAACATTAAATTTGTATTACTTTTCCCGTATTGTTAAAAAGAAATTGTTCTTTCATTTCTTGACTAATGAGACGAATTCCTTCATCACCAGTACAATGTGACACTGCAACTAATTGTATTTGCATTTCTTTAAAAGCATCGATGGTTTTTTTCATTCTAACTTCATCAGCCTCAATCAAATGAGTCCCCCCAATCACTGCATAAATTGGGATATCAACTCTTTTAGAGATTGTTTTCAATATATTAACAATACCAACATGAGAACATCCAACAATTACAACTAATCCTTTTTCTGTAATAATTCCAAGTGAAATTTCATCATCAAAATTGTCTGGACTATATTCAACATTTTCTTTTATAAAAAATTTGTTGTTTCTTTTTTCATACTCTGTATATTTAGAAAAATGATGAAAAACGATAATGTGATCCGTCAAATACATCATATCTTCTTTTATTTTTCTTAAAGAAATCTGTTTTTTTGCTATAAATCCTTCATCAAAGGAATTCCCATTAAATTTATATCCCAGAGCGTCTACCGTTTTGTATTTAGGCTTAAAGAACTCTTCTCCTACAATTAATGGTGGACATTCATCAACTTCACTTACAAGCTTTTCAAAACCGCCGCTGTGATCATAATGTCCATGACTGATGATACAATAATCTAATTTATCTAAATCTTTATTAAGAGACTTGGCATTTTTAATAAAATCTCCACTTTCTCCAGTATCAAATAAAATATTCTTTCCATCAGCCTCTATATATAAAGATAGTCCGTGTTCATATAGTAACTGACCCAAATCATCCGAATTATTTTCAATTAAAGTTGTTATCTTTAGTTCCATCAATTTCTTTTCCTCTTCTACAATTCGTCAATTCACTTTCCTGACACCATTTCTTACCTAACATTCTTAATCGTTACAATGGCCCTCATGAGAATGTTCAGTACAAATACTTCCTGTAGACTTTAATCCACCAGCAATATAAAGTTTTACAGCATCATCTGCATTTCCCTGTGCGCCAACGACAACTTCAATCCCATTTTCATTAAATAAGTCCTGTGCTGTTTCTCCCATTCCACCTGCAATAATAACCTCTGCTTTCTGCTCTTTTAAAAAGACAGGAAGATATCCTGGTTTGTGTCCTGGATTTGGTACAAATACCTTGTCTTTTACTTCAACATTATCCACATTATACATAGTAAACCCTTCACAATGTCCAAAATGTCCACTTACAAAACTTCCATCACTCGCTACCGCTATCTTCATTTTTTATTCCTCCAATTATTTTATATTTTCTATTGATATAAGTAAAACAGTTTACTGTTTCCTCTGTATATTATTTTTTCATAAGACTTTTCATGCGATGCCACATTTCCTCAATTGCTTTTCTTGCAGGGCTATCTTCAAAGTCTGTAATTGGTCTTAATGTGTTAACAGACTCCATAACCCTTTTATCAAAAGGTATTTTTCCCACTACGAAAAGACTTTTTTCTCTTGCAAAGTTCTCAATCTGAGATGTCATATCCGGATTGATGTCATACTTATTCACACAAATCATTACCTGTGTTTCAAAATGTTCTGCAAGTTCCAAAATTCTTTTCAGATCATCTAGCCCAGATTTGGTTGGTTCTGTTACAATGAGTGCAATATCCGTTTCTGTGATGGATGCAATAACAGAACATCCAATTCCAGGTGAACCATCCAGTAAAACTATGCTATTATTTGTCAGAAAGCGTTTTATATTCTTTCTAAGTTCCGTAACCAGTTTTCCTGATCCATCACTTCCTATTCCCATTGTAGCCCTGGATATGATACCTTTATCTGTTTTGGTTATAAATGTATCTGCCGTCTTTTCGTCTACTAACTTAATCGCATTCTGCGGGCATACCAAGGTACAGGCACCACATCCTTCGCAACTAAATCGGTCAATTGTTGCATTTTTTATTGCCCCAAACTTACATACTTCTTCGCAGATTTTACATTCTGTGCAAAGGCTTTTGTTTATCTTTGCGCATTTACCACCATAAAAGGTTTTCTTTTCAACATCCATTCCTTTATAAAACAGATACAGGTTTGGTGCATCCACATCACAATCTACTTTTATCACATTTTTAGCCAGTTCAGACAAAGCAGCTACAACGGTTGTTTTTCCCGTTCCGCCTTTTCCGCTTAACACTGATATTACCATGCAAACGCCTCCTTTATCTTCTGCGCTATTTCCCAAAATACCTTTTTATGGTATTCGTCTTCACATAACATAATACCATTCGAATACAATGCAGCTGCCTCCATACTATATGGTAAGGTTCCAAATAAAGGTACTTCATTCTTTCGGCAAAAACTTTGGATCATATTATCCTGTCCATCATCTTTGTTAATTATGATTCCGTATGGAATGTTATAAAGCTTTACAAGTTCTACTGCCATTTTCAAATCATGCAATCCAAATTCAGATGGTTCTGTAACTAAAATAGCCACATCCACATACTTAAGTGCCGTTACTACATTACATGACGTGCCTGGTGGGCAGTCTATAAAATGATCTTCCTTTGACAATTCTTTCAAAAGCTTTCGTATTACCGGAACTGCCATTGGTTCTCCTACATTAAGAATCCCACGATAGCAAGGAATCTCTTTCGTAGTCCCTTTTTCCACCTTGCCAATCGTTCGTTTCTCATAAGATAGGGCCTTTGGCTTACACACCAACCTACATGCACCACAGTCATGGCATAACTTTTCGAAAACAACAATCTCTTTTCCTGCTTTTGCAAGTGCGTTAAACTGACATGCTTTTGCACATGCTCCACACAATTCACACTTTTCCTGATCAATGACAGGATATTCTACAAAAACATCTTCTCTTTTTTGGATAGAAGGATTCAAAAAAATAAACCCATTCGGCTCTTCTACATCACAATCTACATAACTAATACCCAACGTTAATGCAAGATTAGTCGATACCGTCGTTTTTCCGGTTCCTCCTTTTCCACTAAGTATTGCTATATTCATGCCAACTCCCATCTGTGTGCCATGGCACACGTACATATCAAGATCCTTATTTTACCTATTTCATTCCATGATGTGCATTCCCTGCAACATTAATCTTAGGAAGCCCCTTTTTTTGAAACATATCAACTACTTCGAATACTGGCAGTACTTCACAACTATAAGCTTCGATTCCTGCTTTTTCGACCAGTTCAAATGCATTAGGTCCAAGATTTCCGGTAATAATTACTGATACATTCTCTTCTATCACCTGACTTGCTGCTGCAATTCCTGCGCCTCCTCCTGATGATACACCGTTGTTTCCGATCGTTTTAAAATCTCCTGTTTCTGTGTCATAAATCAAAAAATAGTCGCATCTACCAAATCTTCTATCTAGTAGACTTTCTTTATTCTGACCTTCTGCTGATATTGCAATTTTCATATTGTACCTCTCTTTCACATTTTCTTTTTATGAGCATATGCTAATTACTATAATACTATTCATATGCTTTTTTGTCAAATACCAATTATAAATATTCAAAAAAGGATTGCTGTATTTATTACAACAATCCTTTTCATACTCTGAAGTATTTCGTCTATGTTCTTCTATGTACTTTTCCATAATTTCAGCTGCCATACCAACAAGTTCTACGCATGGTCTCTTTTTATAGTACTCTGCTGTTCGAAGTTCAGGTACTGGACTATCCTTACCGGTGTCTAATCCCAACAATTCTCTGCATATAATAGAATGATTCTTTTCCTCAAATTCTTTCGCAAGATATTGAATCCTTTTGTAATGCTCAGTTTTTGAGATATGATCTTTCGAATCTGTATATCCATATATCATACCAGCGACCATAAACATACCAGTTACTGCTCCGCATACCTCTCTTAGTCTTCCCATTCCTGCTCCAAAAGAGGAACTAATCTTCAAAGCCATTTCAAAGTCCATACCATATTCATCACAAAATGCTATAAACACGGATTGTGAACAATTATAACCTTCTTTAAAATATGCCATTGCAAGCTCTGAATGTGTTTTTTCTGCTATTTGTAATTCCGCATCCACTTCCACTATATCCTCATAACTTTCTTCTTTTTAAAATATATTTGATTGATTATTGGCATATGCTCTTAAAATATTGTATCAGAATTATTTCATATGTCAAATACTTTATGACTTTATATATTTTGTTATTTACTATAAAATTTGTTATAATAAAATTATGATTGGAGGATTTTTTATGCTTAATAAAGATGAATTAATATATATCAGCTCCCGACTCGATTTTTGGGATAAATTGAGTAAATCGGAAATAAATTTACTTGAAAGCAATATTGCAAATGTTTCATATAACAAGGACTTTAATCTTCATAGTACTGACAGTGAATGTCTCGGTGTCCTACTGATAAAAAGTGGTGGATTACGTGTCTATATCTTATCAGAAGACGGACGTGAAGTAACCTTATATCGGCTTTCAATCGGTGATGTTTGTGTCCTTTCTGCTTCCTGCATTTTAAACAGTATTACCTTTGATGTGCATATTGATGCCGAAAGTGACACAGATGCTTATCTGATAAACATTGGTGCGTTTAGTAGACTGAGCAGTCAAAATGTATACGTTGAAAACTTTGCATATAAAAATACTATAGAACGATTTTCTGATGTTATGTGGGCAATGGAACAAATCCTATTTATGAGCTTTGATAAAAGACTTGCTATCTTTCTATTCGACGAAATAACAAAAACAAATTCAACTAAACTAAATATTACGCAGGAACAAATTGCAAAATACATTGGAAGTGCAAGGGAGGTCGTTTCACGAATGCTGAAAGTATTTCAGTCAGAAGGTATTCTTGAGCAGTCAAGAGGTTCCATTCACATTATTGATAAAGAAAAATTAAGAGAACTCATATAACATAGTGGTAAATATTTAAAAGGATAGATTCAGGTGAACCGCTACCCGTCTCTGTCCTTTGACTAGTTTATTGGATCATATCTAAAATAGCTTGCTTTGACTTAACACCTACCACACTTTGAACGATTTTTCCATTTTTCATCACCACAAGGGTTGGGATACTCATAACCTTAAAAGTCTGTGCTAGCTCCGGTTCCTCATCTACATTGACCTTACCAACTTTTGCTGTATTTACTGTTTCTTCTGCTACTTGCTCAACTGTAGGACTTACCATCTTACAAGGTCCACACCATGTTGCCCAAAAGTCTAATAATACAGGGGTATCTGAATTCATAACCTCTTGCTCAAAATTATCCTTTGTTATTTTTAATACGCTCATATTCTATTCTCCTTTTCACAGTTTCAATATTTAAGGCACTGTTAATTTGCTTTTATAATTTAATTATAGTCATTTTCTTTATCTTATCAGTGATGAAGTCACTCATATCATCTATCTTCTCTTAAGCAAAAGATTTACCATCTGTCTTTTTACCATTTATTTTTTGTCCATGTAGTCCTGTATTGCATTTTTCAGCGCTCCTGCTCCAAGCAAAGAACAGTGAATCTTATTTTCGGGTAATCCACCCAAAGCACAGGCAATATCATCTTCTGTAATTTTACTTGCTTCCTCTATCGTTTTTCCCATTGCCAGTTCTGTTGTCATACTACTACTTGCAATTGCAGCTACACAGCCAAATGCCAGAAACTTTATCTCTTTAATTCGATTATCCTCCACCTTGATATATAAGGTTAGGGAATCTCCACAGGCATAGTCCCCATATCTTCCTTCTCCATCTGCATCCGGTATTGCACCTGCATTTCTTGGTGACATAAAATGTTCTATTACAATATCTGAAAATTCCGAATAATTACAATGCACGTTTTATTTCTCCTATTTTTCTTATTTTTTTGATTTTACATATGGTGTATTTTCCAATGGCAGGCTGGTTCTAAATACACCATCATACTGAAAATAAGCTCCCTGCACAGCAGGTGCTGTAGGTATTGATGTAATTTCGCCCAGTCCAATTGCTCCATATGCAACATCAAGACCTGGTTTTTCTACAATGATACTTTCAATTTCTGGTACTTTATCTGCACGAAATAATCCCAGTGTTCCATATTTAGCTTTTGGAATTCCATTTTCCAGTGGGTAGTTTTCTGTTAATGCATATCCTAATGACATAACTACTCCGCCTTCTATCTGACCTTCTACCGCTTTTGGATTAATTGCCTTACCTACATCATGAGCCGCAACAACTTTATCAACCATTCCATTTTCATTCAATATACAAACCTGCGTTGCATAACCATACGCAACATGAGACACCGGATTTTCCAAATCCGCTCCCATTTTATCCGTTTTTGCCAGATACTCACCGTAGAATTCGGTTCCATTCGGTATCTCTTCCAACGCTCGTTCCTGCAATTCTATTTTTAATTTTTCACAAGCCCTTTTTGCTGCTTCTCCAGTAATTAATGTCTGTCTGGAGCCAGAAGTTGTACCAGAGTCTGGTGCTACTAAAGTATCCGCAGCTTCATAAATTACCTTGTCTGTACTTACGGCAAGAGTTTCACATACAACCTGTATTAATACCGTTCCAAGTCCCTGACCAATACAGGATGCCCCCGCATGAATATGAATTTCCCCATCTTTTATAATCAGTTTTACGCGCCCTGTATCTGGCAGGCCAACACCTACACCGCTATTTTTCAAAGCACAGGCAATCCCTGCATACTTTGCCGATTCATATACCTCTTTTACTGCTTCTAATGTCTCTACCAGTCCAGTTTCTTTTCCTGCAATCTGTGCGTTTGGCAATACTTGCCCCGGACGAATTGCATTACGGTAACGAATTTCCCATGGTGAAATTCCAACCATTTCTGCCAACCGGTTCAAATTGCATTCTGTCGCAAAACATGTCTGTGTAACACCAAAGCCTCGAAATGCTCCTGCCGGTGGATTATTTGTGTAAACTGCTTTTCCGTCTATATCAATATCGTGATAATTATAAGGGCCTGCAGCATGGGTACATGCTCTTTGTAGTACTGGGCCTCCCAAGGATGCGTATGCTCCTGTATCCGCTATAATGACAGCTTTCATCGCTGTAAGATATCCGTTTTCATCACAGGCAGTCGTAAATTCCATATGCATAGGATGTCTTTTCGGATGCACCATAATGCTTTCCGCACGTGTAAGTTTAACCTTTACAACCCGTTTTGTAATAAATGCAATTAACGCTGCTAGATGCTGTACCGTAACATCCTCTTTACCTCCAAATCCACCACCAACTAATTTGTTTTCTACAATCACTTTTTCTGGAGGAAGTCCGAGCAAAATGGAGGTTTCATGTCTTGTATCATAGGTTCCTTGATCAGATGAATATATGTATACACCATCATCAAAAGGCATGGAAACCGCTGTTTCCGGTTCCAGGAATGCATGTTCTGTCCATGGAGTGTCATATATTTTTGTCACTTTATACTTCGATTTTTCGATAATTTCTTCTGGATTTCCTTTTCTTAAATGTTCATGAGCCATCACATTACCATCCCGATGAACATAAGGTGCCTCTTTCGTTAAAGCATACATCGGATCTGTAATCGGCTCTAACTCTTCATATTCTACTTCAATCAGTTTCTTCGCTTCTTCTAAAATATCCGGAGTTTCTGCTGCAACCAGGCAAATACAATCTCCAATAAAATGAGTCGTTTCACCAACCGGAATCATAGTATCCCAGTCTTGTTTTAAATGTCCCACCTTATTTTTTCCTGGGATGTCTTCTGCTGTTAAAACAGTAACTACTCCCTTAAGTGCCTTTGCTTTTTCTATATGAATTGCTTTTACAATAGCTCTTGGATATTTTGAACGTACCGCACTTCCATAAATCATTCCTTCAATTTCAATATCATCCACGTACTCGCCTGTTCCAAGCACTTTTTCCTCTACGTCAATACGATGTACATGTATTCCTACTTTAACTTTTGTATCTTTTTCCAGAATTGGACTATTTTCACGAAATATTTTTCCAGCAAGTTGGATTGCATCGATAATTTTTTTATAACCAGTGCATCGACAGACATTGTTACGAATCGCATACGCCACTTCCGGTCTGGTTGGATTGTTATTCACATCCAACAAGGATTTTCCAGCTAATACCATTCCCGGGATGCAAAAACCACACTGTACAGCTCCTGCTTCACCAAATGCATATACAAAAACTTCTTTTTCTCTTTTTGTTAAACCTTCTACTGTCAAAATTTCTTTGCCTTCAAATTTGGAAGCCATCTGTACACAGGATTTTACTGGTTTTCCATCTACTAAAATAGTACAGGTTCCACATGCTCCTTCACTGCATCCATCTTTAACCGATTTAATTTTTATATCATCTCTCAATAACCGCATCAATTTTTTATCTTCCGGAACCGTTATTTCATTACCATTTACTTTTAACTTAAGCATATAAAACTTCTCCTTTTCTAAACTTTTCTGAACATCAGAGTTTTAGTGCATTATAGCAAAAAAAGTTTGCTTCCTTTGTTGAAGAAAAGGAAAACAAACTTATTATTTTATGAGCATATGCTTTATACTTTTATAATATCAAATTATAAGCATATGTCAATAATATTTGCAATTTATTTAATAAATTAGTTTGTGTCAACTAAACGTTGGCAATTTATTTTTGTTTTTCAAAATGATATCTTCTATTTATTTTTAGGTTCGCCAAATAAACCATCTCTAGCGATTTTTCTATTAATAACCAAACGCTTTTTTCATTGCTTTCCTTGAT
>JBGSNZ010000020.1:0-11319 GCA_041739345.1 Acetivibrio sp. | reverse complement strand
CACAATTGATACCGTTACTTCGGGCAATATTACCATTGGAAGTCAGAATATATGTGGAATTCAGGAGCCGGCGCTTTCTGACTTCCGCAGAAATAGATTGGGTTTCATCTTTCAAGACTACAATCTTCTGGATACACTGACGCTTCAAGAGAATATCGCACTTCCGCTTATCCTGTCGAAAAAAAAGGCAAGCCAGATCGACAAGCAGGTAAAGGATGTGGCCGTGCAGCTTGGAATTGAAAAGTTCCTGAAAAAATATCCCTGCGAGGTGTCCGGCGGGCAGCGTCAGCGCGCTTCTGCGGCCAGAGCAATTGTAAACAAGCCGGAGATGATTTTAGCCGACGAACCTACCGGTGCGCTAGATTCAAAATCGGCCAAGGATTTGCTTCAATGTATGCAGGATATGAACGAGGAACAGCTTGCCACGATCCTGCTTGTTACCCATGATGCTTTCGCGGCAAGCTTTTGCCAGCGCATCCTGTTTATCAAAGATGGTCTGCTCTATCGGGAGGTCAGAAGAAACGGTACCCGAAAAGAATTCTATGATAGCATTATCAGCGTCGTTTCGGAGCTTGGGGGTGATAGTCGTGACCTTTATTAATATTGCACTTAAAAACGTTCGAAAGAAATTCAGCAGTTATTTGATCTACTTTTTTAGCACCTCTTTCTCAGTAGTGATTTTCAATCTGTTCTGCTCCCTGTATTATAATCCAACTTTTGAAAACTATCGCTTTGGCACGGGGAAAATGTCGGTGCTGTTTCGCGGGGCCGCTGTTGCTGTTTTTCTGTTTGCCATTATTTTTGTCTTATACTCAGGCAACTATTTTATAAAAATGCAGAAAAAGGAAATCGCAATTTACTCCCTGCTTGGTATGAGAAAAGAAAAAATTGCTGTCATGATGTTCCTTGAAACATTTTTCATCGGCCTTCTGGCAGTCGCTTTCGGAACATTGATTGGAACCTTTTCGTCGGGGTTTTTCACCTCACTTCTGATGCGGCTCATGGCGGAGGGGACTTCCATCACTTTTTTTGTGAAACCGAAAGCAATCCTTGTGACAATCATTGCTTTTATCGCGCTGTTCATCATCAGCGGCATTCGGGCTTATAAAACTATCTATAAATACACTCTGATCGACCTGCTTTCTGCGGCTAAGCAAAGAGAGGGCGTACCCGCCTTTTCTCCTTTGGGCGCGGTGGCTGCGCTTGTGCTTTTGGTAGTCGGGTATGTGATTTCGACAGCGATGAATGTCGATATTAGTGGTATGCACCTTTTGTTTCCTACTTTTATCGGAGCCTTTTGCGTTACATTAGGAACTTTCTTTCTATTTCGTAATTTTATACCGATGGCAATTGCTTTGCTGAAAAAGAGAAAACCGTTCTATTATCGAACGACTAACTTTATCGCCGTCTCTCAAATCGCGTTTCGGCTGAAAGCAAATTCTAAAATGCTGGCTGTCATCGCGCTGCTTACGGCCATTACAATCACCATGGTAAGCGCATCCTATTCCTTTTACAGCTTGATTAAAGGAGATGGAACTGAGTGTTATGCGCCGTTTTCCTATCTGGCTAAAAATATTACTGAGCAGCAGTACGAAAAAATTCTGAAAACAATCTCCAGTATCGGTGATATCAAAGTTACCGCGGAGGATAAGATCGAACTGTTCAATGTTACTATGCAGAATGATCAGTATGCGGTCAAGGATCAGCAGACCGGAGAAGCCGTAGCCGGACAATCAGTAGAAGCCTACCTGATGTCCGAAAGTATGTACTTGAAGATCATATCGGAAACCCATGCGGACAAGGGCTCCTACAGCGAAGCACGTACGGATTTTACGGGGGGTCTTAACGATCAGACCTGCTATTTCCTCGACGGAAATGCGGTAACTGATTACTGCAAAAATTTACCGGGCCAGCAAATCCAGGTGAGCTTCTGCGGTCAAAGCACTTCCTATACCGTAAACGGCGCCTCACAGCACAAATATATTGGCGCGCTGGATCTGTATAAGCACCCGACCGTCGTAGTCAGCGACAATACCTACCAGCGCTACCGTTCGCAGGCCAGTGCGGATGGAATCGACACGTTTTACGGCTTTCAGTTCGATGATGACATGAAGTCCGAACGCACGGTCGACGCGATAAATCGGTTCATACCGGCGCGCTTTCATACCGGCGGGCTGCCGGGCAATATGAGCTATATCGGAATATACAAGGCAAATTTTGCCCTGTTTGGCTCCTATGTGTTTATTGGATTTTTCCTGGGAATTCTGTTCCTGCTGGCATCGGGAAGCGTGATGTATTACAAACTCATCATGGAGGCGCAGGAAGAAGCGCCGCGGTATGAAATATTGCGAAAAACGGGAATGAAAAAAGGTGAGGTACTGTCCTCTGTTGCCAAACAGTTGGGGCTTATTTATGGATTTCCGCTTTTCGTAGGGCTGATCCACACTCTGTTTGCACTGTTGACTTATAATCGGATGCTTGGATCTGCGGGCCAGCAGACACCGACACTCCGGAACGCCGCAATGGCCGTGACCCTTTTTGTAGCAGTGTATGGCGCTTTTTATGCGCTTTCTTTGAAAAGTTATCACAGCATTGTATGGAGGCGGGCTGGTGGTAGCGCCAATCATCTTTAGAATTTATTCGACAACTATCTGTTTATAATTTGCGTAGTAAATAGGCGAATCCTTTGGTGAATTTATCAAAAGACTTCGCCTATTTTTATAAATGCATCTCAATGAGTCTCCTACGGGTGAAATAGAATATCTTATGGTATGGAGTAAAAAACGTACCCTTTATTATGAAATAAGAAAATCCAGAGGCATTGAGATAGAAAGATCTTGGTGCTTCGTTTTTATTGTTGACTATATGTCTTTGTAGAAATAGCTGGAATAAAGATGTATAATGAAATAAATCTTATTATTTGGGAGGGCAGTTATGAACTCTGAAATTGTTATGTACCAGACCGAAGATGGTTTGACTAAACATGAAATTCTTACCCATGCAGGAAAAATCAGCGCTAAAACTGCATTTGGAGGATACTTCTAAGGCTGAAAAGATTATGTAAAAGCGTTGGAAGATATGGAAATGAAGTTGCTAGGTGAATGCGCCAACATAATATTCAGTGCATGGAGGGAAGATGGAAGTTTTAAGTTGTACCCGAAAGGTTCCATTTACCCATGCCATACCGCCAATGCTGTCAATGTGCTTTGCCACATGGGTTATGCCTGTGATGCCAGACTGCAAAAAACCTTCCAACACCTTTTGGATACACAATATAACGATGGCGGCTGGCGTTGCAACAAGTTTAGCTTTGGACGAGGTCCAGAAACCGATTGGCCCATGCCACTATGGAATGGGCACACTGTTTATGCAGGTCGAATATCCCTTCCGCAACTACAATCTTTTTGTTTATGTATATGTTTTATCCTTTTATAACCGTGCAAAGGAGGATAAGCGGTTTCTGGAAGCCTTGAAAGCGCTGGAATCTAAGATGGTGCATGGACAGATTGTTGTTGAGCGTGTTGTTCCGAAGTTGGCCAAGTTTTCTTTCTGCAAAAAAGGTACACCAAGTGCATTAGCAACAATACGCTATCACGAAATTTAAAAAAACCTTGGAGAAAAAAGATAGTCCTTATTTATATCTAGCTTTAAAGATATCAAAAATATCTTATGACAAGAAATTTAGTTTAAGAAAGGTGACAAAAATATGTCAGACTGGAATCCAGAACAATATCTCATGTTTCAAAAAGAGCGCAATCAACCTATTCATGATCTAATCGCTCATATTGAGATTAAAAATCCCAATCGTATTCTTGATATTGGATGTGGACCTGGTAATAGTACGGCAGCGCTTAAAGAATACTGGAAAGAAGCTGAGGTCATTGGAATTGACTTTTCTGAAGCAATGATTAATAAGGCCAGAAAAGACTATCCTTATATTAACTTTATAGTAGGGGATGCAGGCAATGATTTGTCTCATTTAGGCGGCTTTGATATTGTTTTTGCTAATGCATTGCTGCAATGGCTACCAGATCATAAAACCCTAGTCCCAAAACTGTTTCAGCTGGTTTGCCCTAAAGGGGTGTTTGCAGCTCAGATTCCGCAATTTGAGCAAATGCCGATTGCACAAACGATAAAAAATACAGCTTATTCCTCTAAATGGGGAAATTATTTTAGAGATTTCAAAGTTGGTTATAACTTTTATTCTGATGAAAGCTATTATAATTATCTTAATGAAAAAAGCAGTAACATTGTGTTGTGGGCTACAAAATATTATCATGTGATGGGACATACTAATATCTTAGAAATGATTCAATCAACAGGACTGAAACCTTATCTTGACAAGTTGCCAACCGAACTGCATTCAGGCTTTTTAAATGATGTTCTCGAAGGAATCAAAGCGGACTACCCGGCTCAGTCTGATAATAGAGTCTTGTTCCCATTTGAACGTTTATTTGTGATTGCCTATCATGAGTAAAAAATTTAATTACATGGAGGAGAAAAATGGAATTCACATTATCCATTATATAGACAGTTGATATGTTTCCGATAATGGCACATTGTGAAAATATTTGCCTTTTACAGAAGAAATAAAAGATTATTTATTGATAGAAAATCCGCATTATTAGAGGTATTAAAAAGTTTCATCCAAGAAAATTCTGTTGTCGGAATAGGTGATTTTGTAACCATAACAGGACAATTTGTTAAAGATAGAATAATAAAGGTAATAATTATGGAAAAATCGCTAGGATATTGATTTGTCAGAAACAAAATGAAAAGAATTTGTTCGTTGATTATTTGAATTTCTGTCATATGCCAATGGTTGAAAATCATGAAGCGTTAGCAAATATCATAGAGAGTATTATATGAAGAAATTGTATTGTGCTGTTATCCTGCCGACAAGAGGCTACCAGCGTCTAATGACATCAAGAACATGGCATGGAATTGTTCCAATTAAAATGGAGGTTGTATATATGGGAAATATAATTAGCTGTTGTGGTGTAATTTGTTCCGAGTGTGAGCATTTTAATGGAGAATGCTCCGGATGTCCAGATATTAGAGGAAAAGCATTCTGGTTGCAATTTACTGGCGAAGATGTATGCAGTATTTATAATTGCTGTATAAATAAAAAACAGTATCAGCATTGCGGTCAGTGTTCATCTTTACCATGTGAGCTTTATCTGAACTCAAATGATCCTACAAAAAGTGAAGAAGAAAATCAAGGTATATTGCAAAACCAACTCCAACAATTAAAATTAATGTAGAAATTTATAGGCATTAAGATTAATGAGGTGCATTTTTACCCGACTTTTAAGAACATTATATCGGTTGTCAGAAAAGGATTTCCGTCCAATTGCTTGGAATAAGGCACATGCTATTTTCCGAAAGCGTAAAGCAATCATCAATATTATCTATCCCTTGGCAAAAATAATAGGCAGACTCCGCGAACAGGCTATTACTATTTCTCCCGACCGTTGCATTGGGTGTAGAAAATGTGCGGATCAATGTCCAGTTCATGCAATAACAATGGTTCGGTATGCTATAAGAGATCACCAAAAGTGTATGTACTGCTATCATTGTGCAGTAATATGTCCAAAAGGTGCAATACAATGCAATGTTGAGCAGGTTTATAAAATGATCCAGCTGAATAAGAAGATTGTTGGCACCGAGAACCCTCAAAATGATATTTTTGTATGAGTTTCAGGTATTTGTATCAGGTGGTAGCTACAGTCCAACCTTACAACCACAGGATGTTGTATTTGTGAAGCAAAATCAGGGCAAAAATCAGGCTAAAAAATGCCCGATTTTGCCCTGATTTTTTGGAAAAAAACAGATGACATTTGATAACTTAGATGATGACAGATTAGATAATATTGTAAGTCATACAGGCAGTAGTAGGATACATAGACGTTCCTGCTGATTTTCGTCACACAAAAAGTTCAATTTGTTACAAATCAGTCAATTTTAAATGGATAACTGCCGATAAAGCATATATGAATTATAGTAATATTATTATGTTTAATTTGACCATTATGTTACAGGGAAAAACGGAATAAATGTGAAAAGTGAAGTCAGTAGTTTTAGCAGGGAGGTACATACATGAGTCTTAATATTTCAAGTATCAACGGAAATTATTATAGTAATAATAATGAAGTAAATAGTGCTGATTTGTCATCAGCATCAAAAAGCTTCCAGAATACGATAGCGAAAACAAGCTCTACATATAAAGGGTATTCAAGTGGCTATACAATGGAAAAAAATGGGAATGTTGCAATCAACATTCCACCAAATATTACTACAAGCAATTCTATTGATGCAACAAAATCAAAAGAAGATATGACAATGGACGAGTATAAAGAGTATATATGCAATAAGATATCTCAGATTCCTGTTAGTGCATATCATAAGTCTACTTTTGCTGGGCAAATGGTTATAACCGATGCCTGTTTTGAACGAATGAAAAGTGAACCAGAATGGGAAGCAGACGTATTGGACTTTGTTAAGCGTGATTTTAGTACAACTAGTGCGTTTAACGCAGGGAAAAATTCGTATATGCAAGTTATTGGGGATAGTTGGGAGAGTACCTATGGTTACGGAGGACCTATTGGTGGAACATCTGGAATATTTTCTGCTTTTAAAGATACAAATGAAAAATCATGGTGGCAAGAACGTCATGAAAAAATGGAAGAACTGTTAAAAGAACAAGTAAAGAAGGCTCAACAGATACGAGCTGCAAAAGAAGCTGTAAAAATGCAAGAAATATTTGCAGCCCAGCAACAACAAAAAACAGCCTATAGCAACTTTCTAAATGCAGAACAACAGAGTGCGGAAAATATATCGGATGCAACAGTTTCAATAATTGCGTCTGAGTCAGCCTCTAAAGTAGTGTGTAAAAGTTAATGCAGGTAGATAAAAATAATTTGGAAACAGATGATTTGAAAGGTCAGATCAAAAGTTCTGATGATGCATGTAAACGTGACCAATTAATGATTATGTTGATGAGTATGTAGAAGCAGGAATGGGAAAAATACAGGGAAAAAATGTAATGTAGTTGAAAAGGAGTGATTACAATATGGAATATAGAATTGGGCAAATAATTAGTGGAGTGGACAGCTATGGCCGAAACAATGCATATACAAATAGTACTCAAAATAGTAAAGTTTCAAAAGCAGAAAAAGGCAGGATAGTCCAGAATGCAACTAATACAGAAGATTCTTTGGAGAATTACAAAGCAAGAGTAAGAGAAGAAATTGACAAGATACCTTTTCATTCATCCCATAAGAAAGATGCAGAAACACTTGTGATTTCTGATGAAGCTTATCAGGCAATGAAAGATGATCCTGAATATGAACAGTGGGTATTTATGCATATTAGAGAAAATCGCTCTGTAGATATGTCAATGATGACAAACCGTGCAGACTATCTTTCGGGTTCAGATTATGAATACATAGGTGCAACCAAAGAAGAGTGCTGGGGACAAAGCTATAATGAATGGGATTATTCGAAGGACTCTACATCTTCACATGGAAAGAAAAGCAAGAAGGTAGAGCCTTTTAGTGACAACATAGATTATGAAAAATTATGGGAGCAAGCAAGGTTGGAACGTAACCGTATACAAGAAGAACATGATGAAGCATATTTTTCTCATAAAGATGAACTTGTACGAATAAATCAGAAATTAGTAGCTAGAAGTTATGAAAAGAATCTGGTTTATGCAGAATAAAAAAGGACAAATATGGAAATAAGATGTTTTCTGAAGCTTTTTCACTCCTTGAATATATCGAGCTTACTATCTCCAATTAGGACTACAGAATTTTGTTCACGATAAGACTCCTCCTTGTTTTATATGGTTTTGGTTTCAGAGTAAGGTCGCGATAATAGAAATAGTTCCGATCTTATCTCCTCAAGGCACGTTAAAACAATCGTTTTATTATCAAGATAAGCTCAATAGGCCAAAATATTAGTTTATAAGTTTATAAGTTCAATACCTCTTGCATGTTACGTAGCGTGATGTATTATAATTGAGATAACATGAAAAGGAAGGTGAACTTAAATGAAAGATTACGATATTGATAAAAACTGCAAACAAAAATTTGTTATAAAGACAAAACAAGGAGAAGCTGAAATTACCTGGCCCCGCAATCAACAACCAGGATTCTGCCCGAATTGTCACAAATGTATTCCGTTTAACTCTATTGTATTCAAAAAAGAAAATGGAGATTATACGGAAAACTATTCAGGTATGGATGCTGTTAAGGCGAAAAAACTCGGCATCTCAATAGGGCAAATTGGGGAAAATAATAGCAAGATTGGCGAATGCCCATATTGCCATAAGGCAATTCCAGTACGCGAAGTCATATTAAAAATGACGGGTGACCAAGAAAGATAGTTTCCTGACACATCTTCAGGCATTTAAAAGACGAAAAGCGAAACTGGATTTTAAAGAAACGCCTTTCACATAAACATATAGTAAGGTCAATGCAGGTAAATTGAGGTGGAATAGCATGGAGAATCAGGAACATTTGTTTACAATCGGAGAATTAGCACGTATGGGCGGTGTTACTGTACGAACACTTCAATATTATGATGAACAGGATTTGCTAAAACCAATCATTACCGAAGGCGGTAGAAGGAAGTATACGTGCGAAGATGTTTTGCGCCTTGAACAGATTCTTTTCCTTAAATCATTGGGATTTTCTTTGGAAGAAATTAATGGAAAAATATTAGATTTAAACAATTCAGTCGATTTTGAGAAAATATTTACACTGCAACGAAATGCTCTTATTGGACAGATCAAACACCTAAATAATATTATAGGCATACTTGATACTGTGATTGCAGAGACAAAAACCGATCAGGAAATTAATATGGATCGCCTGATTGCGATTATGGAATCTATGAAACGAGGCAACCCATATGCGTTTGTAGTACGTTATTTTAATGATGAACAGCTAAAAATCTTTGCAACTCAATTGTTTACGATGCCTGATAATTTGGATGTAAAAGAAGTATCTGACAAATTGGAAGAGCTTTATGAAAAAGGTGTTAATCCGGAAGGCAAAGAAGGACAGAAACTTGCAAAACGCTGGTGGAGCATGGTAAATGAATTTTCATCCGGAGATTTTAATCTATTGAAGTCACTGATCAACGCAGGCCTGGATATCCAAAACTGGCCGGATGAAGCGAAAGATATTCAAGAGCCTATCAAAAACTTCCTTGCAAAGGCACTAAATGTTTATATTCATAATAACAGCTTACAAATAGGTATAGAAAACATATGTAATGAGAGTAAACAGAATCATCACCATTAATAGCTATTTTGCCGCCAAGGCCCCACTAGCTTTAAGCGGCATCTTTTTTGTATACTCAAGGCATGTGGAGGTAATAACTTTATTGCAGAAAGCCTGAAACAGAAAATATAAGAAAAGGTGGAAAGACATTAGCGTGGTTGATACCGAGAGGTAGAGAGACGTTAATGTCTTTTTTTACATAAAGGCAATTTGTTACAGATAACATCCAAGATGTTACACTTGCGCTGATTCTGATAATGAATTTGATTAAAAATAAATAAAATATTGACAGTATAACTACTACGTGTTACTATATAGCGGTAGTAAGTAATACAGAATATCAGTGATACTAGATAGAGGAGAGGTGATTAAATTGGAAAATATCACAGAAATGTTAAAGGGTGTACTGGAAGGCTGCGTCCTTGAAATCATCAGCCACGAGGAAATCTATGGTTACGAGATCACGCGGCGGCTGAATACCCTCGGGTTTTTGGACGTTGTGGATGGGACAGTTTACACCATTTTGGTGCGGCTTGAGAAGAATAAACTCGTGGACATAGAAAAAAAACCATCCGATATGGGACCACCGCGAAAGTTTTTCACGCTAAACGACGCGGGGCGTGAAGAGCTGCGGAGGTTCTGGGAAAGATGGGAGTTCGTATCATCAAAAATTAACGAGTTAAAGGAGAAAAAACAATGAATATTTGGGAAAAAGTTACAGGAAGCGACATGACGAAAGAATTGAAATCTTTTGAATCGCGAGCTAAAAAGCTACCGGAGGATTATCAAGTGGCATGGGAAAAAATTAATACCAATCTTTGGACGCACTCAGATTTCACCGGTCGCAACTTAATGCCAATCCTTGACGGTGTGCTTGGTTTGCTTGAAGAAACTGCGGCGGACGGACAGAGTGTACAAGAGGTTTTGGGTGACGATATTAAAGGCTTCAGCTCAGCTCTGGTTGGTGAAGAAGGGGCAAAGTCTTATCGTGACAAGTGGCGCGAACAACTAAATAATAATATCACTAGAAAATTAGGCAAATAGGAGGGAAAATAATATGAGAATACAAGATATCATTGAAGGTAAGAGAGAGTGGAGAGCGCATATGGGCCGTGTGAAAGCGCTCCCGCAAGATTATCAGATTGTTTATAAAGAGCTTCAAAAATATCTCTTTAAGGTCGGCCCGGTTGAACTAACGGAAGGAACAGGGTTGCTCTCGGGGATTGTCGACCTTTTTGAGGAAGGGGCTGCTTTAGGTAAACACGTGCTCGAAGTGACGGGCAGTGACGTAGCGGCTTTCTGTGATGATCTTATTAAAGATTCAAAAACTTATGCTGACCTTTATCAAGAATCGGCTAACCAAGAAGTGAACAAGGCGATGAAAAGGGTTACAGATAAAACAAAGTAAAGGGCGATATGAATGTTATGCTTGAATGTTCTGGGGGAAAGGGGTGGTAGAGTTTGTATAACGACGAGTGGATATTATGCCCGGTCTGTGGTAACAAAACAAGGGTCAAGATACGTGATGAAACGGTACTTGAGAATTTCACACTATTTTGTCCCAAGTGTAAACAGGAAACGATAATTAATGTAAAACGATGGAATATATCAGTTATCAATGAGCCAGACGCTAAGACGCAGAGCCGATAACATGTGAGTAAAATCACTGTTGTCGGCTCTTTCTTTATCAAAGCTGCTCAAGCCAAAGTGTAAGGATTAGAAGCAGATTTGTTTAAGGCTACAATATTGTAAAGGAGGAATAGAAAATGAAAAAGAATATCATACAGATTAAGGGTGTAAAGAAAGCTTACAAAGAGATAGAAGTATTGAAAGGAGTAGATTTTGAAGTAGAGCAGGGAGGTATCTTTGCATTACTGGGTTCCAATGGTGAATATTCCGGTGCGGCGAAGCCGCCTGTCCGGTCATAAGGAAACCGCATGACCGGAACAAGGGAACCGCCGATATTAGTTATTCGCTAAGTGTTTTATCTAGGCCATAAACTTCTCTCATAGACAAATCCTTGGATGGA
>JBGSNZ010000041.1:0-40890 GCA_041739345.1 Acetivibrio sp. | reverse complement strand
ATAAGTGGCAATTATACATTGTATAAGTGAAAAATAGCGGTAAAAAAGTCCTTGATGAACTTTATACCGCTATTTTTTATATTCATCTGTTGATTCTTAAAGCAACCTATAGAAAAAACGATAGTTTTTCAGTGGCCTCGTCCTACACACTCGCTTTTCATTGCTTATAGCTTATTAAAATTGATAATCGTGTTGAGGGTTTAACGTATGCTATTTGAGCCCCGTATTGCAAATTGAACACAACCTATCGTTTTGCAACATTCCCTTATTTCGCAACATAATCATTTTTACGAGAATCGATCAATCTCTGGTCCGCTCTTTTGGAAAATTGTCCATTCTCCAATATTAACTGCGTGGTCTCCGATTCTTTCCAAGTATTTTGCAATCATAAGTACATCAACGCAATAGTCAGGAGAAATCTCTCCCTCTTGCAATAAAACTACAATTTCACTTTTAATCTCATTAAATAAATCATCCACGATATCATCTGCATTCATGACCTCATTTGCAGCTTTTACATCTCGATTAATAAAAGAATCTACAGAATCATGCACCATCTTCTTTGCTGCTTCTAGCATCATTGGTATTTTTTTCGTGATATGATAGAAATCCGCATGTTCAAAACGCAAAATAATTTCACCAATATCAGCTGCATGATCTCCAATTCTTTCGATATCCGTTACAACCTTTAGTGCTGCAGAAACAATTCTTAAGTCTCTTGCAACTGGCTGCTGTCTTGTGATCAAAGATAGACATTGTGATTCGATTGTTTTTTCTAAATCATTGACATATTGATCCCCTGCCATAATTTCCTTTGCTAGTTCTGTATCACGATTCTCTAAAGCAATTACAATACGGTCAATTTGATCTTCTACTAAATGGCCCATTTTTATCAGATTATCATTCAATTCTGATAACTGATGTTCAAAACTAATCCTAGCTGTCATTTTAACCTCCACTTCTGCGCATGTTCTTAGCACAACTGATTTTTGTGCCGAGGATTACGCAGGCACAAAATTTGTTTAAAAAAGATTTTCCGAATCTTTCTCTACATCATCCAAAACGTCCTGTAATATAATCTTCGGTTCGTTTATCCTTTGGTTTCGAGAATATGGTATCTGTCTCATCAAACTCTACCACTTCTCCCAAGAGGAAAAATGCAGTATCATCTGATACTCTGGCTGCTTGTTGCATATTGTGAGTAACTACCACAACGGTGTATTTTTCTTTTAATTCACCCATTAAATCTTCTACTTTTAGTGTGGAAATCGGGTCAAGAGCAGAAGTTGGTTCATCCATCAGTAAGATTTCTGGTTCTACCGCTAAAGCTCTTGCAATACAAAGTCGTTGCTGTTGTCCACCAGATAGACCAAGTGCTGATTTTTTCAGGCGATCTTTTACTTCATCAAATATTGCTGCGCCTTTTAAGCTCATTTCTACAAGTTCATCCAATCGCTTTTTATCCTTAATACCGTGAATACGAGGACCATATGCAACGTTATCGTAAATACTCATTGGAAATGGATTCGGTTGCTGAAATACCATACCAACTTTCTTACGTAATCTTGTCGTATCTACTCTTTGGTCAAAGATATTTTCATCATCAATAAAAACATCTCCCTCAATTCTTATATTTGGAATCAAATCATTCATGCGATTCAGTGTCTTTAAAAAAGTTGATTTCCCACAGCCTGAAGGTCCTATTAATGCTGTAATATTATTACTCTTAATTGCCATGTTGATATCCTTTAGAGCATGATTTTCACCATAATAAAGATTTAATTTTTTTGTTTCAATTTTTGCATTTGCCATTTATAAAATATCCTCCACTGCTCTAGTTTCTCCGATTGACATCAAAACATTTGCTTAAGTACTTTGTTAATAAGTTTATCATAAATACAATAATTATCAAGACTACCGCGATACCAAATGCATTGTCATATTGACCTTTTGACATACATAAATAAAGCTGAATGGTTAATGTACCACCTGGTTGTAAAATCTTTTCAAATAATCCGCTTCCATATTCTCCAAAGGAAGGTAATAAGAACCCACTGCCTGCGGTAAACAAAAGTGCTGCCGATTCTCCAACAATTCGACCAACCGCTAAAATAATTCCGGTAATGATACCAGGCATAGCAGATGGTAAAAGAATCGTTCGAATCATATACCATTTCGTTGCTCCCATTCCTAACGCACCTGAGCGGTACGTCGCTGGAACTGTCTTTAATGCTTCCTGTGTATTTCTTGTAATTAAAGGAAGAATCATAAGTGTCATGGTTAGAGCTCCTGTCAAAATGGAGTATCCCAACTTAAACACGGTTCCAAAAAGAGCCAAACCAAAGAGTCCAAAAAGGATGGATGGAAGCCCTGCCAAAATTTCTGTTGTACTTTCAATTAGCGATACAAGTCTTCCTCTTTTTGCGTATTCATTTAAATAGATAGCAGCACCAATTCCAATTGGAGTTGCAAGTAATAGCGTAATAAAAATCAAATATAATGTATTTACTATATTTCCAAGGATACCAAACGTTCCCTTTGCAGAACTTTGTACTGTGGTTAAAAAAGTCCAGTTAATTACACCAATTCCTTTTACAAACACATAGGCCATAATCCCGAGTAAGAGAAAAACAGAGAAAAAAGCACTCATATAGATCAAAACTTTAAGTACACAATCATATGTTCGAAATCTTTTTCCATATATAGCAGATGTTTCATGCATCTTCATTTTCCCCCTTCTTCAATATTTTAGTCAAAATCATGTTAATAATCATAATAAATACAAACAAAACTAACCCAATGGTAAATAGTACTTTTCGGTGCGTATCTGCCGCATATCCCATTTCACTAACAATTGCAGTTGTTAAGAATCGAACGGAATTAAACGGAAGCGGCATGTTAACAGAACTTCCCGATACTAAACTGATTGCCATTGCTTCTCCGAGTGCACGACCAACACCAAGCACAATGGCGGTCACAATACCAGAACGTGCTGCTGGCAAGATTACCTTAAAGATGGTTTGTATATGAGATGCTCCTAACGCTAACGAACCAGTCTTTAGATAAATTGGTACTGCTTTGATTGCTGATTCACTAATATTAATTACCGTTGGAAGTATCATGATAGCAAGCACTAATACCGCTGAAATAAGGTTTGATCCTCCAGTAAACTGATGTGTCGTAGAATCTTTAAAAACAAATAATTCTACTTCATACATCAATGGATTTAAGATTAATAAGCCAAGAAGTCCATATACTACAGATGGAATTCCTGCTAATAATTCAATGGCCGGCTTTACTATTAAAGCCATAGATTTTGGTGCCGTTTCTGCCAAGAACACTGCTGTAAGTACACCAATAGGCACACCGATTAAAATAGCAAGTGCCGTACCTACTATTGATGTAAGAATTACACTCAAAATACCATATTGTGGGACTGTTCCGGTTGGGTTCCATACGCTAGAAAACAAAATTTCTTTGATTCCCACTTCAAAAAGAGCCGGTGTTCCACTAATAATCATATAAATGGTAATGGACGCAACTGCTAAAACTGCGGTTAATCCGCACACAATAAAAATAATCTGTGCTACTTGCTCAACTATGGAGCGATTCTTGTAACTTCCACGTATTGAAAATAATTGATTCATATGATTTCCTTTTCCTATTCCGTTATTCTGCTGTAAATAACCCTACCGATTCAATCAAATCCTGGCCTTTTCAGAATTAACATAGTCAAATAGTGCCTAAGCCTATCTTCACTCATATTCCCTAATCCCATATCTTTATATTTCACATGATTAGTGTAATTCATTCATTTGTAAAGTTATATCACACCTATGATAATCTTATGTAAAGTCAATGTAAACTGTCTTGACATAAGCAAGTAGGAGGCTAATCATTCGTTCATTAGCCTCCTACTTGCTTCATCCTTCATTCCTTATTCTGCAGTGAATAATCCTACTGATTCTATCAAAGCTTTTCCTTCATCAGAATTGATAAATTCGAAAAGTGCTTGAATCTCTGGAGTCTGTGTACTGATATCTCCCATAGTTGCCATAATGAAAGGACGGCTTAATGTATATTCTCCTGATTTAATGGTATCTTCACTTGGAGTAACTCCATCCAAATTCATTGCAATTACGGTATCATCTAATACATCTAAAGATACATATCCGATTGCTCCTCTTGTAGAAGCAACTTTAGCTAATACAGCGCCCGTACTGTCAAGTTCGTTTGCATATGCACATTGATCTTCGATTTCAAGTAATTCTTCAAATGCACCTCTTGTTCCTGATCCAGCTTCTCTTCCTATGACTATAATTGGCATATTATCTCCACCAAGGTCACTCCAATTTTTAACTTCACCTTTATATATTTTTGTCAAATCCTCCGTGGTTACATCTGTCACTTTATTATTTGCATCTGTAATTACTGCAATTCCGTCAGTAGCAACGACATTCGCCACTGCACCAGCACTTATTTCTGTATCTTTTAGTTCACGGGAGGCATTACCAATTTGTACATTTCCAGCGATTAAGGATTCTATACCTGCACTAGAACCAATGTATTCTGCATTCACAGTAACTCCACTGTTTTTTCCCATAAATGCTTCTGCAAGAGCTGTAGCAAATTTTTCCATTGATGTTGATCCTGCCATAGTAATTGAACCACTGAGTGTAGATTCACTTGCTTCTTCTGTTTCTGCAGTTTCAGTTGTTTGCGTTGTCTTTGTTGTATCACCTTCTGGTGTTGTATTTTCTGCGTTCTTATTTCCACATCCTGCTAATGTAGATAAACTTAAAACTGTTACCAATGTTAATCCTAATAATTTCTTCCAATTTCTTTTCATATTAATTCTCCTTTAATCTCTTTTTTATTTATTTTTTACAAGATTAGTGTAGTTCATTCATTTGTAAAGTTATATCATATAAACAATAATCTTTTGTAAAATCAAAGTAATTTAAATTTTTACAAATCAATATGAGATGTATCCATAATAAAAAAAGGACTTCTATCCGTTAAACCGAATAAAAATCCTTTTCATCTATCTAGAATAAATACGTATACAATTTTTTTGATATGTATCAATAAATTATAACATTACCAATGGAACAAGTTTGATTATTTTACAATAACGGTACCTGTTTTCCCCTGAATTCCGTCTTTTGCTTTTTCAAGTAATGTGATTAGAGAGCGACGTCCTGCTTTAGAATCAGCAAAGTTGATTGCAGCCTGAACCTTAGGCAACATGGAACCTGGTGCAAAATGTCCTTCTTCACAGTATTTATTCATTTCATCAACGCTAACTTCTCCTAACCATTTTTGGTCTGGTTTACCATAATTAACAGCTGCCTTTTCTACTGCTGTTAAAATAATGAGATAATCTGCATCTAATTCTTTTGCTAATAAACAGCTTACATGGTCTTTATCAATTACAGCACCTACACCTGACAAATGATTTCCCTTTAATGTTACAGGAATACCACCGCCGCCGCCGGCAATTACAACACTTCCGGATTCTACCAATGTACGAATCGCACCAATTTCTACAATTTCTTGTGGCTTTGGAGAAGCTACAACACGACGATATCCTCTGCCTGAATCTTCTTTTGTAATATAGCCATATTTCTTTTCTGCTTCTTGCGCTTCTTCTTTTGACATAAATTGACCAATTGGTTTTGTAGGGTTTTCAAATGCTGGATCATTTTCATCAACTCTCACCTGTGTAATCATAGTAGTAACAGGCATATTTTTGATATCTCGATTAATAAGTTCTTCACGAAGTGCATTCTGTAAATCATATCCGATATAAGCCTGACTCATTGCTACACATACGGAAAGTGGGGTGTTTGGTACGTTGTTATCTTCACGATGAAGTGCTGACATTGCATTGTTAATCATACCTACTTGTGGACCGTTACCATGTGTTACGATAACTTCATTGCCTTCTTGAATTAAATCTACAATTGCTTTTGCTGTTGTCTTAACTGCTACCATTTGTTCTGGAAGTGAATTTCCCAATGCATTTCCACCTAATGCTATAACTACTCTTTTTTTACTCATATACTTTTCCTCCAATAGAGATTAATGTTCGTTTCTTTCTTATATAAGTTCATCATATACCAAAATTATTTTTTATGCAATAATTTTTTTTAGGTTTTGACATAAAAATTTGCTCATGGTATCCTTTTTAGTAGATAATCAAAGGAGAACCCTCATAATGGAATTATATGAAGAAATTAAAGAATTAGTAAATAAAAAAGAATTTATTCTAGCAGATGAAAAAATGTCATATCTTTTATCCATGCTTACACCAAAGTATAAGGAACTAATAGGAAAACAGTTTAGTTTCAATCACATATTAGAGGTTTATTATTATGATTACTTTTTGAATCATAAGGAAGGTATTTCGCATACTGATATCAACTTAAATGCATATTATCGCCTCTTTGGATTTTTAAAGATGCAATTAAATAAACTGGAAGAAGCTGTAAAAGCTTATGAAATAGCCATAAGTTGGAATCCAGTTGATTTAGATTCTATGCTTCAATTAGGCGAACTATATAAAAGCCTTGGTAATTTGGATGCGTGTAAAAAGATTACCGATCGTGCTTACAATTTCTGTTGTACCAGAGTAACCCTTGCCAGATACTATCGTAACCTAGGCTTTTATTACTTAGAAAAATGTCAACCTCAAATTGCTACTGCTCTTTATCAATACAGCAATATCTATTCTTCATCCAAGCAGGCAGATAACGAACTTTATTACTTGGAAAAAGCGTTGAAGAGCCCTACCCCAAATTTATCTATCCAAGATATGCAAGCAACATTGGCAAAAGAAAATATTCCAGTGGGTCCAAACTCTGATACAGTTGGAATTACGTACCGCGTTGGACAACTTGAACTTGAAAAAGGGAATAAGGACAATGCGAGAGATTGTTTTACCATGGTTTATGACCTGACTTTAGATGACGAAGTTAATTCTATACTTCAAAGATTGCAGTAAATAAGGGCCTTTTGATCAATTTATTGATATAGCGTGCCCATTGCAGATTCAGATCTCCGTACGATCTGAATCCACAATGGGCACGCTTACTAAGAATTACATTCCCATAAATAATTTGATATCATCATCCACTTCGCCATCAATTTAATTTATTCCATAATCTTTCCATCAGTTGTAATGGTAACAATTTGCCAAGGAATAAATTTTCCACTATTTTGTAATGCTCGCTTCGCTGCATTCTCAATACCGCCGCAACAAGGAACTTCCATTCTAACTACAGTTACACTTTTAATATCATTGTTTTGTATGATTGCAGTTAATTTTTCTGCATAATCGCCTTCATCAAGCTTTGGACATCCTATTAAAGTAACTCTATTTTTTATAAACTTGTTATGAAAATCTCCATAAGCATATGCCGTACAGTCTGCAGCTATCAATAGATTTGAATTATTAAAATAAGGTGCATTCACTGGTGCAAGTTTTATCTGAACCGGCCATTGTGTCAATTGGGAAGCTACGCTCTTGCTTTCCTTAATTTTTGTTTCTTCTACTTCGCGATTAATCGCTTTTGAATTTGATCCAGGACAACCACATGGTATGTTTTCACCCTGTTTCTTTATCTGATTTTTCTTTACTTCTGCCTCGTTATATTCCGCTGCTTCTCTATTTTCAAACGTAATCGCACCAGTTTCACACGTTGGCAAACAATCGCCCAAACCGTCACAGTAGTCATCTCTTAACAACTTTGCCTTACCATCAACCATACCAATGGCACCCTCATGGCAAGCTGCTGCACATGCACCACATCCGTTACATTTTTCTTGATCAATTCTTATAATCTTACGTATCATAAATTTATCCTCCTAAAGGTGTTTAAAACAGTCATTGAGTTTATGAGCATACTATACTATAATAAATTCACAATGTATGTTGTATTTACAACGAAAGTGAGATCTTTATGGAAAACTATAAAAATATATTAAAATCCGTTCCTTTATTTTCTGGAATTGAAGCACATGACTTGGATTCTTTATTTAATTGTCTATCTGCTAAAATAACAAACTATCGAGCAAATGCAGCCATATTTTCAGAAGGTGACACTGCTGAATTCGTAGGAATTGTATTGTCAGGGGAAGTTCAAGTTGTAAAAGATGATTTCTATGGTAATCGAAACATTTTAGCTTTTATCAGCGAAGGCCAATTATTTGGTGAGGCGTTCGCATGTGCTGATGTTTCTATATTACCTGTGAGTGTTTTAGCAACAAGTGAATGCACTATTATGCTTATAAATTACAGAAAAATTTTAACTACTTGCTCAAACTGTTGCACTTTTCATAGCAAACTAATTTTCAACATGCTGCGCGTTGTAGCTAATAAAAATGTAATACTCAATCAGAAGATAGAATTTATATCCAAAAGAACGACAAAAGAAAAACTTATGGTATACCTTGCAAGTGAAGCGAAAAAAGCTAGAAGCAACTCATTTTCCATTCCTTTTAGTCGTCAGGAACTTGCAGATTATTTATACGTTGACCGAAGTGCTATGTCAAACGAGTTAAGTAAGCTTAGAAATGAAGGTGTACTCGAGTTTAGCAAAGACAAATTCAAATTATTGTAGGTTTTATTCACGATATGCAATGTTTTATTTTTCATTTCATGTGTATTTTACTTTATTATATCATCCGTGTATATTTGTTGCAATATTTTGTTTAATAACTTCATCACATATTACAATGTCCCCCCACCCTCTGACAGAACAAAAAAAAGCCTGGAATTCCAAGCTTTTTTTCTTTTATCATATTTTATCAAAACTACTTACTTTCTAATATTTTATTTACACTTACAAGTTTTACACAAAGAACAAATAACTTTGCTGTAACAGTTAATTCTTCTGGAGTCGGGAATGAAGGTGCAATACGGATATTAGAATCATGAGGATCGACACCATATGGATAAGTCGCTCCGGCATTTGTCATAACGACACCTGCATCCTTACACATAGCTACTATTTTCTTTGCACAACCATCGAGTGCTTCAAACGATATAAAGTATCCGCCCTTTGGTGCAATCCAGCTTCCTACGCCTTTTCCACCAAGTTCTTCTTCAAGAGTTTCTAAAACAGCCTCAAACTTAGGTCTTAAAATAGTGGCTTGTTTCTTCATATGTTCTTCCATGCCAGCCAAATCCTTAAAATAACGTACATGACGAAGTTGATTTACTTTATCATGTCCTATTGTCTGTATGGTAAGTTGTTTTCTAATTTCACTTAAGTTTGCTTCGGAAGCTACAATCGCAGCTACTCCTGAACCAGGGAAACTGATTTTTGATGTGGAACAGAACTTATAAACCATATCTGGCTTTCCAGCCTTTTCACATTCTGCTAATAATTCAATTAAATGATCTTGATTTTCATCATATAAATGATGAATACAATATGCATTATCCCAGTAAATACGGAAATCTTTTGCAGCTGGATCAAGTCTTGCAAATCGCCTTACACATTCATCAGAAAAGGTAATTCCCTGTGGGTTTGAATATTTTGGTACGCACCAAATACCTTTGATTGCTTCATCTTCTTTTACTAGTTTTTCTACAACATCCATATCTGGTCCTTCTGATGTCATAGGAACATTTATCATTTCAATTCCAAAATATTCCGTAATTGCAAAGTGTCTATCATATCCTGGAACAGGGCACAAAAACTTAACCTTATCCAGTTTTGCCCATGGTGTACTTCCAAGTACTCCATGTGTCATTGCACGGGAAACTGTATCATACATAACATTTAAACTAGAATTGCCATAAATGATAATTTTCTCTGGTTCTACTTCCATCATATCTGCAAGAAGCTGCTTTGCTTCTTTAATTCCATCTAATATACCGTAGTTTCTGCAATCTACGCCTTCTTCACCTTTTAAATTTGTCGTACTATTTAAAACATCCATCATTTCCATGGATATATCAAGCTGAGCTGCAGCTGGCTTTCCCCTTGACATGTCAAGTTTTAAACCCTTTTTCTTTACTTCTTCGTATTCTTTTTCGAGTGTTACTTTCTCTTTCAAAAGTTCTTCTTGCGTCATTTCTACATATGGTGTCATATATGGCCTCCTCATTCCGATTTTTCTTACTAATTCTAGAGTATTCACTTTCATTTGTCAATAATTTATTGTATTAACTTGTTAAATTAACTTGCTCCGCCTTTTTTTCTGAAGAAAAAGCTGCATCATTCTCTTTACATATTTTCCCAATTAATCGCAATGGAAGGTCACCTTCATAAATTGTAGTAAATAAAGCTTTCGAATATTTAATATTTCCATCTTTATCTTCGTACGGAAATTCAATATGATCTCTTTTCTTACCATAAATGAGTTCTCGGTATACATTAATTGTTTCCTTAACATCAATATCAACCGACACATAGTATTGATGCTTCAATTTTTCAATATAATTATAGATTACTTTTGTTTCATTGTTGCTTACATTTGTAATCTTCATCTTATCTTCTTTAAAATTATATTCAAAGATTGTCTCCTGTGTTAAGTTCTGCAAAATGGTAAAACGCTCATTTTGGAGATTCAACTCGTTCACAGCAGTTTTCAATCGCAAATCCAAGACAGACAAACGAACAAATTCAACATATAAGATTCGTCCAATCAAAAAAGCTCCTAAAAGAGAAAGGAAACTTAACTGATACTTGGCAGGACTAGCATCCGTTATTAGCAGCATCATAAGCTGAATTAAGAATAGTGCGGTGGAACAACATAAATGAATTTTCGTTTTCATCAACAAAACTACCGAAATCATGCCATTTAAAATAAAAAATTCAAAAAACAGCCCATTTTTCGTAGCATCTATAACAAGAAATATCAACATTACCAACGAAACACAAACATACCAGGAGATGACATATCGAATCCCCATCATTTTATTTTTTTTCATTTTCTTTATCCAAATGTTATAAACAAGCTCATGCAAAACAATCACGACAATCATCGCTACCTCTGACCCCAGATACCATTTTGCATAATAAGAAGAATCTTTCGTAATTAGATTGGCAATAAGATGCATTACCTGAACTACAATCACAATAATGGAAATTAATTGAATTCGTATAATATTGGTTTCGAGTTTCCTCGATTCTACATACTGTATTTCCTCGGTAGAATACTTTCTCATCTCAGCTTCTACATCACCAATTTTCGAAAAATAATTCTTTATATAACTAATCTTATTCACCGAAATTCTCCCCTATTTTTCTGGTACTCCATCCTCATCAAATGCAACAATTACATAATAGCCCGTCTCTGTCTGTTTGATTTCTTTTACAACTCCATTGGAAGATTTTAAGCGTTCACGTTCAAAATAGCATCCTGACATAGCAACCGCCGGCTCTATAATATAGTGGTAATTAACAGTTGAACTTCTCTCTAGAATTTCAACAGTCTCCCCTTCCTTCACCAATCCAGGACGCTCCATTTTAAATTCCATTGTACGCATAAAACGCCTCCTATATTACGATTAATTCATATTCATCCGTACCAATACCTAGTTTCTTAGCGTGTTCAATGCAGCTTCTCCAGTTTGTAGTCGGATGATTATTATGGAAATGATCGTGACTTTCATGATCGGAATGTTCCTGATTATATTCATCGAGACGACTACCTGGCATAATTGGCTGTTTATTCACTGCATCTGCACAGGCAACATCAAGTGCGACTGGATCAAAAGAAGCAAACATTCCTATATTGGGTACAATTGGCACATCGTTTTCTGCATGACAATCACAAAATGGCGATACATCAACTACAATACTGATATGGAAATTAGGTCTTTCATTTAAAACTGCCCAGCTATATTCTGCAATTTTTTTATTTAAAATATCATTTGTTTCATCTCCAGCAGCATCGACAGCATCCATTGGACATACTCCGATACAGCGTCCACAACCTACGCACTTATTTTGATCAATACTTGCTTTTTTATTTGTAATAGTAGGAGCATCATGTGCACAGATTTTAATACAACGTCCACAACCGATACACAAATCTTCGATCACATGTGGTTTGCCTGCACTATGCATTTCCATTTTTCCTGCTCGTGAACCACAACCCATACCAATGTTTTTAAGCGCTCCACCAAAACCAGTTGCTTCATGACCTTTAAAATGATTCAGAGTAATAAATATATCTGCATCCATAATTGCTTGGCCTATTTTTGCTTCTTTTACATACTCACCATTTGTAACTGGAACAAGTGCTTCATCTGTTCCCTTTAACCCATCTGCTATAATAACATGGCAGCCTGTTTGTAATGGTGAAAATCCATTTTGATAAGCCGCATCTATGTGATCCAGTGCATTTTTTCTCCCGCCAACATAAAGCGTATTACAATCTGTAAGGAAAGCCTTACCTCCAAGATCTTGCACTGCCTTTACTACTACCTTGGCATAATTTGGACGCAAAAAAGCAAGATTTCCAGGTTCCCCAAAATGAATTTTTATTGCTGCATATTTTTTATCAAAATCAATTTCTGAAAGTCCTGCTGTTTGAATTAAACGAGCAAGCTTTTGTGGAAGATTTTCGTTAAAAGAAGTCCTCATATCTGTAAAATAAACGGTTGCCTTTTTCATAGTTTATCTCCTTCGTTTTCTGTATACTGGCTAAATTCTTTCTGCCTTTTTCAAATAGTATAACATATTTTTGGATGATTTAAAATTATAAGTTTTATGTACAATTTAGTTTAATTTGTGTTTAATACTTAAATATAAGAAAGAATTCCACCCAATGTGTCTGTAACACCATACAGGATTTTCTGTAATTCTATATCCGGTCTGGTCAGGTCAGGCACCATAATTATTCGAATCCCAGCTCGCGTCGCTGCAAGCACGCCATTAGGAGAATCCTCTACTGCAAGACAGTCCTCTTCCCTTTCATGAATCACACGACATGCATATTGATAGATATCCGGCATTGGTTTTCCATTTTCAACCATGTTAGAACAAATCAAAGGATCAATTTTATCATAAATACCAATTTCAGTTAGATATAGCTTCGCACGGATTTCATCGGTTGCAGTTGCTACTGCAGTCTTTATTCCTCTTTCTCTTAATTCCTTTAATATAAAATCAACTTCTGGCTTTTTTTCAATACCGCACTGTGATAATTCCTTACTCATCAATTCTTTTCTCTTTGCTCGAATGATTTCATAATCAAAGGTCTCACCAAATATTTCCTTTAAATAAGGTCCTGCATATTTACCAGCCAAGCTTCGAATCGTAAGTGCATGCTCTCGTTTCATATCAAATCCATATTCTTTCGCTGCCTGACACCAATAGTTGACCAAATGCTTTTCTGTATCTATTAAGACACCATCCATATCAAAGATAACTGCTTTTACCATGTCATATTTCCGCCCTTTACCTGAATATAATATGATAATAATACAATAAACACCGTTCTTTGACAAGAAGCTTCATAAATATGCTTTTGTAACATATCTCTATACACTTTGGCAAATTTGTATGAATATTTGTAACACCAAGCTTTTACTGCATATTTTGTCTTGTCGAAATAAGTACTATATTGTAGAAAGAAGATCAATAGGAAGAAAGGGGGCGATTAAGAAGCTATGAATTTGTTTGAAATAATCATGGTTTCTGCCGGACTTTCTTTGGATGTTTTTTCAGTAATGATATGTAAAGGGTCCTTGATTTCAAAATTGGAAAAGAAAAATATTTTGAAATCATGTCTAATCTTCGCAAGTTGGCAAATCGTTGCTTTGCTTGTCGGTAATTTAGTTACAAAAATTCCAGTTTTTTATGATGCAAGTCAAACGGTTTCGAAAATGTGGTACACTGCATCGGCATTTATATTTGCAATTTTAGGAGTCTACATGATATTCAAGGCAAGAGAAAATAAGCAATTCGTGGAACGATTAGAAAATGAGTATCCCACAAAGGTCATTTGCATATGGGCCTGTTTAACCAGTTTAGATGCTTTTTTTGCCGGAATTGGATTCGGATTTCTCAATACTGAGGTTTTGATTGAGGCAGTTTGTCTTCTAATCATAACCGTACTTTTTGTATTCCTAGGAGCCTATACAGGTTATCATTTCGGTTTTAAACACAAGAAAAATGCGTATATGTTCGGTGGTATTATATTGATTGCTGCTTCACTAGACGTAGTTATTCGATATTTTTAAGGAGGTTGTATAAAATGGGAACATTGACACACAAAGCAGAACGTGCTACATTTAACGTTGCAATTGATGCAGCAATAAAGTATGTAAACAAAGACCGTGAAAAGGGACTCCTAAAGCTTGTAGATATGGCTGAGCATTACATGGGAGACAACTTTTCATCAGAAAGTTACGAAGCAACAAAAAAATTAATTCAAAATCCGAATGCAAAATGGATGCAGTTTACCAACCGTCTTCTGGATGAAGTAGATCCACATGTTGCAAAAATGACTGCTTTAAACCTAGGGTTCGAAGCTGCTTTCCATGGTACTAAGACCATTCGTAAGATGAGAGAAATACATAACTGCAACATTCCATGGTTAATCTTAATCGATCCAACTAGCGCTTGTAATCTTCATTGTACAGGTTGTTGGGCTGCTGAATATGGCCACAAATTAAGTTTATCTTTTGAAGATTTGGACCGTGTTGTAACACAAGGGAAAGAAATAGGAATTTATTTTTACATGTTCACCGGTGGAGAGCCATTGGTACGTAAGAAAGATTTAATTCGTCTTTGCGAAAAACACAATGATTGTGCCTTCCATGCCTTTACAAATGGTACTTTAGTAGATGAAGAATTTTGTGAAGAAATGAAACGTGTCGGAAACCTATCTCTGTCCATTAGTTTGGAAGGTTTTGAGGAAGTAAATGACTTCCGTCGTGGAAGCGGTGTCTTTGATCAGGTAATGCGTGCAATGGATTTATTAAAAGCAAGTGGACAAATTTTTGGCACTTCTATTTGCTATACCAGCAAAAATGTCGAAACCGTAACTTCCGATGAATTTTTAGATATGATCATAGAAAAAGGCTGCCGTTTCACTTGGTACTTCCATTATATGCCAGTAGGAAATGAAGCAGATATTGATTTAATGCCTACAAATGAGCAAAGAATATACATGTATCACCGTGTTCGCGAAATCCGTGGTATCGAAGGTGGAAAACAAATCTTTGCAATGGACTTTCAAAATGATGGTGAATATGTTGGCGGATGTATTGCGGGTGGTAGAAATTATTGCCATATCAATGCAAATGGCGATGTTGAACCATGTGTATTCATCCACTACTCAGGCGCTAATATCAAAGAAGTAAGCCTATTAGAAGCATTAAAGCAGCCTCTGTTTATGGCTTACCGAGATAACCAACCATTTAACAACAATCACTTAAGACCTTGTCCGATGCTTGAAAATCCTGATTTTTTGGAACGTATGGTAAAAGATACCGGTGCGAAATCAACGGATTTGCAATCACCAGAGTCTGTCGAGCACCTCTGCGAAAAATGTAGGGAGTACGCTGACGCTTGGTCACCAAAAGCCCAAGTTTTGTGGAACTTAAAAACACATAAAAAACCAAAATATGAAAATTACAAAAAATAAAAAACAAATTTTCAAAATTTTCGTTGTACTTGCTATTATAGGCATTGCATGCTTCTTATGTCGGGATTCACTTGTTCCTGTACTTGTGCAGGTGAAAAAAACGAAAATTTCAACTATCGCAATTATATGTATTATATCATTAGGATATTTTGTATTTGAAGGGATAAACCTGTGGCGTTTATCCCTAAAATACACTCCCAGCTTTACCTTGTCTCAAGGTGTAAGCTGTTCTTTTTATGCGTGTTTCTATCGGACAATCACAATGGGAAGTGCCTCCTTCGCAGCTGGTATGTACTATCTGAACAAAAAAAAGGTCCCACTTGCAAATACACTAAGTTTGATTACGCTACAATATGTATCTTTTAAGATTGCTATTGCTTTGTTTTGCGGTATCTGTATCTTAACTGACTATAGTTATATGTACAATATTTACGGTGACTATTTCTCCTTCATATTAATCGGCTTTTTACTTACAATCCTCATAACAACGGTATTGATTTTAATCTGTATATGCACTCCCTTCCATAAGCTAATTCTCTGGATTTGCTCGAAATTTAATCGTACTGGCAAATATTTAGAAAAGATAAATAAAATGAATACAGAGTTTGTTTCACTTCGAGAAGGAACTTATTTTCTAATGAAAGACAAAGTTGCAATGGCATCCTTAGTTTTGCGAAATTTGATTCGACTCATTTTTTGGTATTGCCTTCCTTGCTTTTTATTTGGAGAAAATACACTTTCCCAGATTCGTCATACGATAAGTGTTTCCTCCCTTGTAACTGCACTTGCAGGTGTTCTTCCCTCACCCGCAGGTATTGGTTCTACTGAATTTTTATTCACTGCCTTTTTCTCAAGAATTTATGGTACGACTTTAGCTGCATCCTCTATGCTTTTATACCGCTTTGCTACATTTATTTTTCCATTTTTTGTTGGAATTCTAGTGGTAATGTGTTATGATGACAAGAAATAATTGTGATTTAGGGAGTTGAATTGAATGGAAATCAAACGAGAGATTACCAAGGAATTACTTGCTGAGAGCTTTCATACCCTACTTTTAACTCATGAATTCGATAAAATTACGATAAAAATGATAACGGATGAGGCAGGTGTTATTCGTCCTACTTTCTATTATTATTTCGAAGACAAGTATGATTTACTGTCCTTTATCTTATACAAAAACGTGTTTTCGAGAGTAAAAGAATTAAATGCCCTCGACATGGATGTGGAAGGCGTAAAAAGTATTTTTATTTCCATTGAAAAAGATAAAAAATTTTATCAGCGTGCATTTGAGGTTACTGGGCAGAATTCTTTTGAACATATGTTTTATAACTATAGCTATGAACTTTTTCACGAACGCGTTGACCACTATATGTTACATGATATTCCAGATTATCATCTGCTCACAAAAGATGTAGTCGCAAAGTATTATACCATTGGGTTTGTTAATATCATCAAAGAATGGATACAAAATACCTTTGACTCTACTTATAAAGAGAACCCTTCTGCAGAAGACATTTTTGAAGCATATCAATATCTGATTTCACATTCTATCTTAGACGTTTTACATAGAGAATAATCCATATTATTCTACATTTTATAAAGTAACGAAACAAAAACGAGTGCAGTGTGCACTCGTTTTTGTTATTATATTCACTTTTCTTTACTTACTCAGAAATCAAACTACTCCTTATTTTTATAGTCTTGATTTAAAGTCATCGTAACCAAACGTTTTAATTCGTTCGAATGAAGTTCCTTTTTTATAAATAATATCTGGAAGGTTCATTCCATTAAACGTATTTGTTTTTACCATGGAGTAGATTGCCATATCGCAAAAAATGATACGGTCGCCAACTTGTAGGGATTTTTCGAAGATATAATCCCCGATTACATCTCCAGACAAGCAAGTCGGACCTGCAAGACGATATAAGTTTTCACAATCACTATTTACGTTTTCTTTATCTGCAATTTTAGCTCCAATGATATTAGGTGTATATGGCATTTCTAATACATCCGGCATATGGCAGGCTGCAGAAGTATCAAGGATTGCAATCTTTTGTCCATTTTCAATTACATCTAGCACGGTAGATACTAAGAATCCTGCATTTAATGCAATGGCTTCTCCTGGTTCCAAATAAATTGCCAAACCGTACGTCTCTTGCATATATTTAATACAAGCAATCAAGGTACCAATATCATAATCTTCTCTTGTGATATGATGACCTCCTCCAAAGTTTAGCCACTTCATTTTAGGTAGAATAAAAGCAAACTTTTCTTCTACGGCTTTGAGGGTCGTAAGTAAATCATCTGAGTTTTGCTCGCATAGTGTATGGAAATGAAGACCTGATATCCCCTCTAATTCCTCTTCCTTAAAATTTTCTCTCGTAATACCCATCCTAGAATACGGAGCGCAAGGATCATAGATGGCATGACCTTCTTGCGTGGAACATTCTGGATTGATACGAAGACCACATTCTACTCCAGAGGCTATAGCCTTGTCCCTAAACCGATTCCACTGTGTAAAAGAATTAAATACAACATGGTCGCAAATGGAAAATAGTTCATCCATTTCATCCTCACGGTATGCTGCAGCATATACATGATTCTCTTTGTGCATATATTCGAATCCTAATTTTGCCTCATGAAGGCCACTTGCCGTTGTACCATCAAGAAATTCTCCAATCAGTGGATAGGTTGCATACATGGAAAAGCATTTCTGCGCCAATAAAATGTGACATCCAGTTTCTTTTTTTATTCGTGCTAAGATTTCTAAGTTTTTAGTCAACAATTCTTCTTCTACTACAAACGCAGGTGTTTTCATGGTACTATAATCCATTCTTTACTCCATTCCTACGCATTTTTCTTGCGCAATTCAAGTATGTGATGTGCCTAGTCCACAAGTGTAGGATTAAAGTCTTCTTTCCAAGGAAGTCCCCATTTATTCAATGCTTCCATAAATGGATCTGGATCAAATTCTTCAATATTAAATACACCTGGTTTACTCCAGGTCTTATCCATAATAAGCATTGCACCAATCATAGCTGGAACACCTGTGGTATAGCTGATGGCCTGGGAACCTACTTCCTTATAGCATTCCTGATGATCGCAAATATTATATACATAATATGTCTTCTCTTTTCCATCCTTCTTACCCTGGAAGATACAACCAATGTTTGTCTTTCCCACAGTACGTGGTCCTAAGCTTGCAGGATCTGGTAATACGGCTTTTAAGAACTGAAGTGGTACTATTTGCTTTCCTTCAAATTCAATTGGCTCAATAGACGTCATACCAACGTTTTCCAAACATTTTAAGTGTGTGATATAGCTTTGTCCAAACGTCATAAAGAAACGAATACGTTTGATTCCCGGAATGTTAATTCCAAGAGATTCTAATTCTTCGTGATGAAGTAGATACATATCTTTTTTTCCAACACCTTCAAAGTCATACTCTCTCTTAATTTCCATCGGCTGCGTTTCTATCCATTTTCCATTTTCCCAGTAGCTTCCGTTTGCAGATACTTCTCGAATATTAATTTCCGGATTGAAGTTTGTTGCAAATGGATATCCATGGTCACCACCATTGCAGTCTAAAATATCTATATAATTAATTTCATCAAATTCATGCTTTAATGCATATGCACTAAATACACCCGTAACTCCCGGATCAAATCCACTGCCAAGCAAAGCAGTAATTCCAGCTTCCTTAAAGCGCTCCCGATATTCCCACTGCCATTTATATTCAAATTTTGCGGTATCAAGAGGTTCATAGTTGGCGGTATCTACATAGTTTGTCTTAGTAGCAAGGCAGGCATCCATAATGGTCAAATCCTGATATGGGAGTGCTAAGTTTAACACGACATCTGGCTTGAATCCATTGATAAGCTCAACGAGTTCTTCCACATTATCAGCATCTACTTTTGCTGTATGAATGATTGTCTTCGTTTTTCCTTCTAGTTCTTCTTTTAATTTATCACATTTACTTTTCGTACGGCTTGCAATCATTATTTCTTCAAAAGCCTCACTGTTTTGACAACATTTGTGAATGGCCACTCCTGCAACTCCACCGCATCCGATGATTAACGCTTTTCCCATATTTTATTCCTCCTGTATGGTATTTGTATTTTTCTTTATATCATTTACTTTGAAACAGCTAATAGTAACTCCCTTAGAACCTTACATGCTACTGCTGTCGATGCACCTGATGCATCATATCCTGGTGACAACTCATTTACATCCATTGCAACAATATCAAGTGTTGATACGGATCGAATGGCTTCTAATAATTGTAGAAAAGTCACACCTCCAGCTTCTGGTGTACCAGTACCTGGAAATACTGATGGATCTAGTACATCTAAATCTATGGTAAAGTATACTGGGTGTCCCTTACAGCTTTCTATTGCTTCATCTAATCCATTAAAATTAAATTTGTTCAAGTTAGTATGTTCTTTTGCCCAATAAAATTCGCTACGCTCTCCACTTCGAATTCCAAACTGATGAATTTTCCCATCACCAACCAAATCCCAGACCCGACGTATCACAGTTGCATGAGATAAGGTTTCTTCCAAATAGTCTTCTCGAAGATCGGTATGCGCATCAAAATGAATCACATGCAAATCCGGATATTGGGAGATGACTGCTTCCACCGCACCAAGGGTAACCAAATGTTCTCCACCTATCATACATGGAAGTTTCTTCGCTTCTAAAATAGTTAAACAGGTATCTTTAATCTGATCAAGGACTCTTCTTGGATTTCCAAATGGAAGTTCCAAATCACCGCCGTCAAAAACACTAATTTCTTCCATGTCCTTATCCTGATAAGGACTATAAGTCTCTAATCCATAAGACTCCGAGCGCATGGTTCGGCTTGCAAAGCGGGTACCTGGTCGATACGAAGTTGTCGAGTCAAACGGTGCTCCGAAAATCACTGTATTTGCTTCTTCAAAGGAAGCCTCACAGCCAATAAACGTTTCTATATTTTTATTCCACATCGCGTAATAGCTCCTCTACATAATTTGGTAATGCAAATGCTCCTTCATGTAGTCTTGTATTATAGTATTTGGTTTGCAATCCCAATGTATTCCATTTTGCCGCATTAAAATCCCGAATTGGATGATATTTCTTTGATGAAAAACCAAACAGCCAATGTCCGGATGGATAAGTAGGAATATGTGCCTGGTATACCTTACTGATATTAAAGCTTTCCACTATCCGCTTATGGGCTCTTTGCATTGCTAAGGCATCTTCATGATAAAAAGGACTCTCGTGCTGATTTACGATGATTCCATCTTCCTTAAGCGCTTTATAGCAGTTACCATAGAATTCTTTGGTAAACAACCCTTCACCAGGACCAAATGGGTCTGTGGAATCCACAATAATTAAGTCATATTCATTTTCCTTGGATCGAATGTATTTTAAACCATCCTGAAAGGTAATGTTTACTCTTGGATCATCCAGACTGCATGCAGTAAGTGGCAGATATTTTTTGCAAACTTCAACCACTAACTCATCTATTTCTACCATATCAATGTGTTCTACGCTTTCATAACGAGTCAGTTCACGAATAACTCCCCCGTCTCCGGCTCCAATTACCAACACTTTCTTTGCGCTTGGATGAACTGCCATTGGAACATGTACAATCATTTCATGATAAATAAACTCATCCTTTTCGGTCAGCATCATATATCCATCTAACGTTAAAAAACGTCCAAATTCCTTTGAATCAAATACATCAATTCTTTGGTAATCACTTTGTGCAGTAAATAGCTGTCGGTTGACTTTGATTGAAAAATTAACCTCTGGCGTATGCTGCTCGGTAAACCATAATTCCATAGTTTGCTCCCATCTGCCGCTTTAGCGGCACTCAAATTCAGGGTTTGTGTGAAAGGTTTCAATTTCACACTTGCTCCCTTATGTTATCGCAAAACGTTCAAATGCTCAATCTTCATATCTTCTGGACCAGTCATAAAACATCCCTTTGTCTTTGCATATCGAATGTATTCTAAAATTTCTTTTGTAATCATCTCTCCTGGTGCCAAAATTGGGATTCCAGGTGGATAACACATAACAAATTCACTACAAATTCTTCCCGCACTTTCCATGATTGGAAGCGATACTTTTTCACCATAAAAAGCTTGTTGTGGTGTTTCAATAACCTGTGGGTTAATATACTCATGATCGAGCATACCAGCTCTTTCTTTTTTAAATCGACGTCTAATTTCAGCGAGCGCACTCACGAGGCGTTCAATCTCTCGTTCTCTATCACCTACTGAGATATAAGCTAATATATTTCCAATATCGCCAAATTCAATCTGTATATCATATTCATCCCGTAGTAAATCGTATACCTCAATACCGGCAAGTCCTACGTCTAACGTATTGACGGAAAGTTTTGTAACATCAAAATCATAAATGGAATCTCCATTGATAAGTTCACTGGAATATGCATAATAATCCCCAATCTGATTGATTTCTTCCCTTGCATATTTCGCAAGTCCACGCACCCTACCAAAGATTTCCTCACCATGAAGTGCCAGATTCTTTCTTGAGATATCAAGGCTGGAAAGCAATAAATAGCTTCCACTGGTTGTCTGTGTTAGATTAATAATCTGTCTAACATAATCCGCATTCACATTTGGCCCAACTAATAAATAAGAACTTTGTGTCAGACTACCACCTGATTTATGCATACTAATGGATGCCATATCAGCTCCTGCTTCCATTGCCGCCATTGGAAGGCTCTTGTCAAAATAAAAATGAGTTCCATGTGCTTCGTCTGCCAGTACCTTGATTCCATATCGATGTGCAAGTTCTGTAATTGCCTTTATATTAGAACAGATTCCATAATAGGTCGGATTATTAACTAACACTGCCTTTGCATCTGGATTTTTTAGAATCACTGCTTCCAGTTCGTTTAAAGACATTCCCAGTGCAATACCAAGACGCTTGTCCACGTCTGGATTCACATAAATTGGAATTGCTCCACTTAAAATCAAGGCATTGATTGCGCTTCGATGCACGTTTCTTGGCATAATAATCTTATCACCGGCTTTACAAGTAGCCAGTATCATAGCCTGTACGGCACTTGTTGTTCCTCCTACCATAAAAAAGGCATGTGCTGCACCAAATGCATCCGCGGCCAGTTCCTCCGCTTCTCGTATTACCGATACTGGATGGCACAAATTATCGAGTGGCTTCATCGAATTTACATCGACCGTCATGCACTTTTCCCCTAAAAATTCAGTAAGTTCTAAGTTTCCTTTACCTCTTTTATGACCAGGTACATCAAAAGGAACGATTCGCTCTTTTTTAAATTTATTTAAAGCCTCGTAAATCGGAATTCGTTCTTGATTTAATTCCATTTACCTTCCTCCTGTCGTCTAAAATATATTACTTCCACTAAAAATCTCAATCATCTCCTGACGAAGATTTTTCGTTATCTCTAACCGCGTTTTTGGTGGAAGTTCGTAAACATCCGTTTTAAATAGATAATTTTGTAAATCAATTTCTTTGATTAGCATCTTTGTGTGAAAAATGTTTGACTGATACATATTAACATCAATCGCATCGTATTTTCTTAGCGTGTCCTCAGCAATGTAATCTTGGATGGATGTGATTTTATGGTCCATAAACAGCTTTCTACCGTCCATCTGTCTAGTAAATCCACGTACACGATAATCCATAGTGATTATGTCTGAATCAAAACTTCCAATCAAATAATCCAAGGTTGAAAGCGGTGTAATTTCTCCACACGTTGCAACATCAATGTCCACACGAAATGTCGCAATACTGGTTTCTGGATGATACTCCGGATAAGTATGCACGGTTACATGACTCTTATCAAGGTGAGCAACCGTCGTATCTCCCCTTGTAATAATCTCTCTACGCATATCCCCACTTCTAGCTTCAAACATCTGCTCTTCCGCAAGTAAAAGAGTTGCGCTTGCCCCCTGCGGTTCATAATCCTGCTTTGAAACACTCAAAACATGTGCTCCAATCATCTCCGTTACGTTACAAAGTATATTAACCAAACGATTGGAATTGTATTGTTCATCAATATAAGAAATATAATCTTTTTGCTCCCGTTGCGTCTTTGCATAGCAAACATCGTAAATATTGAAACTTAAAGATTTCGTTAAATTATTAAACCCATACAGTGTTAAATTTTCACTCATAATCCCACATATCCTCCATTCCTGCTATAAACCGTTAAGGAATTTTCTTCATTATTGCATAAAAAAAGAACCCAAGCGTATCACATAGTCACTACATTACACTTGAATTCATTACTAATTGTATTATTTATATTTGAACTTACATTCGCATTTTATTTATCCAATATAGCGTTATAGAGTCTATATAGCAAGAATTTACTTTTACTACTCTTATTGATCGTTTCACAAGTGTGATGTGCCGACAAGACACACGGTTGTTAGTCACCAACTCAATGTTAATCCCAATTAACATCAACTTATAAAATTTGAGTCTCTCACTCAATCAATAGGGTAACTGCCGTTACCTATGTTTTAATAAAATTCCTGCAAAATCTATTACGCTTTTGCTTAATTCTGCTATGATTATATTAAAATTAGGGAATAATGTCAATGCTATTTTGCATGATTCACTAAATATTTTTGTGATAACACTAGAATTATGTCGGATAGAGTTAATTTTATTAATCAAAATGGAAATTTTTATCTTGTCGTAACGAAAAAATTGCCTCTGACGGTGCTTGCAAAATGGAACCAGTCCCTAGCAAACAAAGTTTCGAAGCAATTAAACGCCATATTAAAATTTAGTAATTTACTGCTTTTACTTGGAAATAAGCTTTTGGATGCTCACAAACAGGACAGATTTCTGGTGCCTTTTTACCAATTACAATATGTCCACAATTTGAACATTCCCATATTGCATCCTCTTCTTTTGAGAAAACCAGATTTCCTTCTACATTTTCTAACAGTTTTTTATATCTTTCTTCATGCTCTTTTTCAATTTGTCCAACGGATTCAAATAAAAAGGCAATCCGGTCAAATCCTTCCTCTTTTGCATCCTTTGCAAATTTATCATACATATCTGTCCATTCATAGTTTTCTCCAAAAGCGGCATCCTTTAGATTTTCCTTCGTACCTGGAATACCATCATTTAGCAGTTTGAACCAAATTTTTGCATGTTCTCTTTCATTTGCAGCAGTTTCTTTAAATAGCTTAGCTATCTGAACATATCCCTCCTGCTTTGCTTTTACTGCATAAAAGCTGTATTTATTTCGTGCCTGGGACTCACCTGCAAATGCTTGCTTTAAGTTTCTTTCGGTCTTTGATCCTTTTAACTGCGCCATATTTGGTATCTCCTTTTTTACCATGAAGTATGCTCAATTTTCAAGTTAATATTCAAAGAATTTAATTTTATAAAAAACGGCCTTAGCTTTCATCATAATAAGTTTTCTTTGTATTTTTGAATCTCTTCCAGATATTTTTTTCCGAGAATACTAATTGGAACTCCTTTTCTTGAGATGTATCCGATTGTCATTACTTCGTTGCTATCAAGAGGAACCGCCCTATATTCACCACCATTTAATTCTTCACATATAATTCCAGAGCACAACGTATAGCCCTTGAGACCAATCATCAGATTCAGAACGGTTCCTCTGTCATTTGCCTTAATTATGCGCTTATATTCATACGTACTTAAGACTTCCTCTGCAAAATAAAAAGAGTTATTCATCCCCTGTTCAAAAGATAGACAAGGGTAAGGATCTAAGTCCTTCATCGTTATGATTTTTTGATTGGCTAGGGGATGACCTGACCATAAATATACAAAGGTACTACACTCAAATAGTTCCTGAAATTCCAAATTGTTTTCCTTTAAAATCTTGGTTATCACTTTTTCATTAAAATCATTTATATAAAGAATGCCAAGCTCACTCTTAAAATTCTTAACATCTTCAATCACTTCATATGTCTTTGTTTCGTGAACTGCAAATTCATATTCATCCATGCCAAACTGTTTCACCATTTCCACGAACGCCTTTACTGCAAATGTATAGTGCTGTGTAGAAACGCTAAACTTCTTTTTTACATTCGTCTTATCAACAAAACGATGCAAAATGAGTCGATACTGCTCCACCACTTGTCTTGCATATCCTAGAAACTCAACACCTTCTGGTGTCACTGTGATTCCACGATTTGTCCGTCGAAATATTTCAAATCCTATTTCTGTTTCCAAGTCTTTAATCGAAGTTGACAAGCTTGGCTGTGACAAGAATAACTCGTTTGCTGCTTGATTCATTGAACTTTTGTCTGCAATGGTTATGGCATATTTTAATTGCTGTAATGTCATTTTCTTGTCTCCAATCTTTTTGTGTTTAAATCTAATTCTTTTAAAGTACAAACAAGAATGAACTCTTCCACTCCTGAGATACTAGCGATAATACATAAAAGGGTTCCCAATGTCACATGATTTATCACACTGAGAAATAAAGGTGCCATAAAAAGTGTAAACCCAGTAATCTTATTTGCATAGGTATGTAATCCTGCTACTACATGAAATCTATAAAACATTAGAATCATAGATGTAATCCTTACACACGCAATCCCTATAATCCAAAAAAGAATCCTATTTGATAAATGAAAACTTGGCAAAGTTTTTAAAAGTACCACTCCTATAAATAAAAAATCTGCAATACTATCTAATTTTGCACCAAATCGACTTTGTAAACTCCATCTTCTAGAAACCCATCCATCCAAAATATCAGATAAGCCACATTGAATATATAGACAAAGAAACAAATTGGATGGATACATCACAAACAAAAGTAAAATTGACCCTATGATGCGAAACAGTGTTATTATATTAGGTATATTTCTATGTAATTCCGTTCCTTTCATTCTAATCCTCAATTCCAAATCTTTGCGGACAGATAGTTCTGCATTTGTTGCAATCTACTGTATCAAAACCGCGTTCCGTCTTGCCATACGCATGTTGCCGGCAGCTCTTTTGTACTGTTTGGATACCATCTAAAGCATTTGCCGGGCAATTTTTGATACAAAGTTCGCATTTTTCGATGCAAATTGATTCTGCCATTGGATCTGATTCAATTTCCAGATTACAAAGTATAGCGCCAACTGATAAACGATTACCAAAAGATTTATTTAGTAATATTGTATTCTTACCTAAGGTACCAATACCCGCGTTGACTGCAGCATGCTTCATGGAGAGTATGCCTTTCCCTTCCATTTTGTCCGAATCCCAATATTCATAAGGAGTATCACAAGGCAGTGGGACTACAATGCTATGATACTTTTGTTCCATCCATTTTGCCGTATCATAAGCTATTTTATCCACATATGCACAATTATTTTCATTAAAATGACCATAAATCAGTCTGGAATCGACCATAGAAAGGCCTTTGGGGAGTGCAATTCCAAAAACGATAACAGTTTTACAGTCTTTCCAGATATCCGTCGGATGAAATCCTGTTTGTGCGTCTTCAAATAGATTCACCGATGCAAACCCACAAACATCTGCGCCAAGATTTAATATTTTGCTTCTTATTTCCTCTTTCATCAAATTCCCTCCCACATCAAATTACAGAAAAATTTCGTTCCTTTTTTCAGGCTCAACAAAATTAGTTTCTAGCCAGATTCTTAGATTTAAAAATGCTTCTTGTGGAAAGCTCTTTGCAAAAACCGGGCACCGCTTTACACAACTGCAACAATGAATACATTTACTTGCATCTACATCCTTGTAACTATCTTTACTGATGGCACCCATTGGACAGCTACATTCACATAGGCCACAATCAATACACGTATCTCCCGTAACTGGTGCAAATACAGAACTTTTATTTTGTTTTTCAACATATGGGAAATTTCCACGAACCTTCAAAACATTCATTTCACCATGTTCCAGTTTTTCTTTAATTGCAATACCAAACTCCTCAGCCATACGAATATCTTCAATATTAGGACGATTTTTTGCAAGCTTGTCTGTATAAGAGTGTTCTCCTACAAATGCACCTGCTGCAATCACAGTAAAACCCGTTTCTTCACAAAGATCTTTTAGTTCCAATAATGCATCTTCATATTCACGATTTCCATAAGTGACTACGCATACCACCTTTGCGCCATTTCCAGACAAATTATGTAATGTCGATAATAGAAATTTCGAAATACGACCACCGTATACAGGAACACCAACAAGAACTAAATCCTCTGCTTGAAATTTGTATTCTTTGACTCGATTCTCTGGCAATGTAATATCATACGCCTTGTATGAATCAGCTATTTTGCATGAAATTGCCTTTAATATCCTACTCGTATTATCCGTTGCACTAAAATACAATAAATTTACACTCATTTTATCGATCACCTCTACATTTATCAAAATCGCTTACATCTTGCATTTCAAAACCGACACATTATTACACATTCATTAAAGATTTACTCATACAAACAGACTCCGGCATGTCCGCATACTGTCCATAATTTGGAATTATTTTGTATCCCAATTTCTTATAAAGTTTTCCAGCAGCAATCAATGGTTTTCCTGTTTCTAAAATCATGGTTTCAAACCCTTTACTTCTCGCATTTTCCTCAAGCCTAGCAATAAGTTTACCCGCCAATCCCATGCCACGGTATTCCTTTCTAAGAAACACACGCTTTAGTTCGGCTGATGTCTCATCATATCTTTTAAAGGCTCCACAAGCGATTGCCTCTTTATTGTGGTAAATTAAAATTACATCATGAATACTATCTCTAAGATTAAATTTTACATACTCCGTTCTCTGAAATTTCTCTCCAACAAGTTCATCAAGATTTTCATCCAGCATTGCACAAAGCATTTCAAAATCGTGATTTTCGCCATCTGTTTCAACAAAATCAAATTCTATTCGTTTATTTTCTTCATAACCTTCACAAGACATGTCATTTTCTCCCCTCGTATATAAGTTGTTTCATTAATTTGTCTTTCTTACCTTTCGAACTTTTCCTTTTACTGGTTTCATTTGCAACGTATCTAAAACTGTATTACCTTTTCCATTCAATATTTCAACATAGGTAATACTATCTCGCACATCAATGATTCCGATATCTTCTGCTGTAAGTCCTTCAATACCACAAATCGTACCAACGATATCACTCGCCCGAATCTTTGATTTCTTGCCTCCACCAATGGTAAGTTTCATAATGGAGCTTTGAAATACTGCTCCTTTTTCTTCTTTTAACTTTATTTTTTCTTTTTGCCGACTTATAAACTTTGCTTTATTGGCAGCATTTCCTGTAGGTGTTGTCTCACAATATGGAATTTCTATTTGTGCATATTGCTCCACTGCTTCTTTCATTTTTCCTTCTGTATTCGATAGAAAACTTATTGCTTTTCCACTTTTTCCATTTCTGGCAGTACGTCCAATACGGTGCACATAGTTTTCTTTGTTGGTCGGAAAATCATAATTAATTACATGTGTGATATTCGGAAAATCAATTCCTCTTGCCGCTACATCTGTTGTAATAAAAACATGAAACTTTCCCTTTCGAAAATCCTTAATCGCATACAGACGTTCTTGTTGCTCCATACCACCATGCAACATTCCACATCGGATTCTTTTTCGTTTCAATTGCTGGTAAAGAGCGTTAACCATTTCTCTGGTAGCACAAAAAACCATACATTCTTCCGGGTTTTCCTGATAGAAAATCTTTAGCAAAAGATTGAATTTTTCTTCATTTTCCACTTCATATGCAATCTGTTCAACGTTTTGTACTGTCTGCGTTTCAGATTCTACTTCAATATACTGGGCATCCTTCATATATTCGGTGACAAGGTTTGATATTTCTTCCCCTAGTGTCGCTGAAAATAGAGAAATAGCAATCGGTTTATGCTGACTCGTTGCTTTTATAATTGCTTCAACCTCGTCCATAAATCCCATATCAAGCATTAAATCAGCCTCATCAATCACAAGATAATCTATTTTATCAAGTATCAAGCTACCTCTTCTGATATGATCCATTACTCGTCCCGGCGTTCCAACCACGATATGGGATTTTTGTTTTAAAGAAAGCAGTTCTTTATCGATAGGCATTCCACCAAATACAACTGGTATTTTAATTCTCTTTTTTCGTCCAATCTGAAATAATTCTTCTTTTACCTGTACTGCCAATTCTCTAGTAGGTTCTAAAATCAATACCTGAGGAAGATTTTCTTCCCAGATAATCTGACTTAACAATGGGATACCAAAGGCTGCCGTCTTTCCGGTTCCAGTCTGCGATTTTCCTACCACACTGCTCTTTTTTAAAATGAGTGGAATTGCTTTCTCCTGTATTTGTGTAGGTTCTCTATATCCTAATAAAGACAGTGCATCTATAATATCTGGGGATAAATTGTATTGACTAAACTTATTACTTTCGATTTTCGTATCCATTCTTCTCCTAACGATTGTTAATCCTTCATATTTGTTTCATTATATATAAAAAGCATCCATAAAACAATAAATCAATTGAAATTCAATTTATTGTTTATGGATGCTTTATTTATCGGACATATTTAATTCATTTATAACTGCATATAATTTATGTTTGCTTTTTTCCAATTAGCAACGGAAAACCATGCATTAATATAATCTGCTCTTACATTGTAATATTTTAGATAATAAGCATGTTCCCAAACGTCAATACACAAGATTGGATTCAGATTTTGAGATAATGGAGTATTTTGGTTTGGTGTAGTAAGGATATGAAGTCTCTTTTTTCGATCTGCAACTAACCACGCATAACCAGAACCAAAGACTGAAAGTGCTGCCTCGCTAAATTTATCACGAAATTCAAAATAGCTGCCAAAAGTATTATTAATTTGACTTGCCAAACCGCCTACTGGCTTTATCTCACCCGAATTTACTAGATTTGCGAAAAAGAAACGATGGTTATACACTCCTCCAGCATTTTGAAGAATGGATAGTTGAATTTGACTGGGATAACAAGGAGCATTTACAATCAATTCCTCCAAAGACAGCTTTTGTAAGCCCTTATAATCCTTTAAAATGTTATTTAAGTTATCAATGTATTTCTGTAGGTGCTTATCATGATGAAGCTCCATTGTTTTTTTATCAATAAAAGGTTCCATTGCATCATATGTGTATGGTAATGGCATATTTACAAATGGATAATGCTCGTTCATTTATTTCCTCTTTTCTCCCCTTTTTCTATCATATGAAAAACATTGGAAGAATAAGTTTGTACTGCTATGATTTCTTATTTTCTTCACATTAAACTTACATATAAACCAACAATATCTGCAACACTCGTTTCCTTTGGATTGCCTATAGTTTATATATTCAAAAAAGCAAAAATAAGGCCATCTTTATATAAAAAAAGATGGCCTTATTTTCATAGTTTACCTTTGAGATTAAGCTTCCTCAATAGCATCTACAGGGCAGGATTCTATTGCCTCTGCTACTTTATCATTCGTCTCATCTGTACCAGGTGCATATGCTTCTGCCTTTCCGTCGTCTTTCATTTGAAATACGGAAGGTTCTATATCAGCGCACATACCACATCCAATGCAAACATCGTCTTTTACAATTGCGTTCATCTTAATTCTCCTTTTAAATAGTCTTCATCTTTTAAATATCAATGATATTCTAGTTAATGACTTCAATTTTATTATAAACCAATATTTGTATAATAAACATCATTTGGCCTATTTTTTTCAAAAGGAAACATTATATTTTCATTAGGATGCCTTCATACGATATTTTTGCGGTGTTGTACCATATTTTCTTTTAAATGACATGAAGAAATGATTGCAACTGATAAAACCAACCATCTCAGCAATTGATTTCACTGTATAATCGGTATCATCCAACAGTTCACAGGCACGTTCCAAACGAATCGTATTTACAAATTCGCGGATAGATTCTCCCTTTTCCACTTTAAAAATGGTTCCTAAATAATATGGAGTTATTCCTATTTCATCAGAAAGCATTTGATAAGAAAAATTAGGATCAGAAAAACTTTCCAATACACATCGTTCACATAGGTTCACATAGGTTTTTATTCTTTTCGTCTTCTTTTCTACATTTAATTCCATTGTAACATCTCCCTCACCTTTATTCATATTAAATATCCACCTGTGGAAGATGAATAATCAAATTTAAAACTAACGCTTCATACAAGTCCTGATCCACTTTACCTTCTTTGGTTGCCTTAACTTTCAGGACCTCATCATAAGCATCAAGCACAATACTAAGAGCCTTTTTATTGCCCTTTGCTGCCAGTGTGCGTATTTTCTTATCTAACATAATACTCCTCCTATTCTTACCACTTCCTTGGTGACATTCCGTAGAGCTTTTTATAGTTTTTGCTTAAATGTGATGCGGAAGAATAACCATAACGATTCGCTATTTCTTCTAACGAAAGATTCGTTTCATTTAAACACTTGGATACTAAATGAAGCTTATATTGAGACAAGAACTGACTTGGTCCGATACTTGCAACTTCCTTGAATGCCTTGTATAAAGTATTTGTGCCGATGAAGTTCTCTTTTGCAATCTTTTCAATGGAAATTGGTTCTTTTAAATGCGTTTCCACATAGCAGATAGAAATATTGACCAGATTTTCAGCACGCGTATTCTTACCTTGTACTCTTTCTTTCTTATCCTTTATGCTGTTACGAGCCATTAATATAATTAATTCCCATAAATGAACTTCCAGTGCCTTATAATACCCAGGCTGATTCTCATAGTTTTCGATTTCATCAACAATTTGTTGGTATGCTACTTTAAAGGAGGATTCCAAACGAAGCTCTTGATCCATATTTTGGATAATACTAATAAAGTTATTTCTCTTTGAATATGGTCTCATGTCAAATGCCAAATAATAAAAAACAAGTGGATCACTTCCAACCGCTTCCATGGAATACCTAGTAAATGGTTCAAAAAGGTAAATCTCATTTTCTGTATGTATTATGCTTTCTTTCTGACTTTCAATCTTTACACTTCCTTGCGTAATGAAAATGTATTGAAAATTAGATAGAATAAAACTGATGGTGTGGCGATAATCATTGCCTTTCCATTTCGATGCACCGATGATTTCTAATTCAATACAATCTAATAAGATTGAAATATCGTCTTTTTTTACTTTTTTCAATTCACTTGTAATGCTTTCACTCATAAATACCTACCCCCTAGTAATTTACACTATACTCATATTGCTTTCCTCATTTGTAAAAATTGTTTATTCTTACATTTGTTTTATAATAAAAAAAATCAACTTCGACGCATACTTGCTACATCGAAACTGATTATCAAACTCATCTCTTCTTTTGCAGCTGGCTACCTTCCAAAAAGGATTAGGCCCTGTAGTTTTGCGTCATTGCTTTTCAGCAATTTTGCCGATATTTTATTCAATTTAAGTTGTATATTTTTTCGTCAATCCCCTATTGACAGGCAAATTTTAGCAAATAATACCATTCTATGACATATCTCGTTCTATCCTTTTCATATACATTTCACTCTTTTTTCGAAAATTCCAAATCTCGCGAAGCCTTATATAGTGCGTATTTCCTATTTTTGTTTACATTTAATTACATTGATTTACATTATTCTACATTTCATGTTTTTCATCACTACTATTTTTGACTTTATACATGATTATATGCAACTCAAAAAAACCTGTCAATTAAAATTTTGAAATAAACTATTTTTATTACATGCTAATTATTGTATTTTGTCATTTTTACGAATCTCTCTTTGTATTGCCAACATTTAAATGGGATACTCATAATCTGAGTATCCCTCTTTTATATCTTTATTTATTCATGTGCGTGAATAAATAATTGAAATATTTTTCTTTGGTTACTTTTTGATATTTCTTTGAAATGCTGATTACCTCGCAACCAACTCGAAATTGATTTTCAGCCATTTCATTAATATGTATTATATTGATCACATAACTTTGATGGCACCGGATAAAAGTTTTTTCCGGTAATTGTTTATGTATCTCATCGATTTTTGTATAACATTGTAATGTAGTGCCGTCCTCCATATGAAACAATACAAGTTTGTTGCTACTTTCAATATATAGAATATCTCTGCAACAAATACGATAGTTTATCGACTTATAGCTAAATTGAATCTGTTGCTTTCTATCCTTGTTTATATTCATGAGTGCCTGATCTAATATGTGATTCAGATTTTCTGCATTGACTGGTTTTATGATGTAATTAAAAGCAAATACGTCATAAGCCTCGTGATAGTGCTCATTACTAGAAGACACAAAAATTATAATAACATGCTTCATAACCGATCTTATTTTTTTTGCAGTTTCTATTCCGTTTAATCCAGGCATATAAATATCTAAGAAAACAACATCAAATAAAATATCATTACTTAAACAGTCCTTCAAAAAAGAATCGCTGTCACGATAATCCTTTATTTCAAATGACTCATCATATGTGTATAACGCTTTTGATAATTTTTTACTATCCTCTGCACAGTCATCACAGATACCAATTTGTATAGGCATATGGTTTACTCCTTAACAATCAATTTTCTTGAAATCAATACGTTTATGATTGTACCACAAAATTTAGACATCGAAAATACAAATTAATGATAACCGGATATATTTTATTACCACGGACTAATTTCACCATTAAAAATGTTAATTTCGATGCAGATATCGTTTTATACTATTATTATTCCATATTAAGGAAAGTACAAGTAGATTGTTGCATTATAATAGGAAGATAACGGTATCGCTATACCTTCCATTTTGGGGTTCATATTTAATTTTGGCTGGCTTGAAATGGTTAATTATTCCTAAATTTATTTCTTCAAAATCTTAACATGTATGGTATAATAGTATCATATTGGGAGGTGTACTTATGAAACATAAACATATATGTGCTATTTTATTAAAGACATCGATACACTTTATTTTTTTATATTCATTTGCACTCCTGTTTTTCGCATATTTTCGGCCTGATTTCTCAGTATTTACGGCAGTTATCCTTATCTTAATTTTTGTTGTATTTATGATTCTCTTATTCTTATTTGAGAGCCACAAGATAGCTCCCTTACTGGCAGAAAAAGAAAGCAATGCAAATATGAACCGAATTCTATATCATCTGTTATATAAATCAGTTCATGCCAATAATAAAGAGGAATTATATCAACATATTTTAGATAGTGCCATCGAAGCGATTCCAATTGCCCATAAAGGTAGCATTATGCTACTAAATGAAGAAACTGGTCTACTCTATTTTGTTGCTGCAAAAGGGTATGATTTTAACATACTGAAAAATACATTTATTCGACTAGAACAAACTTACCTTTATCTTGAATCGAAAGGTGTAATCAACCGTACCGTTGTAATTCATGATCCCTTTGGCTATGATCGCAAAAATCTGAGAGATAAAAATATTGAACAGATACTTGATGCGGGAACTGAAAATGTTATGTCAACGTTAAGTACACCTATTATTTACAACAACAAGCTTCATGGAATGATTAATATTGAAAGCAAGTATGTGGATGCTTTCACCATTTCGGATCAAACGACTATCGAACTATACGCACTTGAAATCATCAACGTTATCAAACTCTTTACATCAAAGGAACAGCTTACCTATATTTCAAACCATGATTCTTTAACAAAGACCTATAATCGAAATTATTTTAATGAGATCATACCAGATCAATTGTTACTTGCCAAAGAGAAAAAGTATCCACTGACCCTTGTTTCCATTGATTTAAATAATCTAAAGAAATCAAATGATAATTATGGTCATGAATGTGGCGATCTGCTCCTTGCTCATTTTACTTCCAATTTTCAAAAAGTCCTTCCCAAAAATACATATTTTTTCAGATATGGTGGAGATGAATTTTTCTTGCTCCTACCAGATTATACAAAAGAAACTGCTGAAAATTTAGTAACTGCTTTGTCTGATACATTAAAAAACAATCCATTGCTTTATAATCAGCATTCCATAGAACTATCGTTTTGTTATGGTATGTCTATGTTTCCAACAGAACACACTGACATAGATGGCCTGATGCGCCTAGCCGATGAGCGAATGTATACGCAAAAAAGGCAGTATCATTGCAGCCCTCAGTAAAGTTTACAGCATGGACTCAATCGTTTGTTTCATTTTTTTATCCAACAACTCACCCATTAGTGCATTTGAAATATAATTGTCTATTTCTTCGGTTTTCATATAGTTACAGATTAACAGTAAAACACTTACGATATCAAATAAAATAAGCTTTCTCATTGTTTCCTTTAATATTGGAATGTTTATATTCATAAGGGCTTGTGCAATGCACAAGTTTAATTTTGTTGTATAGGGAACAATTTCACGAAAAGACTGTATACACTGTCTGACCGTAATCGGCTTTTCATCGTTTAAAAGCGAACAAAATTCATCCAACATTTCTTCAAATTTATTGTCCTTATCCCATTTTACATTACCAGCAATCATCATAAGACCGATACTTCTTTGATAAGAATTCTCACTTCTTAGCTTTTTTCGAAATTCCTCCCAGTAAGGATATACATCATTGGCATATTTCATTCTTTCTTGTAACAAAAGAAAACTTTGGTAACGGATTTTATCATTCTTTTCTGACAGCCAGTCTACCAAAACATCCAAATCATTTAAATCAAGCTCTTTTGAATAATCAAAAAAATCATCTTTTTCAATGGATAATAATTTTTCTAAATTAATTTTCCTCATTTCTTCGCTCTCTTTCTGCGCATCTAATATGTGCCGAGAAAACATAAATGCAAAACATTATAGGTTTAAATCCTTTTTCAAGCTTTTACTACATCTATTATATACCAAATATTTCATTTCCACTACCTCAGCACGTCGAATTCTACCTTAACATTGGAAGGATATGATGCTAATATTTCTTCTCCATTTTCATCAATTTTTCCTAGCTTTATTAAATCTTCATAACCATGATCTGCATAATAGATACATACATTCCCCCATGGTGCATAGCAACAGATATCTCCAACAGATGGATCATAACCACTATTCATACCATCTGAAACCAGCGTTTTTGGCGGGTATCCGTACTTTTCTTCATTTGCTAAATCTTGAAGTGTTATGGTGAACGGCATCTGATCCATTAAATCCTTTGCCAACTTATTATTTTCCATTGTAGCTGTCAACACTTTATCGTCTACCGTAATTTTAATTTTATTAGGTACTGCAACAACTTTAACATTACAGGTCAGGGTTTTTGTTTTTGAATTTATCTTAACCACGCATCTGATTTTAGCAGTTCCTGTATTTTTCGCTTTAACAGTACCCTTCTGTGTTACTGTTACAACGTTAATATTACTGCTAGACCATTTGATTTTAGTTTTCTCTGCATTCTTCACAATCAATTTTTTGCTGTTTCCTTCCTCTATTTGAATGCTTTTCATCGATAAATAAGAGGCGTTTGACGCAAAAACATTCGTTTTCGTCTTTCTTGCTACAGCTAAAACAATTAAAATTAAAATTGCAATATATGAAATTCTTATATATTTTTTTGGCATAACTATCCCCTTTTCTGTTTGGTATAGCAAAGCTATTGTAATATACCTTTTTATATCGTTAACGGAAAGATTTTTCAAAAACTCTGACACAATCGTCATGCGTCATTTCACATGGATTGGCTGTAAATAATCCGCCCATGGTTTCCATCGCATTGGTAGCCAGAGTACTAAATTCTTCTGGTGCAATACCATAATCTGACATCTTAAGATTTGCAACGCCACAGTCTTCTTGCAATTTTACCAACATACTAATAAAATCTTGTGGTTTACTTGCATCTTTCATACCAAGAGCCTGTGCCATTTCGACAAACCGGTCATCACAAGCATGGTTCTCGATAAAAAATTCGTAAAATGCCTTAGAAATCATGATCAGTCCAGCTCCATGAGGAAGGTCGTGATGAAAAGCACTCATGGCATGTTCTAAGGAGTGTTCTGCCGTTGTTACACTGACTGTCATAACAACACCGGAAAGCGTGTTTGCAAAAGCCATACCCGTACGAGCTTCCATATCATTTCCATCTTTTACTGCCCGAACTAAATATTTCCCTACATTTTCAATTGCAGTTAATGCATACATGTCACTCATGCAGCTTGCATAGGTGGAAATATAACTTTCCGTACTGTGAAACAACGCATCAAACCCCTGATATGCGGTAAATTTTGCTGGCACGGTTTTCATCAGTTCTGGATCAATGATAGAAAATACTGGGAACAAAGAATCATATCCTCCGCAACCGATTTTCTCATTTGTTTCTTCATTTGTCACAACGCCCCACTGATCTGCTTCACTACCAGTTCCAGCTGTCGTTGTAATACAAACGACTGGAAGAGGTTCTTCCGTAATGGGCTGACCTTTTCCGGTTCCACCATTCACGTAGTTCCATAAATCTCCTTCATTCGTTGCCATCATTGCAATTGCCTTGCTTGCATCCATGACACTTCCACCACCTAAAGCAACGATAAAGTCACAGTCATTATTTCTTGCAGCCTTTGCGCCTTCCATAACAACAGCTTTTGTTGGATTAGCAGGTATTCTATCAAATAAAATGCTATCTACGCCCGCAAGTTTAAGCTGTTCCTCCGTTCTATCCAATGTTCCACTTGTCTTTGTTGATTTACCATTGGAAATAATTAATAATGCTTTTTTTCCTGGCATCTTCTGATTATTAAGATTGTTTAATGCTCCTTCTCCAAAAATAAATCTTGTTGGTACATACATTTGAAAACTCATACTTTTAATCTCCTATTTGTTTTGTCATTCTATTTGTTTTAGCGCTTTATTTGTTTTATCGCTTTATTTTTATTATTGTTTTATTTATCTCAGGACCGTAGGCTCGGATTAGCATTGTTCAATTGCCCACTTTTCGTATGCTTCGACTCCTTTTTTAAGGAGTAGCAATGCAGCCTCTAATTGTTTCTTTGGGCATGCAATATTCATTCTTATAAATTGATTTCCATTGCCTCTATACTGAAATCCTGGCGTTAGATACAGTCCTGTCTCCTTCCTTATGAATCTGCAAAGCTCTGTTGCATCACCAAGAACTTTCTGGCAGTCTATCCATAACAGATAGGTTGCATCAGAAGAAACTAATTTTATTTTTAAATTCTCTTTCACTAAATATTCTGCTACCAGCTTTTTATTTTCTGACAGATAGATTCTTAGCTCATCAAGCCAATCTTCTCCTTTTGTAAATGCTGCAATCACAGCGTCTACCGCAAAAACATTGGGCTCTGCTATTTCATCTGAATTTAACCCTCTTTCCATTTTCTGTCGCAACGCTTCATCTGGAATTACAACCGCAGCTGACTGTAAACCTGCCAGATTGAAAGTCTTACTTGCTGATATACAGGTAATACTGTTTCTTTTACAAACATCTGACACCAAAGCAAATGGTATATATTCATATCCCGGTTCCGTCAGGTCACAATGAATTTCATCGGATAATACCACAACATGATGCTTCACACAGAGTTCACCAATTTTTTTCAGATCTTCTTTGCTCCATATCTTTCCGATTGGATTATGTGGATTGCACAAAATCATCATAGTAGTCAGTGGATGGGAAAGTTTCTCTTCCAAATCTTCAAAATCAATACGGTACTGTTCCCCATCATATTTCAGCTTGCTTTCCATCACATGTCTTCCATGATTCTCGATCGAATTGAAAAAGATATTGTAAACCGGTGTCTGTACAAGGACATTGTCTCCTACATTGGTAAATCTTTTTATTGCACAGGTAATTGCTGGAACCACGCCGGTACAAAAGATAATCCATTCTTTTTCTATGGAAAAATGGTGCCTTTTACTCCACCAGCTTAGAATTGCTTCTTTCCAAGAATCAGGAACAACGGAATATCCAAAAATTCCTGTCTGCACTCTTTGTTCTAATGCTTCAATGACTACAGGTGCTGTCTGAAAATCCATATCAGCCACCCACATTGGCAATTCATGTTCCGCTACACCCCACTTAAGAGAATTTGTGTTTCTTCTTTCGTTCGGTCTGTCAAAATCAAATTTCACGCTCAATTCCTCCTTGTTCTAAGATAGATTACTCATCTATTTTTCATTTTACAATCGAATTTATATCATACAGCCAATGCTATTTTCCCATTCTTTGTAATGATTTCTGTGTTTTCAGCCTTTATTTCCGGATTATCAAAAATGACTTCACCTACACTTTTTGCATTAATCTTTCCAGAATATGGATTCTTTACACTTTCAATATTGCTATCAATCGTTGCCTCTACCGTTGAATATTCAAAAGCAAGATTTGTATTTAACAACTTACAGTTTTTCAATACTACATTTTCCATATAACACATTCCCTGCAGACTCTCGATAGTACAGTTAATGAATGTGACATTCTTAGAATTCCATCCCAGATATTCTCCTGAAAGAAAGGAATCATATACCGTAACATTTTCACTGTTCCAGAAAGCATCCTTTGAGAGCATCCTTGCATTTTTGATAGTCAGGTTCTTTACTCCATCAAAGGAATAATTTCCAACCAAAGTAAAGCCATCAACTTCTATGTCTGAACTACCCATTGCAAAGTAATCTCCCTTTGCAGTGACATTTTTCATGGCTACCTGACTACAGTTCCAAAGTGTCTCAGATGCATTTAACATATTTACGGTTTCCAGCTCAATATCCTTGCAACGCCTAAATGCCTTGGGTGCTTCAATCGTCACATTTTTCATGGATATGTTATCTGTATACCAGATTCCGGATCTTGCCATTTCAAACATAGTGCTATCTTCAATCGTTACATTCTTACAGTACCATAGTGGATATTTCCATTGAAAAAGGCTATTCTTGATTTCCAGATTTCTACTTTCCTTTAGTGGAGATTCCCCATTTGCAAAGGTACAGTAGGAAATATCTAAATCATAGTTTTGAAATAAAGCCCTTTCTCCTGTAAACATTTTTTCTGTATATTTCTTCATCTTTATATCCTCTCTTATTATCTATAATCGTATAAACCACTAGCAGGCCTGACTCGAAATAATACTATTTTTCGCTTGATAGTTCATATTTTCTGAAGTATAATGAAGATTATACAACCTAAACCTAACTTTAGGTCAATAGTAAAATTAAAAAAGTACGTAAAATGAAAAGGTTAATTCTTGATTGCAAGAGTAAATTCATCATTCACGATTTTAGTCTTGCACAAAATATGGTATGGTGGTCTTGGTTAGTGGATTCCTCCCAATGAACAGGAGGACAAACTTATGTCAAATACAA
>JBGSNZ010000040.1:0-106220 GCA_041739345.1 Acetivibrio sp. | reverse complement strand
TTGTATTTGACATAAGTTTGTCCTCCTGTTCATTGGGAGGAATCCACTAACCAAGACCACCATACCATATTTTGTGCAAGACTAAAATCGTGAATGATGAATTTACTCTTGCAATCAAGAATTAACCTTTTCATTTTACGTTAATAAATTAAATATCTATTGACTTGGAGTTCACTCCAGATGTTATGCTATTTAGGAGATCGATGAAAGCTAGAATTGCAGTCAGTTAACATTCTTCGAAAGAAGAGTACAGCTAATAAAAAAGGAGTTAAAGATATGAATACAAATTTTATTTATGATATCTCTACAAAAGTATATTTTGGTGAGAATAAATTGGGATACTTAGGAGAAGAACTTAAAAAGTATGGTACCCGTGTATTATTAGTTTACGGTGGAGGAAGCATTAAAACAACTGGTTTGTATGATAAGATTACGGAGGAAATAAAGAAGGCAGGCTTGGAAGTATTTGAGTGTTCTGGTATAGAGCCAAATCCAAGACATACGTCAGTTAACAAAGGAGCAGAAATCTGTAAAAAAGAACATATTGATGTTTTGCTTGCCGTAGGTGGTGGTTCCGTACTCGATGCAACTAAATTTATTGGCGCAGCCGCGTATTATGATGGTGATGCATGGGATATTCTTACCCAGAAAGCACCGATCACAAATTGTTTGCCTATCGTAACTGTACTTACATTATCTGCAACAGGCTCAGAAATGGATGCGGGTGGAGTCATCAGCAATATTGAAACACAGGATAAGATTGGTATGTTCCACAAAACATTATTGCCAAAAGTTTCATTTCTTGATCCTACGAATACGTATACAGTAAATGAATTCCAAACTGCATGTGGAAGTGCTGATATCATTTCACATATTATGGAAGTGTATTTTAATATGAATAAAGATTTATTTATGCTTGACTGTGTCATGGAAGGACTCTTAAAAACAGTAATAAAGTACGCTCCAATCGCAATAAAAGAACCGGAGAACTATGAAGCAAGAGCTAACCTGATGTGGGCATCCTCATGGGCAATTAATGGATTTGTTAACGGAGGAAAAATGCAGGCTTGGACCTGCCATCCAATGGAACATGAGTTATCCGCATACTATGATATAACCCATGGTTTAGGGCTTGCAATCGTAACGCCGCGTTGGATGGAATATACGTTAGACGAAACAACAGTATCAAAATTCTATCAGTTTGGATGCAATGTATTTGAAATTGATAAAAATCTGGATCCAATGACAGTTGCTAAGAAAAGTATAGAAATGCTATCAGAATTCTTATTTCATACATTAGGATTAAAAAGTACATTAAGTGAGATCGGAATCGATGATTCAAAATTTAGCATTATGGCAAAGAAAGTATGTGGTGATGGAGTGCTAGCAGGATTTAAAAATTTAGACCAGCAAGATATTGAAAATATTTTTAAAATGTGTTTATAAAAGAATAGATATTTTAAATAAATAGGATAAGAAGTGGTGAAATATAGCCACTTCTTAAAATTTTGACCATTTTTGTTATTCTTAGGAATGAGGAAAACGCAAGAGAGATATTTGGGTGATGTAATTTTGATTCCTACTACTGACAAAGCTGGTATGCGGAAAAAGACTAAAATAAGTTTGTCAAAAAGAAATGTTACATGCTAGACTATAGGTGGAGGAAAAACATATGACAATTGCAGAAGTTAGTAAATTATACGACCTTACGCAAGATACACTAAGATATTATGAAAGAATAGGATTAATTCCAGAAGTAAATAGAACTTCCAGTGGAATGAGGAATTATACAGAAGAATCCTGTAGCTGGATTGAGCTGGCAAAATGTATGAGGGCAGCCGGAGTGCCAATAGAATCCTTGATTGAATATTGTACGCTTACAAAACAAGGAAATTCAACGTTAACCGTAAGAAAAGAATTACTTATAGAAGAACGAAAAAAGATTTTGGAAAAAATTAAAGAAATGAAAAGTACACTAGAACGCTTAAATTATAAAATCGACTGTTATGAAAATGCAGAAAAAACAGGTACACTTACTTGGGAAACTAGTTTGAACTTTCACACAAGGAATAAGTAATTCTTAAATGTTGGTAAATAATGGAATTAATTATTGTTAAATGTAGTTATATTTGATATAATAGTTTGAAATTACTTGGAAAGTTTTCCGCTGAAAATATGGCATCATGAAGTCATATATTGATACTAGCACGGGGACGAAACATAGCGCATAATATAAGACAACATAGAAAAAACGCCTCAAGTGATTTTGATTAACTTACGTTATAAGAATAAATTCAAATAACGCTAACCATCATCTCATATGAAAGGAATAAATCTGTGAACGAGAACAAGTCTAGGACCATTGGTAATATTATTATTGCTATTATACTGGCAATAGGGATCATAGCATCCGCCATCATTGCATCAAATGCTTTGATAGAGATTAAAAGCAACAGAACCAGCATTGTAGTCACGGGTTCTGCAAAACAGCAAATTACTTCTGATTTGATTGTGTGGACTGGTTATTTTAATACACAGTCACCCATACTGAAAGATGCATATGCTGATCTAGAGGCAAGTAGGGAAAAAGTCAGCAAATATCTAATAGGACAGGGAATTAAAGAAAGTGATCTCGTATTTTCCTCGATATCGACATCTCCCTATTATATTACAAATGAATATGGTGTAACAACGAGCAAAATTGATTATTATGATTTAAGTCAGACAGTCACAATCAGTTCGGGAGAAATTGATAAAGTTACGGAGATTTCACGAAATGCAACAGAACTTTTAAGTGAGGGTGTTCAGTTTCAATCATATGAACCTCAGTACATGTATACAAAACTGGCAGATATGAAAGTTACGATGCTTGCAGAGGCAACCAAGGATGCTACAAAGCGTGCGGGTATGATTGCGGAAAATGCAGGAAGTAAACTGGGTGACTTAACATATGCAGATATGGGAGTAATGCAGATAACACCTCTTTATTCAAATGAGATATCGGATTATGGCATTAGTGATACATCTTCTTTAAAAAAAGAGATTACAGCAGTAGTTCATTGTACATTCGAAGTTGATAAGTAAAATTAGGATAAGATCTTCAAAAGCAATATTAAAAATAAATGAACCTCAAAGTTAGAAAATTTCTAACTTTTGAGGTTCATTTTTATTGTATAACTTTATAATTTGCGAAAAAAGTAGTAATGAGTTAGAATACTAATTGATTAGTATTTGTACTAATCTCAAGCAATAATCAATATAAAAAAGAAAATGTAAGTTACATAAATGTAGGTGGTAGAAACGATGAAAAAAGAGTATATCGATTTTAAAAAAAAATTAACCATAGACTGCGCAAAATGTAGTGGTTTGTGTTGCGTTGCACTATATTGTTCGAAAAGTGATGGATTTCCAGCAAATAAAATAGCGGGTAAGCCTTGTCAGAATCTTATGCCAGATTTTCGTTGTACCATTCATTCTAAATTAGCGCAATCCAAGATGAAAGGCTGCTTAGCATATGATTGCTTTGGAGCTGGTCAGAAAGTTACACAGGATTGCTTTCCGACAACAAATTGGCAGTCACACCCCAAGCAAGCAAATCAAGTTTTTGAAGTTTTCCACGCGGTTTTTTTGTTACATCAGATGTTGTGGTATTTAGTCGAAGCTTCCTCTTTAAATCTGACAGAGAAAATAAATTTAAATCTGGATGCATTGATTGCCGAAAATGAGCAGATGACATCGTTAGAAGCAGATGCCATTATGAAGTTGGATATAGATGCATATCGATTAAAGGTGAATGAACAACTGAAAGAAGTAAGCAAACTGATAGCAAAGCCATCGAATGAAGATCATAAAAGAGATTTCTTTGGAAAGAACTTTAAAGGAGTTAATCTTGATGGTAAAGATTTTAGTATGTCACTGATGATTGCTGCTAATCTTGAAGGATGCAGCATGCAAGGTACTAATTTTTTGGGAGCAGACCTACGTGACGCTAATATAAAAAATGCGAATTTAAGTAAAAGTGTCTTTTTGACACAAATGCAGGTTAATGCGACAAAAGGAAACTCAAATACAAAATTGCCGAATTACTTGTTTTATCCAAAAGAATGGAAAGCGTAGATTTAGACAAATATAGAGCAAGTTAACGTAATTCACTAGGAGAAAGGAGGCCATGCTTTTGAAGAAAGAACAATTTTCAACGAGAAGACCAGGGATTATTGGAGAAGAGAAATTTAGACAGTATGCAGTATTGATTCCTATGATTGATATTTCAGGAGTTACCTATTTATTATTTGAAAAAAGATCGAGTAAATTAAGGCGTCAGCCAGGAGAAATCTGTTTTCCTGGTGGAAAACTTGAGGAAGGTGAATCATTGCAAGAATGTGCTGTACGTGAAACGCTTGAAGAGCTAAAAGTCCTTCGGCAACAAATAGAGCTGATAGGACCAGGGGATGTATATGTTTCACCGTTTAATTTAATGATTCATCCTTTTATCGGTGTATTAAAAGATTATCAGGATACCTTTAGTACAGATGAAGTAGAAGAAATTATAAAAATACCATTGGACTTCTTTCGTAATCAGCTACCGGAGATATTTGAAAGTAAACTGATTAATGAACCACCGGAAGATTTTCCTTATGAATGGATCCCAGGAGGGGTGAAATATCCGTGGGCAAAGGGCACTTATGAAATTTTGTTTTACCAGTATCAGGATTGGGTTATTTGGGGGCTGACAGCACAAATCGTAAAATCAGTATTGAATCTGATGGATGAATATAATTTATTAGAAAAAAACCAGTTGCATGGCACGATTGCTTTTGCAGATAAAAATAGAAGGATTTTTAATTAAGAATGAAAAATTTAGTAATAGGAATACTGGCACATGTGGATGCAGGTAAAACAACATTATCAGAGGGCATGCTTTATCTGAGTGGTAAAACTTTGAAGCTTGGAAGAGTAGACAATAAGGACGCTTATCTAGATACTTATGAGTTAGAAAAAAAACGAGGAATCACCATTTTTTCGAAGCAGGCTATATTTGAAATTGGTAAGACTCAGATTACCTTACTAGATACCCCCGGGCACGTGGACTTCTCTGCTGAAATGGAGCGGACACTACAGGTAATGGATTATGCGATTTTAGTGATAAGTGGTGCTGATGGGGTACAAGGCCATACAAAAACGGTATGGCGGCTTTTAGATCAGTATCAGATACCAGTTTTTTTGTTTGTCAATAAGATGGATCAAAATGAGATAGATAAGGATGGACTGATCAAAGAAATAAAAAAGCAATTGGATGATGGATGCATTGAATTTGAACAAGAAAAAGAAGAAGGCCTTTATGATCAGCTTGCGATGTGTGATGAAAGTATGATGGACGCCTATTTGGAAACAGGAAAGATAGAATGTGAGCAGATAAAAATGGCGGTCAGAGAGCGAAAGGTATTTCCATGTTTTTTTGGATCAGCTTTGAAATTAGAAGGGATTGAAAAGCTTATGCAGGCAATCGAAATCTATTCCTTAATCCCGTCATATCCGGACAAATTTGGAGCTAAAATATTTAAAATTACAAGAGATGAACAAGGAAACCGCCTTACGCACATGAAGATTACAGGCGGAATACTAAAGGTTAAAGACCCTTTAACTGGTCAAGACTGGGAAGAAAAAGTGAATCAAATCCGCATTTATTCCGGTCAGAAATTTGAAGCAGTAGGTGAAATAGAGGCGGGAGTTGTATGTGCAGTAACCGGAATCAACCAAAGCAGGGTGGGAGAAGGTCTTGGGACTGAGAAAGCTTCCAATGCACCGATATTGGAACCGGTACTTTCTTATCGGATGATACTTCCAAACGATTGTGAAAAACGAGTGATGCTTGCAAAACTTCGGCAAATTGAAGAAGAAGAGCCAGAACTGCATGTGGCATGGGATGAACAGCTGCAAGAGATTCAGGTAAAGATAATGGGCGAGATACAGCTTGAAATCTTACAGAGTATGATACAAAGCCGATTTGGTGTTGAGGTATCCTTTGGTGATGGAAGAATTATATATAAAGAAACCATTGCTAATATCGTGGAAGGAGTAGGACACTTTGAACCACTGAGACATTATGCGGAGGTGCACCTAAAATTAGAACAAGGAGAGCCGGGAAGTGGCCTTGTATTTGATACGCAATGCAATGAGGATATGCTTTTAAAGAACTGGCAAAGACTGATTTTAACACATCTACAAGAGAAAGTTCATAGAGGAGTTTTAACAGGTTCTGCAATTACTGACATGAAAATTACATTAGTTGCAGGAAGAGCCCATAATAAGCATACAGAAGGCGGCGATTTTCGCGAGGCTACCTATCGCGCAGTACGTCAGGGCTTAAAAGAGGCAGAATCTATATTGTTGGAGCCTTATTATGCGTTTTGGCTTGAATTGCCTGAAAAAATGGTAGGAAGGGCAATGAATGACATTGAAAAGATGTACGGAACGAGTGAATTATCGCAGTCTGATGGAGAGATGGCGCTTCTAATAGGGAGTGCTCCAGTTCTCACAATGCAAAATTATCAAAAAGAGGTAATTGCGTATACCAAAGGAATTGGACGATTATTTTGCAGTTTAAAAGGATATGAACCATGTCGCAATCAGGAAGAGATTACAGAAAGAATTGGATATGATGCTGAGCGAGATCTTGAAAATCCGGTGGGGTCTGTATTTTGCGCGAATGGTGCAGGATTTTTGGTAAATTGGGATGATGTAAAGACCCATATGCATGTGGAAAGTGTTCTTAGACAAAAGAGTGCTTGGACGGAGGAAACAAAAGAACAACAAAATGATTTCAAAGAAGAACCGTGGATTGGCGTGGATGAGATCGATGCAATTATTAACAAAACCTATTACGCAAATCTGGGTAAAAAGTCGGATTGGAAGAGACACAAATCAGTGCGTGAAAGTTATTATGAGACTACTAGTTATGTTAGCAGGACAAATGAGAAAAAAGAAGAATATTTACTAGTGGATGGCTATAACATAATCCATGCATGGCCGGAGCTAAAAGAGCATGTAAAAGACAATATGGACGGAGCTAGGAGAATACTATTGGAGGTTTTAAGTAATTATCAAGGAATCAAAAAATGCCAGATTATGATTGTGTTTGATGCTTATCGTGTAGAAGGGCATCAGGAGGAAATAATCGATTATCAGAATATTCATATGGTATATACCAAAGAAGCGCAGACGGCCGATCAGTATATTGAAAAATTTGCGCATGATAACATAAAAAAATATAATATCATTGTAGCAACATCAGATGGTTTGCAGCAAATCATTGTAAGAGGAGCGGGATGTTTTCTACTGTCGGCAAGAGAATTAAAATTGGAGATTGAACTTGCAAATGAAAAAATGCAGCAAGATTACCAAAAGACAAAGGAAAAATCTCGCAATTATTTAATGGATGCATTATCGGTGGAAGAAAAACAAAAGATGGATGATATGATAAAAAAAGAACAGAATTAATTAAAAAGGACTGCTTAAGATGGATGAAATATCACCTCTTAAGCAGTCTTTTCTTAGGTACATTCGATTTGTTTAATCATTAGGTCATCACCTTCTAGAATCTCCATGGAGACACTAGAACAGTCAGGGCAGCTCAAATCGCTGTATACTGCATTAAATACACGACCACAACTTTTACATTTTACAATGCCTGGAATAACGATTAATTCAAGTTCGGTATCTTCCATAAAAGTCTTATAAGTAGCAGCTGGCCAGCTTACCTCCAGGTATCGTGGAACGATACCTGAGAGTTCACCAACTTCTATGACAACTTTATGTACTTTAGTAAAATCTTGTTCATTTATCATACGTTCAATGGTATGCACCATTGAATTCAATACACCAAGTTCATGCATAAATGTCCTCATTCTTTGTGAATTGTGAGAAAACGATTACTTTCCACAATTATTTCTTTTTACCAATCTCTTTAACAGAAGTAGCAGCAATTTTACCTGAACGTACAATTGCATTGGCAGCAAGTTTAATAGGAAGCTTTTCATATGCATCAGGTACACTATTATAGGTACGTTCAAGATGGATAGCATCAAACTTACATTTTGTTGTACACATACCGCAGCCTACGCACATATAGCTGTCAACTTCTACAGCACCACAACTTAAGCAACGTTCGGTTTCTTTCTTCATCTGTTCTTCGGTGAAGGTTAAGCGATCATCACGGAAAGTTCCTTGATTCTCATGAGAGTGTCCTGCATGCTGACGAGGTGTGGTGTCGAAGTCTTGCAAACCAACGGCCACGTTACTTTTATCAAAGGAATGAAATTCGCGGTGGTCACGTCCATATACAAGAGACTGTCCTGGCTGAACATAACGGTGGATGGATATTGCTCCTTCTTTTCCAGCCGCAATGGCATGGATAGCAAATTTTGGTCCAGTAAAGCAGTCACCGCCGACAAAGATATCCGATTCCTTCGTTTGTAAGGTTAAATCGTCAGCTTTTACAGTGTTTCCGTGTCCAAGCTCTACTTTACTTCCAGTGAGAAGTTCGCCCCATTGTATAGACTGACCGATAGAAAGCAGTACGGTATCCGCTTTTACAGTAATAATGTCGTTTTCATCATATTTAGGAGCAAAACGATGGTCGTTGTCAAATACGCTAATGCAACGCATAAATTCTACGCCTGTTACTTTCCCATTTTCTGTCAGGAGGCGTTTTGGTCCCCAGCCATTGTTGAAAGTAACCTTATCTACTTCAGCTTCTTCGATTTCATCTGGTAATGCCGGCATTTCTTCGCGGCTTTCAAGACAATATAAATCAACGGCTAAAGCTCCTTCACGAGTTGCGGTACGAGCTACGTCGATTGCTACATTTCCACCTCCGATAACAACTACATTACCAGAGAGTGATGCATCTTTTCCAAGGCTTACATTGCGTAAGAATTCAACACCAGTGATAACACCTTGTGAATCCTCGCCTTCGATACCAAGGCTTCTTCCACCCTGAGCTCCGATTGCTAGGTAGAATGCTTCATAGCCTTCGTTACGAAGCTGATTGAGGGTGATATCTTTTCCAACTTCTACGCCAGTTTTGAAGGTAACACCCATTTCGCGTAGAATATCGATTTCTGCATTAAGAACTTCTTTTTCTAGGCGGAAAGAAGGAATACCAAGGGTCAACATACCACCAAGCTTTTCTTCTTTTTCAAAAACAGTAACCTTATATCCATCGATTGCTAGATAATATGCGCAGGATAGACCAGAAGGACCGGAACCAATGATTGCAACTTTGTTTCCTAGATTGTAACGCATTGGAGGGATGAAACGAACTGCTTCATCAAGTTCTTTATCTGCGATGAATTTTTTGATTTCATCGATTGCAATTGGTTCGTCAATATCACCACGGGTACATTCACTTTCGCATGCATGTGGACAGATACGTCCGCATACTGCTGGGAATGGGTTTTCTTTTTTGATTAATTCAAGAGCATCACGGTAACGTCCCTGAGCAGCCAGTTGGATATAACCTTGTACTGAAATATGGGCTGGACAGGCTGTCTTACATGGGGAAGTACCTTCTTCCAGTACATTTTCATGGTTTTCTCGGTAATTGATGTTATAGTTCTTTTCACTCCATGCATGATCACGAGCGGTACGATCTGCTTTTACATCTGTAGGATTCTTGGAACATAACTTTTGACCAAGCTTTAATGCATTAACTGGACAGTGTTCTACACACTGGCCACATGCTACACAGTTATCCTTTGTAACTTTGGCAGTGAAGTTGGAACGGATTGCATCTGGAGTGTTAAAATAGTTAGCTAGACGCATGGAAAAACAGGAACATCCACAACAGTTACAAATAGCAGCTGATTCACCAAGACCATCAGTGTGAGGCATTTCGTGCATCAGGCCATTATCTTCTGCAAATTTGATAATCTCTTTTGCTTCTTCTCTGGTAATTTGGCGTCCACGTCCACTCTTAATGTAGAATTCTGCGCCTTCTCCCATTTGGACACAAATTTCATGTTCCATATGACCACAGCCTTCATCAATCACACGACGTGACTGACGGCAGGAGCAGTCGGATACGCTGAATGTATCATACTTATCAAGATAGTAGGAGAGACGTTCCCATGGTTGTGTTCCGGGAAGGTCCTTAATTGCATCTTCTACAGGGATAATACGCATCATTGCCATACCCTGTGGGAACTTTGCTGCCATAGGAGCCAGACGAAGACGTGTATATTCTTCAAAAGCTTTACCAATTTGTGGATATGCAGCAAGTTGTTCGCGGTTATTAACCATCATTTCTAAAACACCAGGTGCAAAGATATTTACAAAATAACGGTTCTTTCCATCTTCCTTATCAGGATAGACTTTAGCTACACCAGTATACGCTAACTGGTCTAATAACGCCTTGGTTTCTTTTTTTGTTTTACCGGAACGCTTTGCGATGTACTCAAAAGTACGTGGTTTACGAAGTCCGATAATTAGTGCAATATCTGCCATGTCATCGGTTACAACGCAGTCCAAAGAATAATATTCTGGAGCGTTTTCATCAATTTTATTCATGGCACCGGCAATACCGCCTATCATTTTCGCCAGTTTTACAATTTTTGGTCTTAATTCACTCATACTTCATCCTCTTTCTTTTATTTATGGTTATGATTTCGTTGAAATAATGCTTACTTCATTTACTCACACCAAATTTTCACTTCATTATTAAGCCAGTCAGTCCATTCTTCCATTCCTTCGCCAGTAATAGCACTGATTGGAATGATTTTTGCATTTGGATTACGCAGCCTGATATTGGACTTACATTTTTCCATATCAAAATTAAAATAAGGCATTACATCCACCTTATTAATCAGTACTACATCACAAATTGAGAACATCAGTGGATATTTGAGGGGTTTGTCATCTCCTTCCGGTACGGAAAGAATCATTGCATTTTTGACTGCACCGGTATCAAATTCAGCTGGACAGACCAAATTTCCGACATTTTCAAGAATTGCGAGGTTTATATCATCTGTATTCAGTCCTTCTAATCCTTGTCTGGTCATTTCTGAATCCAGATGGCACATGCCTCCGGTATGAAGCTGAATGACCTTTGCTCCTGTTTGCTTGATTGTTCGGGCATCCACATCAGAGTCGATATCCGCTTCCATGACACCGATTTTTAGATTGTTTTTTAATGCATTAATGGTGCGGATTAAGGTCGTAGTTTTTCCTGAACCCGGACTGGACATCAAATTTAAAAGAAAGACTTTCTGTTCTTTCAGTTCCTGACGAAGTTTTTGTGCCTGTTCGTTGTTGTCATCAAAGACGCTTTTTTTGATTTCTAGAATTTTGACTTCTTCCATATGTCACGCTCCTTTCTTTTCTATAGTAGTTTTGTTATTTTTGATTGTTTATCGCTTCTGGTTGGGCCAAATAAATTGCTTCCGATAATTCTAACATATTCATTATAGAATATTGAACGGATTTTAGCAATAATGTAAAAATAAAATGTCATATTTACTGTTTTTTTTCTATTATTTTAGCTATAATGTATAGTAAATTGGAACTGGTATGTGGTATAGCCAGTTCCAATTCAGAGGCGTGCATACGATTTAATATTTTTCTTAAAGGGACATTGAGAATTATAAGGAAACAGAAGTTTTAGATTGTTCTATATAAATTGGAATGTAGATTGACTTGTCATACATTTTGGTCTAAATTTATAGTAACAGCAATTCGACATAAAAGAACAAATTTCAGCAATTAAAACATAAGGGTGGGGGATTCTTATATGGCATTTTTCGTTTCAGGGTTATTCTATTTAGTAGCTTTTATTTGTATATTAGTGGGTGTTTATTTATTGTACATTAATATGAATACGATTCTAAACAAGATAGCATTCTTATTTTGTACTTCATTAGGTTGTTGGTGTTATGGAGCGGCGCGGTCTCTAATAGCATCTGATAGTGTAGACAGTTTACTTTGGCGGAGGTTTGGTGCGATTGGTGTTGGGACATTTTATAGCTTTTTTTTACATTACATCATAATCCTAACAAAAAACGATAAGTTAATAAAAAAAGCATGGATGAAAGTTCTATTGTATATTCCATCCTTTGTTACTGTTTATTTCTTTGCACTATCAGACCAGGTAACGCATAAATTGTATCATCTTGAAAAAACAGCGATTGGTTGGATTAGCAGATCTAATTTTAGTTTATGGACCGTTTATTTTGATGTATATATTATTAGCTTTTTACTTATCGGATTGTTTATGGTATATAAGTGGAGGATAAATAGTAAAGAAAAGCATGAAAAAAAGCAGGCAGATATTATTTTGATATCCTATTTAATTTCGTTTGTAGTTGCTATCTTGGTGGAGTTTTTAGATAATTTTGGAAATCAAGTTTATTTTCAAGAATTCTCTCCACTTATTCTCGTATTGCCAATGATTAGTGTCTGTTATGCAATTCGAAAGTATAATTTTATGAAAGCTATTATAATCAATGATGACAAAATATTTATGGAACAATTTCGTACAAAGATTTCCAAATATTTAGCTGGAGCTTTTTGTATGGGTGGAGTTATTTACTTTTTTTCGCAATATATGAAAGATAGTCAAGCTGCCTTTCGTAGTGTCATTACTTTTTCAATCCTATTATTTTTGTTTGGTTTTAGTATCTATTATATTCAAAAATATATAATAAACAAAGAATGTAGAATCATGTGCTTTTCGTTTCTACTTTCCCTTGCGATACCAGTAATTTCTTTATACTTTATAGAGTATGCAGCAGTAACAGTTTGGGCATTTCCGTTTATAATAATCATTGCTACCCTGCTTTTTAATAATTCAACGATACTTACCATGGTATCTACATCTATGATCTTAACGCAGTTATTTATATGGATAAAAGTGCAAAATTGTGTAGTAGCGATTAAATCTGATGATTACTTTGCTAGAATTGGATTTATGGAAATGGGATATTTTTAGTTTACTATATTAATAAGATATATCTTTTAAGGCTAAGTCAGCTTTCGGATAAAATCAGAACACAGGATTTGCTGTTTCTAATATCTACACGTATCATAAAAGTGAAAAACAATAATTTGAAAGAAAAAATGGAAGAAGTACTCTGCTTTTTATGTGAGTATGTAAATGCAGATAGAGCACATATTTATTATAAAAATCTACAAGATGGCTTGGAACATACAGAGTATTATTATTGGTGTAATGAGTCAAGTAAATTAGATGAAAAAGAACTAAAAGATACAAGTTTAATGCGATATTCATGGTGGAGAAGTCAAGTGAATGAAACAGAGTCAGTACAGATACCTAATGTTCTAGATCTTCCAGACGAAGCAAACCATGAAAAAGAATATTTAATGAGACAAAATGTAAAATCTATGATTGCAGTACCTTTAATTAGTCAGGAACAAAAAATAGGATTTTTAAGAATAGATTATGTCTCAAATAATAAAAAATGGGATGATCAATTTCTTAAAATACTAATGATTGTTGGTAATATTCTAGGGGAAGCTAACATTAAGTCAAGTTCGGAAAAGAAGATGGAACAGATGGCGTATTATGATCAGCTGACGAATATTCCAAACCGACAATTGTTTGGTGAATGTATCAATCAAGCAATAGAAACAGCAGGACAAAGACGAACAATATTTGGCATAGTATTTTTGGATTTGGATTCCTTTAAAATAGTAAATGATACAATAGGGCATCATTACGGAGATCAAATGCTTGTTATGATAGCGGATAAACTAACCAATTGTCTTAGGAAAACAGATACTGTTAGTAGATTTGGTGGGGACGAATTCCTTATTATGCTCAATGATATTACAGCAATCAAAGATATTGAGACGGTAGTTAAAAAGATAATTAGACAGTTTGAACTTCCATTATTTATAGGAGATCAGGAATTTAATATTACTGCAAGCGTTGGAATTTCAGTATATCCAATGGATGGGATGGACAAGGATACTTTGATAAAAAATGCGGATATAGCCATGTATAAGGCAAAGAACAATGGGAAAAATCAGTTTGTATTTTGTTCCGAAGAAATGAAAGAAGAAATGCAACAAACAACAATTCTAACAAACAATTTGTATCATGCATTAGAAAAAAACGAATTAAATATTGTCTATCAACCTCAAGTATCGATAGAAACTGGCAAGGTGATAGCGGTAGAGGCTTTAGTTCGATGGAATCATCCTGAATTAGGAATAATTTCTCCTGCAATTTTTATTCCATTCGCAGAGCGTACAGGGTTAATTATTTCGATAGGAGAGTGGATATTGAAAGAAACTTGTAGGCAAAATAAGCTTTGGCAAGAAATGGGACTACCACCGGTAAGATTGGCTGTCAATGTTTCCGTCAATCAATTATTAAATTCTGATTTTGTCAATACAGTTAAGAAAGTGCTGGAAGAGACAGGCTTGGAGTCTCAATATTTAGAATTAGAAATAACCGAAAACATAGCAATCCAAGAATCTGAATTTATAATTCATGTATTATCTGATTTGAAAGCACTAGGAGTATCGTTAGCCATTGATGATTTCGGTATTGAATATTCTTCTCTTAGCCGCATTAAAATGCTTCCAGTTGATCGATTGAAAATAGATATGCATTTTACCAAAGGAATACTAAACAATGAGAAAGATCGAATCATCGTTGATGTGATTATAAAATTAGCAAAGGATTTAAATTTGAAAGTAATAGCAGAGGGAGTAGAAAAAGAAGCACAATTTAATTATTTAAGCCAAAAAATGTGTGATGAAGTACAAGGCTATTATTTTTACAAACCTTTATCAAGGGATAATATGGAAGAGGTTTTACTACATATGAAATAAGTATTACGGAAGAAATGAAACTTAAATTAGAAAAGAGAGGCTGTATAAATGTCAGATTCTTTATTAACCAAAAAAGCAATTGCTCAAGGAATGAAGGAGCTTACAAAAAAGAAGAGTTTTGATAAAATTACAGTTCGTGATATAACAGAAAGCTGTGGTCTTAATAGACAAACTTTTTATTATCATTTTCAGGATAAATATGAATTGGTTGATTGGATTTATTATAATGAAGCAATTTCCATTATTATAAATGATTTAACTTATGAAAATTGGGATGAAAAGGTTTTAGAAATGCTGAGGAAAATGAAATCCGAAGATTACTTTTATGAGAATACCATGAAAGCGTCCTTAGAAAATGAATTCAGAGAATACTTATATGATGTCACAAGTGAATTGTTTTGTGTTATTATTGATCGCATTGTGGAAAGAGATGTTATAAAAGATGTTATCAAAGATTCCATTGAAGATGAGATCGAAGAAGATAATAAAGATTTTATCGCGAAGTTCTATGCGTTTGGTATTGTTGGTATTATCATATCGTGGACACAACATGGAATGAAAGAGACACCGGAATATATTACATCCCATTTGAAAAGCTTAGCAGAAGGAACGAAGAGATTTGCGACAGCACGCTATCTACAGAACACAATGAAGGAAGAGGATGTTGCAAAAATATAGTTTGTGCTCAATTGCATATCGGAGCACAAATAGCAAATTGAATAAATTTTTGAATTTTGCAACATTCCTTTCATTTATTGAAATGTATTATAAAATAATATTTTTGCTTCTTCTGCAGATTCTCTTTTACAAATATCTAATAATTTCAGATAGAAATCTGAACGATCCTTTTTCATAATTTTATCCGGATATGCAGTTATTGCTAGTTCTAATAAATTTCTGGCACAACGTTTTGGTGATTTTTTCATTCTTTTTAAGCTGATATCCACTGCAGCATTCAATGCTGCCTGCTTTAGTCTTGATTCTAGCATCATGATGCACTTTACCTTCTATCTTTTACCTTTTGATTTTAATACAAGTTTGTAGCTTTAGCCTTAATCTTTATATAGACAAAACATGGAATTTGTCTAATTACATATCGGAAAGTGCATGCTATACTACCCACTGTACAAAAGAAAGAAGGAGTTTAGCATAATGAAAAGTAAAATAACAAAAAGAAGTGTAAAATGTTTTATCGTTATTATTGGTGTTGTTATTATCCCGTTGCTGTATAGCTATTTCTATTTGGGAGCATTTTGGGATCCTTATTCAAAACTGGAATCACTTCCGGTAGCAGTGGTAAATAATGACAAAGGGGCAACTATTAACGATGAGGAACGAAATCTTGGTCAGGAAATGTGTGATCGATTAAAAGAGGATGGCTCACTTAAATTTATATTTACCAATGAAGAAGATGCAAAATCAGGAACAGAAGGAAATGATTACTATGCAAAAATCGTAATTCCAGAAGATTTTTCGAAGAATATTGCATCAGCAAGTACAACTAAGAAACAAACTGCTACCATAAATTATTCTCCGAATCAAAAAAGCAATTTTTTGGCAAGTCAGATTTTAGGTAGAGCGGTATTAGAAATAGAAGAGGAAACTCGTTCGAATATAAGCGCTGAACTTGTGAATACTTTGGCAGATAAACTGAGAGATGTTCCAAATCAAATGGCAGATCTCCAGGATGGAATGAATAAATTATATGATGGCTCCAATGAATTAAGTGATGGAGCAAAAGATTTAGCAGATGGAACAAATACATTTAACAATAAGATAAATGAATACAAAGATGGTGTTTCTGATGCAAAGGACGGTTCCAAAGATTTGAAGGATGGAATGGTTACGCTAGATTCTGGAATCCATGATCTATTGGAAGGAGCAAATAAACTCACTGCTTCCACAGAGAATATCGATCAGCTTACGGATGGAAGTAAGAGTTTAGCAGCAGGAGCTAAGCAGTTGAATGAAAGTTTAATTCAGTATACGGCTGGTGTAGATACTTTGATTACTACCGTAAATAGTACTTCTACATTCTTAACCAATTATGTAACAAAAGTAAATCCAGCAATCATGAAAGATAAAGTATTTGCTGCATTTATAACAAAAATGGCTGACCCTGCCAATGCAACAAGTATTACTACATTACAAGATGCAAATACTAAACTAAAAGATGCTTCCACTCAGATTGCAGCAGGTGCAGCAACGTTATCGGCAGGTACATCTTCATTACCAGAGTTAAAGCAGGCATTAAATCAATTATCAGCAGGTTTAACTCAGGCAAAATCAGGATCTGAGACTTTAGCGGAAGGTTCAAAAACTCTCTATAGTGGTTTGAGTACGATTAACAGTGCAACAGGTAAATTAAGTAATGCAGCAGGTGAAATATCAGATGGAGCTTCAAAATTAAGTGATGGTTCTGTTAAACTCAATGACGGAATCGAAGAAGCTAAGACTGGTGTAGATGATTCTATCACAGATGCAGATTCTGATCTTAAAGCATTAGATGGTTTATCTGATTATGCAAAAACACCTGTTAGTATCGTAGAAACGGATATCTATCCGGTACCTAACTATGGTACAGCATTTACCCCATATTTCTTATCACTTTCCTTATGGGTTGGAGCGCTTATCATGTTCTTTGGAATCTATCTAGATGCAGATGGAAGATTTAAGATATTATCAAGAGCCTCCGAGAATAAGGTTGCACGTAGTTTCTGTTATCTTGTAATTGGTCTTACTCAGGCAGTTGTTCTTGCAATCGTTGTACAGTTTGGATTAGGGCTTGAAATTGCAAATATTCCGATATTCTACGCAGCTTGCTGCTTAGTATCAATGGTAGATATAGCAATCGTTCAATTTTGCTTAGTACATTTGAAGGATTTAGGTAAATTTATAGCAATTGCACTACTGATTTTACAGCTTACTTCCTGCGGAGGAACATTCCCAATGGAAATTATACCAAAAACGTTTGGCTACTTATATCCATTTATGCCAATGACTTATGCAGTAGGGTTATTTAAAAACGCAATTAGCGGTGTAGCTTCAAAAGAAGTGGTGTATAATGGTGGAATATTGTGTGCTATATTAGTAGTATTTATGGTACTTACCATTATGTTTTCTGTTGTTAAATTTAAAAAAGACGAAAAAGTACAATCTTTAGTTGGATAATTCAAATTTGTTTTACACCTAGGAAAAATGTCGGGCATGTGCTCGGCATTTTTTTATAATAAGGGAGGTGATGAAATAAATGGAATATATATGAAATGAAAATTTTTTATTTCAATTCACATTAACTTTGTGTATAATTAAAACGTTAATGTGATAAAAGAGTAAAAAATCAAAGGAGATATGGAAATGGAACAAATAATTCACGCTACGATACTAATTCTCTATTTACTTGTTATGTTATGGATTGGATTCTATTTTTACAAGAAAAATAAGAGCCAGTCTGATTATTTTCTAGGAGGAAGAAATCTAAACTTTTGGGTGACTTCTATGAGTGCACAGGCATCCGATATGAGTGGTTGGCTTTTAATGGGACTTCCTGGAACTGCATTCATGCTGACAAAAAATAATGGATTAGCTGAGGCTTTATGGACTGCAATCGGACTTTGCATCGGAACTTATCTAAATTGGCTACTATTAGCAAAGAAACTTAGAAACTATTCGGAAAAAGCAGGAGATGCTATTACTATTCCTACGTTTCTTGAAAACAGATTCCGTGATAAAAGTAATTTGATACGTATCATATCAGCAGTATTTATCGTTATATTTTTCTTGATTTATACAGCAGCGCAATTTTCCGCAGGAGCTAAGCTGTTTAACGCTGTGTTTGGCCTAGATTATGAGATTGCATTGATTATTGGTTCAATTGTAATTGTCTCCTATACATTTTTGGGAGGATTTCTGGCTGTTTGCTGGACGGATTTAATTCAGGGAATCGTCATGTTTTTTGCAATTGTACTCCTTCCTGTGATTGCAGTATTTTCAATGGGAGGAGCTGCAAATACCTTTGATCTTGCTGCCTCCTTGGCAGAAACTTCAAATAGCCTAGGGTTTCGTGAATGGACAGGTATCGGCAATGGGTTAGGTATAATCAGCATTATCTCGATTGCAGCATGGGGATTGGGTTATTTTGGACAACCACACATTCTCGCTCGTTTTATGGGAATACAAAGTGCGAAGCATATTAAACCTGCAAGAAGGCTTGCTATGGCGTGGGTTATAGTATCACTAGCTGCAGCTGTATTATTGGGTGTGATTGGTAAAGCTTATATGTCTACCGTTGTTTCATCAAAAGAACTTACTTCAATGGACGGAGAGAGAATCTTTATTTATTTAACACAGCATATATTAAAGGGTCCTTTTGCTGCGATTTTAGCTGGTATATTTTTAACGGCAATTCTGGCTGCAATTATGAGTACTGCGGATTCACAATTATTGATAACTTCTTCTGCAATTTCTGAGGATATTGGAAAAAAACTATTTGGTAAATATGTAAATGAAAAGAGTACCATGCATATTAGCAGAATTAGTGTACTTATTGTTGCGGTGATCGCAATGTTTATTGCCAGAAATCCAGACAGTTCAGTATTTGACTTGGTATCCTATGCTTGGGCCGGTTTTGGAGCAGCATTTGGTCCTGCTATATTGATTTCATTGTATTGGAGAAGGATGAACTGGCAGGGCGCTTTAGCCGGTATTTTGTCAGGAGGAATGACTGTATTTGTTTGGCGAAACTTTATTAAATCCTATATTAATATCTATGAATTGTTGCCAGCATTTGTAATTTCTGTACTTTTTATAATTATAGTGAGTCTTATCACTAAGAAGCCGGAGGATGAAATAAAAAAAGAATTTGATGAATTTTTAATTGCTAATAAATAAAAATTGAATACTACGTGAAAAAAGTCATCAAATTTGATGGCTTTTTTTATTTGAAACGGGAGAGTAGTGATTTGTGGTGAATCTAAAGAGGAGGAAAACATTCACACCTTAACTGTCTTGTCATATGTAATTACATGTGTTATAATTTACGAAATCCAACGAAGGAGGAGACAAAAATGGAAACAGTCAAGAAGCGGATTATGGAGCAAAAGAAAGAAAAGGATGTTGTGATTTTGGCTCATTATTATACAGACGGTGAGGTTCAAGCAATCGCCGATTACGTTGGGGATTCTTACTACCTTAGTAAGATTGCTACAAAGGTGCCTCAAAAAAACATACTATTTTGTGGTGTGTCCTTTATGGGTGAGAGTGCAAAGATTTTGAATCCAAAGAAGACCGTTATTATGCCAGATATTTATGCGGATTGCCCTATGGCACACATGGCAGACATTGACAAAATTAAAGAAGTAAGAGAAAAATATGAGGATGTGGCAGTTGTCTGTTATATCAATTCAACGGCTGAAATAAAGTCTTATTCGGACGTATGTGTTACGTCATCAAATGCATTAAAAATAGTGAAATCTTTACAAAATCATAATATTTATTTTATTCCAGATGGCAATCTTGGAAGGTATATAGCAGATAAAATACCGGAAAAGAATTTCATTTTGAATGATGGTTTTTGCCATGTACACACCAGTATCAAACGAAAAGCCGTTGAGAAAGCAAAAGACTTGTATCCAGAAGCGTCAATCTTGGCTCATCCAGAATGTACTTTTGATGTTCTCGAATTGGCAGATTACGTTGGAAGTACTTCTGGAATTATTGATTATGCTACCAAAAGCGATGCAAAGATCTTTATTATATGTACTGAAATGGGTGTTTTATGTGAACTAGAATTAAAGAATCCAAATAAGAAATTCTATTCCGTAGGACATAGGCAGTTTTGTCCTAATATGAAACGCATAACCATAGATGGGATTTTGGAACAGATTGATACAATGAGCAACACAGTTGAACTGGATGATGGGACCTATGCGAATGCTAAAAAAGCTTTGGAGCGAATGTTGGTTTTGGCAGAATAAGAGGTGATTATAATGAGGGAAAATGCAGATGTTATTATCATAGGAACTGGCGTTGCTGGGTTATATTGTGCACTTAATCTTCCTGAGGATAAAAGTATCATAATGATAACAAAGAGTTCCTTAGAAATGAGTGACTCCTACTTGGCACAGGGGGGGATCTGTGTTTTGAAGGAACAAGAAGATTATAACAGCTTTTTTCAGGATACGTTAAAAGCTGGGCATTATGAAAATAACCTTGACTCGGTGCAACAGATGATACGAAAATCTCCCGAGGTTATTCATGATTTAACTTCACTTGGCGTTGAATTTGAGCAAAAGGACGGAAAATTACTTTATACAAAAGAAGGTGCTCATTCTACCGAACGGATTTTATATCATAAAGACATTACAGGACAAGAAATTACCCGAAAATTACTAGAACAGGTAAAGAAGAAAAAGAATGTTATCATTTTGGAATATACAGAGATGATCGACCTGATTTGTTATAAAAATTGTTGCTGTGGGGTCATAGCTCGCTCAAAAGATGGAGTAATTAAAAGACTGGATGCAACGTATACCGTATTAGCTACCGGTGGGATAGGTGGTTTGTTTGAAGATTCAACGAATTATCCGCATCTAACAGGGGATTCTTTGGCATTGGCAATTAAATATGACATAGCAATAAAAAATATGAATTACATTCAGATACATCCAACCACACTGTATTCAATAAAACCAGGAAGAAGATTCCTAATTTCAGAATCGGTTCGAGGAGAAGGCGCCTATCTACTGAATGCTGATATGGAACGTTTTGTCGATGAGCTTCTGCCAAGAGATGTATTGACGAGGGAAATTAACCAACAAATGCAGCATGAAGGAAGCAGGCATGTGTGGCTTAGCATAATGCATCTAGGAAGTAATCAGATTAAAAATCGGTTCCCGAACATTTATGAACGTTGCTTAGAGGAAGGCATTGATATTACAAGGGAATGCATACCAGTTACACCAGCACAACATTATTTTATGGGTGGAATTGATGTAAACTTGCAAAGTAAAACATCCATGGAGCATCTATATGCAGTAGGTGAAACCAGTTGTAATGGCGTGCATGGAGCGAACCGCTTGGCGAGTAATTCGTTGTTGGAAAGCTTGGTCTTTGCCAAGGAAGCAGCAGCTCACATCACAACTACCTTCCGTAAAACCAATCGTATACAGACAAATATAAATATCGCAGACTATGAAAATTATGAATGGTTACAAAGTAAGAATAAGGAGCTAATATTTAGTGAAATAGAGAGGATGAAGCGAAGTGAACAGCGAGATAACATTAAAATTAAATGTGGATGATATATTATTACAAGCACTCAGAGAAGATATCACGAGTGAGGATATCTCAACGAATGCAGTAATGCAGGAAAATAAAAAAGGTCAGGTTCAACTCCTATGCAAGCAGGACGGTGTAATAGCAGGTATGGATATCTTTTACCGGGTATTTTTACTGCTTGATCCAAACGCAAATATGCTAGCGTATGTTAATGATGGGGATAAAGTAAGTAATGGTGATTTATTAGCTATAATTACCGCAGATGTCAGAGCTTTATTATCTGGAGAGCGAACAGCACTTAATTATCTACAGAGAATGAGCGGAATCGCATCTCATACCCGCGTAATTTCCGATATGATGAAGGGAAGTAAAACAAAGTTATTAGATACCAGAAAGACAACTCCAAATATGAGAATTTTTGAGAAGTATGCGGTAAAGGTAGGCGGCGGCTACAACCATCGCTTTAACCTGTCCGATGGCATTTTGTTAAAAGATAACCACATTGCGGCAGCCGGTGGGGTGAAGCAAGCAGTTGAATTAGCGAAGGAATATGCTCCTTTTGTACGTAAAATTGAAGTAGAAGTCGAAGATTTGGAGATGCTACGTGAGGCACTTAAGGCAGGTGCGGATATTATCATGCTCGATAATATGAGTACAAAGATGATGCGTGAAGCGATAGAAATTGTAGGAGATAAAGCACAGACAGAATGTTCGGGAAATGTGACAAAAGAGCGCATTGAAGAGCTTTTGGAACTCGGTGTTGATTTTATTTCTTGTGGAGCTCTAACACATTCCGCACCCATTTTGGATGTTTCATTAAAAAACCTCTGTGTGCTGGATTAGTAGATAAAATTAATTGCTTAAAAAAGCGTTTTCGTTCCATTTTTGAGGAACGAAAACGCTTTTTATGTTGTTGTAATTGACTTTCCAACAAATGAATCCTGGATTCAACATCCAGATTATTTGAAAAATACATCCGCAAATTGCTTACGATGCTTTACTTGTATGGCAGAACGCGCAATGACATCAACAAGACGATGTACGGTTAATCCATTAATTGGTCGTGAATTGGATAGTACGGAAAAGACGCGGGAGTAGACATAAGATTGAACACAACAGTAGATAAGGATTATGTAGAAACATTTGACGCAGATGCTGTTATCATTGCGGTAGGCTCAGAGCCGATTGTACCACCACTGAAAGGACTAGATGGGGAACAAGTCATTATAGTAAATGATTACTATCTAAAAAAAGATCAAGTAGATGATTCGATTGTTGTACTTGGCGGTGGATTAGCTGGTTGCGAAGCGGCTATACATTTAGCAATGGAAGGTAAATCAGTTCAGCTTATTGAAATGAGAGCGGAACTTGCTCCGGATGCGAACATTCGTCATAGACCAATTCTATTGGAAGAAATAAAGAAACAAAATATTGTAGTCAAGACCGAATATAAAGGTGTTGAGGTTACAAAAGAAGGTGTTATCTGCGAAGATACACAAGGCAATAAAACACTTGTTGAGGGAAAAACTGTAATTTGTGCATTGGGTCAAAAACCTCGTAGGGATGTCGTGGATACATTAATCGATGCGGCACCATATGTGGCGACGATCGGTGATTGTGTAAAAGCATCAACGATAACAACAGCAGTGTATCAGGGTCATCATGCAGCACTAGATATTTAAAGCTTGCACAAATAAAGCTGAAAATAATTGTATATTCAATTTAGAAAATGGATAACGGCAGTAACCGAAAAAAGTTGGTTACTGCCGTTATTATTAAAATATTTAAATATCCTTCAATATTAACTTGAAATATGGTAAAAATGATGCTAAAATAAGAATCATTATTGATTTGGTAAAAATTAGAATTTGCCATACACACAGATAATAGGAAAGGAAGAATTACATATGAAAGGTACAGTTGTCTCATCTTGGATTGAGTCTTGTAAAGAATTATTTGGAAAACAGATAGTAGAACAGACTCTAAAATCATATAAGTTTCCAATTGATTACATTTTTTCTCCTTTGGAAGACATCGAGGATAAAGTAGCAATGGGCTTAATTGATGATATTGGTAAGGAAGCAGGGAAAAGTCATTCACAAATATGGAAAATTATGGGAGAGGAAAATATAAAGACTTTTAGTAAAAACTATCCCGGATTTTTCCGACATGAATCTGCATATCAGTTTTTAAAATCAATGAATGATGTGCATGTCATTGTTATGAAACGAATAAAAGGAGCTGTACCACCGATTCTTGACATGACTCCGATATCACCATATGAAGCATTGTTTGTCTATCGTTCCAAAAGGGGAATGGCAGATTACTTAAGCGGATTAATAACTGGTGTTGCAAAGTATTTTAAAGAAAACATTAAAGCTGAAGTGATAAGTCAATCAAAAGAAGAAATTCAATTAAAGCTAACATTTGAAAAAGAGATTGAATATACAAAAAATTACCGCATAAATCAATTGCTTTCTTTTGGCTTTATAAAAAATACAACGACTAAGACAGCTATCTTAAATACGATTATTATGGCAGTAGCATCTTATTTTACTGTATCTAGCCCGGTAAAAACATTGCTACTTAGTGGTATTACTTTTGTAATTACAATGTGTACCTCGGCTTTGATGAACAGACCGAAAAGATTAATCTTTAAAGAGCTTCAAAAGATAGGAAACCGTGAGTTTGTAGAATCTTCCCATATTCATTCAAATGATGAATATGAATTGATAATGAAAAACATAAATGGAATAAAACAAAATGTACAAAAAGACTTTATAGGTTTCCACGGCATAGTAGATGAAATGTATACATTTAACCATTCTGTTTCTTCTATCGCAGGTACGATGCAAGCAGCATCAAATGACATTACAACGGTTCTTGATGAAGTTGCAATGGCTGCCACGAAACAAGCGGAAGATACAGAAAATGCAGTTGTTGTATTAAATGACAGCATAAACAATGTTTCAAGAATATCAGGTGAGAGCCAAAAGAATAAAGATAGAATCGAAGAGGCAGTTAATAGTATTGAAAACAGTTTCCATGATGTAAAGAATACTGCATCTCAAATAAGTGACGTCCTTTTTAAATTTAGTAAAATTAAAAATAGCGGAAACGAATTGAAAGAGAATGTAGATAATATTACACAAATTGTTTCTATTGTATCAGGAATAGCAAAGCAGATAAATCTTTTAGCATTAAATGCTTCGATTGAAGCGGCAAGAGCAGGAGATGCAGGAAAAGGTTTTGCAGTTGTTGCAGAAGAAGTACGTAAGCTTTCCGAAGAAACAAATCAGGCCGTTTCACAGATTAATGGAAGCCTGACTAGCTTTTTAACAAGTGTAGGCGAGGTAGTAGAGGGAATCGATGTACAGTACAATGTATTGGAAAAGGAAAATGGAAGCTTGGCGAAGGCAGTTGAAACTTCTAGCCAATCCAATGAAAATTTAAAAGGCGTTTCCACTGTAATGATTAAAACATCACAGGAATTAGAAACGGAAGCCGATAATATTTCGTCCTTATTTGATAATATTCAAAGCCTTGCTGCTATTGCAGAAGAAAATTCAGCATCTACACAGGAGGCAAGCGCAAATGTTGCTGTCTATGTAGATCAAATTAGCGAACTAACAACCCAGATTTCAATATTTGATGCTATGATTAAGAACTTCCAGGAAGACTTAAGCAAATATCAGGTGTAGATTAATCGAAACAAATAAAATAATGACGTAGAAAATAAATTATAATTTGCAAGAAAGGGAGGATTACTATGAAAGATTTAAAAGGTACTAAAACAGAGGCTAATCTTTTGGCAGCATTTGCAGGGGAATCACAGGCACGTAATAAATATACATATTATGCTTCAAAAGCGAAGAAAGAAGGCTATGTACAGATAGCATCCCTATTTGAGGAAACAGCAAATAATGAAAAAGAACATGCAAAAATTTGGTTCAAACTACTTCACGATGGAGTAGCGGATACATTAACTAACTTAGAAGACGCGGCTGCAGGTGAACATTATGAATGGACAGACATGTATACTTCATTTGCAAAGGAAGCAAAAGAGGAAGGATTTACTCGCGTTGCCTTTCTATTCGAGGAAGTTGCTAAGATTGAAAAAGAACATGAAGAACGATATCGTAAGCTAATTGAAAATTTGGAAGGCGGACTCGTATTTTCGAAAGAAGGAGATACAATTTGGCAATGCAGCGTTTGCGGGCACATTGTAATAGGGAAAAACGCTCCACAAGTTTGTCCAGTTTGCGAACATCCGCAAGCACATTTCCAAATTAAGGCTGAAAACTATTAAAAATTTATGGACAATAAAGAAATAATTAAATGGAAGGAAGCAAGATGTATATAAAAAGATAGTTATATACATCTTGCAAATTATATAATGTATACAGCAGACTATTTTGTTGAAAATTTAAGTATGACACCTCATCCGGAAGGCGGATTCTATAAAGAAAGCTTTAACTCAAGTGATATAGTTGCACAAGGAGAGTTAAACGTTGAAAGTCAAGAGTCACGAAAGTTGTGGACTAGCATCTATTTTTTATTACGAGATGGAGAAGTATCTAATTTCCATAGGCTAAAATCAGACGAAATGTGGTATTATCATTCGGGATCTTCATTAACTATATATATGATTAACCCGGAAGGTGAATTGCTGACGCAGGAACTTGGGCTTGATATGGAAAAGGGTGAAAAACCCCAGATATTGGTTCCGAAAGATTATATTTTTGGTTCAGCGATGAACAAGGAAGGATATGCACTTGTTGGTTGTATGGTATCGCCGGGATTTGATTTCAAAGACTTTGAATTATTTGAAAGAAACGATTTATTGGAAAAGTATCCAAGCCACAAACAAGCAATTCTTAAGTTGACAAAATAAGGAGCTATAAACAATGAATTTTTATTTCGCACCATTGGAAGGCATAACGGGTTATATTTATCGAAATGCTTATCATACCTATTTTCATCCTATGGATAAGTATTTTTCGCCTTTTATTTCTACCAATCAAAACGGAAAACTAAGTAATCGGGAGCTGAATGATATATTGCCTGAAAATAACAAAGGAATGATTTTAGTTCCACAATTACTATCTAATAATGCGCAACATTTTTTACAAACTTCAAAAGAAATTAAGCAGATGGGATACCAGGAGTTAAATTTGAATTTAGGCTGCCCTTCTGGAACGGTTGTCTCGAAAAACAAAGGTTCTGGATTCCTTTCGAAAAAAGAGGAATTAAATGCGTTTTTAGATGAAATCTTTAGCGCATCTATCACAAAAATTTCTGTAAAAACCAGAATCGGAAAAGATAGTCCAGAAGAGTTTTATGATTTGATTGAAATATATAACCAATATCCAATTGAAGAGCTTATTATCCATCCAAGAATTCAAAAGGATTTCTATAAAAATAAGCCCAATCAGGATATCTTTAGAGACGCCCTGGCGTTAAGTAAAAATCCAGTTTGTTATAATGGCGATATCTTTTCTTCCCATAGGTACAAGGAATTTTCTGATCAGTTCAAGTCGGTAAATACGATAATGCTTGGTAGAGGGGTGCTAACGAATCCTGGATTGGTCAGTGCTATTACAAATGACAGTAAACTTGATAAGACAATACTGAAAGAGTTTCATGATAGAATATATGAAGATTATAAAGGGCAACTCTTTGGAGAGAGAAATGTCTTATTTAAAATGAAGGAATTATGGTTTTACATGATTCAAATGTTTTCAGATAATGAAAAATATTCGAAAAAGATTAAGAAATCAGAACGTTTATGTGATTATGAAGATGTTGTAACAAGACTATTTAGTGAACAAGAAATTATTCAATCCAAGGAGTATAGTAAATGCGAAAAATAGCAGGATTGAAATTGTAATGAAAGCACCTAACTCTTTCTATGGAGTAAGGTGCCTTTTTAATTTATAAAATATTATACAAAAATAAAATAAAGATACATAATTTTACAATTTAGTGGCAAAAATATTTAATTTGTACAAAAATACGACTGTTTTATTGATTATTTTGTTAAAATATGTTAAAATATTTTAATATATTATTTATTTTAAAATAGGTGTATGAAATAGTAAATTATTCAAAATAATAGAAAAATAGGAGGATTAGTAGGTAAAAATTAAAACGCCTTAAATATGATTATCAAATACTTATTTTGGAGGAATTCTATGAAAAAGAGATTATTAATAACGGCATTAATTCTTATTATTTTGACAATTAGCACTGCATGCTCAAATACAGAGCAGGCGAAGGATAATACGGCTACTGACACCAAGGATGAAACGGTTAAATCAAAGGGAACTATTATATTAGCAACAACCACAAGTACACAAGATTCGGGATTATTAGATGTACTGCTTCCTGACTTTACTAAAAAGACAGGATGGGAAGTAAAGTTAATTGCTGTTGGAACTGGAGAGGCCTTGAAAATGGGCGAGACGGGTGACGCAGATGTTTTGCTTGTTCATGCAAAAGCAAAGGAAGAAGCTTTTATAAAGGCAGGGTTTGGCATGAAACGTTATGATGTAATGTATAATGATTTTGTGATTATAGGACCAACTGGTGATTTGGAAAAGAATTCAGACGTAAAAGCAACATTTCAGACTATATTTGATAAAAAGTATACTTTTATTTCACGCGGTGATGAATCTGGTACAAACACGAAAGAACTAAGTATTTGGGATAATATGAGCATTATTCCTACTGAGAATCCAAACTATATTAGTTCAGGACAGGGAATGGGAGCAACCATTTTGATGGCAGATGAAAAGAAGGCATATACGTTATCAGATCGAGCTACCTGGTTAACGACGCAAGAAAAAACTACCATGGATATTATTTGTGAAAATGATACACAACTAATGAATTATTATGGCGTTATTGCAGTAAATCCTGAAATTAATAAAAATATTAATGCAGAAGGTGCACAGGCATTTGTAGATTGGATACTTTCTGATGAAACACAGAAACTGATTGGAAACTTTGGCGTGGAAGAATATGGACAAGTATTATTTACACCAAATGCAACTGCAAATAAATAAACGAAAGATATAGGAGTCTAACTTCATGGAATTTTGGCAAAATGTTGGAATTGAAATAAATAAAGAAGTAATCGATATTATCTTCTTGACGTTTAAGCTTGGTTTCTGTTCTACGTTTGCATCTTGTTTATTTGGAATTCCCTTTGGCATCTTTTTGGAAAGAACAGATTTTATTGGAAAAGGATTAATTCTTAGGTTAAACAGAACATTAATGGGGCTGCCACCGGTTGTGGCCGGTCTGTTTGTGTATCTGACTCTCATGAGAAGGGGAATTTTTGGTGACTGGAATTTGTTGTTTACGTTTCCTGCAATGGTAATTGCGCAGACGGTAATTATAACTCCAATTATTAGTGGAATGTTTTATGCCACTGCTTTAAACATGGCGCCACAGATAAAAAATTTTGCAAAAAGTATGGGAGCTAGTCAATGGCAGACATTTTTATTGCTATTAAAGGAAATGAAAAATGATATTTACTTCATTATTGTTACGGGTTTTGGACGCTCCATCAGTGAGGTTGGAGCTGTGATGATAGTTGGCGGAAATATACAATACAAAACACGGACGATGACAACAGCAATATCATTGATGAGGAATAAAGGCGATTATAGCGAAGCAATTACACTTGGAATTGTTTTGCTTACAATTGCCTTTTTTATTCAATGGATGGTAGATTTCTTAAGAAGGTATGAAAATATACATGAAAATTATTGAATTGCAAAAAAGAATTGGGACATTTTATCTGAATGTAAATGATCTTATAATTGAGGATAAAAAAATTAATGGTGTAATCGGGTGCAATGGTAGTGGTAAATCAACTTTTGTTAAATTGATTGCAGGACTATTGAAGCCAGACAATGGGAAAATAGATTATGGAGCAATCGATATGCAAGATATTACGATTACAGCACAAAGACCTTATATGCTTCATGACTCGGTACTCAATAATTTGATTTATCCACTGAAAATTAGAAAAATAAAGGTATCAAAAGAAGAAATTGCTGAGTGGTTGAATAAATGTGGACTATCAGGAAAAGAAGAACAATTTGCGCCAAGTCTTTCAAGCGGAGAGAGACAGAAGTTGTCTTTTGCAAGGGCGTTAATATTTAAACCTAAAGTTGTTATAGTTGATGAGACTATGGCAAATTTAGATCCTGACAGCGTTGCAATTTTTGAACAGATTATTTTAGATATTCAGAAAACAGAACCAATTACTTGGATTATAGTCAGCCATCAGCCAGGACATATATTTAAACTTTGTGATCGTGTACATTTTATGGAAAATGGAGGTGTTCTTTGTTCAGGATCGCCGGATGAAATCTTTCTAAATAAAGATAATCCAACGATTACGAAATATATGTCAAACTATATGATCAAAAATTAATAATAGAAAGGAAGGGATGTTGTATGGAACTATTAAAGGTAGACACAATTGATGCGGCAAGAGATAAATTGATTAAAGCAATGACAGAAAAACAACCAGAACTGATAAAATTAAAATTACTATCAGCACGAGGCTATATTGCGGCAAGGGATCATTATTCAAACGAGCAAGTGCCAGATTTTCGTAGGTCTAGCGTTGATGGATATGCAGTCGTTTCGAATGATACAATGGGAGCAAATGAAAGCCTTCCTGTTTTTGTGCAGATAGTGGATGAAGTAATAATGGGTAATCCGGCAAAGAAGGAAATTCACACGGGCGAATGTGTATATGTTCCTACGGGTGGAATGATTCCAAAAGGTGCAAATGCTATGGTCATGGTTGAATACTGTGAACTGTTTGGCAGTGAACAAATAGCAATTTATAATGCAGTACCTTTTGGAGGGAACATAGTTCTCGAAGGAGAAGATATAAAAAAGGGAGATTTAGTAATAAAACAGGGTACTAAACTTTATTCAAAAGAAATAGGAGTCATGGCTTGCCTTGGAATTACAGAAGTAGAGGTTTACAAACCATATAAAATCACAATCATTTCAACAGGGGATGAACTTATATCTTTGGATGATAAGCCATCACTTGGTAAAGTAAGAGATATAAACTCTTATTCCATTTCTGCTATGGCTCAAAATCAGGGGTTTGATGTTTTGCAAACAATGGTAATAAATGATGATGAGCAGGCACTAAAAAAAGCGGTAAGTGATGCTATGCAGGCAAGTGATATTGTTGTAATTTCCGGTGGAAGTTCACAGGGTAAAAAGGATGCAACGAAGAAGATTATAGATGAACTTACAGGTGAAGGTGCTTTTACCCATGGATTAGCATTGAAACCAGGAAAACCAACAATTTTAGGTTACGAAAAAAAAGAAAAAGTGTTGCTGGTAGGACTTCCTGGGCATCCAACGGCTGCAATTTTAGTATTTGAATTACTAATTATATGGCTGTGGAAGTATATTACACATCAACCAAAGGAGAAATCTGTTTTTGCAAAGATTACTACAAACCTTGCTGGAGCACCTGGAAAGATGTCATGTCAACTTGTTAAACTTATAAAAAATGAGATGGAATACCTAGCAGAACCAATATATGGAAAATCTGGTTTAATTACATCCTTGTCTAGTTCAGATGGCTATATAATAATTGAACAAAACAAGGAGGGCATAAAAAAAGATGAGGTTGTTGAAGTCTTTTATCTATAATCAAAAACGATTAAGAGGTGCATTATTATGGGAAAACGAAATTTATATTTAAGCAATACGCCACCAGATGAAGCATTATCTATTTATCTAGAGGCACTTAATGGAAATACAAAAAGACAGTATGAGGAGATTTTAGTTGAAAAAAGCTTAGGAAGAATCACAAGGAAAGCAGTATTTGCAAAATATTCTTCGCCCCTTTATAATGCTGCAGCGATGGATGGTATCGCAGTCAATGCAGAGATTACAAAAGGTGCCACTGAAAGGAATTCACTCGTATTAAAGAAAGATCAGGATTTTATCGTAGTAGATACGGGAGACCCAATAAAGTTTCCTTATGATGCAGTAATTATGGCAGAAGATGTTATAGAAGTAGATGAAAATACAGTTCAAATACTAGAAGCTGCAATCGCATGGCAGCATATAAGACCCATCGGAGAAGATATTGTGACTGGAGAAATGCTACTTTCGGGCATGCATAAAATACGTCCAATTGATATAGGTGTATTGTTTTCAGGAGGTATTACGAAAATAGAAGTAATAAAATTACCGCAAATCGCAATTTTTCCAACAGGGACCGAACTCATTGAACCCACAGAAGTACCAAAAGACGGAGATATCATCGAATCAAATTCAAGAATGTTTGAAGCGATGGTGACTTATTATGGTGGAAATGCATTTCGGTTTCCTCCAATCGAAGACAACTATGCAAAAATTAAGGCTACAATTGATGAAGCTCTTAATAATTATGATATGGTAATAATTAATGCTGGATCAAGCGCAGGTACCGAAGATTTTACGGTTCATGTATTGAGAGAATTAGGAGAGGTAATTATTCATGGTGTTGCAATAAAACCTGGAAAACCAGTAATCCTTGCGGTTGCGAAAGGAAAGCCTGTAATTGGACTGCCAGGATATCCTGTCTCAGCGTACATTGGGTTTGAAAACTTTGTAAAACCAGTTCTATCATTATTAACAGGAGAAATTATTCAGCACAATAATGTGGTTGATGCTGTGATATCAAAGAGAATGATTTCTTCCCTCAAGCATAGAGAATACGTTAGGGTAAAAGTGGGACAGGTGGGAGACAAGTTAGTAGCTGCCCCCCTTGCTAGAGGTGCAGGAGCTGCAATGAGTCTTGTTCGCTCTGACGGCTTTTGCGTAATCGAGCAAAACAGTGAGGGCGTGGAAGCGGGAGATATTGTAAAGGTTGAATTGTATAGAAATCTACAACAATTGAAGCATACGGTAGTAGCCATAGGCAGTCATGATCTTATTCTTGATTTAATTGCAGATTTGATGACAACTTATTATCCAGGAATGCATCTGTCCAGCACTCATATTGGAAGCATGGGTGGGATAATGGCACTTAAAAGAAGTGAAGCACATATTGCACCAATCCATTTGTTGGATGAAGAAACCGGAGAATACAATGTTTCATATTTGAAGAAAATGTTTCAAGAGCCGATGGCATTAATAAAAGGTGTAAAACGTATTCAGGGCTTGATTGTACAAAAAGGAAACCCTCTAAATTTAAAGGATATATCTGATTTGAAGAAATATCGATATGTGAATCGGCAAAGAGGAGCAGGAACAAGAATACTCTTTGATTATAAGTTAAAACAAGCAGGCATAGAGCCTACGGAAATACCAGGCTATGATCGAGAAGCGGCTACACACATGGCAGTTGCGGCACTTGTAGCAGGCGAAAGTGCTGATGCTGGAATGGGAATTTTTTCTGCAGCTAAGGCAATGCAACTGGATTTTATAGAAATCGGTCAGGAAGAATATGATTTTGCTATCCCTACTAAATTTTTAAAACTACCCGAAATAGAATCATTTATTCAAGTACTAAGAAACAAAGAATTTCATGACCTTTTGGATGATATCGGAGGGTATGATTATTCAGATGCGGGTAGAATATGTTTAATTCATGAGGACAGTGCGAATGATGGGGGAGAAGGGTGCAGTCAGGGTGTATAAAAGAATTACAGTTACAGAATAAAAAACAATCACCATTTCAAAAAGTATCATCCTTAGAACTGGTAGAAGGAATAGGCATAATTGGAGATTGTCACTCTATAGGAGGAGAAAAACAAATTGCATTGATTTCTCTTGAAGCAAAGGAGTGGATGGAAACACAGGAGCCAAGTGGATTGTGTATGTCAAGATTTCAGGAAAACGTTGTAACGCAGGGAATCAATTATTCACTGTTAGAACGTGGAGAACGGTTAGAAATGGAAACAGTAACACTTCAAATAGCTGCTTATTCAAAACGATGTTTTTTAGAGTGTGAGCTAGTGCGGGATGAAAAACCATGCAAACTTAAGACAGGTATAATCTTTGCAAAAGTAATGAAGACGGGAACGATTCATGTTGGGGATAGAATATGGACAAATACAGATTAAAGTAATATGATTAGCTATTCATAAATTTTAATTGTTTTTTGGTAAAATAAGTAAAATAATACAAAAGATATGACAAAAAAATAAATAAATTATACGTATTACACAAAAATAAAGTGAAAAAGATTGAGATTTATAAGATAATATAGTATAATAAAGCAAAGGATCCGAGTTTTGTCTTGAGTAGATGAAGCCTATGGGTACTAACCTAAGAATTAGTGCCTCCCATGTTTGGAAAGGACCTTTTCTGTTTTAGTACAAGGTGTAGGCGCACTTTAGTTATTTGTGTGCTCATTTCATTATTGAAGGGAAAAGGTGAGATTATGACAACAGCTTACAATGGGAAAATGGCTCGAATTAATTTGACAACGGGTGAAATTAAAGTAGAAAAACTGAATATGGAATTGGCTAAAAAATTTATTGGCGGTAGAGGTCTTGGAACTAAAATGCTCTATGATGAAGGAATTGCAACAGTAGATCCTTTGTCAGAAGCTAATAAACTGATTTATATTACAGGTGCAATGACTGGAACAAAAGCTCCAACAACTGGACGTTATATGGTAGTAACGAAATCACCATTAACAGGTATGATTGCATGCTCGAATTCAGGTGGTATATGGGGTGCAAAGCTAAAGTATGCAGGTTGGGATGCAATTATAGTAGAAGGAAAGTCAGAAACACCAGTTTATATTAATGTTGTAAACGAAAAGATTGAACTTTTATCTGCAGACAGTCTAGTAGGTATGAAGAGTGAAGAAATTGATGATGAACTAAAAAAACTGCATCAAGATTGTTCAGTTTTAAATATTGGACCTGCAGGTGAACACTTGTCTTTACTTGCAGCGATTATGAATGATAAAGATCGTGCTGCAGGAAGAAGTGGCGTAGGTGCTGTTATGGGATCCAAGAATTTGAAAGCAATTTCAGTTTCTGCTTCAAATTCATCGATGGAATCCTTTGATCCTGAGGCTTTAAAAGAGATTACAAGAACAAGTACAAAATTAATAAGGGACAATGGAGTGACGGGAAGTGGTCTTCCAACTTATGGAACCGCTGTTCTTGTAAATATAATTAATAATATTGGATCATTCCCAACAAAAAACTGGCAGGAATCTTATTATGAAGATGCAGACAGTACATCAGGTGAAGCGTTAAAAGAAAAATTCCTTGTGAAACAAAGTTTTTGCCATAGATGCCCGATTGGATGCGGACGTGTTGTCAATATGAATGGCCAGGTAGTTGGAGGACCAGAATATGAACCGTTGTGGGCATACGGTGGTAACTGTGGAATAAATGATTTAAATGCAATTAATGAGGCAAACTATTGGTGTAACGAATATGGTATGGATGCTATTTCTACTCCATGTACGATAGCAGCAGCAATGGAATTGTATCAAAAAGGATATATTAAAGAAGAAGAATGTGGCGGTATGCCGCTTGTTTGGGGAAAACCTGAGGTTATTATTGAATGGACAAAACGTATGGGAGAAGCAAAACTTCCATTAGCTAAGCTTATGGCGAATGGTTCTTATCGTTTATGTGAACATTATGGACATCCGGAATTTTCAATGAGCGTTAAAAAACAGGAAATGCCTGCATATGATGCTCGTGGTATTCAAGGTATTGGTATTACTTATGCAACAAGCAACCGAGGAGGATGTCATGTTCGTGGCTATATGATTTCGCCAGAGGTTCTTGGATTACCTCAACAATTAGATCGTACAGAAATTGAGAATAAAGCCTTGTGGGCTAAAATATTCCAGGATTTGACATCTGTAATTGATTCGATGGGAATGTGTTTGTTTACTTCCTTTGCTTTGGGCGCACCAGAATATGCAAAATTACTTAATGCAGGAACGGGAACCAATTATTCACCAGAGGAATTGCTGCTCGTAGGAGAGAGAATTTATAATATTGAGCGTTTGTTTAATAAAGCAGCTGGCATGAAGCCAGAAGATGATTGTTTGCCTAAACGTCTTACTGAGGAGCCGATTACTAACGGCCTTTCGGAAGGTCAGGTAAGTCAGATTGCAATTACTTTGCCTCAGTACTACAAAGAACGTGGTTGGGAAAATGCCTTTCCAACAAAGGAAACATTAGAGCGACTTGATCTATTGTAATAAATAAATGAATTATGTGAATGTCCTGATTGGGAGGTAATGATGATTGAAGTAAGATTATTTGCAACTTTTCGCGAGGGTAGAGAAAAGATATCATTTCTTGAGCCTAAACTTTATCATACAGCCGCAGAGGTTATCGATTATTTTCATATATCGGAAGAAGAGGTTGCAATTTGCTTGATAAACGGTCGACATTCCAAACTTGATTCACCTGTTAGTGATGGTGATATTATGGCATTGTTTCCACCGGTTGGAGGTGGATAATTATGCGATATGAACGGCAGATTTTGATGAAACAAATGGGTGAAACTGGACAGAAGGTATTAGCAAATTCAAAAGTTTTCGTGATTGGATCCGGTGGACTTGCATCTCCTGTTCTAACTTATTTGGCTTGTGCAGGAGTTGGAACGGTAACACTAATTGATTACGATACGATAACGGATTCGAATTTTAATAGGCAGTTTTTATATCAAGAAAAAGATATTGGAAAGTCAAAAGTGGAAGTGGCATATGAAGTATTAAGCGCACTCAATCCTGAAATAACATTTAAACCAATATACAAGAAATTAGATAAAGCAAATATAATTGAAATGATAAAAGATGAGGATGTTATTATTGATTGCGTAGACAATGTAGAAACGCGAATGCTTGTAAATCGTGCTTGCCTTCAACTAAATATACCTTTGGTGGAAGGTGGAGTGAATGGATTTTATGGATTTGTATTTGCAATTAAAAAAGAGTTTGCATGCCTTGAATGCATTGGCTATGGAAATACCAAATTAAAACCACCAACCGCAGCATTGGGTGCTGTGGTTGGCGTGATTGGCTCATTGCAAGCAGTAGAATGTATAAAAATATTGCTGGGCTTGAAAGATGTCTTGTATGGTAAAATGTTAAATTATGACGGTCTTTCTGGTAGTTTTGAAACCGTTGAAATTCAAAAAAACAATATGTGTGAAGCTCATTTATTTGCAAAATAGTTTTTAGCATTTGACGAGTTAGATTACATGTGGATTTATGTAAAAAATTGCTTTAAGAAGTATTAAGTCTTAAAGCAATTTTTTTATTGTACGCCTGTCATTGTCGCAATTGTAGGCATGGAAAAACTTGCGACAGCTTTTTATCTACCTCCTACTCGATTCTTAGAGTGTTGAATATACGAAAGGTAAGTGCTATACTTTTTAGTAGGAATTATGTTTGGAGGAATATAAATGGGTAAATCCAAGTTTTATAAGATACTATCAGGGTTAAACGAAATGAAATGGAGTATAACATTAAAAGGGATCTTAACAGGGCTAATTGCAGGGGTGTTAGCGGTTCTATATCGGTTAGGGATAGAATATGGTACTGAATCTGCGGTCAAAATATACGCCTTTCTAAAAACAAATCCGGTATTGATTCTACCATGGGTAATAGTTATTGCGTTTGTAGGATTGTTTATTTCCTGGCTCATAAAGCTGGAGCCTATGGCAACCGGAAGCGGAATACCACAGGTGGAAGGAATTGTTCTTTATGGAATGAAAATGAAATGGTATTTAATACTTTTTGTTCGTTTTGCAGGAGGTATACTTTCTTCGTTTTTTGGTGTTTCTCTTGGAAGGGAAGGCCCGTCGATTCAAATTGGTGCCTGTGGATATCAGGCTGTCGCAAAAAAAATCAGTAAAAATAAGCTAGAAGAAAATTATCTAATCACAGGAGGTGCTGCGGCTGGGTTATCAGCAGCATTTAATGCTCCTTTATCTGGAATTGTCTTTGCAATGGAAGAAGTACATAGAAGTTTTTCCCCACTTATTTTGATTGCAGCAACAACTGCTTCTTTGACAGCAGATGTTGTATCTAAAATTATTTTCGGATTAAATCCCGTATTAAACTTTATAAAGATACCGCAACTTCCGTTATCTTTTTATGTGTTTTTACTTCCTTTGGGTATTCTCTCTGGATTGATTGGATCAATAATGAATAAAGCGCTACTAAAGGCTCAAACAATATACAAGAAATTACCGGCTATATTACGTCCTTCCATAGCACTAATTATAGCTCTTCCTTGCGGAATCTTTTTTCCACAGGTTTTGGGTGGTGGACAAAATTTGATTCAAACAGCGGAGACTGCTCAAAGCGGACTAATAGTTTTGCTGGTTTTCTTGGTAATTAAGATGTTATTTACTTGTACTAGCTTTGGAAGTGGTATTCCAGGTGGAATTTTTATGCCTATACTCGCAGTAGGAGCTCTTACGGGAAGTGCTTTTGGGCTGCTTGCTATTCAGTTCGCTTTTCCAGCAGAATATATTCCGGTTTTTTGCGTTTGTGCAATGGCAGGAGTACTGTCTGGCTCGGTGAAAGCTCCTGTTACCAGTATATTACTAATAGCAGAAATGACGGGTTCATTGGTTCATTTGCTTCCAGCAGCTGCCTGCTCCTTTATTGCCTTACTAATATCAGATATGCTAAAAGTGACGCCTATCTATGAAGCTTTGTTAGAAAAGATTGTAAATGAAAATGAAGAAACGATAAAGAAAAGTGAGTCAGGAGCGATATTGGAAATTCCGGTTGAAATGGGAAGTGAAGTATCTGGTAAAACGATTAGTGAGGTTAGCTGGCCAGAAGGATTATTAGTTGTAGGAATACACAGGGGAGACAAAGATATCGTGCCAAACGGAAGTACAAAAATAGTATCGGGAGATTATTTGGTTATTTTGTCTTCTGAATATGCATATAAAGATATGAACATAATTGCAAGGCAATTGTGCCAGTTAAATTAAAGGATACCTATGAAACAGACATATGCAGAATGGGTAAGTGATACCACAGACCTTGAGCTTACAGGAATATTGGTTAAAAATGGGGTTTGGATGGAATACAAATAAATTCACTCTTTAATGATATAATGAATTGCGAAAAAATGAGCTGTTGTAGTTAATTAACTTAAGGGTTAGTTCTGCAACAGCTCATTTTTGTTATCATACTTTGCGTAAGGGTTAGAGTAAGGGTGTTTTTTTGATTTTATTTGTAGAGAGATACATATTTTTGATAAAAATGGAAACTATCATAAAAAGCTACTCAGAAGCTTGGAGAAAAATGAATAATAAATCATAAAGAAAAACAGAAACGAACATTAAATAAATAAAATCCATAAAACGAACATATAAACAAAAAATAAATCATTTAAAATAACATTAAATATTTTTGCGTGTATCAACAAAATATAATAATTGAAAAAATATGGTAATTAAAATATTAATATTTATAACATATTCACAAACAGAATACATTGAAATTGTTCATATAATACAAATATGCGGAAGCTAAGTAAAATTACTTGTGCATACTATATACATATGATATGATGTAATCATAGAAATCAAACGAACATATAAAACATTCATATAATACAAAAAAGGAGATAAAGATGAGCAACGTGAATGAAATAACAAGAGAAAGTTGGATTATGAGTACATTTCCAGAATGGGGAACTTGGCTTAACGAAGAAATTGAAAATGAAGTAGTAGAACCGGGAAATGTCGCAATGTGGTGGTTAGGCTGTACTGGAATTTGGTTCAAAACACCAGAAAATTGTAATATAACGATTGATTTATGGTGTGGCAACGGGAAACGTTCCCATGGTAATGGGAAAATGCAGCCTGGACACCAGATGGCTAATATGTGTGGAGCACGCTCAATGCAACCAAATCTAAGAGCAATACCTTTCGTAATTGATCCTTTCGCAATTAAGCAGGTGGATGCAGTATTAGCCACTCATTATCATCAAGATCATATGAGTGCAGAATATGCAGCTCATGTCATACAAAGTGGCATGACAACAGTTGATGAAAGTGGTAAAGAAATACCAGTTCCATTTATTGGTCCAAAAAAATCAGTGGAACTTTGGAAAAAATGGGGAGTTCCAGAAGAACGTTGCATTTTGGTGAAGCCGGGCGATACGATTAAAATCAAAGATATTGAAATCGTAGCATTAGATTCCTTTGATCGAACTTGTTTGGTAACGACAGATTCGCAAGGAGCAGACAGAGAAGAGTTGACAGGCGTTTGCCCTACTGATATGGATGACAAAGCAGTTAACTATCTTGTAAAAACTCCAGGTGGAAATATTTATCATAGTGGTGACTCTCATTACTCCATCTATTTTGCAAAGCATGGTAAGGACTATGATATCGATCTTGCATTTGCATCCTATGGTGAAAATCCTATTGGTATGGCAGATAAGATGACATCTTGTGATGTATTACGTATGGCAGAAGCACTGCAATGTAAAGTAGTGATTCCGATTCATTATGATGTATGGTCAAACTTTATGGCAGATGTAAATGAAATTAGAGTTCTTCATGATATGAAAAAAGATCGTTTGGATTACAAATTCCATCCTTTCTTTTGGGAAGTAGGTGGGAAATATACCTACCCTGCAGACAAAGAAAAACGTGCATATCATCATCAACGAGGATTTGAAGACTGCTTTGAAGCACCACAAAACATTCCATTTCGTTCTTGTCTATAAATTATAGGGGGATACATGTTAAAAGAATTTGTTGAAAAAAAACATTGCAAATTTGCAGAGGAAGCAAAGACATGGCAGGATGCCATACGCATGAGTTGTGAACCATTGGAAGCAGATGGCACAATTGAAGCAAATTATAAAGAAGATATTATAGCATGCGTAGAAAAATATGGACCATATATCGTTATAATTCCAGATGTTGCAATTCCTCATTCACAAGAGGGTGCTACTGGAGTAAATAAAACAGCGATTAGTTTTATGAAATTAAATAAGTCCGTTAGCTTTGACCCAGAAGATAGGGAAAAGGATGCGCGGTTATTTTTTACAATTGCTTCTTGCAATCCAGATCAACATCTTAATAATATGATGAAATTATCGGATATGTTATCAAATGAAGAGTTAGTGGCAGCTCTTTTGGAAGCAAATACAGAAGCGGATTTATTGGAGAGTGATAAACGATATTTATCACAATAGTGGGAGGAAAAAAATATGAATGTATTTTTAAGTGTATGGAATTATTTTGCAATGAATGTATTACAGCAACCAGCTTTTATGATTGGTTTAATCGTAATCTTGGGTTACATTTTATTGGGAAAACCATGGTACGATGTACTGGCAGGAGCAATCAAGGCGATTGTAGGGTACTTAATTTTAATAGTGGGTTCCGGTGGATTGGTTACCAATTTCCGTCCTGTACTAGTTGGATTGAAAGATCGATTTAATATAAATGCAATGGTTATCGATCCTTATTTTGGTCAAAATGCAGTTACTGCAGGAGTAGAAGAGGTATTTGGTAAAGCGTTTGGACAGGCAATGATACTGCTGCTAATCGCATTCATTGTAAATATTATATTGGTTCGTTTTAGCAAAATCACAAAAATGCGTGCATTGTTTACAACTGGTCACGTGCAGGTACAGCAGGCAGCTACCGCTTATTGGCTTATCATGTTTGCATGTCCATTCCTTTTAACAAGTAATGTGAAAATGTTAGTTGTTATGGCGTTGATTCTCGGACTCTATTGGGCAGTAGGTTCCAATTTAACAGTTAAACCTTGTCAGGAAGTAACAGATGGTGCAGGCTTTTGCCTCGCTCATCAGCAGATGTTTGGTATAGCATTAAACTACTGGCTAGCAGAGAAAATATTTGGTAAAAAGAAAAACGGTAAAGAAGTAAAGAAACTAGAAGATGTTGAATTGCCAGGATTTATGTCAATTTTCAATGAGAATATGGTGTGTACATCAATCTTAATGCTTTTCTTTTTTGGTACGATTCTTGTGATTTTGGGAAGAGATTATCTTGTGACAAATGAATTTATGAAAGAAACAGAAAGTATGGTATTTTATGTAATTAAGACCTGTTTAAATTTCTCTGTATATTTAGCAATCTTACAGTTAGGAGTTCGTACATTCGTAACAGAATTAACTCAATCTTTCCAAGGTATCGCATCTAAATTATTACCAGGTTCCATTCCAGGAGTAGACTGTGCAGTTATCTATGGATTTGGTGCAGCAAATGCAGTTCCACTTGGGTTCTTAACAGGTTTTGCAGGACAGATTATAGCAATTGTTGCTTTAATCCTTTTAAAAAGTCCAGTACTCGTTATTTGCGGATTCGTTCCAGTATTCTTTGACAATGCAACAATTGCAGTATTTGCAAATGAAAAAGGTGGAGCTAAGGCAGCTTTGATTCTTCCGTTTATTTCTGGTTTGTGTCAGGTATTCGGTTCTGCATTAATTGCAGGTTGGGTAGGTATGGCTGCTTACGGCGGATATTTAGGAATGTGGGATTGGGCAGTTGTTTGGCCAGTAATGACCGGAGTTATGAAATTCTTAAGCTATGCTGGTATTGCAATCATTGTAATTGTATTCGTTATAATTCCACAGATTCAATATCGATTAGACAAAGAGGGATACTTCTTAATTACAGAAGATTATGAAGCATATAAAGAAAAGAAAGCCAAAAAGGCTGTTTAATTTGGACAAATTCTTATTCTAGAAAAAAGGAGATTACGTATGGCAAAGGAAAATTTAAGTTTTTTAGTATGTTGTGCAAATGGTGCAGGTTCAAGTTTAATGATGAAAATGACAATGCAAAAAGTGATAGATAAAGTAGGACTTACTCCGGGAAAAATTCATCACTGTGCACTTTCAGAAGGTAAAAGCGCAGCTTCTCAATATGACGTTGTGTTCTGTGCACAAAATTTTGCAAGTATGTTCAAGGACGCTGAGAAAAAAGGGACCAAAGTAATCGGGCTAAGAAATATTATGTCCGCTCAGGAAATTGAAGAAAAAATGAAAGAAAATGGAATAATACAAAATTGAATCTAAAATTGGCATTTAAATAGTAATAGGTAATATGGGGGATTTTCCTTTTTCGAATGGGATCCCCCATGCTCTAAATATAAGCCTTTATAAGACGATATGAAATTCTCTATTCTCAAATCTTGATTCCCTTACTATGTAAAATGGAATGACAACATTGTATAAAGCTGATATAATATCTTAAATAGTAAAGGATAAGGTAAGTCTATGAAAAGAGAAAAAAAATGTGTAGATGACAGAAGAAATCGTATTTTGAATATAATACAGACTAACCCTCATGTAAGAGTAGATGAACTTGCTGAAACACTTGGAGTGTCTTTGATTACAATCCGAAGAGATTTGCAATTCTTGGATGAAAAAAAATTACTGAAACGTACCCATGGTGGTGCAGTTTTAGTAAACAGTGAAGAAACGGAAGTTGATGAAGTCAAACTTTATAGAAGGTTAATTGCTCAATATGCATCTACATTAGTAGAGGATGGGGACACTTTGTTTATCAATACAAGCAGTAATGCGTTACAGATGTTACAATATGTAACTTGTAATAACGTTACAGCGATTACAAATAATGGAAAAGTAATCAATCGTGAGTACAGTACTGGTGTTAATGTGATTCTTACTGGTGGTGAGCTGCGTTATCCAAAACATGCTATGGTGGGAGATTATGCAATTCGAAATCTTCAGACTGTCTTTGCGAAGAAGGCATTTGTAGGGTGTTCAGGGCTCACTTTTGATGCAGGAATGATGACTGAGATTGCTAGTGAAGTAAGTGTAAATGAATTAATGGTGGATCATTCAACCGAAGCAGTTTATGTCATGGCAGATCACACTAAGATTGGGAAAAGAAGTAGTTTTACTAGTTGTGCGATTGAAAAGATAAATTATTTGATTACAGATGAGAAAGCACCGGAAGAAGTGCTGGATGATTTGAGAGACAAAGGAGTACAAATATATCAAGTTCGTAAAGGAGAGTATTAATTCCATTACTATGTTAAAAATGCCAGCGTAAGTACCGTAAAAGGATATTATGGAGGCAAGTATGAAAAAAGCATACACATTAGGGTTATATGAGAAGTCTATGCCCTCATCTTTGAATTGGAAAGAAAAACTATTCGCTGCTAAGGAAGCTGGATTTGACTTTGTTGAAATCAGTATAGATGAAACAGAAGACAAATTAAATAGATTAGACATGTCAAAAGAAGATCGCCTAGAACTAGTTCGTCTTATGATGGAGGTAGGTCTTCCGATACGAACAATGTGTTTGAGCGGACATCGAAAATATCCATTAGGTAGTAATGATCCGGTAGCCTGCGAAAGAGGAATGGAAATTATGAGAAAAGCCATTCAGCTTGCAGATGATTTGGGCATCCGAATTATTCAATTGGCTGGATATGACGTGTATTATGAAGATTCAAGTATAGAAACAAAAAAAAGATTTTTAAACAATTTAAAACTTACTGCCAATATGGCAGAAAAAGCAGGAGTGGTTCTGGGTTTCGAGACAATGGAAACAGAATTCATGAATACAGTAGAAAAAGCAATGAAATATGTTACTTTGGTTAATTCTATTTATTTAAACGTGTATCCTGACATTGGAAATATTACCAATGCAGCATCCACTTATAAAGCGGATGTATTAGAAGATCTTTATATTGGCAAGGGACATTTAGTAGCAATGCATTTGAAAGAAACGGTTCCTGGTAAATTTAGAGAGATTCCATATGGAACGGGACATGTTAATTTCCAAGAAGCAATTGAAACTGCTTGGAGCTTAGGCGTACGTAAGTATGTAGCTGAATTTTGGTATACAGGCAACCCTAATTGGAAAGAGGACTTGAATTTTGCGTATAAAATGCTAAGTGAAGTTCTAAATAATCAAAAATAGAAGGAATGTAAAGGTAGCATAATATGAAAATAAATAAAAAAGTGATTTCAAATTTAACAAAATGTTATTCGATAGCACCTTTAATGTATGAAGGAACACAACATTTTTTAGTCGCAGCAGAGAAGGTAGATAATTGTTTACTATTTGATCTGGATGGAAACGAAAAGGATGTTGTTTGGACGAACCCCGGTGGAGCTATGAGTATGGTACAAGTTCCAGGAAGCAATGGGCAATTTTTAGCAACTCACAAGTTTTATTCTCCGAATGATTCAAAAGAGGCAAAAATAGTGATTGTTACTCCTGTTTCGAAAGGTAATTGGGAAGTAAGAACTTTAGTAGAGCTTCCATTTGTTCATCGATTTGATATTGTAAAAAGGAATGGAATTAATTATCTGATTGCATGTACGTTAAAATCCGGTCATGATTATAAGGATGATTGGTCTATGCCCGGAAGAGTATATGCAGCGCCTCTTCCGAATGATTTGAGTTCATTTAATGAGGAAAATCAATTGAAATTGGAAGTTGTCAAAGATAATATGCTAAAGAATCATGGTTATTATCATTTGAATGATGCTGGCATCGAGTCAAGTCTAATTTCAGCTGAAAGTGGAGTGTTTCATTTTATTCCACCTGAAAATGCCAATGGAAAATGGGATATTAAAAAAATTCTAGATACACCTTCTAGCGATGCAGTGTTAGTTGATATGGATGAAGATGGAGAGAAGGAGCTTGCCGTAATATCTCCTTTCCACGGAGATCAAATCAGCATTTATAAAAAAAATAATGGAAGCTTTGAGAAAGTTTATGAGTATAAAAAACAGGCAGAGTTTGCGCATGCTATTTATGGTGGAATGCTCTGTGGTAAGCCAACGCTTGTGATTGGACACAGAAAAGCGGAGCGCAATTTAATTGCTTTTACATTCAATCAAACAACCAAAGAGTATCAGGTACAAATAATCGATGAAGATTGTGGACCAGCTAATGTTTATCATTATATAAAAGAGGACAAGGACATTATTATTTCCACCAATCGTGAAATTGATGAGGTGGCTATGTATACATTGCAGGAGGACGAATTATGTTCGAAGAATTAAAAAAGCGTGTATATGAAGCAAATATGTTATTGCCAAAATCCGGATTGGTAACGTTAACCTGGGGAAACGTAAGTGAAATTGATCGTCAAAGTGGATATTTTGCAATAAAGCCAAGTGGCGTGGAATATGAAAATTTGAGACCTGAGGATATCGTTCTTGTTGATTTAAATGGAAATGTAATAGAAGGTAGTTACAAGCCTTCGTCTGACACGGCAACTCATGTTGAATTGTATAAAACATTTAAAAACATAGGTGGTGTGGTGCATACGCACTCTCCTTGGGCTACTAGCTGGGCGCAAGCTGGCAGAGGAATCCCTTGCTATGGTACGACTCATGCGGATTACCTGTATGGCACAGTTCCATGTGTTCGAAATCTAACAAAAGAGGAACTTGAAAATTATGAAATAAATACTGGTGTTTTGATTACTGAGGAATTTAAGAAATACGATTATGAAGCAATGCCTGCTGTTTTGTGTAAAAATCATGGACCTTTTACCTGGGGCAAAGATGGTCACGAGGCAGTGCATAATGCTATTGTGTTAGAAGAAGTGGCTAAGATGGCAGCATGGAGTGAAATGATTCAACCGCGTATTGAAGAAGCTCCAAAAGAGTTGTTGGATAAACATTATTATAGAAAACATGGAGTGAATGCATACTACGGACAGAACTAACCTATCGTGCCATATTACTAAATAATTAAGGGACTGAAACAAAATTGGAAGATAATCTGATTTTGTTTCAGTCTTTTTGTTATGTTCGTTTTATTAAATTGGTGGTTGTCTTCGTTAAGAAATGTGCTACAATGAAAGGAATATTGATATGTGCAAAAAGCAGCGCAGAAATGAGGGATAAAAATGAATTATTTAATCGTAATAGACATGCAAAATGATTTTGTGGATGGTACATTAGGTACAAAAGAGGCTGTTTCCATCGTTCCAAAGGTAGTTGAAAAGATTAAGAATTTTTCAGGTAAAATATTATACACAAAAGATACACATGAAGAAAATTATATGGAAACACAAGAAGGAAGAAATCTTCCCGTTCCACATTGTATTAAAAATACAAAAGGATGGATGCTTTGTCCAGAGGTTGAAGCCTTATGTACGCAAGAGCCAGTGAATAAACCTACCTTTGGAAGCGCGAAGTTAGGACAAGTATTGAAAGATTTAAATGAAAAAGAAACAATCGATTCCATAACTTTGATTGGGTTATGTACGGATATTTGTGTCATTTCCAATGCGTTTTTAATCAAAGCAGTTTTACCTGAAGTGCCGATTGTTGTTGATTCCTCCTGTTGCGCAGGTGTAACGCCAGAAAGCCACAAACGAGCATTAGAATCAATGAGAACCTGTCAGATTCAAATAGACTAGAAACGTTTTGGACAAAAGTCCTAAAAAAATGAGTTATCTAATGTAAAACGATTGAAATATACACTTTTTTGAGACAAATTACCTTGTAGTCATATCCCTTAATGAATATAATAAATACTAACAAAAGAAATGACTTTATAGTAGGGTGATTTGCACAAATTACATAAACGGAAAGGAAAAAAGTAATATATGAATCTAAATAATGTTGCAAAGACCAATGAAATCATTGCAAACATTACGCAAATTTGTGAAAATATTGAGAAGGATTCAAGAATATATGAAATTATGAAATCATGTCCTTATGAACTGTTGCGTAAAATGAAAATCCGTGAATTTAAAGCCAATGAATTTGTTCGAAACCAGGATGAAATATATCAAACCATGTTTATTGTATTAGGCGGTGAATTAGATATTTATGTGGAATCGGAGAATGGAAAAAAATACTATCTGAATACCTACCGAAAAGGCTGTTATATTGGTGAATTAGAGATGTTTGGAAATCGTCCATATGTAAGCCGGGTAGAGGCGAAAACAAATGTAAGATTGCTAGAAATTGAGAAAGAAGATTTTATCCATTGGGTACAAACCGATCGAAATATGAATGATTATTTTGTAAAAACACTTTGCGAAAGCTCCTATGCTTTATGCAGAAATATGGGAAACAATACGTTATACTCATTAACACAGAGAATCTGTCAGTATTTGGTCAGCAGTATTGGTGCAAATCCAAAAACAGATAACTTAGTAGAAATATCTTCGGAAGACCTAGCAGAACGGATGGCGGTAACGCAACGGAGTGTAAACCGTGTTTTGCAGAAATTGCGTGAGGCGGATTTAATTGTGATAACAAAAAAGAAAATTATTGTAAACGATGTAGATGGGCTGGTTTTGCAGATAGAAAAAGAAAATTAGTGCTTTTAATTAATAACGAGAAGAGGAAAGTATTATGGAAGAAAAACAGGCTCACATCAGATTATCGAAGCAAGACAGTGCAATGTATGCAATTTTGCCTGGAGATCCGGGAAGAATTGATCATATTAAGGAATATTTGACCGATGTAACAGAACTTGCATACAATCGCGAAATGAGAAGCATCAGCGGATATTACAAAGGAATCAAAGTATTAGCTGTATCCACAGGAATGGGAGGCGCTTCTACTGGAATTGCAGTGGAGGAACTTCATAATATCGGAGTGGAATATATGATACGAATCGGAAGTTGCGGAGCATTGGATCGTTCGATTCACCTTGGAGACTTGATTTTAATCAATGGTGCGGTTCGTGATGATGGAGCATCCAAAACTTACATAGAAGCAATTTATCCAGCAATACCAGATACACGTTTATTAATGGCAACGATAAAGGCAGCAGAAGAACAAAAATTCCCATTTCATATCGGCCGCGGAAGAAGTCATGATAGTTTTTATACGGATAGAGAAGATGAGATTGATGCTTATTGGTCCAAGTGTGGCATACTTGGGGCAGATATGGAAACGGCAGCATTGTTTACTATAGGAGCATTAAGAGGTGTGAAATGTGCCTCTATTTTGAACACAGTCGTAGAATATGAAGATGATTTAGAAAAAAATATTAACGATTATGTGGATGGTGATTCGGTTGTAAAACAAGGTGAAGCGAATGAAATTATTACTGCGCTGGAAGCCTTTGTGTTAGAAAATAAAACAAAATAAATGGAGGTAAGGTTATGAGCAAAAAAGGGAAGAGTTTATGGTCACTGAATTTCAACACAGCAACATTGGTATTGATTCCAGCAGCAATCGGAATCAATTATCTGGGAAAATTGTTTGCAGGAGTACTCAAATTACCATTATGGTTGGATTCCATTGGTACATGTCTTGCAGCAGTACTTGCAGGACCAATCGCAGGAGCAATTTGCGGTGCTGCAAATAACATTATTTATGGTCTTACAATGGACCCAATTTCTACGGTATATGCATTAACAAATATTGCAATTGGTTTGACAGTAGGTATCTTAGCGCATAAGGGATTTATGAAAAACATTAAACTTTCCTTAGTAACAGCTGTTGCAGCTGGTTTGGTTGCTGTTGTAGTATCAACTCCACTTAACATGGCATTCTGGGGTGGTACAACTGGAAATGTTTGGGGTGATGCGGTTTACGCATGGGCATTAGCAAACAATTTACCAGTATTCTTGGCATCTTTTATCGATGAACTTATCGTAGATCTACCAGATAAAATTGCAGTATTATTGATTGTTTTTGCAATTAGCAAGAGTCTTCCAAAGAGTTTGGTTTCATTATATCAAAGTAGTGATACCATCGATAGTCTTGATAATTAAGGTATTTAGATAGAACAATAATTTGCCCGCATAGCGGGCAAATTATTGTTTAGGCAAAATTGATTAGTGACTGAGAGGAACACAAAATGAAAAGTATCAGCTTGTATGAGGAAAAAGGCTCCATATTAAACAAATTGGCACCAGAGAGCAAGATTTTATATATCATTTTAGCATTAATACTTCCTGCAATTGTCGGAAGCAAAATGGTAAGTATGGTATTTATTGTTCTTAGTATTTGTCTGTTGCTAGTTTCTAAAGTATTAAAAAAGACCATACCAATTTTAGGTGTATCCGGATTCGTTTTATTGACAGTTGTTATCATTCAAGGATTATTTCGAGCTGGAAATGTAACACCATTACTTACGCTTGGACCCGTTATATTTTATAAAGAAGGATTGCTATTTGCATTTGACATTGTAGTAAATGTGTTAAACATATTGCTTAGTTTTTGTGTACTAATTTTAGCAACAAAACCTTCGGATATGATAGAGAACTTTGTACGTAAAGGGTTTTCACCAAGATTTGGTTATGTATTTATTTCTGTTTTTCAGATTATTCCGCAGATGACGGATACTATGGCAACCATTACGGATGCACAGCGAAGCAGAGGAATGGAGACAGAAGGAAATTTGCTTGTTCGAATTAAGGCATTTCTTCCTCTCATATCACCAGTTGTTATGAGTTCATTAATTAATACAAAAGAGCGTGCCCTTGCTTTGGAAGTGAGAGGATTTAACGCTAAAAACAAGAAAACTTTTTTAAATGATGAAAAAAAATCAAATTTCGATAAATATTTACAGATTGCAATGATTCTTATATTAATAGCTGGTATTGTCTGGAGGGTTGTAGGATGTCTAAAATAGTAGTTGAAAATTTAAAATATAAATATCCTGCAACGGATTTTCTTGCATTAGATGGAATATCATTTTCTGCGAATGCAGGCGAATTTATTGGAATTATCGGAAAGAATGGTTCCGGGAAAAGTACACTGTGTCAAGCAATTGCAGGTTTAGTACCAAACTTTTACAAAGGATCTTATGGCGGAAAAGTGATGGTAGATGACTTGGAAGTAAAAAATGTAGAGATCAGTGAACTTTGTGAAAAAGTTGGAACTGTATTTCAGAATCCATTTAATCAGGTAACAGGATCTAAATTAACCGTGTATGAAGAAATCTCATTTGGTTTGGAGAACTTAGGAATTCCCAAGGATGAAATGGTTATGCGTATTGACGAGGCAATGGAGCTTTTGGATATTACGAAATATAAGGATAGAAATCCGTTTGATCTTTCAGGAGGACAGATGCAGCGTATGGCAATTGCCAGTATTATAGCCATGCAACCAGAGGTTATTGTATTAGATGAACCAACTTCTCAGCTAGACCCACAAGGAAGAGAAGAGGTTTATCAGGCCGTACAAAAATTAAGTAAAAAAGGAATTACTATTTTCATGGTTGAGCATAACATGGAAAAGATAGCCGCTTACAGTGATCGTGTTCTTTTAATAGACGATAGCAAGCAGATTGCATATGATACACCACAAAACATTTTCTCGAGAGATGATTTAGATGATTATGGAATAGAAGCACCTGTATTTACAAAAATCTGCCGAGAATTAGGCAAAAAGAATCCAGTAACCGGATGTTATCCGGTAACATTGGAAGAAGCAAATTATTTATTGAAAAATGATAAGGGGGAAATGTAAATGGACAACAATAAAATACTTGAAATGAAAGATTTACATTTTTCTTATACTGAGGGAGATGAAATCCTAAAGGGACTTGATTTTATAATTGATGAACGTTCCACTGCAATCATCGGACAAAACGGTGCAGGAAAAACTACCTTTGTTAAATTGTTAAAAGGTCTTTTACGCCCAACGGGGGGTTCGATTCATTTTGAAGGAAACGATATTGCAAATATGACCGTGGCTCAATTAGCAAAGCACATTGGTATGGTATTTCAAAATCCAAATGATCAGATCTTTAAAAATCGTGTAATCGATGAGGTTATGTTTGGACCTTTAAAAATAGGTATGGAAGAATCCGTTGCAAAACAAAAGGCAGATGAAGCATTAGAACTTGTTGGATTAAAGGATCTTGCAGATAAAAATCCGTACGATTTAGGCCTTTCTAGCCGTAAATTGGTTGCCATCGCTTCTATTATGGCAATGGATACAAAGGTAATTATTTTTGATGAACCAACGATTGCACAGGATTATCATGGAAAAGAAATGATAAAATCCGTTATCCGCAAACTTCGTTCCGAAGGAAAAACCGTTATTACAATTATTCATGATATGGATTTTGTTGCTGATACCTTTGAACGTGCGATTGTTTTTGCAAAAGGCAATATTTTGATTGATGGAACAACAAGAGAAGTTTTTGCCAAGGAAGATATTTTAAAACAGGCGTATCTTGAACAGCCAAACGTAACAAAGCTTTGTCAAGGGTTAGGTTATGATGATGTTTTTTTGACAACCGAGGAATTTATTGCTTACCAGAAAGCAAATACAAAGTAGCAGAATAATCAATTACATAATAAGATTCCATATCAGTGAAATGAGTAACTGACATGGAATTTTTTATATTATAAAAAAATGTTGATACTCCAGTTAAAAAAGCATATGATAAAAGTGAAATATAATTATAGGAGAGATATGAAATGATTAAAAAATTAAATTTGATGTCGATTGTAGTGGTATTTATTTTCTTATTATGTTCCAATGTATGCGCCGCCAAAATTACGGAAAATGATAAAGCGGTAGGTGTATTAAATGATGAAAAAAATAGTAATAACATAACAATTAGTACCGTAGAAAAACATATTGCAGCAGATAATCTAAAAGTAACCCTTAAGTATCCATTAATAACGGGATTGCCTGACAAAACCGTACAAAAGAAATTAAATACATTGTTTAAGAAAGTAGCCGTAAATGCGAAAAACCAAGGCCTCAAATGCGCGGTGGTACTCTCTCAGTCAGAGTATGGAGGTACTAAACTATGTGAGACATATCTTGATTACAAGATAGCATACAATCAAAATGGTCTACTAAGTGTTGTTTTTTCTGAATATCAGTATGCGGGTGGGGCTCATGGGTCCACTACGCAAAGCTCCTATACATTTGATTTGCAAACAGGAGAGGAATTGAAACTGAATGATTTACTAAACGCAGATAAAAAATACACGAGTTATATTAATGCTATTATAAAAAAAGAAATTGATAAAAAAGTTGCATCTGGTGATCTTTTTGAATTAGAAAAGTTTAAAAGTATTGGAAAGAATCCAGCATTTTATCTTTCTGATGAAGGGATCGTGTTCTACTTTCAGCAATATGAATACTTTCCATACGCTGCAGGGATACAGGAATTTGTAATTCCATTTCCTCTATTAAAAGATAAAATAATGAAAGGGTATGAGTTCTTATATAAGGAAGCAGTAATCTTGAATCCAGATCAAAATAATGATCTTTTTGTAGGAGATATCGCAAGAGTCATCCTAGAAGGGAATCCAACCACCGGATATAGCTGGTATTATACGATTACAACCAACGATATTGTAAGCTTAATTACACAAAATTACCGTTCTAATTCAAATGCGATAGGAGCGGGGGGCATTTATAACTGGTACTTTAAAGCACTAAAAGCTGGTAAAACGACAATTACCTTTCGGTATTACAGACAGTGGGAGGGTGAATCCTCTGCAAAAGCAGAATATACGAAAGTATATACAATTACAGTAAAATAATACAATTCAAGGGTTATAATAAAAGTTACCGCTATATTTATAGTAGTAGCTTTTATTATGCTTATTTAATCAATATTTTTAGGTCTTAATCATAAGATATAAGGATTGATCTAAATCATAACAATTTAGGGGGAATTCTTATAAATAAAATTATTGATGAAAATTATTATGACTTAATCATAAATAGTGAAGTCGGGTATTTATATGGTAGTTCCGAAAATATTACTCCGATGAACCAAAGAGATTCTCTATTACATGTTCAAGTTGTGAATCCAAATCCTTGTGATTTAGGAAATTATCCTTTACATGCATTTCCGATAATTTATACATTGTCTTCTGTTATTGATCTTGAAAAATCAGGAGTAGCTAAAGTGCAGCGAAACCCCAATCTGGCACTTTTTGGTCAAGGTGTTATTGTTGGTATTATTGACACTGGTATAGATTATCAGCATAAGGCATTTTTGAATATGGATGGCACTTCCCGCATTTTGTCAATATGGGATCAAACGATACAAGATGGTACACCGCCGGAGGAGTTTACATATGGTACGGAATACAAAAAAGAACAGATAGATCTTGCCTTAAAAAGTGATAACCCACTTTCGATTGTTCCATCCGTGGATGAAAATGGACATGGGACTGCCATTGCTAGTATTGCTGCAGGTTCGTCAGATTTAGAAAACTCATTTACCGGAATTGCACCATCTTCCGACATAATCGTTGTAAAATTAAAGCAGGCAAAACAAAATCTTCGAAATATATTTTTTATTCCAGATGGTCCGATTTGCTTTCAGGAAAGCGACGTAATATTAGCAGTACGATATTTCCATAGAATGACAAGTATAATCAATCGCCCAATCGTCATATGTTTAGCCATTGGATCAAGTCAAGGCGGACATGACGGAAATGAAGACACTAGTGCGTATTTGTCATTTATCTCCAATACACCTTGGTTCGGAATAATTATTGCGGCTGGAAATGAAGGGAATAATGAAAGACACTTTTTTGGAACGGTCGCCTCTGATACCTTTTCAGAGGAATTTGAATTAAAGGTGAGTAGTAAGGATAAGAAATTTGCATTTCAAATTTGGACCTATGCACCAGCCCGTTTCTCGGTTGAAATTATTACGCCAACAGGAGAATCCACACGTGAAATATTTGCACGTTTCAATGAATGTAATAAGTTCACTTTTATTTTTGAAGCATCGGTTGTTTGGGTAAATAATAATATCATCGAAGAAGAAACAGGAGATCAGATGATACTGATACGTATGGAAAATCCTACAGAAGGGGTCTGGCGAATAAAAGTTCGTAATATTGAAAATGAGGTAACATCGTTTCATGCATGGCTTCCATCGGGTGACTTAATTTCAAAAGAAACCTTTTTTTTACAGCCGAGTCCGGACACAACCATTACTTCTCCTGGAAATTCAGTGAATCCTATGACCGCAACTGCATATAACCAGAGTGATGATAGTATTTTGATAGAATCTGGAAGGGGCTATACAAGGATCAATACCATAAAACCAGATTTTGCAGCTCCTGGATATAATCTTACCTGTGCAGCATTAAATGGAGGATACGGCACTGCAACTGGAACTGGAGCTGCTAGTGCCTATGCTACTGGAATAGCAGCAATGCTTCTTGAATGGGCTGTGATACGAGAAAACTACATTTCTATCACAGGAATGGATGTAAGAAGACTTTTAATACGTGGTGCTAGTCGAGACGATGAACTGGTTTATCCAAACAATATCTGGGGATATGGAAAGATTAATATAAATGGAGTATTTGAAAAACTACGTATCTAATATAGTAAGGGGGAATTTGTATCCACAATATTATCAATGAAGACTATTATGACTTAATTATAAATAGAGCGATTGCAAACTTGTATAGCGACGAACATAACGTTACACCTATAAATTTTAGAGACTCAATCGTAAACGTTCAAGCTCGTGAACCAAATGCTTGTGATTTGGGAGTCTATCCTTATAGCTTTTTTCCATCTGTTTTTTGCTTAACCTCGAGGCTCGATTTTGAAAAAACAGGAATAAATAAAGTGCAGCAAAATCCAAATTTAGCTCTTTTTGGGCAGAGTATTTTGGTTGGTATTATAGACACAGGGATAGATTATCGACATAAGGCGTTTTTGAATAAAGATGGAACTTCCCGCATTGTATCTATCTGGGATCAAACGATACAAGATGGTGTTCCACCGGAAGGTATGCTATATGGAACAGAATACAAAAATGAAGAGATTAATCTTGCACTAAAAAGTGACAATCCACTTGCGATAATTCCTTCTATAGATGAAAATGGGCATGGAACGGCCATTGCAAGCATAATAGCAGGATCAGATGATATCGAACAATCTTTTACTGGCATTGTACCATTCTCAGATTTAATCGTTGTTAAATTAAAGCAGGCAAAAAAGAATTTACGAGATATCACATTTGTTCCAGAAGGACCTATTTGCTATCAGGAAAGTGATGTTATGTTTGCCACTCGCTATTTGTTTGATACGGCACGAAGATTGCGCCAACCACTTGCATTATGTATTGCACTCGGAACAAGTCAAGGCGGACATGATGGACTCGGAGCAACTAGCATTTATCTAGCGTATATTAATGAAATACCGCAAATGGCAGTTGTGATTACTGCTGGGAATGAAGGAAATGCTCAAAGACATTATTATGGAACCGTAGATAATAGCAGATTTCAAGATGAATTTGATCTAAAGGTAAGTAATTTGGATAAAAAATTTGCGCTGGAAATTTGGCCTTATTCGCCGAGTCGCCTTACATTGGAAATTCTTACGCCAATGGGGGAATCAACGCAAGAAATTTTCCCACAATTAAATACATGCCGTAAGTTTACTTTTTTCAATACACCTACTGTAATTTATGTAAATAATATTATCTCTGAGGAGGAAACAGGTGAGCAACTAATCTTGGTACGAATGGAAAATGTTACAGAAGGAATCTGGCGTTTTCGTGTTCGAAATATAGAAAATTCTGTATCTTCGTTCCATGCTTGGCTTCCAGCGGGTGATTTTATTTCAAAAGAGACATTTTTTACGGAGCCGAATCCGGATACTACTGTACTCTCGCCGGGAAATGCCGATAAACCTATCACAATTACTGCATATAATCAGAATAATGATAGTATTTTGATTGAATCGGGGAGAGGATATACAAGGAGCACACCTAATATAGTACCAGAACTTGCTGCACCTGGCTATAATCTTAGCTGCGCAGTACCAAATGGAGGGTATGGTAATTTGACTGGAACCGGAGCAGCAACTGCATATTCCACGGGAATCGTTGCAATGATTCTTGAATGGGCAGTTTTGAGAGGAAATTACACTACCATTACGGGTAAGGATATTAAGAACCTTTTGATACGAGGTGCTGATCGTGTGGAGGGGATTACTTATCCAAACAATGTCTGGGGTTATGGAAAAATAAATATTGATGGATTATTTAGAAAGCTACTGAACCAATGATATAACATCTGGTGATATGGAAAAATTGATAATAACAATTTATTTGGAAAATTTATCATATAATAAAATTGATTGGAGGTTTTCTTATTCAAAAAATTTATGATGAAGGCTATTATGATTTTATTATAGATAACGCTTTAGCGTATTTGTATAATAGTGGAGATAACGTGACTCCAATTAATGAAAAAAATTCAATTTTATATATTCCAAGTACGGAAACGGATATTTGTACCCTTGGAGAGTACCCATACCGCCTTTTTCCATCTATTTTTACCTTGAATGCGATTACTGATCTTGAAAAATCCGGAATAGGAAAAGTACAAAGAAATCCCAATTTGGCACTTTTTGGTCTTGGTGTTGTAATTGGTATTATTGATACGGGCATCAATTATCAGCATCAAGCATTCCGATTTAATGATGGTACTTCTCGCATTTTATCTATTTGGGACCAAACCATACAAGAGGGTAAACCACCAGAAGGATTTTCTTATGGTGCAGAATACAATAAAGATATGATTAATCTTGCACTAAAAAGTGAAAATCCACTTTCTATCGTCCCATCTGTTGATGAAAATGGCCATGGAACGGCGATTGCCAGTATTGTTGCTGGATCTGAAAATACGGAAAAATCGTTTTCTGGTATTGTACCCTTATCTGGATTAGCTGTTGTTAAATTAAAACCACCAAAACAAAAAACGCGAGATATTTTTTTTATACCAGAAGATGCAGTATGCTTTCAAGAAACGGATGTAATGCTAGGGATTCGCTATTTAGTTAATGTTGCAAGGCAATTGCGGCACTCACTCGCTCTATGCATTGCGTTTGGAACAAGTCAGGGCGGGCATGACTCACTGGGAGCTACTAGCAGTTATTTAAGTAATATTTCTCAATTGGCACAAATCGGAGTTGCCGTTGCTGGTGGAAATGAGGGAAATAAACAAAGACACTATTTTGGAACGGTAGATGCTACCACATATACCAATGAGTTTGAATTAAAGGTAAGTAGTAAAGATAAAAATTTCTCCTTTGAAATATGGTGCGATGCACTTAGTCGTCTCTCTATCGAAGTGACTACTCCAACTGGGGAAACCATAGCAGAAATTTTTCCTCGTTTTAATCAATGTCGCAAATTTAACTTTATATATGAACCCTCTTTGGTTTGGGTAAACAACATTATTGTAGAAGAACAAACCGGAGACCAGATGATATTGATACGTATGAAAAATCCATTAGAAGGTATCTGGCATTTCAAGGTTTATAACATTGAAAATGAAGTCTCTTCCTTTCATGCATGGCTTCCGTCAGGTGATTTGATATCTACGGAAACCTTCTTTTTACAGTCGACGCCAGACACTACGTTAACATCTCCAGGAAATGCCATGAATCCGATGACAGTAACTGCATATAATCAGAATACCGATGGTATTTTAATAGAATCGGGAAGAGGCTATAATAGGAGAAATGAAATAAAACCAGATTTCGCAGCTCCGGGCTATAATCTTTCTTGCGCAACTATAAATGGGGACTATGGTTCGATTACCGGAACTGGAGCAGCAACTGCATATGCCACTGGAATTGTTGCAATGATTCTTGAATGGGCTGTTGTAAGAGGAAATTACACTTCCATTACAGGAATGGATATTAGCAGATTTCTAATACGTGGTGCTTCACGTGATGAGGGAATTACTTATCCAAATAATATTTGGGGATATGGAAAAATTGATATTAATGGAGTGTTTGAAAAATTAAGACTGTAAAATAAGTAACTAAGGGAGTCCTATTGAAAATAGGTAAAAAGAGTGGTAAATTTAAAAATATAATATAATGGCTGCGAGGAGTTACATATGGAAAATTTTAAACTAGAAAAGTACTTAAGCAACGGGGTTGAGAATATTGTAAAAGGTGCCTTAAAGGCATCGATAACAAATCCAAAAGAGAGTATATATATGATGAAATATGCTTCCTTTAGTAAACAGGCTAGAAAGTTAAGGCAGGAGGCTGAGGAAAAGGGGGAGCATATCCCACCATTTTTGATTGCAAGTATTACAACAAAGTGTAATTTACATTGCAAAGGTTGCTATTCCAGAGAAAATCATGCCTGTGGGGATACAGAAGCAAAAAATCAGCTAAGACATGACGAGTGGTTTCACATATTCGAGCAAGCAAAAAATATGGGTATAGGTTTTATTTTATTAGCCGGTGGGGAACCGATGATGCGAAAAGATGTTATATTAGAAGCGGGAAAAATTCCTGAAATCTTATTTCCTATCTTTACAAATGGAACCATGCTAGAGAAAGAAGATCGCAAAATATTTGAAAACCATCGCAATCTTGTTCCTATACTAAGTATAGAAGGTCAGAGAGAAGGGACGGATCAAAGGCGTGGAGTCGGTACCTATAATCGTCTGATTGACGGGATGGAGCATCTAAACAAGGACGGAATCTTATATGGAGTTTCCATTACGGTGACAAAACAGAACAAGGAAGAAGTAACGAGTACCGTATTTTTAAATGAATTGAGTAGTCGAGGATGTAAAGCAATAATCTATGTGGAATATGTTCCCGTTGATAAAGAAACAAAAGACATGGCGTTTGGGGATGAAGAAAGAGAATGGATGAAAAATCGATTACTTTCCTTAAGGCAAGAGAGAAATTCGATGATACTGATTTCATTTCCGGGAGATGAAAAAACATCTGGAGGCTGCCTTGCAGCAGGAAGAGGATTTTTCCATATCAATGCACATGGTGGAGCTGAGCCTTGTCCGTTTAGTCCGTATTCCGATACGAGCTTACGAGATGTATCATTACAGGATGCATTAAACTCTCCGCTTTTTCGTAAGCTAAAGGATGAAAATGTCTTAATGGAAGAACATAAAGGTGGCTGTGTTTTGTTTGAAAAACAAGAAATTGTAGAAGGATTTTTGGCTTAATAACAGGGTATATTTAAATACATATTGTGTGATAAATAAAACGTGCATCAAAAAATCCTCTTGCAATTGGATTGTTTGACGCACGTTTTCTAATTATGATTTTTCAACACCGTAAGTCTGTAATGTGTTTTGAACTAGTAAAAAAACTATAGGCCTTATTGTTGTAACTTTCATAGCTTGTATCACTTGGGTTGATTGGTGCTTCCGTGTTTTCTTCCTTAGGATACAATACTGTGGTAAAAATGGTTTCAAAGTTCGTTTTCTTTGGATTACGATTGGTACTAGTAGAAAAATCATGCAATGCTGGCATTTTCCCTACTTTTTCGATTTTAAAACCACCAACTGTTTTTGCGACAATCATCCTCCTTGACTATGACACATTTTATTAGTTTACACTATATATATCGGCCGTTAAAAAAAGAAATATTATACAAGATATAGATTTTATGCTACAATCTAGAAAGGTTGAATAAGTAAATACAGGAAATTGCAAGCGATTGCAACCTATAAGAATAATATGGAGATAATGATGAAGCTAAGTGCAAAGAAAGAATTAGAAAATAAGATAAGAGAAAATCAAGGAAAGAAAAAGACGCAAGTTAAAAGAACAAATCCTGAAAACAAAAAGTCACAGGAAAAACAGATAAATCATGATAAGGAAAACAGACAAGATAAACCGATAAATAAAGACAAGAGAAGTTATCAAGACAAACCAGTGAATAAAGATAAAAGAAGTTATCAAGATAAACCAGTGAATAAAGATAAAAGAAGTTATCAAGATAAACCGGTGAATAAAGATAGAAGTAGTTATCAAGACAAACCGATAAATAAAGACAAGAAAAGCTATCAAGACAAACCGATAAATAAAGACAAGAGAAGTTATGAAGATAAACCGATATATAAAGATAAGAAAAGAAATCAAGATAATCGAAGCTCGAGAAATAATACAGACGTAAAACCAAGATGGAATGAATCGAAGAGCGTTAATGGAAAAATTATAGGTGATAGGAAACCTGAATCGAAGAGAAAAAACGCCTCGATGAATGACGACTTTTGCTCAGTAGCGGAAAAATGTGGCGGATGTCAACTTCAGGGAGTACCTTATGATAAGCAATTAGAAAAAAAACAAAAGAGAGTAAATGAATCGCTTAGCATTTATGGAAAAGTGCATCCAATTATTGGTATGAAAGATCCTTATCATTACCGAAATAAGGTACATGCAGTTTTTGGTCGTCTAAGAAATGGAACCATTATTTCGGGTGTTTATCAGGAAGGAACCCATTTCATAGTGCCAATTGATTCCTGTCAGATTGAAAACAAAAAAGCAGATGCCATTATCTGTGATATTCGCGGTCTGTTAAAATCATTCAAAATTAAAACCTATGACGAGGATACTGGCTATGGACTGCTGCGTCACGTGTTAATTCGTACCGGATATAAAAGTGGTGAGATTATGGTCGTAATGGTGCTCGGATCGCCTATCTTACCGTCTAAAAATAATTTTGTAAAAGCGCTTAGAAAACTTCATCCTGAAATCACAACGGTTGTGATTAATATAAATGATAAAAAGACAAGCATGATACTTGGAGAACGAGAGACAACCCTTTATGGTAAAGGATATATCGAGGATACCTTATGTGGTCGCGTGTTCCGTATTTCACCGAAATCTTTTTATCAGGTAAACCCAGTTCAAACCGAAATCTTATATCAAAAAGCAATAACAATGGCAGGACTTACTGGTAAGGAACGCATCATTGATGCCTACTGTGGTATTGGTACGATTGGTTTGATTGCAAGTAAAAAGGCAAAAGAAGTGATAGGGGTAGAACTTAATAAGGATGCCGTAAAGGATGCAATTATCAATGCAAAACGAAATGAAGTGAAAAATATTTGCTTTTATCAGCAGGATGCCGGCACCTTTATGACACAGATGGCGGCTGAAGGTGAAGAAGCGGATGTTGTATTTATGGATCCACCAAGAGCAGGCAGTGATGAGGCATTTTTAAGTTCAGTTATAAAGCTTTCACCAAAGAAGATTGTGTACGTTTCCTGTAATCCGGAGTCACAGGCGAGGGATTTGAAGTATTTAACAAAAAGTGGATATGTAGTAAAAGAGATACAGCCTGTGGATATGTTTCCGATGACAGGGCATGTGGAAACGTGCGTACTTTTGTCCCACAAAAACCCACAAACATCTCCACCGTCTTTATAAACAGGAAAATTGAACAAAATAGACTTGAGGGGTAATTCAGCCTCATCACATGAAAAAATCTCTATTTCTTTGATTAGCGAAGAAATTAGAGATTTTTTCTCTTCATCGCTGATTTTATCATACACTTTATCAAAATTTGCCAGTAGGGTGTAGATGTTTTCCAATGTGATGGCATCTTGCTCCACGGCTTTGCGGCGCAGCTTTACATCTTCGATTTTTTCTTCCAGCTCTACAATGATGTCATACAGTCCATCAAGGCGAAGAGTCATATCGTGAAGCTTGCGTTCTCTAAAACGAGTTTCTTCCGGCAGACTGTCAATTTCATTTTCAAGACGAGTTTTATTAAGCTCGACCTCACGCAGCTTGGATTCATAATTGCTTAGTTCTCTGTTTAAAGTAGAAGTATCAATTTCCTTGCCTATTCTTGATTTGATTTCTGCTGCAAAATCCTGATTTTTAATCAGCTCTCTGATTGCTTCAATGACAAGTGGTTCAATATCGGTCTTTTTGAGCATTGCTTTGTAGTCACAGCTTTTTCCTCGTGCTGTCCGAGCTTTGCTGCACACATAATAATAAATTTCCTTATATGTACCATCTTTGTTTGTCCAAGCGTGTTTGTTGGTATACATCGGACCGCCACATTTAGGACACTTTAGAATGCCACTTAACAGATGTGCTCTGTCCCGACCTATTTTGGAGGGGGATTTTACACCTGTTATTTCTCGTTTTTCATGTGCCTCATTCCATAATCTTTCGCTTATAATTGCCTCATGTTGCCCTTCGGCAATAATATAATTCTCTTGTGGAGCTTGCCTGTATTCGTTCTTGGTGCCTTTTACTTTTTCACGGACACGCCTGCCATAAGAAATTTTACCGCAGTAAACGGGGTTATCAATTATCATTCTGACAAAATGCGTACTCCACCCAGAGAGAGTACCGTTATCACGTTTTACCTTTTGGATACCCTGCAAATTCAAATAGTTGGCGATTTTATTAAATCCCATATTACCATTTACATATTTGTCAAAGATAATGCGTATTGCCTCAGCCTCTTCCTCTTGGATAAAGAGTTGTTTGTCTTTGAGGTAGTAGCCATAGGGGGCAAACCCGCCGTTCCAACCACCTTGACGGGCTTTTTCCTTTCGCCCGTTCATTGTCTGTTCTATGATATTTTCACGCTCTATTTCAGCAACGGCAGACAGCACAGATATTAAAAGCTTTCCGCTTGTTTGTGATGAATCAATTCCTTCCTCGATGCAAATCAAGTTTACACCAAAGGACTGGATGTGTTCTATGGAATTTAAAATATCGGCTGCATTTCTGCCAAAGCGGGAGAGCTTATAGACTAAGATGTAGTCAATTCCCAAACCATTTTCAATATCACATAGCATTTGTTTAAAGGCGGGTCTGCCATCTATGGATTTACCAGATTTACCAGCATCTTCGTAAATGTCTAATATCTCCATTTCTTCTCTGTCTGCAAAACGCTTTAAGCTGTTTTTCTGCCCGTCCAAGCTAAACCCATCAACCTGCATTTCGGTACTTACACGAGGGTAAAGTACACATTTTTTTCCACTCCTATTCATAGTAGTTGACCTCCAATAAATTATTGGAAAACATCAATCAATAAGCACTGTTCTTTTAGACAACACGATTGATTTCATCTAAGACCTCTGCACCATGTTTTTCAATAATCTGAGAAAGTACATTTATAAAATCCTGATATGCTTTGGTTTTTTCATAGGATTCCAACGGTGCAGCAGCCGTAGCAGTATTATCAGGTATATTTTTGATATTTTCCATTCGCAATCACCTCCAAGTGTATTGCTTACATAGAGTATAAGCATATATAGCATTTATGAAAAGTTTGTCACTGCATCAATTATAGTAAAACCAAGCGCACCGCAAATTTGCATAAAACAAAAATGCGGTGTGGTTAGTTTTATCTGTTCACCGTATTTGCCACGCACCCCCGGCAAGGGGATATTTTGAGCTGCCGTTAGCGAAAGCATATATGCTTTTGGCATCATAGTCCCACAATACCGTATGTGCTTGTCCCAAAAGCTACGCATATCGCAGGAACTCCCCCTCAAGTCTGTGGGAGGTCGTGAGAAAGTATCATTATCCCTTATGTGTGTTATTGCGGCGAACGTGCCACCATTCGGTCTAATGGCTGCATTTATCGCTCCAACTGCTGTAATACACATGCTCATAAAGGCCCTAATCAATTATTTGGTTTCCTACTTTGGCAAGTGTGTTACATCAGTCATCATGGCGATGCCCATTATTTCGCTTTACTTTTCAGCCACATAAGTTTCGTACTCAAAATACCGTATATTTAGTTGTCAAGGAACATAGGGGAGGATTTTACCTCCCTCTATATACCGTGACAAAAAGTGTGAAAAAGTAAGGTCGATTACAGAAATAATTTTAAGTAATGCTCAATGCCCTTTAAGGCTCTATTTATGGACTCTGCAACCGTTGCTTTACTTACTCCTTCAGCCTTTGCAATGGCGGTTTTACTCATACCCATAAAGTAGTGAGCGTAGATCCGCTTTGCCTGCTTGTCCGGCAAAGTACCAATAGCGGCGTGTAGCTGTTCAGTTGTGATTTTACGTTCATAAATCTCATCAGGAGAGAGTGACACAAACAAAATATCGTGTTCGATACCATCTCTACGGTCAAGGGAGTAATGAGCATTGTAACGGTATTTTTTTCTCTGATAAGCATTCTCTGCTTTGTCGCAGCCCTCTAAAAACACTGCCAGCTCGTCCGACACTTCGATAAAGCAGTCCGATGTATAAAACGGGTAATAATCCCGTAAATTGATTTTTGACATAGTTTTTTCCTCCGTTTCGATTTTTGTGATAAGAATGGTGCAAATCGAAACAGAGGCGGGGAGCGACAACCGATAGAGACACTTATAAATAGACAAAAAAAGCCCCACTGGACAAAGTCCAATCGGGCATAGCAATTTTTATATCCTATATGTTGATGTGTGTATGTAACTTGATAACCAGAGTAGCCCCTTATATGGAAACAATTTTTTTTAATAAACTACCCATTATTAAACGATGTAGATAATTTTTCTTACACATAGCGGCTATTCTCCAAGCCGCTACAACAAATAATGGGCGCACGAAATCATCTGCTGAATTACGGCTTTTTTTTATTGCCATTCAGCAGGTGATTTCGATTTTTACTGATTAACTATGTGAAAACTTTTTATGTCTCCATCCTTTCCGATAAAAATAGATTGCACCAACGATAGCCGGCAATATCGGAGAAAGTGCCTGCCCTATATAAATTCCTGTAAAACCATAATGAAGTACAAAAGCTAACGACCAGCTTACAGGTAAACGTACAATGACTGCGTCTAACATGGCATTACACATGGCTATGTTTGCAGCCCCAATACCAATAGCAAAGGAGTCAAAAGTATACATCGCCGCGTAAATCAAACTGTTTATTGAACAGCATATTCTTAAATATAAAACACCTTCTTGAATCACCTCAAAATTTTTGGTTTCAAAAAGCATTACAATGGGTTTTGCAAATATCTGTACAAGTATCACAACAAGCAAAGTAATGATTATATTCAAACGCAGTCCTATTGTCGTAGTACGTTGAACACGTTCAATGTTTTTTGCTCCTATATTTTGTCCTACCATAGTAGTAACCGCTTGACCAAGCGCCCAACAGGGCATGCCGGCAAAAGTATTTATTTTTAATCCGATGCCCGAAGCTGCTGCTACCGAGACACCAAAGTAATTGAGCATACCTGTAATCAAGAGATACGAAATATTAACAACTACCATTTGAATTGCCGTAGGTAATCCTACTTTCAAAATGGCAATCAGTTTGTCCATATCAATGTCAAAACTTTGCAACTTGAAATCAAAAATAAAACCGTTGCGCCGCAAGCAAATAATTGAAATAATGAGAGAAATGCCTTGTGAAAAAACCGTTGCATAAGCGGCACCTTTTGTCCCCAATCCAAAAGGTCCAACTAAAATCAAATCAAGAAAGATATTAACGACAGTAGCCACCGCAATAAAATAGAGTGAACTTTTTGAGTCGCCAAATCCTTTCATAATTGAGCAGACAGCGTTGTATCCAAACACAAAAAATGTTCCTAAACATATTATCAGCATATAATCGCAAGCGTCTTTCATAGAAGCAGACGGCACGCCGAGAAGTTCAAACACTGGCTTATATACAAGTAGCCCTATCACAGTAACGATAATCGAAGCAATGACAGATATAGTAAACAAGGTTCCTATCGTCTTTTTTTGACCCTGTTCATCATTAGCTCCTTTATACTGAGCAACTAATACTGTGCCGCCCATTGTTACGCCAATACAAATTGAGTTGATGATAAAGCTAATCATTGAGGCATTGCTGATTGCTGCAAGCCCAGTGCTCCCAACTATTCGACCAACAACCAACATATCTATAATGCTGTAAAATGATTGGAGCAAATTAGCAACAAATAAGGGCATTGCAAATTTTATAAGTTTTTTTTGTACATTTCCAATTGTTAAATCCTGTTCTGAGTTTTCCATTTTTAGACTACATCCTTTTCTTTTAATATATAAACAAAAAAGCAGAGGAAACTATACACCCGTAGGTGTAAGCCCTCTGCTTTTATACTAATTATGCCAATATACATAATTAGTCCTTAAAAATAGCATAGCAAAAGGCCACAGACAAAACATTGTCTACGGCCAAATATTCAAATTCAATATTTATTTATCTAAAAGAGCATCACAAAACAATCAACATAAGCTTAAGCTTAAATTGATTGTGCTGAAATCATCTATCAAATAAACATTTACTTAATTTGATTGGGCTCCGCACAATGTTTTATCATATCGAGTTGTGTGGAGCCTTTTACAATACCGGATTTTCCAAATAACTTCATTGTGTTCACCCTTTCATAATCTTTGACTATATCATAAGGCACTTTGCGGGAATTGTCAACGATTGTGTTTGTATAAATTGATATTTAAAAATACATAATAGGATATGTGTACTCGTTCAACTTTCCAAACAGGAGATGTAAAATGACATAGGGTGATATTATTATGAAAGAAGAAAAACAGCTTTATGATTTTAAGGCTTTTGGGCAAACCATAAAAGCAGCACGGATTGCACGAGGATGGACAAGGGATAATTTGGCGGAAGAATTGCACCTTGCCCCACGATATATTCTGTCTATTGAGAACAACGGACAACATCCCAGCTTACAGGTGTTTTATGAACTTGTCACTCTTTTTGACATATCGGTAGACCAGTTTTTCTTTCCAAGCAATTCAATAAAAAAAAGCACACGCCGCCGTCAACTCGAAAGTCAGCTTGATGAATTTAACGAAAGAGATTTACTTATTATGTCAGCTACGGCAAAAGGAATAACAGAAGCCAAAGCAGCGGAAACGGAGGAATAAAAACCTCCGTTTTTTCATGTCCGATTATATCTACGAACAAAAGTGGCAAGCAGGGCATAAGGGTGACCACCTTATGCTTTTGCTTGTTGGGGAGTATCCCCAATCCCCACTGAAACGATGATAAATCATCGTGCCACGCCCCATAAATGGTGCTGTAAAATCACAGGGTAGCTTAACGCTGATCCTGTGATTTTTCTTTTGCCTTTTGTTCCTGTTCCATTCCCAAAAGGCGGTCGATATTTGCCTTTGCAGTCAGAATATCTTGCATTTCTTTTCTTGCAGTATGGTACTTGCTGTAAGCCTTGTTCTTCACAGAAAACAGCTCATCACATTCAGCTTGCAGTGCTTTAATTGTGGGGAGCTTTTTTACACCAAGTTCCTCAAAAACCGCCTTTGCCGCCATGTGCAAAGTAAGCTCGGCACGGTGTTCCTCAAAAAACTTTTTAGAGTAGCCTGCCTTACGGTAGTCGGTGTAAATATCTCGGGTTTTGGCATAGTTGAAGATGTGCTTTTTAAGAGCTTGTATTTCGGAAATACGCTTTTCAGCGGTCTTAATTTGTGTGTTCAGCTCATCAAAAGTAGTGGTGCATTTTTTCGCTTTTTCCTCTAAATCGGTATAGGCAAGGAGCTTATGTTCTTGCAGGAAATTAACGGTCTGTGCCATCTGCTTTAGGTTGAAAATCTTTGCCCACTGTTCATATCCTTTGCTCTTGCCTTGCTGTAATTTTGCTTGAATATCCACAAGGAGATTAACGGATTTCTCTTGTCTTTTCGGCTGTTTGGCAGAGGACTTTTTAACCTCTCTTTGCGGTGATTTACCCTCAATGACTGCTTTGATTTCATCTTCGGAGTATCCTTCACCAAGAGAACGCAGCCGGATAAATTTCTTTTGTTCCGCACTCTTGAAAGAGTAGTGCTTACCGCTTTTAATTTCATAGCCTGCACCCTGCATGAGCTGTAAAAACGCATCAAAGGTTTTAGGCTTCCTGGCAAGCAACGCATCTATGGTTTGTCTTAGTTTGTCAGAGTGCGATGGGGCTTTTTTATCGCCAAGCCACTTACCGTAATGCCCTTTGGAGCGTTTGGGATTTTCAATAATGGAAAGCCCGTTTTCAAGGCAAAGACGGTCACTAATTTTCCCCACAGCTCTGCCAGAGCCAAAAAAATTACGAAACTTTTTTGTGCAGTCAAGAGAGGTGGAATTAAAGATAATGTGATTATGAATATGCGATTTATCTATGTGGGTGGCAACAATAAAAGCGTGTTTTCCTTTCGTAAATCTCATACCCAATTCATACCCGATTTTGTTGGCAAGCTCGGGGGTAATTTCTCCGGGCTTAAAGGACTGCCTTATCTGATAGGCAATAACATTGCTTGCCTGTTGTCTGCCTGTTATATCATCATATTGCCGCTTGGATAGCACAAACTCGCCCTGCACCGTTTTAAAGTCGCACTCGTAGGAAGATACCAATTCACCCTCATTTGTTTTCTCGGGATTTTTAGCATAATCGGTGCGGGCAGCAAGACAATCTGCAATGGATTTTCCTTTGCTTTGGTGCATGGAAATTAAGCGTGTGGTAGCGATAGGTGTCACCTCCTAATGTTAATTTTAATTGCTATCCATATATTTGGTGCAAATTATGGAGTATAATAATTTTATATCATGTTGTTAGAGGGAGGTTTTTATGTTAACTACAAATGAAAAGGAAATATGTGATAAATTATTTAAGTATATAAACTACACTTTGCGTAATTATATTGACTCTGAACTTTTTACAAAATGCACGCTTGAAGAACTCGGGGAGTTTTATTTCAACAACGCTATTACCTATGTTGATGGGGCAAATGATAGATTGCTTAGGATTGTAATAAAGGCTATTAAAAATGATAATGAGTTGCACTCCATGTCAGATTTCTATTTATCGCTTTGTAAAATAGTTGGTATTAAAGTGCTGCCTAAGGATACTCTTTCATCAGTTCAACAAGAATACGATAATATATTTGTTCAGTTGTATAACGGTGTTTTACAAAAAGCTGACACGAAAATTAGCGAAATTAACACGGAGCTTCTATTGACTAAGAATAATATAAAAACAGTGGAATCCACACAACCGAGCCTTTCATTAATTCGAGATTTGGCTACAGAGGAAAATCTTTTACTGGCATATCATAGAGATTGCAATGAATTAAGGACACAAAAGGAAATGATATTATTCCTAAAACAACATGTATCAAAACATTTGAATAGATTTTGCAATTTGGGAGAACCGCAAAATGTCTGCGATGCTCTTCAAGCCTTGGCTCTGAATTTATCAAAGGATACTGTTATGGATGTATCCATCAGTTTTGCATTCTACAAAGATGTTCTTGAAATAACAGAGGACCATTTAGATAGACCATATGCTCTGTTTTTTAAAGTCAAATTATATACTGCTATTGATAGTTTACATAAGAATTGGCATTATTCCTCTTATACTAAAACTGAGGAGGAACGAGTTGCAGAATTGAATATTGCCAAAACCAAAATTCCCAACATAGATGATTTGTATAATCAGAAAACATCTAATCCACAGCAATATCTAAATACATTAAGGGAATTTACGCAAGAACATCATGTAGTAGATGAATTATCTAAGTTGCTGGAAGAAAGCATTTGCCTAAGAGAAAGAAAAGAGCTGTTGCTTAAAAGCATAACGCTATTTCAATCAACTGACTTTATAATGTTCAGTCACATTATTGCACTGCAAATTGAAGGGATATTCGGAGATTTTTTAAAAGATTCTACTACCTTTAATAGGTTTGCCAATATGACAATATACATAAATGATGTCTTAAAAGATAAGATTCAACATTTACAGGATGTTCAGGTCGATATATATCCCGAAGTTGTTGAATATTTTATGTACTACTTTAACAACATAATTCGCAATCGCATTGCTCATGGAAATTATAAATCTCTTTTTAATAATGACATCTCCGTCGAAATATTTGCACATGAATTGTTGCTTGATTTAAGCATATTAGTTCATATGCTATCTCGAAAAAGTGAAACAGACAAAATGTATCGCTTTATAACGGGATATAAAGCACACTACTCCAAATTAATTAAATCGAGCGAACACCCACATTTTGGTGCAATGTTTAATGATATGATTGGAGATAAAATCATTTCTGATTATGACACTATTGGGAAAAATCGCCCCCTTCAAGTAGCATATTGGCTTGTCAATCCATATTATGAAGGAATCTATGAATCAACGGGAAATAAGACGGATTTGATAGAATTAAGAGCAGACTTTCTAAGCCAAGAATTTTGGGAGTATGTCGTAAACGAATTGAATAAGAGAATTGAAAGTAATTTTGGATACAATTCGATAGACATGGAGTTTTTGTCAGTTGTCAATGGTCTTTTTAAGTGTGATATAACACCAGAGGTAAAAAAATTACTTGGGAAAGTAAATGCACTACTTCACCAAATTAAAAACATGCAAGAACAGTAAAAAGTAGAAGTGCCATCATATGGCAATTAAGGGGCGATAGCACACAAATGCTATCGCCCCTCATAGTATCAAACGGCTTTCAGCCATTCGTTTATTCCGTCCACCGTGCCGATGAGCCAAGTTGCAAGCATGGGTACTCCGTAAGGGCTGATGAGGTAGGCGGCAAGCAGTGCCTTTAAGCCTTCTCCGACTTCCCCCAGTAGCACCATTATGGAAAGTGCCAGTAGGAACAGCAGAAGTGCCAAAACTGATAGCAGCATGGAGCTGAACAGGCAGAGAAATTGGCACACAAACACAATAACAGACAATATAAGGGTAATGGGGAACAGCAATATTTTCAGCAGTATTTGCATAATACCGACCTCCTTTTCTTTAAGAAAAGCATAACAGGGCTTATTCTTTCTGTCCATGATAAGGATTTCAAATTGCTGCAAGCCGGAGCATAATTTCCTCCGCAACAGTCCAAAGCCCGTCATAGCTTTTTCGCAAATCTTCTATATCTTCACCGTAAATTCTGCCTGTTTCATGTACTCGTTTGGTAAGCTGATTAAGGCTGTTAGAGGTTACACGAAGTAACCTCACAAGTTCTCTGACATCGGCGGTATCAAGGTGAATAATCAGCCCATCAATCGCCATTTTGCGGAGGTAGGCTTCGGTGTTTTTTGTGCCAAGCTCCTGCATTTTCTGCTCAATCAATTCTTTTTCCTGCTCGGTTACTCTAAGCTGAATACGGATATTTCGCTGTCTGTTTGACATTAGCGTTCCTCTCTTTCTGACTTGGATTTTTTGGAGTGTGTAGTGCCTTTTGGCGGCGGCTGTTTTAAGCTGTCCAAAATAGAGGGTCGCTCCCGTTTAGCTACCACCTCGGTATCCCTTGAGGTTGCAGACCGCATGGCACTCATATTAAGCTCCTTATCAAGAACAGCAAGCCGTGCAGTTTTATCTTTTAACTCCTGTTCCTGCACAAAGGGCTTTTGCACCTCAATCTTTGCCGCTGCCTGCTGATTATAGAGGTTTTCAAGCTCCTTTTGTACCGCCTGTAACCGCCCCTGCATACCGTTTAGGGCATTGTCGATACGAGTGAGATTTCCCCTTGCATCAAGCCCCAATTTTGCCGTGTGGCTCATTGCCCCTTTGAGGGTGAGGGTATGCTCGTTTCCAAAGGCAGCATAGCTCAAATACATAGTAAAGCCTTTGTAACTGCCGATTTCCACAGGGTCGCTGTTTTTTATCTCTTTGCAGGCTTCAAGAATTGCCGCCCCTGCATTGTCCTTGTCGGTTAGGGTATCACCCTTAATGGTAATCTTAAAATCATCTTTGGGCAGCTCGCCGCCCTGTGACACTTTTGGGGTATGCTCTGCCAATGTTACAATGTCCTGCTCAAAGCCTTTGATGTAGCCCTTGTGCCGTTCAATGCTTTCGGGGAAATGCTTCAGCAGATTGTCCTCCAAACGGTATTTTGTGCTTTGGTGATTGGCTTTTAAGAGTTTCAGCCGTGCCACCTCAATATCCAAGTCCATTTTTTCCTTTATAAAGGGGTTGCCTGCACACAGAGCTTTAATCTCGGCATAGGAAAGAGCTGCTTCGTCTATGTCCTCGCAGGAACGGACAGGAGATTTTGAGGTCATAATTTGTGAAATAAACTTTTGCTTATTCTCTACGGTCTGCCAAAGGTAGGCATCAAAGGTATCCTCGGTAACATAGCGGAAGATTTTCACCTGTTCATTTTCGTTACCTTGGCGGATAATTCTGCCTGAGCGTTGGGTTAAATCCCCCGGACGCCACGGGCAATCTAAATCGTGCAAAGCCACAAGCCGGTCTTGCACATTCATGCCGGCACCGCATTTTTCTGTGCTGCCAAGAAGAACACGTACATCACCGCTACGCACCTTTGCAAACAGTTCCTTTTTACGGGTGTCGGTATTGGCTTCGTGGATAAAAGCCACTTCGTTTGCAGGCACACCCTTTGCGATGAGCTTATCCCGTATATCTTCATACACACTAAACTGAGCTTCGGAAGCTGTTACATCATCGGGGAGAGCATCTTCCAGTGCATGAAGCTCCACACCGTTAATCGTGCTGCCGCTTGCCTTTGCAACACGGTCAAGTTTGGGTCTGCATTTTGGAGTGGATAGGTCACAGAATAAAAGCTGCGTCAGCTTATCATCCTTGCCGTCCTCCCATATCCGCATAATATTGTTTACACAAGTGTTTACCTTGCTGTTTTCATCATCGGGCAACATAGGATTAATCACTCGTTGGTCAAGCCCCAATTTTCGCCCGTCAGAGGTCACTTTCAGCATATTGTCGATAGAGGGGTCTATGCGGTCATTGTGGATTTTAGCGGCTCGTTCCGAAAGCTCTTGTACTAATTCCTGCTGTATTTCTGTTGGCTTTGCAACCACCGTTTCATAGATAACCTCGGGAGTAGGCAAGTTCAGCTCATCCGCGGTCTTGATGTCGGCAACTTCCTTAAACATTGACATAAGCTCAGGCAGATTGAAAAACTTTGAAAATCTTGTGCGTGGGCGGTAGCCCTTGCCCTCGGGTGCAAGCTCGTTTTGTGTGACTGTTTCCCCAAAGGTAGAAGCCCAAGCATCAAAGTGGATTAAGCCTTTTTCTCTGAGGGTGTCATATTGCAAATAACGCTGCATGGTGTATAGCTCCACCATTGAGTTGCTCACTGGTGTACCTGTGGCAAAGACTGTACCTTTGCCGCCTGTCAGCTCGTCCATATAACGGCACTTTAGGAACATATCACTGGACTTTTGGGCATCGGAGGTGGAAAGTCCTGCCACACTCCGCATTTTTGTAAATGTGAAAAGATTTTTGTAGCTGTGGGCTTCGTCCACATAGAGCCTGTCTACACCAAGCTGCTCAAAGGTCACAACGCTGTCTTTGCGTTCCCTTGCTTCTAATTTTTTCAGCCGTTCAATCAGCCCTTTTTTGGTGCGTTCAAACTGTTTTACAGTAAAGCCCTCACCACCGCTTGATTTTACCTCTCGTATGCCTTGCTCAATTTCGTCAATCTGTTCACGGAGCAAGCGTTCCTGCCGTTCCAAGGAAACAGGGATACGCTCAAACTGGCTATGACCGATAATAACGGCATCGTATTCGCCTGTGGCAATCCTTGCACAAAACTTCTTGCGGTTTTTCGTTTCAAAGTCTTTCTTTGCGGCCACCAAGATATTGGCGGCAGGATAAAGCCTAAGAAACTCACTTGCCCATTGTTCGGTTAGGTGGTTAGGTACAGCAAAGAGTGGCTTTTGGCATAGCTCAAGCCGTTTGCTTTCCATCGCTCCTGCAATCATTTCAAAGGTTTTGCCTGCACCTACTTCGTGTGCAAGCAGAGTGTTGTTGCCGTAGAGGATATGGGCAATGGCATTGATTTGATGTTCACGGAGCTTAATTTGTGGGTTCATACCCACAAAATTGATATGGCTACCGTCATACTCTCGGGGTCTTACGGAATTAAAACGCTCGTTGTAGAGTTTCACAAGGGTTTGCCGTCTGTCGGCATCTCTAAAAATCCAGTCCTTAAATGCGTCCTTGATAAGCTGCTGCTTTTGCTGTGCAAGCTGTGTGGCAGGCACATTCAGTACACGGATTTCTTTTCCGTCCGGCTCGGTTTTGGTATCATAGATACGCACATCACGGAGGTTAAGGGTATCTTCAAAGATTTTATATGCATTGGCTCTATCTGTGCCGTAGGTGGCAAAGGCGGCAACATCGTCATAGCGTATGGAGTTTTTTGCAGTTACGCTCCATTCGGCGGTGAAATTGGAATAGTTGACCTTGATACTGCCTTGATTGCGGTAAGGGGTATCAAAGAGTTCATACATAAATTCCTGCATATACTCTTTGTCAATCCAAGTGCTGCCGATACGCACCTCAATTTCGCTTGCATCTAAGTCCTTGGGCTGTGCCTGCAGGAGTGCTTCTACATTGACTGTGTATTCCGCAGAAGTTTGGGCGGCAAGCTCGGCGGTGCGGAGCTTTTCACGGACATTGCCGGAAAGGTATTCATCTGCTGTGACATAACGGGGCGGTGCATCGGTGTGGTACAGCTCGGGCACACGGAAAATAACCCCTTTAAGCTGTGCCGCAATTTTGTCCTCCGATAGCCCTGTTAGCTCTGCCATAAAAGACAAATCTACTTTTGCTTTTTCGGAAATGGAAACGGCAAGAGCTTCAGAGGGAGTGTCCACGCTTGTGATATTTACGGCTTTTTTAATGGTGCGTTTGGTGAACATATCCGCCTTGGCTTTCAGCTTGCCGTCCTCGTCTACATCTTCCAAAGAGCATAGGAGGTAGTAGGAGTTATCCTCACTAAAGGCAAGGGCATTGCCACGGCTGTTAATTAGCCCGTACTTTGCGGTAAACTTATCGTAGAGCTGATTTAACTTGACCTGTTCGCCTTTGATGACTTCATCGCTAAAATCTTCAAGCTGATAGTAGATAAGGTCGTTTACATACTCACGCAGCTCTACAAGTCCTGCGACACGCTCTTTTGCAGTCTGATTTAAAGCAGGCTTTACCATGCGTGAGTTTTCACGAAAGTAAACCTCACCGTCCACAAGTGTGTAGGTGTGGTTTTTTACATTGGGGTCGGCAGGGATAGACACTTGCTCGGAGATTTCTATATCGGGCAGATCCGCTTTACTGATTTCGCCCTCAATGTTTCGGACAGCCGCCTTGAGCTGTTCTGACAGCTCTGCACCCTCTATGGGAACACAGGCACTTTCCATACCAAACTGACCGCTGACCATTTCCATATTGCCCAGTATCATTTCCGTGTGGTCTGCAAAATAGCTGTTTAGTGTGATGTCATTTTCATCAAGCCCAAGGTGTATCCAATCCCTATCCACATCAATGGGGCTATCACGCTTTTGCAGAAAGATAATGTCACTGGTGACTTCCGTTCCTGCATTTTTACTAAATGCGTTGTTTGGCAAGCGGATTGATCCAAGTAGTTCAGCCCTCTGTGCAAGGTATCGTCTGACCTCGGGAATTTTCTTATCCATCGTTCCCTTAGAGGTGACAAAGGCAACAATACCGCCGGAGCGGACTTTATCCAGTGCCTTGGCGAAAAAGTGGTCGTGAATGAGGAAGTTTTGGCTATTGTAGCGTTTTTCACTGAGCTTGTAATTTCCAAAGGGAACATTGCCGATTGCAAGGTCAAAAAAGCTGTCGGGCAGCTCCGTTTTTTCAAACCCTGTGATAGCGATATTGGCACTTGGGTAGAGCTGCTTTGCAATTCTGCCTGTAATGCTGTCAAGCTCCACTCCATAGAGATTAGAGCCTTGCATACTCTCGGGGAGCATACCGAAAAAATGTCCTGTTCCGCAGGCAGGCTCTAAGATATTGCCTGTGGTAAAGCCCATTTGCTCCACCGTATCGTAAATGGCTTTAATGACAGTGGGAGAGGTATAGTGGGCATTGAGGGTGCTTGCCCTTGCCATTTCGTACTCGTCCTCTGTTAAGAGGTCTTTTAGCTGTAAGTATTCACCGTGCCAGTTATCTTTGGTTTCATCAAAGACATCGGGCAAGCCGCCCCAACCGACATATTGGGACAGGGCTTCCTGTTCCTCCTTGGTGGAAAAGCGGTTTTCACGCTCAAGGGTCTGCAAGGTGGTGATAGCGGCGATGTTTCTCTGAAACTTTTCTCGTTTGTTGCCCTCGCCTAAATGGATATCGGTAATGCGAAAGTCCTCGGCTTGCTCCTGCACCGACTTAGTTTGAGGGTAACGCTCTAAAAGCTGTAAAAAGTTGTCATGGCTCTCGGCTCTCAGCACAGGATAGAATAAAGAGGGGTCACGCAGGGTCACTTGATGGTCGGTGATTTCCTCAATGAAAAAAGGCGTACCGTTTTCAAAAATGACGGTATCGCCTTTGGTGTATGGGATAGGAGCATTTTTAAGTTGTTCTTCTTCGACTGGAATAACCTTTTGCACAACCGACTGCATGGTTTTGTATTCATCGGGGGTAAGCACATCATCTGCTTTGATGGTATTGTGTTTGTTGCCAAAGGTATCGGGGATAAAAAATCTGTTCCAGTTGTTGCCGTCCGTTTCAAATACAATACGCTGTTCGCTATCTTCCTTTGGTGCAAGCCCCTTGTTTGCGAAACGCGTAAAATGAAAAGGTTAATTCTTGATTGCAAGAGTAAATTCATCATTCACGATTTTAGTCTTGCACAAAATATGGTATGGTGGTCTTGGTTAGTGGATTCCTCCCAATGAACAGGAGGACAAACTTATGTCAAATACAAAAACATATGACCAGAAACACCTTTCCACCACACAAAGAATCAAGATTGAGAAGGGATTGAACGATGGCCTATCCTTTGCTGCTATAGCTAGAACCATCGACAAACATCCCAGTACTGTTGCCAAGGAAGTAAAGAAATATAGATACTTTCCTCCAAAAGAAAATCCAAAGAAACCTCTTCAATGTGCCCGCTTCAAGGAATGCCAGATGCGTTTCCTCTGTGACAAAAAAGACTGTGTGAAACTTTGTAAAAGCTGCTATGATGTGCAACGACGCATCCCAAGATGTAGCTTAGAATGCCCAGATTATCTGGTTCCTCAATGTCCTCAGATGCAAAAGGCTCCTTATGTGTGCAATCACTGTCAAAAGACGAAGCGCTGTCTGAAACAACTGACCTTTTATTCTGCCCAGCACGCAGACCAGTCTTCTCAGCAACTCCTAGTTTCTTGCCGTTCAGGTATCAACCAGGACCTCGTTGATATTTCTTTACTGGATGAACTGATTTCCCCTCTTTTAAAACAGGGACAATCTCTGGCTCATATTTATGCTTTTCATGGTCATGAAATTCCTTGCAGTAGAAGAACTCTTTACAATTACATTGATAAAGGTATTTTTTCAGCTAGAAACATTGATTTAAGACGTCGGGTCCGTTATAAATGTAAACCCCGCAAAACAGGTACACGGATTAGCCTTGCTGCTAAAGAATTCCGCATTGGACGCACCTATGAAGATTTCCAGAAATATATGAAAGAATATCCACAGACCTCTGTCGTGGAAATGGATACCGTAGAAGGTGGTCGTGAAAACAGTAAACAGGCATTTCTAACTTTGCTTTTTCGTAACTGCTCTCTGATGCTCATCTTTGTATTGGAAGAAAAAACACAGGATCATGTCATTGAGGTCTTTGATCTGTTAGCAGAAAAACTCGGAATAGAAACCTTTCAACAGCTGTTTCCTGTCATCCTCACAGACAATGGAACCGAATTTCAATTCCCTGCCCGTCTGGAATGCGATAAAAATGGTGAAATCCGTACAAAAGTTTATTACTGTAATCCAAACAGTTCCTGGCAGAAAGGCATGTTAGAAAAGAATCATGAATACATACGTTATGTGATTCCAAAAGGTAGTAGCCTTGATCCTTATACACAGGCAGATGCTATAAAACTCATGAATCACATCAACAGCGAAGCAAGAGACAGCCTGAATAGCTGCACTCCATTCAGGCTGTCCCAGATTCTTTTGAATAATAAGCTTCACAAACTGTTAAAACTCCGGGAAATCCCAGCAGACGAAGTTTCACTGAAGCCATCATTACTCAAAAAATAACCTTATAGACAAGACGGAATCCACTGCCGAATTTAATCCTACACAAAAAAGGTATGTGGAATTTAGTCTTGCACACTATTTCAGATGCCTGTTTGCCATGCTTGCACCCATGGAAACAGACCTCTACATGTGCATTATAGCCCAATTTTAGTAACTCGTAAACTGGTAAACCACGATTTTAGTCCTGCAAAAATAAGGACTTGTGAAAATCACGAATTAACCTTTTCATTTAACGTTGTTTGCGAAACGCTCCCATAGTTCAGTGGTAGCATTGACCTCAACCGTTACTAAATAGCTGTTTTCCTTAACCTTAAAAACATCGGGGTTTTGGGTATCATACATACCTAAGGTAATTTTCACCGCATTGCTTGGTACAGCTTCTATGGCAGGCTGCTCCGGCTCACCATGAGAGGTAAATGCACCCTGTGCCACAAGCTGACCGATATGCCGTTGCACCTTTGCCCAAGGCAGTTCAAGTGATAAATCGCCTTTGGTGATGGTAAAAGCAGGGTGATTACCGCCGTATTTGTTCTTCAGCCAGTCGGCTGTGCCACGTTCACGGCTGTGGTCTTGCATATACGAAAGCACTCTTGCCTTGCTGTCTTTGTCACCGTTCCAGTGGAGTAAGGCGGTTTCAATGTCGGATTGGGTGATTTCTGCCACAATTTCAGTAGGAGCATGGACAGGTTGCTCAGACATTTCCTCTTCGGATGCAACTTCTTTGGTCGGCTCACTTACGGTGGAGCGTATCAAACGGGCTTTCAGTTCGCCATCCTCCATAGACACAAGCACCACATTTCGCCCACTGTCCAGTAGCTTCCCAGTGTACTGCTCAAGCACATGGTCGGGAAAACCGCACATTGGCACACGCTCATCGCCGTAACCGATATTGCGGTAGGTGGAACGCAGGTCGAGGGTATTCGCTACAAACTCTGCATCATCTCCAAGGACTTCATAAAAGCTGCCCAACGGATACATCACAATGCCATCGGGGTACTTTGCCTTTATATCAAGATAGCCTTGATAAAGAGGTGCCACCTGTGATAACTGCGGAACAGGCTCGGGAGCTGTGTTTTCATAGGTATCGGCAACGCTAAAATTAAGCTGCTTGCTTTCAAAATTGTGAAAGTAAATGTATATCGTGTCGGGAGCTAAAGTAATGGAAAAATCTTTATCCTTGCTAAGTTCCGATAGAAACCTGTTGTTATATATCGCTTCGTTGATAGTAATTTCATCGGTCTTATCTTCACGGTTAAAGTAGGTAAAGGTACTGTCACCGCTGTACTTTGCGGCAGGGCTTGAAATGTGTATGGACAGATTTTTCTTCTTACTGTTGATATGCTCCCATACCTTCAGCTCCGGCTTTTCGGTATAAAAAGTGCCTTTGTACTTGGTATCTAAGCTATTAAAAAAATCCACAAGCCAGTTAGCGAGTAAATCCTCGGTTTTAGGCTCAAGGGATAGATGCCCATTTTCACTTGTGGGCATAGAAAAAACGGACTGACTTTGCGTATGTTCACGCTCTTGTCTGTCCGCTATATTCTGTATTTGCTCCTGCTCTGAGGGGAACAGGGTTAGCTGTACACCAGTTCCGTCAAAATCATTTCCTCTGCCTGTGCTTTGAGGTTGTTCATGTGTCCCACCCATTCCATCTGATGGGTCATCTTGTCCGGCGGTACTTGGGTTTTCTGCAAGTCTGCCATTATCTGCTCCAGTCTGCGGTTGGCGGTTTGGTCTATCTCCAGTAGATGGGCTTGCAGCTTCTCGCTCAGTAACAGGTGGTTGAATAGGGCCTTGCGGTGTTCCTGCAAGTAAGTTTTCCTCATTCTGCCGTACTTGCCGAGGGGCTGTGTCGGCTGCTGTGTCAGTGTGAGGTTGGGTATCAGATAATCCCCGTTCCGACCGTAAGTGATTTCGCTCATATTCATTGCTCCTTTCACGCTCTGTTTTGATGATAGTAAGTGATATTTGTCTGAAAACCTGTTCGCTTTGTTCGCTGACCGCCGTACATAAAAGGCTGACAGCAGCAGAGGTGTTAAAATCAAAGATTGGGAGAAAATCCTCATGCTCAAAGTAGCTCTCGGTATCCAGTCCACACCGTTTCATAAGGGTATAGGCAATGCTGACTGTTGCAGCATTTTCAAAAGCTGCTTTGAGGTTGTCCTCGTCATAGTCCTCTAAAAAGCTGTTCTCTGCAAAATAGGGTAAATCCTCTTTGTGGTTATCATAATACTCTGCCGCCAAATCTTTTGCAATGTTGTAAAATCCATCGGCAAGATTATCACCGCTTACGCTGAATTTGTCCTCGAGCATTTCTAAAATGGGCTGTTCGTGGTGTTCTTTCATTGCCCAAAGGAAAGGGCGGTGAGAATTATCTCGGCCGCCCGTATCCGAAACATCAAACACATATTTCAATTTTGGGGTATCACCTGTGGGGTCAAGCAGGGCAATGCCCGTAGAGCCACGGCGAACATATCTGTTCATTTTACTGTTCCACAGCTCATAATCGGCACAAGCCGTTGCATCGGGTCTTTGTGCGTAAATCATTAGCTGTTCATGGTATGGGTATTTATATAGCCGCCCCACGGTGGCAAGAAAACCTGTCCAGTTAGCAAGGCTGCTTGTCAGTCTTTCGGCGGTATGCTCTGCAAGCTGTGCAAAGGCTTGTGCTTTTGTTGGCATGGTTAGTCCTCCTGTTCCTCAAAATCAGGAATAAGCTCACCCGAAAGGCTCTCGAATTCCTCGTCACTTATAGCGGATAGCTTATCCATAACCGTGTTGGTAAGGGCAAGCAGCTCTGTTTCATCTGCCGCAAGGTGACTTTGCATTTTGGCAAGCTCAGCAAGCAAATCTGCTCTTGAGCCTGTATTGTAAATGCACATCAAATTACTTTCCTCTACTGTAAATCTGCTCATAATCTTCGCTCCATTTCTGCACCAACTGAGGGTGTTTTTTTTGATTTTTCGTTGTGCTGTGGTGGCTTTGTTTTAAGCTGCTCCATAACGGATTGTTTTTCCTCTCTGCGTGTAACATCAAGCAAATCCATAAGGGAGATAGGTTTGCCACTTTTGGCATCGGCTTCAATCTCTGCCACAGTAGGCTGATTGTTGATGATACCGTCAATCTGATTGTAGTTCTGCTCAGTGGACAGCTCGGCGGTACGCAGGGGGTTATCCTCGTTTCGTATAGCAAAGGCACGGGTGCCGTTGCCCATAATAAGATACGCTCCGTTATCCGAAGAATGGTGGTAGCCGTAGCCTGACTGTTCCATCTGTTCCTTGGTCATGGTGGTGAGAGAGAAGCTACCTCTTGGAGTGGCGATTTTCTCGCCAGTAAGAAAGCTGTCCGGCACGAGAGGTTTTGGCTCTGCAAACTTTGGCAGCTCCACAAAATCGAAGCTATCGCAGTAATGGTATGTTACAACACCGTCTTGCTTGATAGCAACGATGTCACTGACTGACAGGGAATGACCTTTGAAGTCGGCAGGGTGGTCATTGTTAAACCTATCCCATATTTCTGCCAGTCTATCCTGTGTGGTGGCTGACTGTGTAAACGGCTCGGTGTAGATAAAATTATAGTTTTCATGCTCTACGGTAAGCCCCTTGCTTTTTATCCAGTCAAGCCCCTCAAAGCGATAATCTCTAAGCTCTGAACCGTCCTTTAGCTGATAGATGGCAAATGCATTGTCGGTGCGTTCCAAAAAGAGCTGTTCTGACATATCGGGGGAAGATTTACTATCGCCCTCATGCTCCTGCAAGGCAAGCCAGTCTGTTTTTTCAATACCAAATAAGCCATCATGATTATCAATATCTTCACGGTCAAAAACCATTGCTTCGGTGTTGTCCTCATAAAGCAGATATACTGTTAAATCCTGTTCCCACAGCTCTGCGGCTCGTTCCTTTGAAAGCGGTAGCAGTTCATCGGAAGTATAGCCATTGGCATTACGGTCATCAATGCTAACTGTGGGGTCGGGCATAAGGCGGCTGTGTTCCTCGACAGGCGGTTTGGGCAAAGGCTCTTTTGTGGTGTCGGAAATAACATCAAGGCTATCAAAATAGTCCTGTAAATCATCTAAGCCGTTCCAAACATCATCAAGTATCAGATTTCCCTCGCTGTCTACAATCACGCAGGCTGCTTCATCGCCGTGTTCTTCATGCTCAAGCAAGTAATATCGGGTATCATTCACGATGTTGGTGTTAATGACATACCAAGTACCCAAATGCCCCTCCACCTCAATATGAGAGCTGTTCTCGCAAATTTGTTTGCGGTCGGGGGCTTGCTCCGGCACAGTGGTTTCAGCGGTCAAATCAATACCACGCTCTTTCACAATTTCAGCAAAGTGTGTATCAACGCCGGTTATCAGCTCCGAAGAGGTTTTGTTGATGGTTTCCAGTGAAGCCCTAAGCTCGGCGAGCTCCTTGCCCTTGCTCCAAGAAGCAATATAGCCCAAGCTGTTCTCGGCGGTCAGTATGCCGTAATAGCTGCAAACGGCAAAGGAAATACTTTCCGCTTCAACTTCCTCCGTGTTGCGATTTTTGGGCTTATTGGGCTTTGCATTTTCGCCTTGCTGTGCTTGCAGCTCTTTTTCCATTTCTCGGTTATGCAAAAGGGAGTGTGCCACTTCGTGAATAGCGGCAGAAACAGTCTGCACCTCGCTCATACCCTCACGGATTGCAATGCGTTTTTCCTCAGTGTGATAGTAACCGTCCGTATCTTTGGGCAGTTGCATAATTTCAATGGGAACAGGTGCGGTGCGTTTAACGGCTTCCATAAACACCTCAAACTGCTCCACATTTCCAGTCAGATTACTTGCAAGAGTGGGTAACGGCTCACCCTCGGTTTGGGATACATCAAATACCGACACTACACGAAACATAGGTATCTGTACTTCTACTTCCTCGGTCTGCACCTTGCCGTTTGCATCAAGAATAGGGGCTTTGGTCTGTGGGTCGAGCTTTTCCCGTTCCTCTTTAATTTTGTACGGAGTGGGTGCAATGATTTTAATGCTTTTTTCTCCCTTTTTTACAAAGCGAGAAAAGCCATCACGCCATTTGTTGAAACCTGCCACAATAGTGGCATCGGGCTTTTGCATGGAGATGAGCATGGTGTTGTTAAACGAGTATTTGTGAAAGCGGCTCATGGTCTGAAGATAGCTTTTGTATTTGTCGCTCTCAAAAAGCTCCTTGATACCAGTTTCAATGCTGTCGGTTATTTCTTTTAACCGTTCTTTGGGATTTTGTTTTTCTGCCATAGTTTTAATCTCCTTTCTGTTTTTGAGCATGAAAAAAGCACCTATCGAAACAGGTGCTTTTGAAGGTAGTTATGTTATTTGTTTATTATAAAGTCCGAGTCGTTGAATACTGAAATGACAGAAGCTTTTTCAAGTAGTACATCTCCATAAATCTCGTTATCACTTGGGTATTTTAAAATTAAATTTTCAAGGATTCTATAATGATATGAGTCTATGTTGTGATTGTAAAGCCCATCTTTAGAATTCGGATAGTTTTTAAAACACGTTTTATTATATTTGGGTGTCATTGCTTTAATTAATGCTTTTTCACAGTCAAGTGCTATTTCTTTATCTCCAAAATTAAATTTCCCCGTCATAGCTTCAATAAACTCATGTTCTGTTGCATTACCATCTATAACAGAAACAACATCACTGGATATATAAAATGGTAAAATCACTAAATCATTTATTTTGTCGTAAGATTTTGGAATGATGTTCTCTTTTATCAAAATATCCAAAAGGGCATGATGGGTTTTAAACCTCTTGTAGATATGCTCACCAGTACACTGTCCCACATAAAGCACTTCGTAATTGACAAAATAATTCAAGTTTCCCTTATAACTAATATTGATATACTTGTTACTTGCCAAATGAATTAAACGGTCGAAATTTGCGTGCATTGCAAAATCATCACTACCATTTTTATTCCTATATAAAGTAATTGCATGGAAGTAATCAGATTTATCTATTAAATTACTAAAGGTTTGAATTTGTGAAATATCAGTTTCATTAAAAAACCTCGTATTATCATCTGTTCTAAACACCATTTCCATTTTTTCAATTCCGGTTTCGTCTGTAATTGAAAATGTCAATCCATTGGGTGCTGAATTTGTTAGTTTCATTATGGGCAGTGGGCGTTTTGCAATAACATATAAACAGCAATTTAGCAAATCACCATAAATATCTTTATCGGAGCGAAACATATCGAATTCATATAGTGTCAATGGCGAATAGCTCAATTTCAAGTAACTATCTACATTGTGCATAACGAACCCTCCTTTTTATTAATTCTACCATATACGACACATAAATTCTATTATTAATAAAACTCCATCTTGAAATTCACAAACTGTCCTCCTGTATCGTCAAGAACAGCTATGCAATCATAGGTTTTGCCTGTCTTTTCGGAATAGCAGCCTGTGAGGAATACTTTTCCATTTTTCAAAAGCTCCGCAACAATCGCCTTTGTTACAGTCTTTTTCTTTGCCGTAAAAAAGCGGTTTTCTTTCCAAATGGCAAAACCACAAGCCTTATCAGAGCAACAAAAGCCCTTTTTATTTTCAGTAACAGTACCACCGCAGCGAGGGCATTTGCCTACGCTCTCACGGTCTGATGGGAACAGGGTGTCAGCTCCCTTAATCATTTCGTAGGTCTTAACAAGGGCGGTGGTCATGTTCACAATCTCGGATAAAAAAGCATCGGCGGTCAGCTCACCACGCTCCACAAGTTTCAGTTTATCTTCCCATTCGGCGGTCATCAATGGGGATTGCACCTGTTCGGGCAGAACGGTAATCAAGGCAGTGCCTTTGTGGGTGGCGGTGAAATACTTTGCCTTTTTATCGCCTTTTCTTTCTGCAACCCCCGATTTAATCAGCTTTTCCAAAATGCCTGCACGAGTGGCAGGAGTGCCAATGCCTTTACGCTCGGCATCGACTTCGGCTTTATTGGAATTTTCCATCGAAGATAGCAGGGTGTCATCTGTAAAGGGTTTGGGCGGTGAGGTTTTACCCTCCTTAATTTCAGCCTTTGCGGTAAAGACTTCGCCATGATCAATACTTGGCAGGTATTGGTCTTTTTCTTTCTTATCCTGCTCACCCTTATAAAGCCTTTGCACTGCCTTAAAGCTGTCTTGGAGGACGGTTTTTCCTTTGGCAGTAAAAACAGAATCACCGCATTTTGCTGTGATAACTGTTTCACTGTAACGGTGGGTATCGCCTACGGCAACCAACAGACGAATAGCAAGGAGCAGCAGCGTTTCACGCTCTCCGGCAGGCAAGCTCTGCACATCAAGCCCCTTGATATTTATGGTGGGGATAATGGCATGGTGATCGCTGACTTTGGAACTATCAATGACCTGTGCTGTGTTCACAGACAGCTCGGCAGCTTCGGACATAAAAAATCCTGCCGTAGCTTTGGCTAAGGCAGGAATACTGCTTTCCATATCTTCTGTTAAAAATCTGCTGTCTGTTCGGGGATAGGTGATGTATTTCTTTTCATAAAGACTCTGTGCATAAGAGAGGGTCTGCTCGGCGGTAAAGCCTAACAGTTTGTTGGCTTCACGCTGCAAGGTGGTAAGGTCATAGAGCTTGGGCGGTTTTTCCGTCTTTTCTTTTTGTTCCACACTTTCTATGGTAACGCTTTGACCGTCACAAGCCTGTAAAACTGCCGTAGCTTGTGCTTTATTTTTCAGCTTTTCACCAATAAGGGAAAACCCATTACAGGTAAGGTGTATCGTATAAAACGGCTCGGGCTTAAAGACGGAGATAGCTGCATCACGCTCACAAATCATGGCAAGGGTGGGTGACATCACTCGCCCAATATTGAGGGTCTGTCCGTAAAGAACGGAGAAAAGACGAGTGGCATTGATACCCACAATCCAGTCGGCTTTTGCCCTGCACAATGCTGCTTGATAGAGATTATCATATTCCTTGCTGTCCTTTAGATTTTCAAAGCCCTTTTGAATGGCGGTGTCCTCAAGGGAGGAAATCCAAAGCCGTTTGACAGGCTTGTTGCAGCCTGCCTTTTCATAGACAAGGCGGAAGATTAGCTCACCCTCACGCCCTGCATCGGTGGCACAGATAACTGTATCTACTTGGCTGTCCTTTAGCAGCTTTTTCAGCACATCAAACTGCTTTTTTGTACTGGCTGAAACTTGGTACTGCCAAAGGGCAGGAAGTATGGGTAAGTCCCCATACCTCCATTTTGCATATTTTTCATCGTAGCTGTCAGCGGTGGCAAGCTCCACCAAATGCCCAACACACCAACTGACGATATAACCGTTTCCCTCGGTGTAGCCGTCTTTGCGGCTTGTTGCACCTAATATCTTAGCAATACTCTGTGCAACGCTTGGTTTTTCTGCTATAACTAAATTCATATTGTTCTCCTTTAAAATAGAATAACTAAATGGTATAATTTATGTATGAAAGTGAGGTGATGGGTATTGTCAAAAGACCACATTGCTATACCAAAAACAACATTAAAAAATTTTGCTGATAAATCAAGTGGAAAAATTTATTTTTTAGATGTGAAAACTAATACCATACACTCTGCATTTGCCAAAACTTTTAATACCGCTGAAAACTACTATCCAAAAGATAAAGAAGATTATCTTTCAGCAGAAATCGAAACTGTAATGGGGCGATTAGATAAGGAACTTAAAACCTTACAAGATGGTGCAGAGGAAGTTCGGTTGTCCAGTTCAGTTCGAGAAGATGTTATACGGTGCTTGGCAGTACAGCAACTTAGAGTTCCTGACTTCATGCATAATGTTCGTAGCCAAAGTTTGTTTTCCGAATATTTTCCCCCTGCGTTTTTTTCTCCTTTACATCGAAACGGAAGTAAACGAATTGAAACTGCTATATCTGCGTTTGAAAAACTTCTTATATCGTATGATGTAAATGTTTGTGTGATAGACCCTAATGATACATTTTCGTTTATATTACCAACATCTCATTCTTTGACAAATGGTAAGAATATGTTACTCGTACTTTCCCCTCACAGAAGCATTATCCTGTTGCCAAAATCGGATAACCAAAAGTATTATACGACTGACGGTTATCTTGGTTATTTGCAAGTCAAAAGATATACTGATATAGAACCTATCTTTTTGAAAACAGTTGCGACAGAACAAAAACTACAAAATGGTAAGATTGTAGGCTTAAAACCTCAACTGGAAATTTTACAGAAATCTATTATTTAGAAATCTGCCGCCTAAATTTAGGTGGCAGATTTTTCTTTGACTAACTGTGTATAATTATCCCTCCTTATCCTGTTTAGTGGCTTCAACTTTTTCATGCACAACAATCAGCTTGCGGATTTTTTGTTCCTTTTTGGGCGGTCTGTCCTTGGCAGGAGCAGAGGAATACTGCGGCTTTTGCATCATCATTTTTTCGTATACGCTATCGGTAAAATAGGTCATTTCACATCGTCCTCGCTTTCCTTGGTAGTTTCCTCCTGTTCCTCGGCAACAGGCTCATACTCGTCCTCATCGTCCTCATCGCTGTAATCATATTCGTTTACATTGGGGTTGCTCTGTGCCTTTTCCTTATTTTTTACAACCTTGAAATAGTAGAAAGCACCGCCACCTACTAAGCCCACCACAAGCAGGAGTGCCAAAATCCCTATTGAGTTAGATTTCTCTTTTTCAGGTTGTGGCTCGTCAGTAGGCTCGGTTACTTCGGGAGCTTTGCCAGTGCATTTTGTTTTATCGGTGCTGCATACAGGACAATCGGCATTGACCGTACCGACTTCGCATTTATCTGTACAAGAGCAAACTTTAGGCTCAACAGTGCCGTCCTCCATAAGTGCCATTAGGTCGGCTTCATCTACCATATTTAAGAGATAAACATTGTCCTCTTTGCCTGTACGGTCGATGACAAGATAGAAGTAGTTGCCGTTTTTGGATACGGCGGTGATAAACTGCTTATCAATTTCGTCTGTTTGCTCCACATCGTCCACAAGGGTCAAATTACCCTCGGGGGTAAGGGGAACGGAGATTTTTTCGGTTACTTCGTGGGTCGGTTCAATATAATCTTCGCCGCCATCTGCAAAGGCTGTGGTAGAAAAAGCGGTAAAGCAAAGCACCGTCATAAGCATAACGGCGAGAATACGGATTTTAGATTTCTTCATTCTTGATTTCCTCCTGTTTTTCAGATAAAAAAGGCACACCGCTTTTGCTTCGGTATGCCGTAAGCACATCGTTTAAGTTTTCTGTGCTGATTTTTGCACCTCGGATAAGCCCGATGATTTCAAGGTTTTCAAACTCGGTCTTTTGCTTGTTTAGTTCGTTCCATTTCTCTTGCAAAAGTACCATTTTGTCCTCGATTCTTTTCATATCGAACAACACTTTTTTCAGTTTTGCGTTCAAATAGTTTCCTCCTTAATTCATAAGTCCATAGCCCATAATCACGCTGCTGTTTAGGTCATAATCTCTGACTTTACAGGCATCGCCGGAATTGCCCTCCACGGTATAGACACGGCTACCGTCTGTGCCGATAACAATGCCCACATGGTCGGAATGCCCATCGCCATCCCAATCAAAGAAGATAACATCACCGGGGGCAACGTTACTGTATCCATGGTTTGCCCATCGTCCATTTGAGGAGAAGTATGGCACACCTTGGCTTTGACAGGCGGCAAACTTAGGCTCACTGTATCCTGCTTGATTAAGCACCCATGACACATAGCAGGCACACCATTCTACACGGCTGTTAAAGCCATACCATGACCAGTAAGGCTGACCGCCCACATTGCCCACCTGTGAAAGTGCAATATCCACGGTGTTTTGGTTGCCCGGTCTTTCTCCATTTACAAACTCTACACCGCTTAAATCGGTAGAGGGGCTGCCATCTATTGAGCCGCCGCCAAATAGCAGAGGTTTGTTGCCCTTGGTTTGCAGATAGACATTGTACATTTCTAGCTGTTCGGGGGTAAGCAGGCTGTTTGCCACGGTATTTATTGAGTTGTTTGTGAGCTTCACATTCAAGATGTAATAGTCATAGGGTACTTCCACGGTATAAGTATCAGAATGTGAAGTGCCGTCCTCATCTGTCCATGTGTCCGTCCTTGTTTCGGTGCGATAGCGTACCTCCACCGTTTCGGTAAGAGTGAGCTTGTATTGCTTTTCAAAAGCTCTCTGCAATTCGCCCTGTACTTCGCTTGCTTTGAAATATTTCTGTAAGGCGGTAAGGTAGGAAGCAAGCTGATGAGGGTCGTGTCCTATGGTAGCTAAGTCATAGCGGTACTCATCATAATCGGGATAATCCCTTTCGATACTATCAATCTGTGCTTGCAGTGCCGTTTCCAGTGCGGTGTAATCGTCATTTGCGGCAATAAGTTCCTCATTTTCAGAGGTGTACGAGGTTAACACCACATTTGATATTGCTCCTTGAAACATCACCGAGCAGGAGGACACCGCACTACTGATAACGGCAATAAGCAGAAGTAAAACAAGAATAATAAACAGCACCTTTGGATTTTTGGCGATTGCAGCCGCCGATTTTGACACCGTATCTGCACCTTTTTTGAACGCTGATTTAGCGGTGGTGACTGTGGTTTGTGCCGAATTAGTGCCTTTGCCATATCGTGCAGCAATGTACTGCTTTTTTATAGCCCTCTTTTGCTGAAATCGAGAAATAGGGTTGCTTGCCGCCTGTGGGTTATCCCTCAAATTTTTCTTATAAAGGACATTTATATCGGCTTGTACGCTCTTTTTCTCCGCTTTTACCAAGTTGCGGTAGGGCTTTAGCTTGTGGGAGTGGTAGGCACTTTGCACACGACGAACTGTAAATTCTCCTGCCTTTTCCATACTGTGTGCCGCTTCAAGCCCCAAATTGTCTTGCTCATCTTCGCTAATTTTTTTGTGAATAGAAGATAGGGCGGCTCTTTGCGGAGCTTTTCTTAGGTTATATTCCAGTTTGGAGAGTGGCTTTGGTTTATCCACTTCCTCAAAATGCAAACGCACCTTTGGGTTGCCTGTTTCGGCATCAAAGGTGCGTTCTTTGGTCTTGACCGTTTTTTTCGGTATTTTAGCTTGTGCCTTTTCCAGTTTATCAGCTGCTTTTTCCGATTTTGCAATGGGATTTTCTAAAGTAGGGTCGGCTCGTTCTTCTTCGGTAAATTGTAGCCTTGATTGTTTTTTCATAAGACCTCCTTTTTTGATTTTGGGCATAAGAAAACCCACCTCAATGGGTGGGTTAGTTGAATTTGTCATTTAGCTGACTTTGCCTTGTTCCATTCGATTTTCAAATAAGTTCTAATTATATTTCTTAAAAAAATTAAATCGTTTTGCAAATCAGTTATTTCATTTACTTTAGCTCGCTTTTTTGCTTCTAGTCGATCTACATAAAGAACATCTTCAGTTTGATATTGCGGTTCTTCCACATCCATCATCTCTTCAGCTTCTTCGTGATAATATTCTCCAATCTTAACCTTTTCAGCATTGCGATACATCTCTTGCTGAGCTTTATTGATAGATTTTTGAAGTTCGCTTAATCCTCCATCTTGGATAAAAGCATTGTATTTATTAAATTTTTGAGATAATGATATTGCAAAACGCACAATCAATTCGTTTTTACCGATATTGCTTTCTTTATTAAGAAGAATATCCAAATCCTCGTTTTTTGCTTTATCATCTTCATGCCCAAAATATAAAACCAATAATTCCGTCTTTTCTATCGAATGGTTAAAAGCTGTTTGGATTTTCTCAGCATCTTTTGAATTAAGCATTGAGAAATACAATGATAATAACTCAGCTGAAAGATTTCGCACTTTTTGTATCCATTCAATTCTTGCACTTGCAATCAAATTAGCATCAATATTGGCTTTATTTATCTTCTCTTGGAATTGTAGTGTTTCATTATTCCATTTTTCTTGCAAAGCAATATTCTCATCATTTATTTTCTTTTGAATTTCATTGTTGCTTTTGCTTATTTCTCGAGCATTTTTCTCGCTTCTCCACGCAACAAATATTGATCCCAAAATAGAAATTAAGGCAACAACAATTGCAATAATATTTCCGCTTGTCCAAAAGCTTTCTGCTGAATTAGAGATAAGTTCAATCGTTCCTTCTATATTCATTGCAACACCCTCCATTTATATCATTATACCACCTCCTTTCGCCAAAATATAGCAATATTTATGGACTCACCCCTGTTTGGTCTCGCCCAATTTAGTTGTCATAATGCTGTAAAGTTCGGTGTTTGTCGGGAATTTATCCACGAAAGGCAAGATGACATTTCCATAAAAGAGCAGTCCCTCACCGACACCGCTGCCGGTTACATAGGAGAGCTGATGCGGCGAAATATTAAGTTGCTTTGCAAGTATCTGTCTATCGCCTGCGGCTTGGTTTAGCATATACACAAAATCGCTGTTTTCAAAGATATTTTCCACCTCTCGAGAGGATAACAGGTCTTTGATGTTCTGCGTAATGGCTGTGGGAATACCGCCCCATTTACGAAAGCGTTTCCAAATCTCCACTGAATAGGCGGCAGTCTGTTCCTCTTTTAAGAGCAGATGAAATTCGTCCATATAGTAGCGAGTGGAGCGTTTTTCCGCACGGTTTACCGTTACTCTATTCCACACTTGGTCTTGCACAATAAGCATACCCAGCTTTTTAAGCTGCTTGCCCAATTCCTTAATATCAAAGCAGACAAGGCGGTTTTGAATATCCACATTGGTCTGATGGTTAAAAACCGAAAGGCTACCTGTGACATAGATTTCAAGGGCGGAGCGGATATGTTTGGCTTCTTTTTCCTTCTGCCTGCCAAGAACATCATATAAATCACCTAAGATGGGCATTTTAGTAGGGTCGGGGTCGGCAAGATACTCAGCATATACAAGGGTCACACAACGGTCAATAATGGATTTCTCAACGGGCGTCAATCCGTCCTTGCCACCAACAATCAGCTCACAAAGGGAGAGGATAAAATCACTCTTTAGCGCAAGAGGGCTATCGTCCTCTGAGTAGTTCAGATTGATGTCCATAGGGTTGATGTACTGGCTGCTTGTGGGCGATATTTTAATAACTTGTCCTTTGAGCCTTTGCACAAGTGAAAAATATTCTCCCTCAGGGTCACACACGATGATGTCATCAGTGGTGATGAGAAACACATTGGTGATTTCACGCTTTGCGGCAAAGCTCTTACCGCTGCCGGGCGTACCAAGGATTAGTCCGTTGGGGTTTTTAAGCTGTTTGCGGTCTACCATGATAAGATTGCTTGACAGAGCGTTCAGCCCATAGTACAAGGCTTCACCGCCGGACTGGAACAGCTCCTGCGTGGTAAAGGGTACAAAAATAGCGGTGCTTGAGGTGGTCAAGCTCCGCTGAATAGGCACAAGGCATTTTCCAAGTGGCAGAGAGGACATAAAGCCCTGTTCCTGCTGATAGTCAAGCCTTATGAGGGTGCAGTTGTGCTTGTTGGCAATACCGCTTGCTTGCAGCAGGATATTGTCCAGCTCCTTTTTGCTGTCAGCAGTATTCAGCACAAGAAATGTCATTAAAAACATTCGCTCGTTACGGCTCTGCAAATCGGCAAGGAGCTTTTTCGCTTCACCGCCGTAGGTGGCAAGGTCGGAGGGGATAATATCCATATCATACCCTGCACGTACTGCCTTTTTTTGTTCCTCAATTTTCATCTTGTCGAGGTCTGTAATTTTACGCTTAATGGTCTTGATAGCTTTCATTTGGTCAACCGACTGAATGTGCATAGTGACAATGAGGTTGCTTTCCATTTCTAAAAAATCCGATAATACACGGTCATTCAGTTCGGGAGCAAGTATCTGTAAAAAGGACATTGCACCGTATTTGTCCCCTGTGCGGAATGTGCCTTTTTCCTTAAACTCAAAGGAGGCCGGAGCGATAAAGTCTTTTGTAGAAAGCCCCGAGGGCGCAAGCCATTTCCATTCAAAGGCAAAGGGGTCGTTTCCACCCATTCTAAGAATGTTGTGCATAAGCTTCAGCCGTTCTCTGCCATCAAGGGAAGTAAGCTGTACCCCAAGCCGCTTAAAAGCGTTCCACAGGTCATTTTCAATACGCTCAAGCCTTGGCTTTGCAATTTTGATATTATCCGCTTCAATGGCGAATGTGAGGTACTTTGTTTTTACAAGCCCATTGTTGCCCCTTGAAAGCTGATTATGCAGCATCTCGGTATATTCTGTTCGGATACTGTCAAAATCATCTGCTTGTGGAGCAATGAATACGCTTTTTTCATAATCCTTTGCATTGGCTGTGGTGTTGAGGAATGTGAGCTGAAACTTGATAGTGCTGTCAAAGTAGTTGAGGAAATCGCACCAACTTTCAAAGATGGCGGTTTTGTCCTCGTTCTGTGCGATCTGATAGTTGATGTCACCAAATTGCAGGGTTTTGGTGTAGAGCTTATCGCCCACATGACAGATGCCATCGGGGAAGATATGACGGTAAGGGATACTGTCCTGTGCCGACTTTACTCCTTTGGGCTTGTTATTCGCTCTTTGCACCGCAGTTGCGATGCTCTGCCTTTCTGCTCGTGTGAGCTTTACGGGCTTCTTTTCGATTTTTGACAATGCTATTTACCTCCTTGTCTAATTGATATTGCCGTTCCAGTAGTGGATAGAAATTATCCGTCATGTAAGGTCTTTGTTTGGGGTTCAGAAAACGCACCGATACATAGTTTTTGAGTATTACCTCAAGGGGCTGACCGTGCTTTTCGTACATGGCAAGCATGAACAGCGGCAGCATGAGAAACATCATTACCAGTACCGCAGGGCTTACACCGATGTAGTCCTTGAGAATGAAAAAAGGCGGTAATCCTACCGCCAGTGCCGCCGAAAAACAGATGATCTGCCGTTTGGTGAGATTAAGTGCTACTTTTGTTTTCACATTGCTTAAATCTTTTGGAATTGGTACATAAGCCATAAAATCCTCCTTTCTGAACAATAAAAAAGCACCCCTACCGGAAAAACCAATAAGAATGCTTTTGTAATAAAGCAATAGTATTAATTAAATTTTGTAATCTGGTTTTCTGTTTCACTTAAAATAAGTGATAGAATGATAAGCAATCCGTTTTCTTCTCCGAACACCCCGGATTTTCGACTTTCAGCGTAATGAACCCAGTTTGCAAAGAAAGCATTTAATGCTGTAATGTTATATGTTCCTGATGAAAATCTTGTGTCATATTTCTCGGTAATGTAGGTAACTAGGCTCTCATCTGACATTTTACTAAGAATGACAGATAGTTCTTCTTTTTTCCCAGCGTCAATTAAGTGAATTACACATTGTCCAAACCAACCTAAACCCATAAAGTCCTTACCTGTATAGGTTACACCATTATAGTCCACATTTCTCACCTCCTCATTGTGTATTATAGCATTTAAATCGCCATGCACATAGTGTGAATTTGACAAATTCAGCTTAAATATTCCTCGATATAAGAGTAGAATACAATGATTGCACTTGTGTCATAAGCGAAATGTTCTTCACGCTCATAAATCGAGCCACCGATATTGCCAATAATTTTATACCTATTTTCGCCTTTGGGGTTCCTATCTACTAAAATTGAGAACTTGCGTAACTTCATTTTTTCAAAGAGTTTAATTGCTTTCCATTTATCCGCAATGCCCTCTGATGTCAAAGGAAATTCAAAATAATATTCCTTTTTCATGAAAGTGGATTTTATATCAAGATATGTCTTGATTTTCGATTCATCTTCAAAAGGCATTATTTCATGGTTCTTGATTGCTTGAAAACAATCCTCGCTTAAAGCCAAGGTTTCTTTTAATTGTGAAAAAGTAATGCCTCTTTCTTTGAGTTGGGCAAATATATCATCATAATCGTAGATTATTCGGCTTTCCGTGGTATTTTCTAAATCTTTAAACATCCCTTGTCACCTCCTTGTCAAATATTATAGCACTTCAATCAGCTTACATATAGAGCTAATCTGCTAATTTTAGTGAGCCGAGAAAATGCTCTTTGCCAGTGTTCCTGTCTTAAAGAGGGCAAAGCAGAGTAGCACCGTGTACATCATGCAAGTCCAAATTGCTCCGATGGGGTCACCATCTGTTGCGATTGACTGAATAAGCACCGCATAAATGCCCACGCACACCATAATGAGAAAGCCTTGAAAGGCGAGGGCAAGCAGAGCCTTTAGATAGTTTTGTCCCATGTTCCATTCCTTACTCTGCATGGTAGCAATAGGGATTGCACCAAGTGAGGTCATAAGGTAGATTTCAAGCATTCTGCCATACACGATAATAAAGATGCAAACGCTTAATGCCCACATGATAATACCCATGAGGAAACTTTGCAGATACAGCCCCAAAAGCGAGCCTATATTCATTTCAAGTAGACTTTCACGCAGGGAGTCCAGTGTATCAACACCCACGGCGGTATCGGTGAGGATTACCCCTGCTGCATTTTGTATTACCGATTGTGCCACATCAAATATCCCCATCATAATGGGAAATGTATTTGTCACAAGCACCACAGCAATAAAGGTTTTCATCATCCACTTAAAAATGTCCGAGGGTGGAAAGTCGTGCATATTGTTTCTGTCAATGACCATTTGTATCAGTTCGTAGCACATCACAAAGGTCAAAATTATTCCGGCTATGGGCATAATAACGGTGTCCGATAAGTTCTCAATCATGGAGAAAACACCGCCATTCCATTGTGACGGTGTTTTTCCTACATCTCCTGCAATCCTTGCTACTTCCGAATTGATGTTATCGAACAAGCCTGTTAAATTACCCATAATACCGTCAACGAGCAGGTTAGTAATCCACTCGTTTATGGCATCAAGGATAAAGTCCATAAGCTACCCCTTAGAACAATCCGCTGAGAAGCGGTACAAGAGTCATGCCGATGAGTGCTACGCCACCGCCTGCCATGAGTTGCTTCATACCTTGCGATTTTGCACCGGGGTTGTCGTTACCGTAGCCCTCCAAAAGGTTGATAACTCCCCAAATGCCAAGTCCTGCACCAAGAGCGATTACGAGTGTCTGCAATACTGTTACTGCCTGATTAAAAAATTCCATATTGTTGTTCTCCTTTAAAGTTGTTTTTGGTTTGGTCGATAGAGTTCTGCAATAAAAAACGCTGTACTCTGACAGCGTTATATCACCACAATCATGGGCAACACCTCCTTTCCATGTGGCAGGGTATATATGAAAAGCACCACCGTAAACGGCAGTGCTTATTGCCCGTCTGAGGGCTTTGGCTCGGTTATTTCTTCTTTGCTCATATCATAGACCTCGTACACATCATTTCCTTTGAGCTTTAGTTTGGTGGATAAGAATTTTTCAATGTCAAAGGCATTTTTCTTATCATAGTCAGATAGGTACTTGTATTTTGGGTGCTTTGTGATGTCGTACTTCTCACTGAAAAAGGGTCGAACACCTCTAAGCTGCATGATACATTTACCGCCATCCATAACGGAAAGCTCGTCCATTGACATAAGCTCTTTTCCAAGCCGTTGATAATTGATACCATAGCTGCGTTGACTGCCCCTTGTGTCGGAAGTATTGAACATATCAATGGTTTCTTTGCCAAGGGTTTCGGTTAAGTCCTTGAGGGTGGTTTTCTCCTTGCCCCCAAGAAAAATCATGCTGTCACAGTTGCCGATAATGGTATCGGAATTGTCCTTGTAGAGTGCTTTTAACTGGCTCTGTGCCTGCAACACAAGGCAAGCGGAGATTTCACGGCTACGAATGGTAGCCATGAGCTTTTCCAAGTTGGGTATCTGCCCTATATTGGCACACTCATCAATTAAGCACCGCACATGAACAGGTAAGCGACCACCGTACACATCATCGGCTTTATCACATAGCAAATTGAAAAGCTGTGTGTAGCACATGGATACAAGAAAGTTGAATGTTGCATCGGTGTCGCTGATGATGATAAACAAGGCGGTTTTTCTGTCCCCAAGAGCATTAAGCTCCAGTTCGTCATAGGCGGTCAGCTCCCGAAGCTCTTTAATGTCAAAGGGGGCTAATCTTGCACCACAAGAAATAAGGATAGACTTAGCGGTCTTGCCTGCGGCTAATTTGTATTTCTTATATTGCCTTACCGCAAAGTGCTGTGGGTCTTTTTCCTCAAGCCTATCAAACATCAAATCCACATTGTTCTTAAACTCCTCATCGTCCTCACGGACTTCACTGGCATTGATAAACTCAATTAGCGTTGTGAAGTTCTGCTCACGCTCGGGAGCTTCATAGTAAATGTAGGCAATGAGGGCGGTATAGAGTAAGGTTTCTGCTTTCACCCAAAAATCATCGCCTGCTTTGCCCTCGCCCTTGGTATTGGCAATTAGAGTGGTGACGAGCTTCAAAATGTCCTTTTCACTTCTGATATAGGCAAAAGGATTGTAGTGCATAGATTTTTTGAAATTGATAGTGTTTAGGATTTTCACTTTGTAGCCCTCACGAAGCAGCAGCTTGCCGCATTCAATGACGATTGAGCCTTTGGGGTCGGTGACAACATAGGAGCTGTGACACTGCATAAGGTTTGGTTTGAGCCAAAACCTTGTTTTACCGCTACCGGAGCCTCCCACAATTAGCACATTTTTATTTCGTGCGGTCTTGGGGTCTTTGGGGCGGTTGTTCATGGTAAGCCGTTCCGTTTGGGTGAGTATCACATTGTTTTGGAATGTGGGGTCTACATAAGGCTCAATGTCCTTTGCGTTGCCCCACCGGGCAGAGCCATACTCCACACCCTTACGGTATTTCTTGGCATTCTTGCTGCGTACATAAATCACCAGTCGGAGCAAGCCACCAATGGCAAGCCCAATCAGTAAGTCAGTTGGGTAAAATGATGGTAGCGGTACTTCAAGGGCTTTTGAAAAGCCCTCGCCTAAGCTGAGTATCTTTTCTCCAAAATCTGTACCGCTTGCATAGCTCCACGATTCTGGCAGCTTGGTAAACAGCAGCCCCAACACAAGATAAGGAATGTTAAGGATAAGGAGCTTTTTCATTTTTTTACTCATAGACTCTGCTCCTTATCTTTGTGTTTTACCTTTTGCATAACGGTATTTTTCGCAAGCTCTGCAAGTTTTCTAAGCTCTGCAAGCACAGACGGGCGAGCAGCCTTTTTCACCATATCTGTGGTGTATTCCTTAAAGGCATTGGTAATGCCATCGGCATCTTTGCTCTTAAAGAACACCACATATTTCGGTGGTATTTCGTGCTTGTCTTTCATCACAGCAAAGTCCACACCATATTTCTTTGCCACACGCTCAAAATCTTTTATATTTCGGTCGGTAATTTCAATGCTGCTCATGCCTTGCCCTTGTCCTGCAAGCTGCTTTACTGACTGTTTCCCCTGTGGGATAGAGGGGTGGTTTTGATTATCCTTTAAGTGTGCAAGCAGCTTGACGATAGCTTTTTTCAGCTCTCTGCCGGTGAGCTTGCTTGCACTGATAGCAAGAGCAACGGTTCTTTGTTCCACATCTTCCTGCATGAAAAATCCCTCCTTTCACGATTTTTCGGGGTACATTATTCCTCTCTGCCTTGCCCCTTGACGGTCAAAATACCCTCAAGGGTAGTGGCGGTGATATTCAGCCTTTGGGCGATAGCAATGTCATTTTTAACATTTTCATCTACGACACTGCCACAAACTACAAGCACCCTTGCACGGCGAAGCATATCTCTTGCCATATCAATTCCGTCCTTATGTTCCTGTGGCACTTGGTCGCATAGGAACAGGGGTAGATAAAGGGGTGGGCAAATGGGTGTATAACCTGCTTCATAGAGTTTTCTACAATATTTAGCCGCTGTTTCGGTTACTTCAAATTCGTTGTTACTCCAAGCGGCGGTGATGTAAGCCATTGGTTTTCTCATATTCAATATCTCCTTTCATTTTTGGGTATGAAAAAAGCACTCTGCAAATTTTTTTACAAAGTGCCTAACGAGCTGGGCTGTATAAATCGTGATTGACTAAAGCGGCATAGTAGCTGTCTATGGTAGATGGTGCATTAAACAGCGTTGCAAGTAAATACCGCTTGATGTTCCGCACATAGGTGGTGTTTTTGTCTAAGCACTCAAACACATACTCGATATGGGACGAGGTGATTTTCAGCATCTTGTCTTTAACAAGCCTTGCCGGGTAATCCTCTCCGGCAATGTTGATGGTGTCCTTGGTGGAACACAGAGTTTCGATGATGATGTCGGCTACTTCGTCTAAACGCTCACGCATACCGATTTTGCCGTGCTGCTTAAAATGCTCGTACTCAATATTCTCATAGACCGTTTGCTTTATTTCTTCATAGCCATCGCATCCAATCCCATCATATCCTGTGCGTGGCGGTTGTCCGTAAGGATAAGATTGATAAGGATTTGATGTTTCTGTATTTAATAAATCTTTTTTTGATTTATCAATAGTTTGTAAATAAGTATTTAATTGGTGGGGTTCTTCCTGTATAGGCACAGCCTGTGTTGGATTTTCCCATATAGGTTTTTCCTGTAAAGGTTCACCCTGGGCAGGGGTATCACATTCCAAAGGATATTCACGGATAGTATATTCCGTGGTGGTGAGCTGACCTCTGTCATTTCTGACACGCTGACGGCTCATATATCTTGTGGTTTCCAGTTCCTTAATCGCACCGTTGATGCTGTCTATTCCGTCCTTGCAGATATAAGCAAGCCCTTTTACTGTGTAATCCCAATCCTCGGGGAGTGACAGCATAAGGGACAGCAAGCCCTTTGCTTTGAGCGAAAGTTCTTTGTTGCGTAAATGGTGGTTTGCCATAACGGTGTAATCCTTTGTCTTTTCTATTCTGCACACAGCCATTTCCTCACTTCCTTTCCGCGCGGCTTATGCCTTATCGCTCCTGCTGTTGGGTACGCTTTTTATGCCAAGTTTCCAGTAGCTTCAGTATGGTTTCCTCCATTTTTTGAGGTGTATATGACTTTGGAAAATATTTGCGGAGTTTATCGCTCGTAAGCGTTACCTTGTCGAGTTCGCCTTTCTTTTCCTCGCTCATAATGGCACACATGGCTTCAAGGGTACATTTGCCCTCGGTACTGAACTTTTTTAGCCTTTGAGCCTGTGAAAGAGAGGGGGTTGCCTGTTCCATATCCATTGCTTCAAGCAAATTCGTTTGTTCCTCGGGCTTTAGATAGGACAGCTCCACAGCAGGGTTAAAGGCGATTTTCTTATCGTCTACCATGTCAAGAAGTTCGGGAATAAGCTCAGTAAGACGGATATATCGGTGTATTTGTCGTTGACTGTCAGGAGCATTTTTTGCAAGTTCTTCCACGCTCAACAACTTCTCGCCAACTTGGCGAGAAGTTAAATCCGTCCGTTCCCCTTGCCGTTTGATAGCATCTAACTTCAGTTTATATGCAAAGGCTCGCTCACTCGGCAGCATGTTTTCTCTCTGCAAGTTGCTGTCTACCATAATAATGGTGGCGGCATCATCATCTAAATTACGGACAATGACAGGCATTGTTTCAAGCCCTGCCAGTTCGCTTGCCCTGTGTCTTCGGTGTCCGGCTACAAGCTCATAGCCGCCCTCGTCACGGGGACGGGCGATTGCAGGAACAAGCACACCGTATTCCTTAATACTTTCGGCGGTGTCTGCCATTGCTTCATCGTCTTTTACCTTAAAGGGGTGGTCTTTGAATGGAAACAGCTCTGTCAAGGCTATCTCCATAACCTTTTCTCTGCCTGCATCGGCTCTGCTTTCCTCGGTGGAAAATAAATCATCTACCGATGTCAGATTTATGTTTTTGGCGGAGCTTTTCAATTTGCAACACCTCCTTTGTCAATTCTCGGTAACTTTCGGCAACCTTGCCTTTGGGGTCGTGAGCAAAAATGCTCTTACCCTCGGCACTAATCTCGGCAGCTCGCACTGAATGGGGAATGTCCGTAGCAAACACCTTGATTTTACTGCCATAGGTGTCACGAAGCAGGGTGCTAATGTCCTTTGCAAAGTTGGTACGGTTATCTACCATTGTCAGCAGAATACCGTCTATGGTTAGCTTGGGGTTTATCTGCTTACGCGCCTTGTTGATGGTCTGTAAAAGCTGTTCTAAGCCCTTTACAGGTAAATATTGAGCCTGTACAGGAATGATTACGCTGTCTGCCGCCGCCAGTGCGTTGACGGTGAGCATACCCAAAGAGGGCTGCGTATCAAGTAGGATATATTGATAGTCCTTTTTTACTGTATCAAGATACTGCTTGAGAATTGTTTCTCTGCTCATGGCATTGATGAGGGATACCTCCACGCCGGAAAGCTCAATGTTGGCAGGGAGCAAGTCCACACCCTCGGGGTGGGAGATGATACCCTCTTTGTATTCCAGTGGGGTATTGTTGATTACCTTGCCCATAACGGTTGCAAGGGTGGTAGGAATATTGTCGGGTTGTGGGTGTCCTAAACTGATAGACAACGAGCCTTGTGGGTCACTGTCCACAATTAAAACCTTTTTGCCCTCCTGCGCAAGCCCGATGCCTAAGTTGGCACAAGTGGTTGTTTTGCCGACACCGCCTTTTTGCATAGCGATGGCTATTACTTTTGCGTTCAAGTTTTGTTCCTCCTTTCGATTTTGGGTCAAAAATAAGCCAACTTAAAGTTGACTGGTATATATAAAAAATTGCCCCTTAAAAAATAAGAAGCAATTTTCATATCCATATTTAGTTTTGTATTTCTTCAAAAAAGCAAGTGCATATTTGGTAGCATATAATTAATTTACAAATCTCGCCCTAATAACTGATTCTTATAGTTTTTGACATATAATTATGGTATAATTTTCTTAATAATACATACGGGGGTGATTAAATGACAAGCAAAGATGAGTTTTATATTTCATCAAGTGTAATATTAGCATCAGAAGAAGACACGCAATTTTTTAGAAATGATCAAATATTAAAAAACCCTGAAACAACCGCTGATATCTCTTTGAGTGAGTTTAGATCTTTTATAAAACAGGAAGTCTCTGGATTTATTCATCGGTCATTTGACAATATTATTATTCTTGCTGGTGCCGGAGCTTCTGTTGTCTCTACTGAAGAAGGTATCGACAAAGATTTTGGGAAAACAGTATTTATGCTTGCTCAAGATATTAAAAGTGAGTTAGACAGTGATACCAGTTTTTTTTCACTACAAGATTTAGCCAAAGAAAGTAAATACGATGTTTCTGTGGAAATCGACAGTGATGGTGAAAAAAAAGTTTTTAACCCTGATTTCAATCTTGAAGATTTTTTATCAAATTTAATAACTTTTGAAAATTATGTACCTGATGAAATTAAAGAAAAATATCAAAAATCCAAGGATAAAATTTTTCAACTTATTAGAAATAATACAAGTTACGATTTTAATAAAGAAAAACTTAAACATGCGGCATTCATTAATACACTAGCTAATAAAGTTAAGTCTCCAAGCAAATTAACAATTGTAACAACAAATTATGATACTCTTTTTGAAGATGCAGCTGAAAGTATAGGTTTTACGGTCATGGATGGATTTTCATTCTCTCATAAGCCTTATTTTGATAGTAATATGTTTGAATGGAATTTAGTTAAAGATATTGAAAATGTAAAAACAAAGGAACTAGAATATAAAAAAAATATATTAAGTCTTTTAAAAATTCATGGCTCACTAACCTGGGAACGTGATGAATTGGGAATTCGTAGAAAAGACAAAAGTACTATTGTTACACCTATTATGATTTTTCCAAGTTCAAATAAATACATGCAAAGTTATCAAGAACCCTATTTTGAGCTTTTTACGAAATTTCAAGAGTTGTTAAAACGCCCAAATACATTATTAATAACAACGGGTTTTAGCTTTTTGGATACACATATATCTAAAATGATAACACAAGCGATTACGCATAACAAAGGATTATCTACTTTAGTAAGTGATTTTAATATTAAGCAAAACACTAAAAATTGGAATGAATTGTTAACTTTAATGGAACAAAATTATCAAATCGCATTTTTAAAGGCTACTATGAATTCTAATCTAACAGAATATTTAGGTGAATAATATGGTGATAGATAATTTTTACAATACAATCGACAAAAATAATTTTTATCTTGGAAGAATTTCTCAAGTTTTTCGTGGTAATAGTGTAATACAAGTCGAAAATTTATCGCTTTTGTCTCATCGAAAAATTAAGAATGAATCATTAATACCTAATACAATTAATTATTTTGTTTTAATTGATTCTACTCAAGGATTATTTTTGGGAGAAGTTTTTCAATCCAAAATTTCAAATACTGTAAATATGCATGATTCCATAAATGAAGGAAAACCTGAAAGTGTTTATCCTGAAATATGTGTTGATATTATCGGCTTAATGAAATATGGTGATAGCATATTTAGGTTACCTGAGTTTTTGACCGTAGGAATTACGGATAAAACATATATTGCGAATGAAGTTATTATTCAAAAATATATGGAATCTATTGAAATAAGAAAGAATGACGATGATAGTTTACCCCCATTTGCTACATTTTTAAATCTTAGAGATCAGACAGTTACACTGAAAGCAAATACACTATTTGACAGACACTTAATGGCTGTTGGAACTACTAATAGCGGAAAATCCACATCTGCATTATCAATACTTGATAAGTTAATAAAAAGTCAAAAAAAACTATTGATTATTGATCCTACTGGTGAATATGATGAAGCTTTTTATGACCAAGAAGTTAAAAAATTAAACCTAGGTCTTGATACTATACTATCGGTTGGAGAAATTTCCATGCAGCAATGGTCAATATTATTTGAAACGAACGGAAATACACAAAGCGCGGTATTGTCAGAAGCGATACGTTCATTGCGCTATCAGAATAAAATTGGCGATAATACCATCTATAAAAAGGATGGTGAAAATATTCAATGCGTTCAACAAAATTTATCAACAATTAGGGCACAAGATAAAGCCTTTAATATATCCTTATTGCCAGAGCAAATAGCTGCTGAATCTGTTGTAGAATCTTCTAATAGAGCTACCCAGGGTCAGTATGTATATGACACATTTAGGGCAAATACGAACAGTTATTTAGTTCAAAAGGTAAATTATCAGTTAGCAAATACAAGCTTCCTTGATTTTTTTAGTGGAGTTCCGGGTGCCTTGAATCTTCTAACGGAAATTGATGCTTTTTTGACAACACCTACTAGTAGTTTGTATATTAATACTTCTCAAATAGGAACTGGTGATGGAATTGGTGGTATGATTGTTGATTTAATTAGTAATTATGTTATTAATCAAAAAGACAATCTGCCATTTGTTATGTTTATTGATGAGGTTCATCGTTATACTCGTTCGCCATACGTTGAAACCGAATATCATAGTGGATTAACAATGGTTGCCAGAGAAGGAAGAAAAAAAGGAATTTTTTTATTCCTGACAACTCAAAATCCTCAAGATGTTTCTCCGGTTCTTCTTGGGCAAGTAGGGACATTGATAATTCATCGACTTACACATAATGATGAATTAAAAACAATTCAAAATCACTTAGATGAACACGCTATTAAGCAGGTTAAAAAATTAAATCAAGGTGAATCTATATTAACAAGCATTAATTTATTGCAAAATCTTTATATACATGTTAATAAATGCTCTCGAAAGCATAAGAATGAAACACCTAGATTATAACTATTTTTTATATTTCAAACTATAGGATTTTTTCGTTTTATTTTTAAGCAATTAAATTTTTATCTACAATTGCATGTTATATGATATTAAAATGAGTTAGTGCATCTTTGATAGCATCTACTTGAATAGGAGTGGGGTGTTTTCTTGGTTGCTTTAGTGTTTCAACAGCATTGGGAGCATCGTACATGTGCAAACCTAAGCCACGTTTTACTTCGGCAATGTATGCCGTGTGAACTTTGAAGCTATATTTTTCAAGAATATATTCTTGAAGCATTTTGTAAGTACTTAGTGGTTTTGGCTTGTATGCTTCTGCCCGTTGAGCTATATTATTAAGGGTAAGCTTATTATGAATAGTGTCGATATCATCTAATGGTATCATTCCATCACCGTGACCAAAGGCTACGGTTACATTAATATAGCTGTCTGGAGCTTTGTGGGTCTTTGGTAATACCGTTGAAACTGTGATTCTGATGACAAGTTGTGGTATAAACGAAAAATAGAGCACTCAAACCACAATATGTTGTGGTTTTGTAGCGAAAAATGGGCAAAAATCAGGCTGAAAAATGGCCGTTTTTTGCCCTGATTTTTAGAGGGAAATATAGATGACATAGCAAATCGAAGCGAAAATTATATAACGAAGAAACACTAGGAGGTGATCGAAATGATGGATAAAATATTATTGGTAGATGATGAACGAGACATTGTGGTTTTACTTGAAGAAGTATTGAATAGAGAAGGTTTTAGAAATATCAGAAAAGCATATACCGGGCAAGATGCGCTTGTCGTTTGTCGAGAGTTCCAGCCGGATGTTATTGTTCTCGACATCATGCTACCCGACATCGAT
>JBGSNZ010000032.1:0-3462 GCA_041739345.1 Acetivibrio sp. | reverse complement strand
TTATACCGAAATTGCGAGTGGTAAGTTTTTAGGAGTTCCATATCTATTCTTCATTGCATTTGCGTTTGGTTTATTTATGTGGTTCTTATACAATAAGACAAGACATGGTAAATATATGTATGCAATCGGTGGAAATGAAGTTGCAGCGGAAGTATCCGGTATCAATGTATCAAAAACAAAGATAAAGATCTATGTATTGGCATCTGCATTATTTGCAGTAGCAGGTTTCTTACTTGGAGCAAAAGCAGGTGGAGCTAGTGTGAATACAGGACTTAGTTATGAACTTGAAGCTATCGCAGAATGTACCATTGGTGGTGTTTCTACAAATGGTGGTGTTGGTAAGGTCTCTGGTATCTTAGTCGGTGTATTAGTATTCGAACTTTTGAAATCTTCCATGCAGTTCTTAAAGATTGATACTTCATGGCAGTATATTGTTCAAGGTGCCGTTATTATCGTAGCAGTTGCTCTTGACTTAAGAAAATATCTTGCAAAGAAATAAATAGGAGGTTAGAAATGAAAAGAGGAGCTAAAATAGTAACCATTGGTGGGGGAAGTAGCTATACACCCGAATTAATGGAAGGATTTATAAAACGTTTTGAAGATATGCCAGTTCGTGAAATCTGGCTGGTTGATATTAAGGAAGGGAAAGAAAAACTAGAAATAGTGGGAGCTATGGCACAGCGTATGTGGGATGCAACTCCCTATAAGGTAAAGATTTACTGTACTTTAAATCGTTGCGAAGCTTTAAAAAATGCTAATTTTGTTACGACCCAGTTTCGAGTTGGGTTATTAGAAGCAAGAATAAAGGATGAAAGAATTCCCCTTTTGCACGGTATGTTAGGACAGGAAACAAATGGCGCAGGCGGTATATTTAAGGCATTAAGAACAATTACAGTTATTGGTGAAATAATAGAGGATATGAAGAGATTATGCCCAGAGGCATGGTTGATAAATTTTACAAATCCATCTGGAATGATAACAGAAGCGGTTATCAAACATTTTGGCTGGAAGAAATGCGTTGGACTTTGTAATGTGCCTAGAATTGCAACTATGAACGAGCCTGTGTTTTTGGAAAAAAGAGAAGAAGCGCTTACGTATCGATTTGCAGGATTGAATCACTTTCACTGGCATAGGGTATTTGATGAAAATGGAGTGGAACGGACAGAAGAATTGATTAATCATATTAATGAAAAAAATGGTGGTACACCGGCTAATATTTTCCAGGCAGAATTTCCACTTGAACTTTTGCATTCTATGAAGCTGCTTCCATGTGGTTATCACAGATATTATTATATGGAAAAAGAAATGCTTGAACATAGTCTTCTAGAGTTTCGTGGGAATGGCACCAGGGCAGAGCAGATGCGTGAAGTTGAGACAGCACTCTTTGAAATATATAAAAATCCAAAACTAGATAAAAAACCAGAAGAGCTTCAAAAAAGAGGTGGTGCATATTATAGTGATACGGCATGCGAGTGCATCAGCGCTATTTATAATAATAAAAAAATTCCTATGGTGGTAAGTACTAGAAACAATGGAGCGATTTCTTGCCTGCCAGATGATTGCATTGTAGAAGTAACCGCTATTATTTCTGCAACTGGTGCAGAACCGATTGCCTGGGGAGACATGAAACCATCACAACGAGGTATCCTGCAACTTATGAAAGCGATGGAAGAATGCACGATTGAAGCAGCTATTACTGGAAACTATGGAATGCTGTTTGAGGCGTTTGCTATTAACCCGTTAATTCCGTCTGGTCAGGAAGCCAAACAAGTAATGGATGAACTTTTGGTTGCACACGAAAAATATCTCCCTCAATTTGCAAAGAAGATAGCCGAACTGAAAGAGCAAGGAGTGGCGTCTAGTGACCCGGTAGTAGTTCAATTAATGAAGCAAGGGCTTTAAAGGGAGGTAGGATATGAAGTATGCAATAGGAGTGGATATTGGTGGTACTAAAATTGCCTATGGTTTATTTGACCAAAATAAAAATATAATCTATAAGAAGAATAGAAAGTCAGATGCAACAATCGAAGCACTAGAATTTTTTACTGTTGTATGTGACGATATATACAGTATTTTGAATGAGCAAAAGATTGCGAAAGAGGAGCTTATAGGTATTGGCATTGGAATGCCGTCCTTTATCCACTTTGAAACAGGATATATTGTAAAGACAGGAAGTCTTCCAAAAATTCATGATTTTCCTGTCAGAGAGTACTTAATACAAATATTTGGAGATGCGATAAAAATAGTAGTAGATAATGACGCCCACACTGGCGCAATTGCGGAGGCAAGGCATGGCGTTGGAGTAGAATTCAGGAATATTATTTATTGCCCGGTCAGCACTGGAATTTCAAATGGAATTATAATAAATGGCGAATTATTCCGGGGAAGTTATGGATGGGCAGGAGAAAGCGGTCACATGCTGACACATCCTGTGTTGGAAAAAGAAGTTTTTTGTGGCTGTGGAAATGCAGGATGTTTAAACTCACTTTGCTCTGGGAAAATGATTATAAATCATATTTTAAAGTGGCTCGATGAAGGTGAAGAGAGCATAATGCCAAAGCTTGCCGGAAGCAGGGAGTCAATTGAAGCAATGCATATTAATGAAGCATATGAGATGGGTGACCAATTAGCAATCCGTGCAGTGGAACAGATGGCGCAATATATGGCAATGTGGCTCTACAATACTTACATTTTGCTAAATATTAATTGTTTTGTATTTAGTGGAGGGTTATTATCCATGGGTGATAAATTATTTGGAAGAGTACAGGAACTATTTCATATATATAACCACAGTGATTTCCCAGTTTATTTTTATGAAACGAGGCTTGGAAAAGATTCGGGAATCATAGGTGCTATGGAACTGCTATTTTGATTAGGAAGGAAAGAAAGAAATAAATAAAATAATTACCGCTGAAGTAGTAAAAAAACACTTAAAAAAGCAGATACAAAGCTATTTATACGGCGTATGTATCTGCTTTTTTAAAAAAGATTACATTTATTTAAAAAAGGTGTTGACTTTTATTCCGTGGCATTATATACTAGTCAACGTTGCATCACTTCTAGGAGCGATGGGGCAGCAGAAAAAGAGTTGATATGATTATAATGTTTGAATACATGATTAAAATAATGACTCAAAAAAATAACAAAAAAGTGTTGACAAGCAGTACAACATATGCTACACTAAATAAGCTGACTTCGAGAGAAGAAACAGCGAAGAACCTTGATAATTGAACAGTGAAACAACCTTGAAAATTCTAAGAGAATTTCAAATGAACGAAAGTTCAAAAATGAACAACATAGATTGTTCACGGACGCATCAAAGAGTAATCAATGATGTACCCAAACAACAGTAAAAAACGTAAGGATAATTAGCCAAGCTAATTTCTGAACGGAGATTAAACTTTAATTTGAGAGTTTGATCCTGGCTCAGGATGAACGCTGGCGGCGTGCTTAACACATGCA
>JBGSNZ010000024.1:0-104344 GCA_041739345.1 Acetivibrio sp. | reverse complement strand
TGCATGTGTTAAGCACGCCGCCAGCGTTCATCCTGAGCCAGGATCAAACTCTCAAATTAAAGTTTAATCTCCGTTCAGAAATTAGCTTGGCTAATTATCCTTACGTTTTTTACTGTTGTTTGGGTACATCATTGATTACTCGCTGATGCGTCCGTGAACAATCTATATTGTTCATTTTTGAACTTTCGTTCATTTGAAATTCTCTTAGAATTTTCAAGGTTGTTTCACTGTTCAATTATCAAGGTTCTTCGCTGTTTCTTCTCTCGAAGTCAGCTTAGTTAGTTTAACATGCTTTGTTATGCTTGTCAACACTTTTTTATAAGTTTTTCAAATTGTTTGAAACAATTTGAAAACGGAGAAGGAGGGATTTGAACCCTCGCGCCGCTATTAACGACCTGCACCCTTTCCAGGGGTGTCCCTTCAGCCACTTGGGTACTTCTCCAATTTGCCTGAAACTCTTCAGTTTGCATTGTTTTCATCAATAAAACCACCAAGGTTATGGTGGTTTTATATTAACGGAGAAGGTGGGATTCGAACCCACGGCCCCTTACGAAGTCACCAGTTTTCAAGACTGGCTCCTTAAACCACTCGGACACCTCTCCTTACATTGCTTAGCTAGTATATCATTCTGATAAGCATCTGTCAATAACTTTTTGTATAAATTTTGTACAAAATATATACAGTTTCAATCCTTGTTTCTCTAATGTGTTTTGACGAATATATAAGCATGAATATTTCTTGTGCTAACCCTTCTATAAATAATAGAATATTACTGCAATAAGGTTTCGGCAATTAGAATATCCTCAGAAGTAGTAATCTTTATATTACGATAGCTCGTCTTTACTAATTGAATAGAGTGCTTACCATACTTTTCCAAAACCATTGCATCATCTGTTACTTCTTTTACTTCATTGCTCATTAATATGTCATAAGCATTTCTAATCAAAGAATAGGAAAATACCTGTGGCGTCTGCACTAGCCACACGTTATCTCGATTTGGTGTTTCGATCACTTGATTTTTTTCGTTAACAATCTTTATCGTATCCTTTACCGGCATTCCTGCAACGCAGGCATCCCACTTCTTTACTTCTAATAGAAGTGTTTCTATTTCAGCTTGCGTAATAAATGGCCTTGCTCCGTCATGAATAAATACATAGTCTGTTTCTTTTGATGCAATTAACCCATTATATACTGAATCATAGCGTTCGTTTCCACCTGCTACAATATTAATTACTTTCTTAAAGCCAAACTTATTTACAATCTCTTCCTGACAGTATTGTATTTCATTGTTTGATGTCACAAGAATAATTTCGTTGATACAGCTATCCTCAAATGCTTTAATCGAATAATATAAAATTGGTTTATTACAAATTTCTAAATACTGCTTAGGTATTTCGGACTGCATTCTTTTACCTTTTCCTGCCGCCAGAATAATTGCTGTAGTCTTCATATTTTGATACCGACTTCCCTAATTGTTCAAGTACGTAGTTTTAGTTAAATTCTTTGTCCAATTTTTAAATTTGGCACTGCATTTAAATCAAGTCCATGCCTTGTTCCATTTATATACTCATAGTAACCAGCTACACCAATCATTGCAGCGTTATCGGTACAAAATATAGGCGATGGATAATAAAGACTTAGATTGTTCTTTTCACAGGCAGCCTTCATTCCTTCTCGAAGTGCAGAATTGGATGCAACTCCACCTGCAAGTGCTACTTTATTCATTTTATATTCTTTTGCAGCTTGCATTGTCTTGTTTACTAATACATCAACTACAGAGTCTTGAAATGCCGCTGCTATGTCTGCAGGAATGATTTCTTCCCCTTTCATTCTACAGCCGTTGATATGGTTTAATACAGCAGATTTAACGCCACTAAAGCTAAAATCAAATTCTGCACCATTTACCTGGGCTCGAGGAAATTTGATTGCACCTTTATTTCCTTCTTTCGCTAATTTATCAATTTTAGGTCCACCAGGATAACCCAATCCAATTGCACGGGCCACCTTATCAAAGGCTTCACCAGCTGCATCATCTCGGGTTCTTCCGATGATTTCATATTTTCCATAATCTTTAACTAGTACAAGATGCGTATGACCGCCGGATACAATTAGGCACAAAAATGGGGGCTCTAATTCTAGGTGTTCAATATAATTTGCAGATACATGTCCTTCAATGTGGTGCACTCCTACTAATGGTATGTTCGCCGCATAACTAATAGCTTTTGCTTCTGCAACTCCTACCAATAGCGCGCCCACCAATCCCGGTCCATATGTAACAGCAATCGCATCTATATCTTCTAGTGAAACTTCTGCTTCTGCTAATGCCTCTTCAATCACCTGATTAATTTTTTCTATATGCTTTCTCGAAGCAATTTCAGGAACAACCCCTCCATATAATTTATGAAGCTCGATTTGAGATGAGATTACATTTGATAACACAGTACGTCCATTCTTAACAACCGATGCAGCTGTTTCATCACATGAACTTTCAATTCCTAATATTAATATATCTTTTTCCATTCTTACACCTATCTTTTCTATTATAAATCTTTCCACTCTAAATATTCTTTATTTTAAATCTTCTCTACTCTAAATATTTCTTTATTCTAAATCTTCACCACTTGCTAATTGCCAATTGAGTATCTTCCACTTTCCATCTTTACTTTTACGAAGCAAAAACTCCTCATATATTTTTGTTAAGCCTTTATTACTTCCTGATTTTTGAATGAGTAATGAAACTTTAAGTGTTGCATATTTTTCTTTCTTAATTGTTCCATATTTCGTTGCACTATCAAGCTGCACATCGTAACTACTAATTCGTTCTTCATTTTCATGATATGACATTATATCAGTAGACAAATTCTTCTTATACAATTCATTCTCATTATTTTCCAATAGTTCATCGTCAAAAAGAAGCCGAAGTTGATCGGCTAGTTGTTCAAATTGTTCTTCTGTCATCTCATCGTTATACAAGCACTGCGTAATTCTACAATATAGCTTTAATACTTCTCTTGGCGTCCCAGGATAGTTTCCTTCAATGTCCTTCTTAACTAATTTTTCAACTTCTGTCTTTGGTATTTCATCGCCTTGGGACTGTCCTTTCATTGTTATATTGTAAAAACTCCATATAATAAGTATTGCCAAAATAGACATTGTTACAATTGTAAACACTACTGTTCTATGAGTCTTTTTCATACAACTCCCCCTTTGACATTATTCCTCTTTCGAGAAATCCAATGTTACGCTTTTTCCGTCTTTTCCTATTTTGGTATTATCATATATCTTGCGTGTATCTCGTAAGAAAATATCTGGTTTTATTAAAGATGGACTAAAATGTGTCAGCCACATTTCTGTGACTTCCGACTTTTTGGCTAACTGTGCGGCCTCATAAAATGTCATATGCTTATATTCTTTTGCTTTTGCAGCCTTTTCTGGTTCCCCATACATGCCTTCGCATATAAACAAATCTGCCTTATTAGCATTTTCTGCAATTGCTTTTACTGGTCTTGTATCCGTACAATAAGTAATTTTAATTCCTTTTCTCTTAGGACCAAGTACCATGTCTTGGGTGTAGGTTCTTCCATCTAGTGTAACGGTTTCCCCTTTTTGTAGCCGATTCCATGCCATTCTTGGCACTTCATTCTCCGCCGCTTTTTCCGACATAAATCTTCCAGCTCTTGCAACTTCTATATTATATCCATAGCATACCACATTATGGTTTACTTTGAATGCTTTTATTATATAATCATTAATACTAATTTCTTGAAAAGTACCATCTATTTCAATAAATTGAATTTGAAACGGCAACTCAGGTGCGATCACGCGAAGTGAATTTACTATTCTTTCGAGTCCTTTTGGTCCGATCAGTGTTACTGGTTCGCTTCGATCTGCATTTCCCATAGAAAGTAATAATCCCGGCAAACCACTAATGTGGTCTGCATGATAATGGGTAAAACAGATTATATCAATTGGATTAAAACTCCATCCTTTCTCTTTGATTGCAATCTGCGTTCCCTCTCCACAATCAATTAAAAGACTACTTCCATTCAAGCGAGTCATAAGTGAAGTAAGCCATCTCCCTGGGAGCGGCATCATACCTCCTGTTCCTAATAAACATACATCTAACATCTAATTTCCTTTCTGTCTGCTCCTAAATAACTTCCGAAACTTTCTTTTTCGTAATTGGAATTGCGAAAGTAGCAATCCATTTATCATAACAATCCTCACAAATTTGAAATGAGTGCAATTCAATATCCTTGTTAGAAAAATAACCCCATTCTTTGGTAACCGCTAAAAAGTCTTCTTTAATGAAACCATTTTCTCTTTTTACTTCTTTCCCACAAACATTGCACTGCACAATTTCTTCCATTCTTTTCTCCTCCGTCATAAATAAGCCTGTTTACTTCACTTCATTATATCAGTGCAGATTCTTCTTTCCTAGAGGTAATTACTGTCATAATAACTGCATCTTCCTGTGGTTTTTCATAAAAACTCGGCCGAATTCCAACGTTTACAAAGCCAAATTTGTTATATAAACTAATTGCATTTACATTGCTTTTACGTACTTCTAATGTAAATTGCTCTATTTTTTCTGCTTTACCTTCCTTAAAAAGAAATTGAAGCATTTGGTTTCCAACTCCAAGGTTTTGATTCTGTTTCCTAACAGCTATGTTATTAATTTGTCCTTCTTTTGCGACTACCCAAACCCCACAATATCCCATTATGGAATTATTTTCTACTGCAACAAGGTAAATATTATCTTTTATTAAAAGAGAATCCAAAAAGCTTTGAAAAGTCCATGGCATCGAAAACGTTTCACTTTCTATGTCACATACTTGTTGCAAATCTTCTTTTATCATTCTTCGTACAATCATGACAGTTCACTTTCTGAGAGTTTCTCTTTTCTCTCTCGTTCCGCCTGTGAAAGTCTTAAATAATCCGGTTTGTGATCGGCAGCCGTTTCCATAATGCCAGTTTGATACAAAACCTCTGCCCGACAACAAACTGCACCGGCTTTTTGAATCGCCATATGTGCAGGTGCAAATGTATACTCACTTACCATTTTACTTTCAATTATTTCTTTATAGACGGGTACCCCATCACCTAAAAAGATAACCTTACGGTTTAGTGTATTTAATTCTATAATTAAATCTTCCACTTCAACTGCTTTTTGATCTGAAATAATATTGAAGTTATCACCTTTGAATTCATAAATTCCGGTATAAACCTGATTTCGTCTAGCATCCATTATTGGACATATTAAGTCGCTTGCTCCATATAGATTATAAGCTAATCCCTCCACTGTAGGTACCGGAATGATTGGCTTTTTCAATACAAGCCCTAAGCCTTTTGCGGTTGAAGAACCAATTCGAAGTCCAGTAAAAGAACCCGGTCCTGCTGCTACCGCTATTGCATCAATTTCTTTTAAATCAATCGAAGTCATACGGACAATTTCATCTATCATCGGTAATAATGTTTGAGAATGTGTCTTTTTAAAATTTGTAGTGTACTCTGCAACCATAATGCCGTCAAAAACAAGAGAAACACTTGCAGCCAAACCTGAGCTGTCTATTCCTAATAATTTCATTTTTTCTCCATTTCTGTGCTGCTTTTTGCGCATATCAAGTTTGCGTGCGCAGCGCAGACACAAACTTACTGAGTGAAATGTTTTTCTTTCAACCTTTTCCGCCCGTGTGAATAATCTTTCTGTAATCATATCCCTTATTCAAATCTTTCACAATTTCTATTTTTTGGGCATATTCCGGTATTAATTCTTCGATTCGATTTGCCCATTCAATTAGACAGACGCCATCTCCATAAAAATAATCCTCATAGCTGATTTCTTCCATTTCTTCAATGTCGCCAATCCGATAAACATCGAAATGATAAAACGGCATACGACCATCATCATATTGCTGCACAATGGTAAAGGTAGGGCTACTTATCGGCTCCTCAATTTGAAGCCCACATGCAAAACCTTGTGTAAATACAGTCTTACCAACCCCTAAATCACCAATTAAAAGAAAGATATCTCCACTACTTGCTTCCTCACCTAATTTTTTTCCATATGCAAAGGTATCATCTGCACCCATGCTTTCTATTTCTATCGTCACTGTTATTCACCTATCTAGTCTAGTTTATATGTGCCTTTTACCATGTTTTCTTTCACTAGTTCACAAAAACTATCTTTTTTATCACTAATTTGTTCCTTTGGAATTACATTTGCATTCAGGGTAGACATATAAACAAAGAATGCTTTCTTAGTCTCTATAATTTTTCGAATTTCTTTCCATTCAATCGTACTTGATTCACCATTTTGACTAACACTGATTCCCTTTTTATTTACTACATAATGTAGCGGTTTTTGAAAAACAGGATTTCGTTTAATTTGGGTTCCTGCCTTTTGCAACATCTGCAATGGTTGTACCACTGTAAATAAAGATGCCATTACGATTAAGATAAGTAATTGAAATGGTTCTCTTTTATTAAAGTTTAATATAAGGACTACCAAAGCTACCAAACTTAAAAGTATACCAAAAATTCCAGAAAAACTTGTATAAAAATGCCGCATTAGAAAATGGTACAAATCTTTCTTACCGACTTGTGTGTCAAATTCAATCTCGTTCATGTTGTCTCCCATCTGTCTATTCCTCCAACTTACCTTCGTTTCTTCCAATCATTATAACAGATTCTTCCTTTTGCGTAAAGAGTAGGCACAAAACCCTTTACACGTTCAGCGGAATCGAATAGAATAATTATATAGCAACAGAAAGTTAAGAGGAGGATTTCATGTCTACATTCATGTCACAACTTGATCTCTCAACCAGCATTGCATCTATTTCTATTCGTTTACTGCTTGCTCTTGTTTGTGGTGGAGTCATTGGTTTCGAACGGGCACGCCGCGGCAGACCGGCCGGGCTTCGCACCCATATTTTAGTCTGTATCGGAGCAACACTTGCAATGCTTACGAATCAATTTTTGTATGAGGAAGGATTATCTACTGATGTTTCAAGAATGGGAGCGCAAGTCATCAGTGGGGTTGGATTTATTGGAGCTGGAACAATCCTAGTTACTGGACAGCATAAAGTAAAGGGCCTAACTACAGCCGCAGCCCTATGGGCAAGTGCCTGCCTTGGTCTTACTATTGGATGTGGGTTTTATAGCGCTGCTATCCTTGGTTTAATTTCTATTTGTATTGTAAACTACTTTTTATATCGGCTTGATACACCAATCCATTTGAACTCACAAGTTTCTTGTTTTTACATTGAATTCTCTGATATAACTGCAATCCGGTCAATGATTACCATTTTAAAAGCAGATAATATTAAAGTTTCGGATTTAGAGCTTGTACAAACTACGAATGACAGCCGTTCTTCTGTTGGTGCTACTCTAACAATTCATACCAATGGAAAAACAGTACACGATGAGGTAACATTGCTTTTGGAAGCCATTGAGGGTGTCGAATTTGCGGAAGAGATTTAATTTCAGTTATACTAGGTTAATAAGATTTTGATAATTAAATAGAAAAAATGGAGCGTTCATGTGACACTCCATTTTTTATTTATGACATATTAAAATTACGATTCGTGCTGAGTAATGAACTTACTATATTTTAATTTTATTTTTCTACTGATCTTTGACTTTTACCAAGTGGATAACAATTTCCATTTTCTTGTTTCTGCAAATCTTGAATCGATATATTTCCATACATCTTCTGGTTTTAATATCAAATATTCTTTGATAATCCAGTGAAAATGTTTTTCAATAGTATCATACGAAATTATTCTTTCGTTGAGCTTATTTCGCGAAATCCGCAGTCCATCATTTTCCTGAACCATAATAGCATGAAGAGTGGTATAGCCATACCAACGAAATGCCTTCACGATTCCATCTAATACATCTTTTTCTCTTTGGGACAATCGATCGTTCAACAGTTCCTGTGGAATGATAAGATCCGATAAAATCCCATCTTTGAGCTCTTCGTACGGAATTTTACTATCCCTAATTTTATATTCTCCTTCAAAAAGTAACTTGCCATACATTCCAAGATAAAATCCCTGAGAGAAGTACAGCAAGCACTGAAATCCTTCCAGCGGAAGCAATCCCTCCCACTGATTCTTCATGTAATGAACAATTACACTTGCCTTTGAAGAAATCACATAAGAATAGAGTGCCTTCAAGCTCTTTTGATAAGCAATTTGGGTAATCTGTTGCATATTCCGATTCAATATCTCATAGAAATTGCATGGATTTTGACTTATTAATATAAGTTTATCTGAGTATTCTTTCGAAGGAATATCTCCGTCTAAATATCGTATAATCGTTGTTTCCCCCCAACCAAGTAATTTGGCCAAAGGTTTCTTTCCAATACAATATCGTTCTAATATCTCTTTGATTTCTTCTGGAGTGATTACTTGTGTTTTCACGCATTCCTCTCCTTCTAGCTAATTATAAAGATTCAATCAATTCAACAACATGCTCAGACGACCTACCATCATCCCAAGGATTGTATTTTTCAGAGAAGTTTAGGTATCTTTCAACATATTCTTCTCTTTTGTACTCTTTTATATCGCTAAGCAACTGCTTCGTTGTTTTTGAAATTGGCCCTGGTGCTTCCTTTTGAAAATCAAAATAGAACCCGCGAAGTTCATTCTTATATTTATCGAGGTCATAACAATAAAAAAGCATGGGACGCTTCAAAACACTATAATCAAACATAGCGGAAGAATAGTCTGTAATCAATATGTCCGATACCAAATACATCTGTGTTATATCATCATCAAAATGATAAATAAAATCTTTATATAGTGACCAGTCAATACAGTCTTCAACCAAGTAATGGTATTTTACTATCATGACATACTCATCCTTTAAATTTTCTTTCAGCAAATTGAAATCAAGTTTTGGACTAAATTTATATTCCCCATTTTTATCATATTCATCATCACGCCAGGTTGGTGCATATAGAATTATCTTTTTATCAAGTGGAAGTCCAAATTTCTTTTTCAGAGTGAGTATAAATACTTTGTCATTTTGATTTATAAGCATATCATTTCTTGGATAACCAATTTCTAGCATATTCTTCTTGAAATCAAAACATCTTCGAAAGGTTTCGGTTGAAAATGGATTCTGTGAAATCAGATAATCCCAAGTGAACGTATTCTTTCTAAAATTTTCCTTGTATTCTTCTATACTTTCTCCATTTCCCATAAAGACATCATCCATATCAAGCGCCAATTTTTTAAGTGGAGTGCCATGCCAAGTCTGAATATAATTTACTTTATCCCTTTTTTTAAGGAATCCGGGCTGGCGACAATCAAATACCCAGGTTTTTGCGATTGCCATATAATACAAATATTTTAGCCTTGCATTCGCTACTATAGTTGCGTTGCCAGGTAACAAAACATCTGTGTTATTAAAAAACCATACACATTTATATTTTTTATCCAAGCCTTTATCCACCATACATTCATAGATATAACGACAATTTCCTGTATAATTTCTTCCTATGCTTGCACTAAAGACGATAACATCATCATTAATCGGGAGTATTTTGTACATCACATGATAAATAAAGATTGCAGCATTCTTTCCAATACTTTTAATCATTTTTTTTGCTTTGCCTGCCATCGTTAGTTACTCCCAATATCTTTTCCTAAATCGCATTTTATCTTTGTTGTAGAAATTCCATCCGTGCGAGGCAGGTATACAACTTCACAGTGATCCTTTAAAAAATCAAAATGCCCCGTCCAATCATCACCCATTACAAATATATCCACCTGGTTATTCAAAACATCACTTACTTTTTGTTCCCAGTTTTGTTCCGGAATCACTTCATCTACATATTTTATTGCTTCTAAAATAAGTTTTCTGTCTTCATAGGAATGATAAGCGCACTTATGTTTAATCGCATTAAATTCATCGGAAGATAAACCTACAATAAGATAATCGCCGAGTTCCTTTGCTCTTTTTAGCAAGTTAATGTGCCCTACATGTATTAGGTCATAGGTTCCATAAGTAATTACTTTTTTCATTTTTTGCTCCCGTCTGCCGCTTTAGCGGCACTCAAAATAAGGGGGTGTGAAATTGATTTTCTATCACACTGACCTCATTTTTGCGCATGTTTTTCACACTAATCTTGCTCGAGCTTTTCTAAGTATATCTTACTAACTTCCTCAACGCTTCCTTTGGCAATTAATTTACCATGTTCCAAAAGAATCGCTTTATTACAAAGTCTTTTGACCTGCTCCAGCGAGTGTGATACAAACAGTACACTAATATCATTTTCGAACATAGTCATGATTTTTTTTTCGCTTTTCTTTCTAAACTTTGCATCGCCTACAGAAAGAACTTCATCTAAAATCAAAATATCCGGCTCAACTACAGTTGCTATTGAGAATCCAAGTCTTGCTTTCATACCAGAAGAATAATTCTTTACTGGTACATCAATAAACTCTTTAAGTCCCGAGAACTTGACTATTTCCTCATATTTTTCTTCAATAAAAGCTTTGGAATATCCAAGAACCGCTCCATAAAGATATATATTTTCTTTTCCTGTATACTGGGGATCAAAACCTGCACCTAATTCAAGCAAAGGCACAATTTTCCCATGTTTTTTTATCGTTCCCTCTGTTGGCTTTAACACTCCGCAAATCACTTTAAGCAAAGTACTTTTACCAGCACCATTGAGACCTAAAATACCTATTCGGTCCCCTTTTTCCATTTCAAAGGATACGTCTTTTAACGCCCAAAATTCATCATACGAAATTTGCCGTTTTATCAATTTAATAACATATTCTTTTAGACTATCCACTTTTTCCTGACTTAGATTGAATTTAATACTCACTTTATCTACTTTCAGTACCACGTTCTTTTTCAAATCCTACTCTCCTATATGTGTAAAATAAATTCATCTTGTTTTTTATAGAAAACAAAAATTCCAACAAAAAGGCTTCCAAAACTAAATAGAACGGATGGAATCAAGTATTCCATGCTAAGAGGCTGTCCGAATAAAACAGATTCTCTAAAATTAGCGATTACATGATAAACGGGATTAATTGCAAAAATCCAATCATTTCCTGTCCTAATTAGTTTTTCTGGTTCATAGAAAATGGCACATGAATACATGATAAGCATAAGTGCAACTCCCCATAAGTACTCTAAATCTCGGAAAAATACATTTAATGTTGCTAAAATTAAGCCTACTCCAAGTGACATAATAAAAATCAAAGTCAATGGAACAATGGCTTGTAATAAGTAAATGGTCGGCTCTACTTTTAGTACGATGGAAACCCCTAACAATACAATTAGGGAGATCAAAAAAATAATATAATTATAAATAACTGCTGACAACGGATATAAGTACTTTGGTACATATACTTTCTTCATCATCTTTGCATTATTTTGCACAGCCTTCATCGCCGCCTTTGTAGACGTAGAGAAAAAGGAAAACAACAGTCTTCCCGTAAGTACATAAACAGGAAATGACTGATCCGATTTTCCATACCAGCCCCCAAATACTACCGTAAGCACCATCATTGTAAGCAACGGTTCTAATAAAGTCCAAAATATTCCCAAATAGGAATGTCTGTATTTTAAAACGATACCTTTTTTTACTAATTCATATAATAAGTACTGGTATCTATTAAAGTTTTGAATATATTTTTTCACTTTTCGTTTGTCTCCTGTTTCACCAACTCTACTTATTCCATATCATAATGGTTTTTCCGAGATTTTTCTGAATATCCATTTCAAATGCTGTCTTCATATCCGCAATGGATTTTATTTCTATTTTTGCACCAACAAGATTACTTAAATAGTTTAAGATCTGAGGATTCTCTTCATACATGTCAACTGTCTTTTGGAAATCTACTCTTCCACTACGGCTACTTCCATAAATGCGAAGCCCCTTTTCAAGAACCATACGTGTATTAATCGGAACAGGATACTCGGAAACTCCAAGGATTGAAATACATCCCTCTGGATTAATATGGTCAATGATCTGATCGATTGCTTTTTGAGAGGCATCTCCACCAACGCATTCAATTGCATGGTCTACTTTCAAATCTGCCGGAATATTTTGTACTGCAAAGGTCTCGTCTGCAAAGGTAAATCCAGCTAATTTTTCACGATCTACCCCAAAAATACAAAGCTTTGTATTAGGAAACATTGCTTTGAAAAAAACAGCAGTAATATAACCCAAATTTCCATCTCCCCAAATACCTACAACTTCTCTTCTTTGATGGGCAATGGTATCAAAGCGTCTTAAAGCATGTACACTTACTGAAACTATCTCAGTAAAGGCGGCTACTGTTTTATCAACTCCATCCGGCAATCGAACTAAACGGTCTCTTTCCATAGCAACTTGATCTTGCATATATCCATCAAATCCACTTGCTCTAAACTTACTACTTCTTAAATAATTTTCTGCAATAACATCATCACTCTCAGTTGGTGTGTTTGGAATCATAACAACCACATCGCCTGGTTTAAATTCTCCTTTTGCATCAAAAACAACCTCACCAACTCCTTCATGAATCAATGCCATTGGTAGTTTTTGTGCTAAAATTTCAGCAGGTCTGGTTCCTTGATAATATCGCTGATCTGCATGGCAAATAGATAGATGCGTTGGGCGCACAATTACATCTTCGCCCAATAAATCTATATTGTTAAATGCTACTTCAAATTTTCTGGGTGCTACTAAGCGATAAACCGTATTTAGCATTTTACTGTTCTCCTTTTATTAGAGTTTCTGCTACTCTAAGATCATATGGATAGGTTATTTTAATATTAAATACTTCACCTTCCACCAAATGCACCGACTTTCCTTTGATAACAAATATTTTTGCCGCATCGGTTAGAATTTCCTTTTCTTCTTCCGAAAGGGATAAATACAAATCTTTTAGTTCTTTTGCATTAAAGGATTGCGGCGTCTGCCCTTGATACATTTTACTTCTTTCTGGAATGGAGCTAATGATCTGACCGTCCTCACTTTGTACGATTGTATCGGTTGCTGTAATTACAGTATCACAAGCGCCAAATTCCTTTGCATATCGAATATTGTCTTCAATAATACGATGTGTAACAAATGGGCGTACCGAATCATGAGTTACTATGATTGTATCGTCTTGCAAACCATAATTTTCTTCAATATAACGAATGGAATTCATAATGGTTTCATTTCTAGTTTCCCCACCTTGAATTACGACAACTCTTTTTTCGTCATTTAAATATTTTTTAACAAGATCCTTTGTATGTCCTACCCATTGCCCAGGGCAAAGAACTAATATCTTTTCGAAATTACTGTTTACATAAAATTTTTCCAACGTATGAATAATAATAGGTTTATCTCCAACCGTTAAGTACTGTTTTGGTTTTTCTACATTACCCATTCTGCTTCCAATTCCACCTGCTAAAATAACACCAAAATTCATATATGCTCCTATCTGCCGCTTAAGCGACTCTAAATATTTAACTTCGTAATGCACATTTAATTAAATCTGCGGTTCTTTGTGATGATTTACCATCCAAATCATCAAAGAAACGGGTTTTAAAGTTCTTAATCTTTTCTACTTCAAAGTCATTGTTTTTAATTGCAGTGACTGCTTGAGAAAAGCTTGATACAATTTTGCCTGGAACAAAATCTTCATATTCATAATAAAAACCTCTTGTTGCAATATAACGTTGCAAATCGTATGCATAGAAAAGCATCGGGATATCAAGCAATGCAGCTTCAAAAATAACTGAGGAGTAATCAGAGATTAATAGGTCTGTTATAAATAATAAATCATTTAGTTCTGCATTACTAGACATATCTATAATAAAATCTTTATATTCTTCCGGAATCACGTTTCTATCTTGAACAAATGGATGATGCTTAATTAAAATTGCATATTCTCCACCAAGTTCTTCATACATTTTTGCAACATCAAATTTTTCAACTGGATAGAACCCAGTTATTTTACCATTTCCACGAAACGTTGGTGCAAATAACATGATCTTTTTATCTTTAAGCTGTGGATACTGTGCATAAAATTCATCTTGTGCTTTCTTTTTATAGTCTGCATCAAAGAAAATATCCGTTCTAGGAATACCTGTAGCTATCGACTTTTCAAGCGAAATACCAAATCCTTCTGCATAAAACTTTGAAATTTCCTTAGAACTCACAATACAATAATCGTAGTTACGATGTGCCGGACTTGATTGTGTCTGTCCACCGGGTTTACCCATACGGCTATATCCAAATGTTTTAAAAGCGCCACAAGCGTGCCATAACTGCATCATTGTAGTTCCTGGTCTTCTAGGTATCTTATAAAGAAGGCCTGCATAATCATCTACTAAAATGACTTTTGAAGTTGCACAATAAAATCCATAGCGAAATGCATTTCTATAACTCATACGAATAATATATCTATCATCTAAGATAAATCTCATGTCAATGGACTCATCCTTTTTTAATACATTATATACAAATTCAAAGTTACCGGACATGTCATTACGGCGATTCGAAATAAAACAAATTCTGTTTTCTTTTATTTTTAACATACAAGCTAATTTATAAGCAATTCTTACTACTTTTTCTTTACTATCAGTGATTCCGAATCCCTTTCGTGTAAAACGATTGATTCTAAGTCTTACATGATTAATAATTCGAAGCAATCCTCGCTTTTTGTTCTTGGGCATGCCCTTGACACAACCTAATACTGCAAGAAAACTTTCTAATAGGAAGAAAGGTATCAGCGGAATGCAAAGAATAACAAGTACTATAGTCCAAATATCTCCAAAAAAGCTTTGTATAATATCCGTTAGCACAGAGATTTTACGTTCCTTTTCAACATCATCAATTAAACGATACGTTACGATATCTTTTTTCTTTGAATAAGTCACTTCATATTTATCATCATTTTCTAGTTTTACATCACTACTTATTATAAATTTCATCTTATCCATGATAATGTCACCATAAGAGAATTCAAACCAGAAATCTATTTTCTTGTTTACAGGTGTTTCAAAAAACAGATACGCTAAATTATAATTGTATTTCGCAAATATTGTACAAAGGGTTAAATCCTCTGCCGGGAAATAAGCTTGTAGTAACACCGGAAGCCTTCTTGTTTGTGTTCCATTATCAAAAACAATTGCAAGTTTTGGTTCTTTTACCGCTGGATTATAAGGGCATTTTACTCTTACTCCAATGTTGAGTATATTCGATTCGCGACTCAACTCTAATATTTTCAAGCTATAGTTATCCAACTTTTTTCTCCTTTATACATGGTTCTCATTTTACATAAACATTCCCCCAATGAGCAAAATCAATTCCATTTTGTTATGGAAAATTTGCCAATTGGAGGAAATAATTATACATTTAAAATCTTTTTAGTCTTCTTCGCAACCCGTTTTATAATACCTGTAAAGCCAGAATTTTGTAACTTATCTTCCGCTTTATTTTTTTCATTGTCCAACTTTTTATTTTCACTATTTAAGCTTGTGGTTTCACGCTCCAAGTTTTTAATTTTAGCTTTTAGTTTTACATTTTCTGATTTAATACTATCAATCTTTTTATCAATCGGAATACTAACTTCATAAAGTCGTTCCGCCATTTCATCAAATGAACAATTACGTACAGAAGAAATTGGTGGTTGCAATTGAATTTCTTTTAATTTTCGTTCTAATGGTGCTTCGTCTGGAATGTTACCATTTTTATAAATATGATCCAGGCCATTCTTATCAAGAAAATCAATATAATGATCAAAATTCTTTTTATGATGTTTTGTAACTTCGCTAAAATCAAGCTTTGAAGCAAGTTCTAAAAGGTCGGTATTTTCATTTATATCCTTTGCAAAGACATGTGCCAGATGATGATATTCGGTAAGTTCACGCATACGTGCATCATGTGGGATTAATATACTAGGGCAGCCAGAAACTGTCGCTACAATATTTCCATGTAATCTTCCGCCAATACTTAAATCAACTGTACTTAAAAAGTCCATCCAACTCGGTGCATTAAGGAAGAATTTCACCCGATCCTTCGCATAAATCTCATCTGTAATTTTTGTAGGATATAAGCCTCCCTGTTTATGAAAATACGGCATTCCAGTATATAACAAACGCATCTCCTGCAAACGTTGTGGCAGAAAGTAATGGTTCGGAAACTGTGTTTCACATTTCTTTGCAAATTCATGCACATTATCTGGCGATAGTACATTTGAATTCATAGAAATTATGGAATCCTTTGTTAGATTTACATCTCGAATATTCATATTGGGTCCATTTGTATACATAGAAGGACATCCAATTACTGTATGATCAATTTCTTCTCGAAATCCAAGTCTTTTTAAATAATCTGCGGTATATTCCCCACGCACTCCAACAATAGATGATTTTTCAAGAACTGCTTTAATAAATTCTTTGATATCCTCATCAAATGGATACGTCACGGCCTGCCCTGGTTCAAATGGAGCACGAAGTCCAACTCCAACGATTATACAAGGGATCTTTAACGCTTTAACAAGCGCAGTCATTTTTCTCATTTCAGGCATAAAGTCAGCGCGAAAAGCATCTGCCAAAGGAATAATAAAAGCATCATACTTCTCATTAATCTCTTCTGCTTTTCCTTGAAGGGATTTGTAATAATTTGGAGTGATTTTATCTACCGAATCTGTCATCAAGGTTTTATATATACTATATGCGTAAATTAAATTACCCACATTATCGCCAATTGAATTATGATTCAACATATAGCAAGCATTGAAATTATCAAGTGGTGATATTCCTGCTCTTATTAATATGTTTTTCATTCTTGTACCTCCGGTAACTTTATACGATAATTATAAGCACTCTTGTTTCAAAAGTCAATGCAATTAGCCTAAGCGATTCATAGCACTAAAGATTGCACGCACGGATGCTCTTGTAATATTTGAGCTTACACCAACACCGTAAACCACTTTGTTTGTATCCATATCAAGCATATGAATATAAGCCGCAGCCTGTGCATTGGAGCCAGAGCGAAGTGCATGTTCTGAATAATCAAGTACTTTAACATGACGGCCAGTAGCTTCTTGCAGACCTCGTTGAACTGCATCAATCGGTCCGTTACCTGTTGCTTCAAACTGCTGTTCTATGCCGGCATTTGTGAACGTAATTTGAACCTGTGTGTTTTCATTTTCATCTCCATCGGAAAGATCACTGATACTACCTCGTTTGAAGTGAAGTGGTTCTTTGGCCTCCAGATAGTTTTTATCAAATTCCTCCATAATCTGTTCAGGTGCAACTTCTCCCTGTTTCTCTGAAATCTTTTGAATAATATCTGCAAATTCTTTGTGCATACCTTTTGGAAGCTTAAATCCGTAGCAAGTATCCATAATAAAGGCAACACCACCTTTACCAGATTGACTGTTAATTCGCACAATTGGTTCATATTGCCTTCCAACATCTGCTGGATCAATTGGTAGATACGGCACTTCCCACCAATCCTGGTTTCTACTTTGCATTACTTGAATTCCTTTGTTGATTGCATCTTGGTGTGATCCAGAGAATGCAGTAAATACAAGCTTTCCCGCGTATGGATGTCTTGGGTGTACTTGCATTTTATTACATCTTTCGTACACATCAATAATTTCGCTTATATTTTCTATATCTAAATTTGGATTAATTCCCTGTGAAAACATGTTATATGCAATATTTAATACATCAACATTTCCGGTTCGTTCTCCATTTCCAAATATCGTTCCCTCAACTCGGTCACAACCTGCAAGCATAGCAAGTTCTGCTGACGCAACCGCACAGCCTCTATCATTATGCGGATGAACACTTATTATTACTGATTCCCTGTTTTTCAAGTTTTTATGAATCCATTCAATTTGATCTGCATAAACATTTGGAGTATTCATTTCAACCGTTGATGGCAGATTAAGAATTACCTTATTCTCTTTACTTGCTCCCCATTGACTCAATACCTCTTCACATACTTCCAGCGCATAATCAAGCTCTGTTCCCGTAAAGCTTTCTGGAGAATATTCTAATATTATTTTACCTGGAAACTCTTTTGCATATTCTTTTACAATTTTTGTACCTTCGATTGCAATTTCTTTAATTTCTTCTTTGCTTTTATTAAACACTACATCTCTTTGTAACGTAGAAGTAGAATTATAGATGTGTACGATAGCAGTCTTAATACCTTCCAATGCTTCAAAAGTTCTGTCGATTAAGTGTTCTCTGCATTGAACAAGCACTTGTACAATTACATCATCTGGAATTAATTTTCGTTCCACTAACTGTCTTAAGAAATCATATTCAATTTGAGAAGCAGAAGGAAAACCAACTTCAATTTCCTTAAAACCTAATTTAACCAGCATATTGAAAAACTCAATCTTTTCTTCTACTACCATTGGCTCGATTAATGCCTGATTTCCATCACGTAAGTCAACACTACACCAAATTGGAGCTTTTTTAATCTCATTACTTGGCCATTGTCGATCCAAAAGTTTGACTACTGGGTTTCTTTTATATCTTTGATAATTAAGCATATACACATCCTCCTTTAAATTTGCATTGTTTGTAATTTGCAAGGAATTTGATAAACAAAAAAACCCTCATCTCTTTCCTATTCGAAAGAGACGAAGGTTAAAATCCTACGCGGTACCACTCTTTTTCGTACACTAAGTACGCACTCATTAGATACGGGCATCACTGCCTTATATCCTCCTATATGATAACGGTTAGGTTCCGGCACTACCTACTTTACTTTCACTAGTGCTGCTCAAAGGCGAGTTCAATTTTATTTTGTAACTGCCTCACACCATCCGACAGCTCTCTGGATACTCCAAAAAATTTACTATTCCTCATCAACGCATTAAATTGTTATTAGTTTTACTCATTATAATGTCAAACTATAATTCTGTCAATCTATTTTTCTCCAAGTTTATTTTGAACAAGATTAACCAAATGTTCCAACGCTTTTTCCTCATCAATACCATCGCAAATAATTTCAATCGTATCATGATATTTAACCAAAGCGCCAAGAACTCCTAATACACTTTTTCCATTTAATGTTTTATTGTTACATTTCAAATCTACATGTGCTTTAAATCTTAACGCTTCTTCGCAGAATCTACCTGCCGTTCGTAAATGAATTCCTTTTTCATTTTGTACTATTACTCTTCGACTAATCATACCGCTGTCCTCCTATTGTGCAGCAGCATTCGCCGAATCAGGGTCTGTTGGATCACTTTCATCAACCGGATTGTCATCTGTAATCGTTTCATCCGTAATTACAACTGTAACCTCGAAAGACCCCGAAATTTGAAACGCTTCTGATGATTCAAACTCAATTGTTACGTTATGAGTTCCTGCTGTTAACCCTGCCACATCAATATATGCTTGCAAATCAGCAGCTGTGATATTATTCAAATCACCATTATCATTTGAGATAACAGAAGCTGTCGGGTATGGTGCTGAAATGCTTGCCTTATAATTTTCATCAAGATTTCGTACCTCTATTGCATCTTCTGTCAGCGTAATGTCTTTCGATGCCACTTTTTCTAATGTCACTCTTACCGCTATGCTCGTGGTATCATCTACCAACTTCGTATTTTTCGGCAGATACTCGGCCAAATCAATATCTACTTCCATATTTTTATTAATATTATCTACATTAACATTAATTGGTATAGAATAAACCTTAGATAGTACATCCGATTCTCCCGCCAGTTCTACCTGCTCTGGTCCAAATTCAACCCGAGAAATTGTGTATCCCGAAGCCAATGTTCCTTCTGTATTCACTTCAATTGGAACCTTTTTTGTTGGTAGTATGGTTGCCTTAACCGTAATATTTGAATGACTAAATGTGATTCGTGTGGAATCAACTTCTCTGCCCTTTTCATCATATACATTTGGAATAAATCCATCTTGTTTGAAATCCTCTTGATGTCCACTCACATCAAGCGATACCCTTGCTTCTGTAATTTTTTCTATTGTCGACTCAGCCCCTTTTATCTCTACCATATTTGGAGATGATTTTACACTGTCAACATAGTAACCAGAATCAACCACGCCAGTAGTTGTAATTTGTATTGGCAAGGTCTTTGTTGCAATATCTTCCAGAGTAACCGTAAGCATCTTCGGTTTCGGCGTTACTTCAACCGTATCGGAAGTATACTTCGTGCACTCGGCAACAATTTCTACTCGTTTAAATTGCGTAATTTCCGCCAAATTAGCAGTAACTCTTAAATCGGATGCTCTAATCTTATCTCTTATACTACGCTTTGCTTTTACTGTAACCGATACTGTGGTTCCCTCCACAATATCATACACTTGCCCTGATTTCGTAATATAGGACTCATTGAGTATTTCAACAGGGACGTTGGAAATGACTTTCGTCGATATCGGATCGTCTATATTAATTATAATAATCCAAATTATTGCTGCTAGTGGAATGGATAAGAGTTTAATACCTAGGTTTCTAGTCAATTTTTCTTTCATTTTTACCTCTTCCCCTCCATAATTTAATTTTCTTTGATTCGGAATTTTTTTTCTTCTGACAATTAATCAAATACTTTTTCAAGTAATCGCCATCTACCGAACGAATAATTTCACCTTCTGCTGCAATGGAAACCTTTCCTGTTTCTTCCGAAACAATAATGGTAACAGCGTCTGAAACCTCGCTCACGCCTACTCCTGCTCTATGCCTTGTTCCTAGCTCTTTACTAAGCTCCATGTTATCCGATAATGGAAGATAACAAGTTGCAGATACAATGCGGTTTCCACGCACTATGACTGCACCATCATGGAGTGGGGTGTTGTGTTCAAATATATTAATTAGTAATTGACTGCTAATTACGGAGTCGATTACAATTCCCGTTCTTTCGAATTCATTGAGTAGTACATCACGTTCAATTACAATAAGTGCACCTGTTTTTGTCTTAGCCATTTCAAATACAGCTTTAACTATCTCATTAATGGTACGTTCCGAATATCGCTCGTATTTATCTTTTTGATCATCAAAAGGAATAATCGAAGAAAAATAATTTCGACGACCCAATTGCTCTAATGCTTTTCTAAGCTCAGGCTGAAAAATAATAATAATCGCTGTGATTCCTACGCCTATTGTATTTCTAAAAATCCACAAAATTGCCTTCATATCTAATATTAGTGCAATTAGGCAAAAAATAAGTAACACAACAATGCCCTTAACCAACATCCACCCTCTGGTTTTTTGAACCCAAGTTATGATGTGATAAATGGTAAATGCAATGATTAAAATTTCTAAAATATCAGTGATTCCGATCGTCGGCAATGTCAACGATGTAAAATACTTGCTCATGAACGTTCTTATATATTCCATATAGCCTCCAAAATCAGCTTATTTCTTTCTTTTCGTTTATTTTCTTAACATTCTTTTCTGGTGCTGTCACTTTAATCTTTGGAACTGCTTTTACATAATAGTAATAATCATCATCCTCAAATTGAATTTTTTCAATCGCCGTATGATCTAGTGTTAAACGGAAGAACCAAATGATATATACAATAATTGCAGACCCAAGTGTTCCTAATATTACTGCAAGTAAATTGACTTGTATATCAAATCCAATATTTCCAATTAAAAATCCCAATACATTTACAGTTGCACCAGCAACAATTGAGATTTCAAATGCATAATCGAACTCTTGCTTTCTAATTATATAGGTTACCAGTACAATGGCACAAAATACAAAAATTGCAAAAATCATGTTTGGATTTCTCAACCAATTATCAATCACAGTTCGTACCAAGTTGAGAATATCTTCCATGGAAGCACCGAGGGTAGAGCTTGTCAAATCCCGTATTACACAAATCAAAAAGTAAACACTCACTCCGCAAGCAACTGGAATAATCGCGATGGGTGTTGCAATAAGACCTAGTAAAATCGGCACACAATATGGTATTTTCAAAAAATACAAAATAGGAATTGCTAAGATCACATGTCCAAAGTTTGGAGTGAATTTCGCAAAGAAACAATATATAATTAGAAATATAATTGCTACTAAAACTGCTAATATTTTTGATACTGCAAGTATATGTCCAATTGAAACTACCATTGCTAAAAGAACTAATATAACAGAAGGTGTAAATGCACAAAAGGTTGAAAGTATTAACACAATTGGTAAACTATTTAATTTTGGATTAAATCCTAACTGTTGATTAATTAGAATAAATACGACAAACGCAGTAATAAATTTCACAAAAGGGTTCATATACACACTGGTTTTTTGATAAAATTGTTTGATTTGTTCCTTTATGACTAAAAGTTGCATCATCTTGCTTATCCCCCTACTTATGTTCTGAATCGTTTTGATAGAACCGACGTAGTATTCCTAGTCCTTTTTCATATCTTGAAACATAACGTTGCGCACGTTTATATTTATAATGGTATCTAATTAAGCCACCTATAATATAACAAAAAAGTAGCAATACATAGATCAACAACGCATTGATTCCGATTCTTTTATAATCTAAGACAACTGCACTATTGATTAGTAATTCTGCATTGTAAATTGCAGCCAATAGTAAAGCAAGCACATACCCTATTGTCACACGGATTACGGTTTTTAAAAGATAAAATCTAATATAGTCTCCCATATAATAGTCTTTTATCTCAAACTGCTCTTTATTTTCTTCCATCATGGATAGTTTTGCCATTACATGGATTTTTTTTTCATTAAGCACCGTTTTTCCTCCTCTTTGTTAATTGGCGTACTTACACACTTTTAGTATAACACAGATAATTTGTAATTTCAATTCAATAAATTATGACTCAGATGTAGGACGGACGCAGGGGGTCATGGGAAAGTCACGCAAAATGTGCGGTGGGCTATGGTATCGAAATTCGAATGGAGCTCAGAAGCTGCGCCAGTTTTTCTGCTTCTTCCGCATTTGGGGTATTGATGCCGAAATGTTCTAGTTCAAATTTATTATTCATAGTCATACCTCTTTCTCAAAACTACAGGGTAGCCCTACTCTAAAAAATAAGAATATCACTTTATTCCTATTTTTCAACGAATTATCACTCAGTGGTATCAAAAATAGGGGGAGTGGTTCTACATGGTTTGATGATAATAGTATTCGATTAAGAAATAATGAAAAGGTACCTATTAGTAGGCGAAAGAAGCAGGTAATGGTTAATCAATATATGAAGTATTTCTTGGGAGAGAAGGAAATATAAAAAGGGAAAGAGCTCTTTATTCGCTCTTTCCCTTTTTTATATGCCTATTGGATATCTTATTTTGTCAAAAGATCATAAAGCACCTGCGCAATCAGTGCCCTGTTGGCGCTCCCCTTCGGATTGAGTTTATTGCCACTTTCCCCTACGATTCCAGTCTTAACAAACAATGTCATTGGTTCTTTTGCCCTTTTTGCTATTTGATCTGCATCACTATAGTCTGTCAGTGTTTGGTCTGTTGTAGCGGATGGCAATTTATCGATTTGCTTTAAGATATCGTACAAGAATGAGAACATTTCCTGCCTTGTCATTTTTTTATTTGGTGCAAACTTATTATTTTTGACGCCCTCATCAATGCCAAGCTTCTTTGCGGCAGCCAGGTAATCCGTATAATATGCATTTCCTGCATCTTTAAAATTGCCGCTTACCCCAGAAGTTGGTTCAATGCCGTAAGCTTTCATTACCATAACGAGTAACTGACCTCTGGTTAATGTGTTCTTTGGGCTAAAATTACCGCCTCCTGTGCCTTTTGTAATTTCTCTGGCAGCAAGATAGCTAACAGCATCCGCGTACCCAGCGGTTTTTGATACATCCTTAAAACTTACTTTATGATATCCCACAGCAAACGTAGAAAAGTGATTTGTCTTAAAGGTAACCATGCCTGTTTCTTTGTTATAGGCACATTCTTTCACAATTTCTGCGTTGCCTTTGGCATTAATGTAGTAAATAATAATTGCATTCGTATCTTCTAAAGCTTTTGGAGTGTAAGGCACCGATACGGTCACGGTTCCCCTAAACTGGGAGATGGTTTTATTATCACTGGTCACACTAAAATTGAATACTGGTCGATCTCCTACTACTTCCTTTGCCTCGTTAGAAAGATCTGTTGTATCAACCTTTGAAATCGTAATCTTTACATCATTCGTGGCTTCCTTTGCAATGGTGGCAAGCGCTGTTTTATCAAAAGCTAAGATTGCTTCAGTTGTAACCACTGCCATTGAAATTATTTTACTTTCTGTCACCATTGTAAGTGCTGCCTTAGGAAGACTTGCCTCAACAGCAGTTGTCTTAGTTGAAGCTGTTATCTTGATTTCAACCTTAGCTGTTGTATCATCTCCTTGCTTTTTTGCCTCTTCAACTGCCTTATTTACAGCTGTTTTAACCTGACTTTCCGTAACTTTCGCTGATACCTTTCCAATGGCATCACTTTTAGCCTGAGTCGTTATAACACTGGTAACACTTGGAGAAGTGGATCCTGTATTCGTCGTAACTGTTACCGTTGCTTTCGTAGCTACCGGTTCTGTTGGCCCTCCTCCCGGTTCCGTTGAGCCCCCGCCTTCACTCTTCTTTAGAAATAATGCTGTAATCGTTACCTGTCCAGCCGGCATTGTAAAGGTTGTGGTACTGCTGTTTGAATCGTCAAATCTTCCACCGTTATCAGATATCCATATAGAAAAGTAGTAGCCTTCCTTTGGCACTGCTTTAATACTAATTCTGGTACTAGCGCCATAGTTATCCGATATTCCCATTTGGATACTACCTCCTGTAGTGGCTTGAATAACGAAGCTATATTTAGGCACCGGTACTTCTACTACTTCAATAGGTACAATAATGGCAGCTGAAGCCTTGCCATCACTGACAATCACCTCTATCGATGTTGTACCAACAGCTAATCCTGTAATCATTATCACACCATTTTGTAATTCTGCTTTTGCAAGCTTAATATCTGGTTGGTTCGTAATTGCCACAACACTCAGTGTATCACCATCCGCATCCTCTGCTATCGTATCTGCACTAATCATTGAAATTGCAGAACAAGTAACACACTGTACATTAATTACATTTTTAGCTGCTGGCGCCTGATTAGGCGGAGCCTCCATTGAAATAGTAATCGTATATTCACAAATCGTAGTAGTGTCCTCCGCAGTCACCTTAACAACAGCCTGACCTGGAATACTTGTTGCTGGCACAATATTAAAGGTTGCTTTTGGATCATTTTGCACAGCTTCAACGAATACTGTAGCATCTTCTATTTGAGTACCATATGGAACAGTAACATTATATCTATAAACACTGGAAGTAAATCCTGGTATAGTACTAGCTCCAAATTTCAGATTACTTAATGAAGCATCACTACCATGTACATAAGTGTCAATGACAGAAAGCATCAAGTTTTTGCTGATTCCTATATCGAAAGAAACTTCAAAAGTAGGAGATGATCCCACTGGAAGATGTAAACCTGCTAAGTATTCCTTTTTAATTCTAAGGGTATTGTTGTTCACAATAGTAAAATCAGTGTCCAGTAATAACGAATTCCCCTTAAATACAACACCGGTTATAGTGCTTGCATCATTCCAAGTAATCGACGCATTAATATCCGCCTGTTTACTTGGGTTTTTATCATAAACAAAACTGTTACCCACGATTTCTGCATCCATAGTAGACGTCTCAATCACATTGATGGTAAATGCAGCACTCTTTCCATAATCAAAATCTATCGTAAAATCTCCCTGTGTAAAGGTTTGTTCTTTTAGATACTCCTTTTTTATTGTCAAAGTATTTCCACTTACCGTAAAATTTGTAGACCCAATTGGTACCCCAAGTAGCTTTACGTTGGTAACCTTCCTTGCATCATTCCATGTAATCGATGTACTTACATCCGCCTGCTTATATTGATTTTTATCAAATTCTAATGTAGAGTGACTAATACTTGCAGAAACGAGAGGAGACTCTGTTAAATCAACCGTAAATACTGACTGCTTGCCTTTATCAAATAATATATTAAAAACACATTGCGACCCCGTTGCATCTGAGAAAGCTTCTGTACTGAATGTTAGAGTATTTCCATTCACTACATAATTGGATGCTGTCATTGGAACTTCTCCCCTTTTTATAGCGGTTATAGAAGTAGCATCATTCCAAGTTATAGTAGTACTGACAGGTGCTTGTTTATGTACATGTTTGTCATAGCTTGCATTAACAGGACTTATCGTAGCACTACGGGGTTCTATCGTAAAGGTATTGCTTACGCTCCCCTTTGTTATTGATGGAATGCCTGCATAAGGATCTGACATATCCCAGATTATTTTAGTTTTGGGAAAGGTTACTTTTGCTGTCAATGTATAGGTTCCTGCTTTCAAAACGCTTAGATCCTTAAAGGTTGCCTTTCCATTCTGTAATGCAACATAGTATGTGCCGCCTAGCGTGCTTCCCTGTTCTGAAGTCAATGTTAATATTACGTTATAATTACTTGTATCTGTCATCAGATTTCCATCTACATCAGTTAACCATAATTCAGGCTGTTGCTTCAAAGGTTGATAGCTCTCCCCACCAATTGGTTGAACATTCCATACAAGCTTATTAGCAAAGCCTTGATGCCTGTAGATAATACCCCAATTATTGGCATCTACGTCTGTCACATATATGTTTCCTTTACTATCCGTAGCAAGCGCCATCGGATTTTTAAATTTATCAGTAACACTTTTATTTATATATGTCCATCTTGTTGTTCCATGATAAAGTACATTGAGCTCATTGCTACTACCTTTTAGGACATATATATTGTCTTTTTTATCAATTGCAATATTTCCTGGCTCTCCATCCAAAAAATGACCAGTTGGCTTACTTGGAATAACATCCCACTTGCTGGTTCCACTTTTTAAATACCTGACTCCTGGACCGTATGAGCCCGCATATGTAACATACAAATTATCCTTACTATCTACTGCAATTCCAGTTGGTTTATTAAGACTCGCATCATTCGTAAAGCTATTATCACCAATCATGGTCCACGTACTGCTGCCATTTGCAAGCTTTAATACTTTATTCGCCATGGCATCCGTTACAAATACATTTAGATTACTATCTACTGCAATGCCTACTGCAGATTCAAATCTATAACCATAGGTAATGTTCGTCCAGACCTCGGTGGCTTTTGTATACTTATAAACCACTCCATTACTTATCGCTGCATTATTTGCAACATATAGATTATCATTCTTATCTACAGCAAGCGCCCATGGAGAATCCTGAGTTTGAACAAATGGACAATTCGGCACAATTTCCCATCCTTTCGAGGTTGTTCGTTTAATCCAAGCAGAATAAGGCGTCGCCGAATATACCGTTCCCGTACTATCAACTGCTATTCCTCTAACTGGAGATATATAGGAGCCGTTACTAATGTCTCCAATTATTGACCAATCTCCTGTCCAAGCATCTGTCACTGATTCAGCTACTATAAAGCCTTTTTGAAATAACAAACCTAATATTAAGGCTACAAAGAATGCTGCTATTTGCTTTATTTTTTTTTTCATTTATTCATTTTACTCCTCTCCTATTCGAACCTATATCACCATTATATAGAGGTCCTTTGGCTTATAGAAGTGACTTTTTCCCCTTAAAAAGTCACTTCTTTTCAGGCAAATAGGAGTGTTTTAAAGTATCAAGTAAAACCTATTATTCTTGAATTCCAATTAGCTTTGTTATTATTTATTTCATTTCAATTTGTCTTTTTCATCGTTTTAACGCCCCTTTACGTTGCGTTGGTTTACATAATCTTCTTGCATTACCTTTGTATAATAAGGCTCACGGGATTCACTGCCTATAACATACTGCATGAGCTCTCTTCTATTAGTTATAAACAGCTTTTCATAAATCTCTTGCATGATGTTCTTAAGCCTACCAATGGAGATAGAAAACTGTTTTGCAATTACTGCATAGGGGACACGACTTGCCACAAGTGAAGCAATATGATATTCCCTAAGGGACAGAATCTTTGTAAGGTTTTCCTTCGCAAACTGGTTATGAAAAGCAATCCAGTTTTTCCCTGTCCGTTCCCATTGGCTGATTATAATGTTGTAATTGCTTGGAAAGCTTTCCATAACGCACTGTTCCACCAGTCCTCCAAGCAAAACAATCTGCTCTGCAAATGGCGTAACAAAGCCATGGGGCAAACCAATGTTCATTGCATCCAGCAGCCACTTCTTTGCCTCGTCCCTACGTCCAAGATGATAAGCAGCAACAGCATATGTTATTCTTAGATATAAATCCGTCTGTGTAATATCCTCGCCCGATGTACTAAATGCTAGTGCAGTCTGTGCACTAATCAACATGGACTCAAATTTACCCATGCATTGGAAATATCTGGCACGTAAATAAAAAGCATTTACTCTCACCTGTAGAGGGAGCTGACTAAAGTCTCCCTCTTTCACCCAATCTGGAACCATATTTGGAGCAAGCACACTTACGGCCACGGTAGCAAGTGTCAGTTCTACGATTAAGGTTAGCAAGCTGTCATGGTTGGAATTCATGAATTTTCTTAGAAAAGAATCAATCCTATTATATGTCTGGTAATCTCCCAAGCTTATAGCTGCACAAATGGCTATAGGACAGGCCCGCATCCTAGCCGCATCGTCTCCTTCTGTTTCATTATAGCATTGTAAGGTTTGTTGGAAGTTTCCTCGCAGATAAGCCAATTCCCCTTCATATTGCAGTTGAAGCCGTCTCTCTTTCAAACTATCCAAAATTGCATCGGGATTCTTACACGGCATTGGAATTGTGGTGGAAGCCAACACGTAATTCAGATCGAAGCTTAATGATGTTGGAGGCCTTCGCTTCTCCCTGCGAACATCAATAGGCTTCTTCGCATCACTGGGAATCATCCATGATCTTCCATGCTTTTTTGCATTAGGTACCCTCTGATTTGCCACGCATCGTTGAACCTGCCTCAGTGAAACTCCCCACTTTTTTGAAGCCTCTAGCGCTGTTATGTATTCCATTCTGAAATAGTTCCTTCTTTCATAATCTGATGACTATATTATAGTCGTTTATACGACATTCTTCAATAACACTATCCTTCACAAAAACATCCTCTCTTTTTTCAATCGTCAATTTACCATCACCCGTATATTCAGCGGCTGCGTCTCTTCCTTCTATACGATAACCCACGGAGTCTCTCTTTTTAAGAATATTCTCAAGTCTGGAACGTGATGAATAATCACCATTCATGTAAGCATAAAGAACAATTTAGATTTCTTCGAGGTCTGGCAGTTATTTTTTTGCACAGAAAAGGAGCCGCGCACTAATTACTTAGTGCGACAGCCCCTTTTTTCATATATACTTGGAATCTTATTTTGTCGCAAGATCGTAAAGCACCTGTGCGATCAGTGCCCTGTTGGCGCTGCCTTTCGGATTGAGTTTATCGCCACTTTCCCCTACGATTCCAGACTTCACAAATAATGTCATTGGTTCTTTTGCCCATTTTGCTATTTGATCTGCATCACTATAGTCTGTCAGTGTTTGGTCTGATGTAGCGGATGGTAATTTATCGATTTGCTTTAAGATATCATATAAGAGCGCGAACATTTCCTGTCTTGTCAGTTTTTTATTCGGTGCAAACTTATTATTTGTTACACCCTCATCAATGCCAAGCTTCTTTGCGGTAGCCAGGTAATTCGTATAATATGCATTTCCTGCATCTGCAAAATTGTCATTCACATTGGAAGCTGGTTCAATGCCGTAGGCTTTCATTACCATGACAAGTAACTGACCTCTGGTTAATGTGTTCTTTGCACTAAAATTACCTTTGCCTGTACCTTTTGTAATTTCTCTGGCAGCAAGATAGCTGACAGCATCCGCGTACCCTGCGGTTTCTGGTACATCCTTAAAACTTACTTTATGATATCCCACAGCAAACTTAGAAAAGTGGTTTGTTTTAAAGGTAACCATGCCTGTTTCTTTGTTATAGGCACATTCTTTCACAATTTCGGCTTTGCCTTTGGCATTAATGTAGTAGATAATAATTGCATTCGTATCTTCTCCAAATTTTGGAGTGTAGGGTACCGATACGGTCACGGTTCCCCCAAACTGGGAGATGGTTTTATTCCCGCTGGTCACACTAAAATTGAATACCGGTCTGTCTCCTACTACTGCCTTTGTCACCTTAGAAAGGTCTGCGGTATCAACCTTTGAAGCCGTAATCTTTACATCGTCTGTAGCTTCCTTTGCTATGATATCAATTGTTGCTTTGTCAAAAGCAATGATTGTCTCAGGTGTAACTATGGCTATTGAATCTAGTTTACTATCTGCCACCTGCGTAAGTGCTGCCTTAGGAAGGCTTGCCTCAACAGCTTTTGTCTTCGCTGGAGCCGTTATCTTGATTTCTACATTAGTTGCTGTGCCTTCTCCTTGCTTTGTTGCCTCTTCAAGCGCCTTATTTACAGCCGTTTTAACTTGGCTTTCGGTAACTAGCGCTGATGCTGTTCCATTTGCATCACTTTTTGCAGTCGTCGTTGTGATACTTGTAACACTAGGAGAAGTGGTTCCTGTATTCGTCGTAACTGTTACCGTTGCATCCGTAGCCGGAATACCACTTCCACCTCCGACGCTTTGTATTTCTTGTGTCTTAAAAGAAATAACCTCGTTTTCGATTCTACCTGTTTTGTTTTCTAAGTACCCTTTGACATCATAAGAGGTAGCTGTATCAAGCCCTGTAATAGCAGCTGTCAGTTTTCCATCTTTTTCGACTGCTTTCACATCGATCCACTCTTTGTCGGAAGATTTTTTGTACATAAAACCTTTATCTGTCAAATCATAGTAGGCCGAAAAATCTGCAGTAACGGTAGCCCCTACCTGAGTAATATTATTAACTTTTTGTACACCAATATTTTTAGGCTCCCACAGCGCCTTTATTTCAATATTTTCAAGTCCCCACTCTGTGCGGTACTCTGCGTTCGAAGACAACGTAGTATAGTTTCCACCTGGTATTACTTCTATTGCACTTCCTGTGGTTGTTCCCCATCCTTTTAATTCATATCCTTCTTTTACAACATCTTCCATTGCTGGCAATACAACCTCAAAGCCTTCATAGGTAAACCATATGTTGTCCTCATATAAATCCCCATCCTCTTTGTATTGCTGCTTTGTTGATTTCCATATACCATAGTCTTTGCCATCTTTCGTTTCAATCCAAGCTGTTTTGTCCTTCCAGCTGCCTGCATCCAAATTATAATTTACGCTGTAATAATTGATTGAGGGATAGAATTTGTAATTAGGAACTTCTTCTGTTTCAAAATGTCCTTCCGTTTCATCATAACCAGGTCCAACAAATACTTCACGGCTTACCGGATTTACTCTTTCAATACACCACATCATACTAGCGTAAGGTGCCATATGTAAATCTGTAGGCTTTTTAGGAAGTAAGGTCCGTGCATTATGATAGTCCGTTGGGTCTGGCATCCGTTCCATGTAATCACAAATGCTAATGGCGCTACCAGAAGTTGTATAATAGCCGATATTCGTATTAATGTAGCGACTATAATTAGGTGTCATTCTTTGACCAACCTTTACATAGCAATATTCACCTATTTGTATGTCATTGTTTAGATATGAAAAATAATATCCGTCTTGTTCCTTTACTTCCACATCGTTATAAGTTGCTGCTTGAACCGTTGCCTCCATCGATACGAATACCATTGTCATAATTAAAAACCACCCTAATATTCTCTTCTTTGCTCTTAATTTACTCATTTTCTCCTCCTTGACTTTTTTGTATTTTATAATTTTATTACACCTATCTCTTTCCTAGCTATTTCATAGTAGTTATTTGAAACCAGTTTCCTAATTCTACCACCCATTTTTCGAAAAAGCCACTCCTCAAAAGGGTAGTTTGAGGTGTTTTTGATAATAAAAAACGTCATACTCACTACTTTTTCAGTAGCAAGCTGACGTTTGCCTTTGTTTCCGTATTCGGATTCTATTCTGTTGACCTGCTATTGCTCTGACGGTGGTTTGTTCTTTTCGGTCAGAGCAGCTTCCTCTTTCTCGCCTCGGTGACGGCTGCTGTTTTGCTGTTCACACCTAGCTTCTTAAAGTTTTGTTTGTTGTGGTATTTTACATTTTCTATCTTAAGGCCAAGTTCACTGGCAATTTCTGCGGTAGAGAGTCCCTCCGCCTGAAGCTTTAGGATTCTTAGGGCATTTTCACTAAACGCCGCCTCTTCCGCCGCTGGTTTTAAATATCCAGGATAGTACAATGCCATCTTTTCCGTCTCAGCGAGTACAGCCTTGCGGTACTCCTGATTCTCACTCTTCCATGAACTTTCCTTTAGCATCCGATTTATGGCTGCTCCTTCTCTGGAAATGATCCTCACAAAATGATAGCTTTCTGCTTTGGCTAAGGTCTTTTGTAATGTCTCATCCCACTGGGAATCCCCTCTCCGATACATTGTAATTGATAGCAAAAGTCCTGCCTCTATGCCTATATATGTACGTTTCATGACATCAGCATAATACAAAAGACGTTGAAGTAGGATTTGGGCTTTGTCCTCTCTTCCGCTCAAAAGGTAGATGCGGACCTTCGTAAGATAGCGGAGTCGTTCCATAGTGGCAAACTCAAACTCTTCCTCCGGTGCCTGTTCCATCCATTTCAATGCCTCTGCCGTCTTTCCTTGGTAGAGACCTATACGAACCTGCAACGCAATCAGATTCGGTATAAGCTTTGTTGCCCCCTCCTCTTCGGCCTTTTTTCGAAAATTCATTAGGAGCTCTTCAGCATCCTCGGCATGGTCATTGAGCACATGAAGCCAGGAGAGAATACCAACGCCCACAAAGCACTGTTCCAACTTTCCACCTGCTTGTGCCTGTAACATGCCCTTGTTTGCATAGTTTGCAATCTCATAGCTGTCCCCGCCCTTTTCCAGAAAGCTTTCTGCCAAGGCAAGGTTTACCAACCCTTTCCCGTATTTTCCAAGCGTAAATTCAATAATTTTTCCAATGCTTTTCGCCAACTCTTTGTCCCGCTTGCTCCATTCGCAAAAGTCCTTACCACCATTCATCTGCGAGGGAAGATTACTGGTTACGGAGAATTCCGGGAGAGTAATATTACGGTTCATTAAGAGGGTGCCAGCGTTTTTTAAAACATCCGTCAACGCCATACTTCCCCTATGAGGTACTGCAATATCCAGATATACAAGCCAGCTCTTAGCCGCTTTTTTTGCACTTCCGTTCAGTTTTTCTTCCTTTATTTTCAGTTCCTCATACCACCGTTCGCTCTCTTCTATATTTAAAAGCATGGACTGTAGCATGCACATACCTGCCATCAGTTCAATACTTTCTCTTATCTTTTCCTCCGGCAGTTCAAGGTAATATTTGCGCAATTCATAATAGTGTCCGTTTCCAGGATTCTTTCTTGCATTGGAGATCAAAAGTCCTGCAATCCGTTCCATATCGTGGCATGCCTCATACATTTTCAGGGCATTCGGCGTGTCCTCTGACAATTCATAGTATAGACCTGCATTATAATAAAAGCGTTCCCATCTTTCCTTTTGATATGTTCGAAGAAGTCTGCGTCTCATGGAGAATCTCATGGCAGGTCTGATCTCATAGATGGTCTTTCCTGTAGCGACCTCCTTCATGATCATAAAGTTTCCCAACTGCTCTGCAAGGTTAATCATTCGTTCCACATCACTTCTTCCGCTGATCATCTCTGCCAGTCGCTGATCGAATTCCTCCACAATGCATACTTGCATAAAGAATTCCTGCAGCTCCATATCCCACTGGTCATAGACATGATGATCCAGATAATCCCAAAATCCATTTCGTAGCCGCTCAATGCATGTTGCATCAAAGTCTCTGCCAGAAACAAGCTCCATAGCTATAAGCCGTGCCACAATTCCAACTCCATGAACTAGTTGTACAATTTTATCAAAATCCGCTTCGGATGGGTGTAATCCCCATAAGGAAAGATACTCTGCAAGCTCGGGATCAGGCAGTAATAGGTCCGCTTCCTCAATTATGGTAAACATGCGCCGATAATAAAGCGGTACCAACCATGATGGCATTCTGCTTCTTCCAGATAAGATCAGCCACACATCTTCCCTTGCCACCAAAAGTGCAATCTCTTTTTGTAGCTTTTCCAAAAGAGCATCCGTTCTTAACAGATGTAGGTCATCCACTACAACGATAGTCTGTTTTCCAGCCTGTGGTATCTGGAGCTCTTCTGCGGTCAGATTTTCTGCTGAGAAATAATAGTAACGTCGCTTCCCCATAAAATTTCGGATAAAGGAGGTCTTACCACTTCCCGATACCCCATATAGATACACCGTCTGGGACAGGCTCTGGGCTGCTCTCATTTTCTTATTCGCAGCTTTCGGTCGTATGTAGGGTTCTTCTTCGGTCCAAACCCCGGGGTCTGTTCTTTTCGTTTCTTTCTGTTCCATGTTTATCCTTTCTTCAAAAATGTGTACTTCATTTGCTTATATCCTATTTTTGCTAATAGTTTAGCATACACATTTTAAAAAATCCACTCCGCAAAAGGGTAGTTTGGTAACATATTTACAGTATAAATGTAATAATTCGATCCGTACAGACTTTGAAAAATTCACTTTCAACTGTTTCGGATAACACACACTATATTTTATGCTCTTATGTTAATAGAAAAAAGGACACTTTTCAAAAAGTCTTTTTTGAAAAATGTCCTCTAGCAAAATTGATTCCTGTTTGGTCTCTTCTATTTGCAGTAACTGAAATTGTAAACGAAGTCATATATAAATGTTATTATTGAATGTTTTTCTTGTTCAACACATGCGTTTTTACTTTTTATACTAAGATTATATGTTATGTCTTTATCGCTGTTATTCATAACTACAACAACTACACTACCATCCGGATTCTTAAATCCACAGCATTCCAAATCCGATGTAAATGAAGACGTAAGTATTTTTTTAGCGTTTTTATTCACAAATCGACTAAAATGACCAATATAATAATAGGATAATTTTATATCTATACTATCCTCTTCTATATTACACATGATCGGTGCATCGCAGAAATTACCGACATGATTTGGCCCACCTTCCTTGTTCAAATAAATATTCCAGTCTATATAGCCATTCATGCCAGAATGAATATTACCAATAATGTCATGTGCGTACATTTCAGCATTTTCTGTTTGACCCTTATCAGCAAATCTGGAATACTCCACGCAGCCTTCCGTGAAGATCAATTCTTTATCGGGATACGTTTCATGAACCCATCGAAGTGCTTCAAAATGATCTCCAGTATACCAGTGAAACGAAATTCCTGAAATATCGTCAACCACATGTTCAACAGAAAAGCTTTCACGTATACGCTCTACGATCTGATCCTTATTATGATCCCAAATCAGTATTTTTACATCATCCAGTCCTTGTTTTAAAAGTTCTGGTTTTAGAAACTTCGCTGCAAAAGTACTTTCTTCTTCCGCTGAATATACACAAGAATCCCAAGTCTGAGCAACAGCTGGTTCATTTTGAACCGTGATTCTATCGATAAAAATACCGTGTCTCCTGTATTCGGTTAAATACATGGCAATCAGTTTGGCCCAACTTGAACGGTATTCTTCTAATAGCTTACCACCGAGATTTCTGTTATGATTCGATTTCATAAATGTCGGTGGACTCCACGGGGATGCAAGTAATGACAATTTTGGATTTTTCAATTGTGCGCTCTTGATAAGAGGAATCAGATATTTTTCATCTCTACTAATAGAAAATGAATTGAGATTTTTATCTTCTTTATCTGAAACATACTCATAATTATCAAGTGAAAAATCACAGCTTTGAATATGTGCTCTGCATAAATTATATTGATTACCATTTTCTCCAAAATAAAGATCTATCAATTTCTGTTTGCTTTCTTTGCCCATTTTTGAATATACGTAAGCTGCCGACTCTGTAAAAGCTCCTCCAAACCCTAACATTTCTTGATATTCTTCTTCTGGATAAACTTTCACTTGTGAAAACTCTTTCTTTCCTTCATCTTCAAAATCTACATTTCTTTCTTCCATCCTAACTTCTGCATCCGTATAATAATATTTCACTCTTGTGTCACCTGACCTCTCTTACTGAAACTTCATTCTTTTTAACCGGATTTCCTGTCCCACGCATGTTACCCAGGTTAATCCATCCTCTCTTTTTTCAATCGTCAATTTACCATCGCCTGTATATTCAGCGACGGCGTCTCTTCCTTCCATACGATAACCCAGGGAATCTCCCATTTTAAGAGTAATCTCAAGGCTCTCTTTTATTGGCTGTTCTTCTCCACCATACCGTTTCCAGTCCGGTACTCCTTTATGACCATCTACAAAGCAGATTGTTACCGGATCCGAAATGCGGAATGTAGCGCCTTCCGTTCTTTCGCTTTTTATATCACAAGCATCATAAGCTGTAGCTGGAACGACCAACGGCGCTTTTCGAAGTAATGCACGGATTATCTCCTCTTTATAATGGGGTTTTGCGATACTACTTAAATACGCATCAAATATCTCACATGCACTCTTTTTGTCAAGAGATCCCTTGTCATCTAGATAGTCAAGTATCTTTTTCCAGTCTGCAGGTTCATCATAAGAAACAGGCGAATTACTTGTATCCATTTTTTTATAGGACCAAAAACACCAACCAATATTATTACGTTCATACATTGGAAATGCTGTCGTATACCAGTCCGAATTGTTTTCTCCGCCTTCCCCCATCCATAGCGGAACTCCCTTACTGGAAGCTATACTCATAAAGTTTTCAATACTTTCCACATCCGGATTATTCCAATATTTATGAAATTCAAGCATAATATTATCTGCGAGCTCTTCTTTTCTCATCTTAGAAAATATAGAAAAATCACTGGCCCAATGCACACCTTCTAAAATAATCATATGCTTTTTATCTACCGCGCGAACCGTTTGAATCAATTTCCGATAAATTGGAACTACCTTTTTATTGTATTGCTTATTCCGATCCGGTAACGGTTCATTTATCAGATCATATCCTCCGACGGCAGGATTATCTTTATATCTTAATGCCAATAAATTCCAGCATTTTATTAAAATCTCTTCATAGATTGGATCAACAAATAAATCTGGACTATCATTTTTACTATCGTCTATATTCGTTCCTGTTTGTCCTCCTGGTGCTGCATGCATGTCAATGAATAAGTAGATTCCATATTCCTTACACCATGAAATACATTGGTCTAGTTTCGTTAGTATTGGTTTATTAAAAAAAACATCCATACTTGTATCCATATAAAACAAATGTCTTGCGTTAATTGGAAGCCGAACACTATTTAATCCCTGTTCTTTGATCCATCGAATATCCTCTTTGGTAATATAGCGTTCATAAAACTCCTTCCAAAATTCTTTTGCATACTCTTCTCCGCAGAGTTCTTCTACTAACTTTTCTATTCTTCGTGGTCTGTCACATTTCGTATAAAACTTCCACATATATCCTTCTGTGAGGAGCCAGTTACCAAGTCCCATACCACGAAGCAGATACGGTTTGCCATCACAATACACTCCATTTCTTGTTGCTGTCAAATAATCCATTCTTTTATCCCTTCACGGCTCCTTCTGCAATACCTTCTAAAATCTGCTTCTGAAATACTGCATAAAATATGATAACAGGAATTGCTGCTAAAATAAGTGCACTTAAGATTGCAGTCCAATCACTGCTATACTGCCCAAATAATGTATTTGTAGATAATAGTAACGTATAATGCTTATTATCCGAAAGAACAATGAGTGGTAGTAGAAAGTCATTCCACACCCAAAGAACGTTCGTAATGCAGATTGTTGTAGTTATTGGCTTCAATAACGGCATGATAATATAAAAGAACGTCTGCAAATCACTACTCCCATCTATACTTGCGGCCTCCTCTAATTCAAGCGGAATTCCTTTGACAAATCCATGATACAAAAAGATTGCCATACTGGTACCAAGCCCTGCATAAACCAACGCCAGACCAAAAATTGAGTTTTTCATATGTAACGTAATTGTCACTTTATACAACGGAATCATAATGGAACTAAAAGGAATTAACATAGAAAAAATAAATAATGAAAATATTACTTTTGATAATCTTGTTTTTGTTCTGCATAATTTCCATCCTGCAAGTGCTGAAATCAAAATCATTAGTGATACACTCACTGCCGCAAGAACTACTGTATTTACAAGGCTTCTTAAATATTTCATTTTTTCGAATGTTCTTACGTAATTTTCAAAATGGAAGGTTGTAGGAAAACTCATAACATTACTAAGCAATTCCCCATTTGTTTTAAACGAATTCATAAGTGCCATCAGTAGCGGAAAAAGCGTATACAATGCACCTATAATCAAAAAAGAATATACAATTACATGAAAGATACACTTTTTCTTCTTCATAGTTCCTGCTCCTTTCGTTTACTGACACGTAGCTGAATTATTGTTATTACCAGGACTACTAAAAATAGTACTGTCGATTTTGCTGTTGCGTACCCATACCTGATATTTCCTTTGAACGCTTCCTCATAAATATTAATAGCAACCGATTGTGTTGATCTGCCTGGTCCACCTCCAGTAAGCGCATAAATTACGTCAAACACCTGGAAGCCAGTATTTAAAGCCCAAAAAATACAAATCGTTACAGCATGGCCAATCAGTGGAAATGTTACTTTCCAAAACACCTTCCAGTTTGTCGCGCCATCAAGCGCTGCTGCTTCCTTAAGTTCTCCGGGTACACCTTGCAATGCTGCCATATATATAATCATCAGATATCCTGTAGCTCCCCAGGTTGCAACAATTACAATCGCAAGAAATGAATAATGTGGGTCTCCAATCCAAGATTTATCTAACGCTTTCCATCCCCAGTTGTCTGCCATATAATAAAGAACTTTTGTAAAAATAAACATCCACATATAGCCACCGATGACCATGCTAATCATATTTGGCATATAAAACACGGTTCTGAAAAAACTTTTTCCTTTTGGTCTGCTCTCAATCGCCACTGCAAGTACCAGCGCTACAATATTAGAAAGCAATAATACGACTATTACATATCTAAATGTAAATAACATCGAATCCCAAAAATTCTGATCCTTAATTATCTCAATCAAATTCGATAATCCCACAAAATGAAATGTCTTATTGATTCCGTTCCAGTCTGTTAGCGAATAATATATACCGGAAATCGCAGGATATAGTTTGAAGATGAAATAAAGAAATAATGCCGGTGCACAAAAAATCAATAATTTCAAATTTGGATGAGTCTTACTATTCATGATTTTCCTCCTTTTAGGTAAAAAAAAGAGAGGGAGGCACTTAAAATTATCTCCCTCTCTTGTAACACCTACTGATTTAGTGCATTTGCATCCTGAAACGTTTTGTCCAGGTCAGCAATAATATCATCGATTGTAGCAGATCCTGCATAATACTCCTGCAGAAGTTTTCCTTGCTCATCTGTAACAGAAGAAGGAAGAACTAAATCCTGATATGCTTTTCCTTCTGCAACATATTTAGAAGCTTCCTTAACCCAGGAAGAAGTCTCATAGGTATGACAGGTTGCTAATGGGTTAAAGGTGCATGATTGGAATAACGCGGAAGAATCCTTATCATCCAATACATAGTTCGCAAATTCCAATGCCAATTCAAGGTTCTTTGATCCTGGATATACAGCAAGTGTAGTTGATGTTGAAAGATTTACTAACGTACAGTTAGGGTCATCGTTAATAGGAAGTGCAAATACGCCCATGTTCATATCTGGGTTTGTTTCCATAATTGTATTTGATGCCCAAGTTCCCTGCACAAACATGGCTGCCTTTCCATTCGCAAAATCAGCAGATCCAGCTTCGGATCCTTCTTCCATTGCTCTTTTGGTTCCATTTTTCATAATAAGGTCTATTACATTAAAAATATCCTTTACTTCCTCATAGGAACCTTCATCTGTATACATCCTATTCAGCCAGTCTGTTTTCTCTCCAGAAACAATACCACCTAACGTCAAACCAGTCATTAACTGTGGAACCCACTGTTCCTGGAATGCAAGCATAAATGGAGTAACCTTGTTTTTATTTAAGGTGTCACAAATTGTCTTTAGATCACTTAAGGTCTCTGGCGGTGTCAGATTATACTGTTCAAAAATATCTTTATTGTACAATACGCCCCACGCCTGACTCTCGATTGGAACTGCCATTAAATGACCATCTTCTGAAACAGTTTCTTTTACATTATCATAAATCTTATCTGCTAGTGGCTGATCAGAAAGATCATATAAGTTTCCAGCTTTATTATAAGTTCCAATGTTGTTTGAATGTAATGCAAACAGATCAGGTGCATCATCTCCGGTAAGTCTTGTCTGAAGAATCGTCTCATACTGGTCTGAGCTTGGCATTTCAAGATTTACGGTTACCTTAATATTCTTCTCCTCTAACATTTTATTTTCAAACTGTTTGCAATATCCTTCCCACTGGTCCATGTATTGAGGCAAGCTCACCATGATATTAAGCTCTGCTTCTTGTGGTGCCTCTTTTGTAGCTCCTGTCTCCTTAGCCTCTGTTCCCGTTTCAGTTGCATCCCTTGCGGTTCCTTCTGTTGCTTTGCTTCCACATGCCACCATTGAAAAAGTCATTATGCCGACAAGTGCAAGTGCAAATACTCTTTTTAATTTCATTCGAATTCCTCCCATAAGTTTATTAATAATACAATCATAGCAAAGGACGATAATAATTACATTTTCCAAAATTATTGCAAATCATTGTCTATTTTTAAACTGTTTCTCATTTCACCTGGAGTGATTCCGTAGTACTTTTTAAAGTTCTTATAAAAATGGGCAATATCAACATAGCCCACTAAAAATCCTACTTTTTTAATTGGTGCATTATATACTTCAATGAGTTCTTTTGCCCTCTCCATGCGAAGCTTTAATAAATAATCAGAAAATCCAACATTATGATCATTCTTAAATACCTTGCTTAAATATTCCTTACTAATATAAAAATAATCCGCAGTTTCCTCAAGTGTAATACCTTCCGTATAGTGTTCTTCCAGAAATCTTACAATTGCATCGGTATCCACCCTATTCTTTTTTTTGGTTTGATTCTCGACATATTCCACCGTTTTGATATATCGTTTTGTAAAAAATTCAATCATTTCATGAAGTTTATTTTCCCTACTAAAAACATATCCATTATTAAGGCTATCTAATACTTCATTTCTAGGATATCCCATCTGATCTATGTAATTTTGTAGCACTGAAAATACCTCATAGTATATTCCTATCTGTATTGACTGAGGAGGATTTTCTCCTTCACTCTTAACAATAATTTTCTCTAATTTTTCGAAAGAACACCTCAAGTTATTTTCTTTTCGAATTTGCAACTGTATTTCTAATTCCTTTAAAACTTTCTTACATTCCTTTTCCAAATCATCCGGGATAAACTCAGCCCGCACATCACTTTGTACCTGCAATTTATTATTTTTAATTTCATCAATACAGCTTTTCAGCTGTTTATTTAAATCTTCCGGTTTGATTGGTTTTAGCAGATAATCAATTACGCCCAGTTTTAACGCCTTGTGAACGTAATCATAATCGTCATATCCGCTGATTACGATTGCTGGTGATTCGATTTTCTCCCTACGCATCAAACTTATCAGTTCCAGACCATTGATTCTTGGCATTCTTACATCTGTTATAACAATATCTGGTAAAACATTTTTGATCAAGGTCCACCCCGTCTCACCGTCAGCCGCTTCACCTACAACTTCCAAATCCAGCTTCTCCCATTCACCTAAGGACTTTATAACATCTCTTGTCCATGGCTCATCGTCAATTATTACTACTGTATACATCTTCTTCCCTCTCCATCTCAAGAACTTTTCTCAAAAGAATCGATATTTGGGTTCCTTGATTGTGGTTGCTTTCAATTGAAAGCCCATACTTTTCAGAATTACTACTTAGCCGTATCCTTGTGTGTACATTACTAAGCCCAATATGCGAATTTAGTTTTAATGAGTTTTCCGTATCTCTTTGTAATGTCTCTTTTATTTCGTGTAATCTATCAGGCGTAAATCCTATACCATTATCCTTTACCTTTACTAAAAGGTCGTTCTCCTTAGTAAATAAACTTTCCACCAAAAGCCTGCCATCTCCGGTTATATCCGAGAAACCATACTCAAACGTATTTTCAGCTAACGGTTGTAAAATAAGTTTTGGTACAAGACACTTTAGAGTCTCTTCATGTAAATGCAATTCAAGTTTTATTCTGCCGCCAAATCGTTCATTTTGTATCATGACATAACTCTTTAAATATGCTACCTCTTCATTAAGAGGTACCATTTCCTTTAAAAAGTTTAGTGAATATCTCATGATATCACTCAATGCGACTGTAATTCGATAAATCTCTGGTGCATTATGCTTCAATGACATTCCTCCTATGACTTGTAACGTATTGTACATAAAATGTGGATTAATTTGTGCTTGTAATGCTCGTAACTGAGCACTTCTTTTTTCAATTTTTGATTTATATTCCTGTTCAATCAGTTCTTGATTTCGCGCTATCATTAAATCAAAGCTTTTTTGTAATACACCTATTTCATCTGTTCTTTCACTTGCCTGACTGTCTGTATAATTATTAAGTTCCAATTTTTGCATTTCTGACGATAACTGCTGAATGGGTTTACTTAGCACTGCCGAAAAAAATACGGCGCAGATGATACTTGCTGCTCCGGCAATCGTCGCAACTAAAATGCCGATTAAAAGAGTTGGTAACAATGCATCCGATATGGTTTTTTCCGGAACAGCCACTAATAATTGCATTTTCCCATTTCTTACCGTTCGATAAAACCAAAATTGATCATCATAAATTACTTCCTTTTGACTACTTTCCTCTAAAAGAGCTCGTACTTTTTTTATTGTCTTTTTATTTGCATTCCAATGATTTCCATAATTTGCTTCGATGAGATTGTTCTGATCATTTAAAATCAGAATACTTTCTTCTGGTACACTTTTAATATCACTTAATATTTTCTGCATTTCATATGGTCTTAAGTGTATGACCATCAGCGCAATCGGGACATTGTCTTCAAATCTATGTATTCCATGTACTTCTAGAATCTCATCTCCATTTTGAACATATACCAGATTGGTTTGTAATGAATCATCACGTTCCAGCCAGAAATCGAGACGATCTTTTGTCTCTTCCATCGTTGCTCCATCTCTTTGAGCAATTAATACCTCATCCTTTGATAAATTATATAGATCAATTGAATTAATTGCATTATCCATACTGATTACAGAATTCATGGCAGATATCAGTGTCCAGCGCTCAGAATATCCTAATTCTTTCTCCGTATTGCACCAGGTTAAAATGTCATTTCTGACATCTTTATCAACTTCAAATTCATAAATCTGGTTCATGGCGTCCTGCAATTCCAAATTTAGCCGATCCTGCAGCCATCCACTGGATACCCTGTGATTATAGATTAGTTGATCTTTGACTGTTCGATGCGTAATTCCCAACGCCACAGATGTAATAAGTGTAATTGGAATCACTGTAAAAAAAAGCATATAAGAAATCAGTTTTTTTCTGATTGATAAATTCTTAAACCACTTCATGTTAATACCCCCCATTTGATTATAGCATTTTTTACACTTTTTTTCAGAGAACAAAATTGTCATATTTTAATATTTCTATTGTCAAATATTAATCTGTATAGCAAGCTTTGTTTTATCCTATCTAGGATAATAAATGACAATTCAATATCTTATGAATAGACAATGACTTTACCTTTTTTAATTGATATAGTGTAAAAAAAAGGAGGAGTTTTTATGAAAAAGGTACTTTGTTATTTATTATCACTATCTATTTGTATCAGCGCGATAACATTTCCGAATTATGTATCTGCTGCATCTACGACTCAAATGTCCATGCTTCATACCGATGGGAACAAAATTGTCAACGAATCCGGGCAACAGTTAACACTTAGAGGCACGAATCTCGGTAGCTGGCTTATGCAGGAAGGCTGGATTTCACCTCTTGGCTCTGGAGAAATTGATCATTCCTTTATTACAAATATCGAATCTACCTGTAATAATGCTGAACACACCGCAAATCTTGCAATAGACTCTACTTCATCTGATGGACTAATAAACAACAATTTAAACACTTACTGGCAATCCGATAGGGCTCAAGCAAATGATAATATGGAATTAAAAATAACACTTGATAAGGCTAGAGCATTTAACAGTATCGTTGTTGAAACCGATCCGAATCATACGGGTGATTACCTTCGAGGTGGACTTGTTTGGGCTAGTACGGATGGTTACTCCGACTGGCATCAAATTACAAATTTGGAAATTGACAGTAGCAAAAAAGCAGACGGAATTATAAGAATAAAAACTGGCGACCAAACTGCTCGATATATTTCAATTAAGCCTTCTGAGTCTTCCGAAAATGGACAATATTGGGCAGTTGGCAATATCGGCCTGTGTATGTCAGACGAATACACGGTACGAAATAATTTAATTCGAAGATTTGGTGAAACACAAACCAATCAATTAATCGGAGAATTTCAGTCTAATTGGATTACTTCCGAAGATATCGCAAATATAGCCTCCATGAATATGAACCTTGTCCGAGTTCCTGTTTACTGGATGGATTTTGTTTTGAAGGATGGCACATTACGAACCGATACGAACAGTGGATTTGCCAAACTGGACTGGCTAATTAATGAATGCAGCCAATACGGTATCTATGTACTCATCGACTTTCACGGTGCTCCTGGTGGCGCAAATGGATGGGCCAGCAGTGGTCAAGCAGGTACTATTCCAACTGAATTATTTTCAGGAAACGCAAGCAATGTACAATGGAATCAACAAATAACCCTCAATATTTGGTCTGCGATTGCGTCACGTTACAAAGACAATTCAACCGTTGCTGCCTATGGTTTATTAAACGAACCCGTATTAAGTTTTTCACCGGATGAAAATCAAAATAATATCAAGTATTCTTTTTATAATCAGATTTACAACACGGTCCGTTCACAGGATCCGAATCACATTGTTGTTTTTGAGGAATTTGGTGATTGGAATATTGCAAAAAATCGCCCTGAAAGAGCAGCATGGACGAATTACATGTTTGAAAAACATCCATACGACATGCCAAATGCCTATAATTGGTATAGTCAGAAAGCACTCGCAGATAGTACTGTTTCAACAATTGAGGAGATACAGCGTACTTGGAATATTCCTGTTCTAACTGGAGAATTCTGTCTATACTATTTTTCGGATGTATGGGATGATTTTCTTTCTGGCTTAAATAAAAATAGCATATCATGGACAAACTGGTGTTATAAAGTAAGAGGCACCAAATTCGAAAGTGGTGGCGGTAACTGGGGATATTATAATACTTATACCGGTACTGATCCTGATATCATGCATGATACTTATAATACGATTGCTTCCATTTGGAGGAACACAAGAACTTCTACTTCGTTCACGCAAAATACGCCTCTTATAAACATTGTTTCTGCACGAGCAAATGGAAGTACAAATTATCCTTATGTTGCATTAAATCGATCAAACTGGAATGTCACTGCAACGAATACGAGTCAATGGAACCCAATCCGTAATATGATAGATGGTTCTACTGATACTTTATGGAGCTCCGGTATTCTTCAAAGTTCTGGACAATCCGTCACGGTTGATTTTGGTCAAACTGAAAATTTTGACAAAATTGAATTAATCAGCTCTGGTGATGATTATCCGGGATACTACAAAGTTGAAACATCAAATGATGGCGTTAACTTCACTTCATTAGACCTAAATAATACAGATATTGGATTTGGATCGAAAATGGTCCTATTACCAGTATCTCCTCAATCCGCTCGCTACATCAAAATCTCCCTTACTGGGGGCAAAGACAAATGGTGGGCAATCAATGAATTGAATGTGTATTGGCGGAATTTAAATTAATGCACGTAATTTTAATATAAAGAAGAGGTGAAATCCAATGGATTTCACCTCTTCTTTATGATGTAAAAAACTTCTCATTATCAATAGGCGCATCTTTTCATACAATGGCGCAAGCGTGATTGTCTTGTCCGTCACCCATTCATCCCAATGTGCTTATTTTATACCCTATTTTACATGAATTTTTATTTTCTTATTTTTTGTTTTTCCATTATATAATTTAACCGTTATCGTTATTACCGTATTACCTTTTCCAACAGCAGTTATCTTACCATTTTTATTTACTACAGCTACCTTTTCATTGGTTGATGAATAAGAAACTGTTAATGCCCCAATTGCACTAGCATTTGTCTTGTCTTTTATCTTACTCACTGCCTGTAGCGTTGATGGAAACTTTACATTGATTTTTGTACTACTTCCAATTTTAAGATTCGTTTTTTTGATTGATATTTTGATCTGCTTTTCCAAAGGTGTAACCATCTTAACAGGTGCCTTGCTATTAAGTACCACATAATCCGAACAATGCACAATCTGAATCGTCACATAGCCATCCTGATTAACATAATAATCAGAACCATACGGAAGTTCTTCCAGTTTTGTGGTCTGCTTATTATAATGATACAGATTAATTCTACTTCCTGGCATTACTCCTTCTTGATCTCCAACATAAATTTTAACGCTAGCCTGACATGGTAGTTCCCCCTCATGAGCAAAATTTAAAACCAGACCGGTAATTTCACTGTTTCCTGCTTTTTGAACCAGATCGGAATAATTTTTTACGGTATCAACCTGTATTTTCAGATTAACATCAGCAATCTTAACATCAGAAGATTTCAACTCTTTTTTCTGGAACGCCCATGTATATTCCTCCTTATTCTCTGTATCCATTACCTTTACAGATAAGGTTTTACCTTCTGTCTTCGCTTTTTCAATTACATCAGATTTTAATACTAAATCTGAATTTGTTTCATTCCCTGATTCCATTGCAGATACCTTGATTTCATTCTGCGTCTCAGATATGTTCAACGTATTTTCATTTGCTCCAGCGCTAGAAGAATCCTTATTTGGATCTTTCGCTGGGATTTCACCAGATGGAGCGCCTCCTGATGACGAATCCCCGGACGAGGCTGGTTTCGTAATATTTATGGTTATATCCATAGCCTGGTCTGAATAGCCTGTTCCATCAGACCCTTTCCATGTTAAGCTTACCACACCTGCTGTTTTTGATACAAATTTTATTTTATGAACATCAGTCAGACTTACTTCCTTTCCGACTGTTAATTCACTCAAAGTTCCTTTATCATCATATTTCCATTCTCCACATTGTGTATCTTTGATTGTTTCAATTCGAATTTTACTTAACTGGTCCTCATCTACATCTGTAAAATGACTGGTAAAATCAGCTGTTGTAAAGCTTACTGTTTTATTTTCTACTACGTTTTTTTCAATATTTGATATTTTCGGAAGATCATTTACCCCGTTTATCATTACTTGAATCTGCGCAATACCCGAATCTGCCTTTCCATCATTTGCTTTGTAGGTAAATCTATCACTTTCTGTCGCATTTGCATGCGGTGTATAAACATATGTACCGTCTGCATTAATTGTTACGGAGCCCTTTGTAGGTTTTTTTACTATTATAAAACTAAGAGAATCATTTTCTATATCTGTTCCTTGCATTGTCCCATTCTGCGGAACATCTTCTGTCACACTGAGGGTACCATTTTTTACTACCGGTACATCATTTATAGCGTTTACGGTTAATGTCACCGTGGCTGCCAAGGATTTCTGATTTCCATCCGATACCAGATAAGTAAAGCTGTCACTTCCATAATAGTTTTCTGTCGGAGTATAAGTAAATTTTCCATTCGAATCAATCATAACACTTCCGTTAATCGGATCTGATACTTTTGAAAAAGTTAAATTATTTCCTTCTGCATCCTTTCCAGTAAGTTTTCCTTTTATCAAGCTATCCTCATCTAATGTAAAGTTTAGTGAATCGGCACTTGGATCATCATTTACGCCGGCAATATGAATAGTCACCGTAGCTGGTTTGGAATCTGCTACCTCATCACTAATAAAGTAAATAAAGAAATCATCTCCATAATAATCTTTATCCGGTGTATAACGGAATGTTCCATCTGAATTAACAGTTACCGAACCGTGAGCTGGCTTGGAAGCTTTCCCATAGGTCAGTGTACTACTGTCAATATCCGTACCGGATAATGTTCCATCCGCATTTGTATCTTCTGTTGCATTTACGGTAATATTGTCAGCTACTGGTACATCATTAACCGGAGAGACCGTCACCATAAATGTTTTACTTGATATTGCCCCTTCTTCATCCTTTACTTTAATCGTGATATTAGCCGTTCCGTTCTGGTTCAGAACCGGTTTCACCTGTATTGTACGTTTGGATGACGTCCCACCCAGCACGATAGCAGTTGCATTATTTGGTACCAACGACGTATTATCAGATGTTGCTGTGACCTGAAGGTTTGCAGTGGAAGTAGAATCATCACTGATTGTAAAAGCAATTTCTTCTGTAGCAGTATCTTCTTCAATGGCAGCTGGATTGGTAATGTCTTCAATAACCGGAGCGGTGTTTGATAAAGTTGTAAATTGTACCTCATTACCGTAACTAGTTCCCTTACTATTCACCACATAAGCCCTTACATCATACTGTGTATTCTTTTCAAGTGATGTCAGGTTAATGGTATAACTTCCTGTACCGTTAGATTCCGATTTTATATTATAAAAACTATGGTCCGAGGATTTCTTATATTCTACTCCTCTTTCTGTAATAGCACTTCCTCCATCACTGATAACATTTCCGGTAATTGTTGCCAAAGTACTGGTAGTTGTAGAAACAGCTTCTGTGGTTAGTTTTGGTGATTCTATATATTTGACAACTTGAGAACTATCAGATGCAGCTCCTTCTCCTGCTTCATTTATCGCAGATACGGTAAATGTATAACTTTCTCCTGGTGTAAGTCCTGTTACCTTTATAGGACTGGAATCTCCATTTACTGTTTTTCCATCACTGCATATTACCTTATAACCAGTAATACTTCTTCCTCCGTCCGTACCGGGAGCCGAAAAAGCTACACTGAATCCATTCGTATCCTCTTGTACCGATGTGATGGATGGCTTTTCTGGAACTGTATATACATTAACCGTAAATGTTATAGGAGATTTTCCATCTATTTTCACTGTAATATCAGAAGTACCAGATACGTTTTTTTGCGCAGTAAACGTAATATTGCGGTTATAGTCACTACCTGCGAATGTAATGGAACTATCCAATATGATATTATTATTAGTAGAGGATGCGGTTAATAATGCCTCACTACCGCCATAAGTTACAGTAAAAGGGATTGTAATTGAGTCTCCGGCTTTTACTGCCTGATTCGGAATATCCGATATTTTATCTTTTACCGATAAAACAACACTGACATCATCCACTTCTGCACCCATTAATCCTCCTACTGTCACCCTAATCATTCTGGTATCAGTAGAAATAGCGCCACTATTTGATGTCCACAATAAATCTCCAGTACTGCTATACCCTTCTACTTTGTATTCGCCTTTACTATTTAGAATAGTACATGAAGAAGTAAATTCCAGCATTTCTGCACTTATCATAGAGGAGAATTTAGTTATATCCATATCCTGATACATATAATATTTACTTCCTTCAGGATTAACTGTAGTCACTTTAAAAGTTCCCCAATGCTGTATTCTTGATTCCGTATCAACCCAGCCTTCCGTTGACCCGCCATCTCCATTGCGTACCAGATTACTTCCCAGCTTATATGCCGGAATTACAATAATAGTAAATACCATATTCGTAGTTTTTATACCATCAAAAACTGCTACTGTGATATCCGCTGTTCCAGTTTTTTCGCTTGTAGAAGGTATGGTAATTGTTCCATTTCCATTAGATAATATAACAACAATACCCGCACTACTGATTAGATCCTCATTAGATGAACTTCCTGTTGCAGTAACCGAGCTAAGTGAAGTATCCGAATCTGTTACAGTAAATGCAATTGGTCCTATGGTTTCACCAGAATCCATTGTCTGATTGTCTATTTGTGATACCACTGGTGCACTATCATTGTTTTCTGATACTATAAGTGACATATCATCATAACCAAAATAACTCCATTTACCGTATCCAGGATATTCTAATAAACCAATCAGAGAAACCCTGATTTTTGTCGTATCCTTCTGAACTGAGCTTATAATTTCAAATTTCTCCCAGTTTATAGAAGATATGGTACAGCTCTCCTTACATTCACTCTCTTTCGTATCAAGTTCTTTTCCGTTGACGTCGAACTGCTGGATCTTTACCCTAACATAATCCTTTTCTTTTATATCTGCCTTCATATAATACCCAGACAACTCAACCATTAATTTCCCTGCACTTATAGCCGATGACAGACTGCTGATATCTACATCCTGATAATTATTTACAGATGCGTCTACATAGTTTTGGGCAAATCCCCTCAGATACTTTCCAGTTCTTCCACCATTTTCTGAATTTAGTTTATTCGTATTGCTATTGAGATCCTCCGTTTGCTGCCATCCATAGTCTATACTACCACCTTCCTCTCCCCCTGGATTTAACAAAAGGTTCGTATTAAGCGATGCCGCATAGCTGACAGAACTATTTAGTAGTGGTAATATCTGGGTTGCTATAAAAATAATAATACAATAAGTAACTATCCTTCTTTTTCTTTTTATTTTTTTCAATTCCATTTGACATTCCTTTCACTTTTTATTATCTTTTCTCCTATAATCGTTAATAGAGTATCATGTTATTCCATAAAATGCCACTCCGCAAAAGGGTAGTTTGGGGGTGTTTTTGATAAAGAAATAGATATTCTTCTTAGCAATAAAAAAAGGACACCTTTCTTAACATTTAGAAAAGTGTCCAAGTAGTATTAAATATTAAATTGTATTCTTTAGAACTTTATTTCTCTAATCTCTTCATCGTCGGAAATAAAAGTACATCTCTTATCGCAGCTGAATCTGTCATCAGCATAACTAAACGGTCTATACCGATACCGATTCCGCCAGTAGGTGGCATACCATATTCCAATGCACAAATAAAGTCTTCGTCCAAATGCTGTGCTTCTTCATCACCAGCAGCAAACTGTTCTTCCTGTGCCATAAAACGCTCTTTCTGATCAATTGGATCATTTAACTCAGAGAAAGCATTTGCCATTTCTCTCTTTGTAATAAATAACTCAAAACGTTCCGTAAAATCTGGATTTTCTGGTTTTTTCTTAGCAAGAGGAGAAATATCCGTTGGATGATCCATAATAAAGGTTGGTTGCACCAAATGTTCCTCGCAAAATTCTTCGAAGAATAAATTGATAATTTCACCAAATTTATGTCTTTCTTCATATTTAACATGATGCTCTTTTGCAGCTTTTCTTGCCTCATCTAACGTCTTGATCTCATTAAAATCAACATCCGCATATTTTTTAACGGCATCTACCATAGTGATACGTTCAAATGGCTTTCCAAGATCAATATCTACGCCACCGTAACTTATCTTTGTGGTACCAAGTACATTTTGCGCTACCGTACGGAAAATACCTTCTGATAAATCCATCATTCCATAATAATCGGTATATGCTTGGTAAATCTCTAAAAGAGTAAATTCTGGGTTATGACGAACGGATAACCCTTCGTTACGAAATACTCGTCCAACTTCGTATACTCTCTCAAGTCCACCTACTATTAATCTCTTTAAGTATAATTCCAATGAAATTCGTAAGTTAAGATCTTCATCCAATGAATTGTGATGCGTCGTAAATGGTCTTGCCGCAGCACCACCTGCCATCGGTACTAAAGTAGGAGTCTCTACTTCCATAAACCCTTGGTTATCTAAATAATTACGGATTTCTTTTATAATAGCAGAACGTTTGATAAACGTATCTTTTACTTCTGGATTTACAATCAAATCAATGTAACGTTGTCTATAACGCACATCGGTATCTTTTAAGCCGTGAAATTTTTCAGGTAATATCTGCAAACTCTTACTTAACAAAGTAACTTCGGAGGCATGAATCGAAATTTCTTCTGTCTTTGTTTTGAAGACTTCACCTTTGATTGCTACAATATCACCAACATCCATTTTTTTGAAATCTTTATATGATTCTTCACCTATGGAATCTCTTGCAACATAACTTTGGATATTTCCAAGTTTGTCCGCGATATTACAAAAAGATGCTTTACCCATAACACGTTTCGACATAACTCGACCCGCTACCGATACGCTCTTTCCTTCTAGGCTTTCAAAATTTTCTTTTACTTGTGTGGTATGATGAGTCACATCATATTTCATGATTTGAAAAGGATCTTTTCCCTGTTCTTTGAGTTCTGCTAATTTATTATGACGAACTTTAAGTAATTCGTTGATATCTACTTGTTGCTCAGTTTGTTGATTATTTTGTTGATTATTTTCAGCCAACGTAAACACTCCTTTTTTGCTTTAGTTAGATTTTTGAATTTCTAAGATTTTATACTTAATTTCTCCTGCCTGCGTTTCAACAGCAATAACGGCTCCTTTTTTAGCCCCTATTAATGCTTTTCCTACTGGAGATTCATTTGAGATTTTTCCCTTCAAGCTGTTTGCTTCGGTTGAACCAACAATTTTGTATTCTAATTCATCACCAAACTCTAAATCTTTAATGATTACTTTACATCCAATATTTATTCTATTAACATCAACGTCTTCTTCTACTACTACTTCAGCATTTTTAAGGATTTTATCAATCTCTTCAATTCTAGCTTCAATATCACGCTGTTCATCTTTGGCTGCATCATATTCAGCATTTTCCGACAAGTCCCCTTGCTCTCTTGCTTCTTTAATTTTCTGTGCAACCTGTTTTCTTTTATTAACCTTTAATTCTTGTAATTCTTCTTCTAATTGTTTCAAGCCTTCATAGGTTAAAATATTCTTCTTCTCCGCCATACGTTGTTCCTCCATAAACTCTTATTACTTTTCGTACAATTTTACATTCTTTGTATTATATCGTAAGAATATTGTATTGTCAATGTAATCTACTTTTTGTTTCACTGTTAATAAGCAGTATATGCCAACTCGCTAAATAAATGTAACTAATTTTGCAAAAGTTTTTTTACTATCTCTTCTTAATATAAATGCGTTCTTCTTGCTGTAGACAAATTGACGTCACTACAGTAAATCAATATCAAGCGCAGTCTTTAACATTATGTTGGCGCCTTTCCAACAATTCTCCATCGGAGTAAACTCCTTTTCACAATGACTATGTCCCTTTACACTTGGAACAAAAATCATTGTAGTCGGAACTATATCGCTTACAAATTGTGCATCATGTCCCGGCCCACTATACATACGCATTGATGAGTATCCACATTTTTTGGCATTTTTCTCTACAAAATCCACATATGGTTTGTGAAAGATCACTGTTTTTCTAGACCAAAGTTCTTGGTATATAACCTGGCAACCTACCACTTCTTTCGGTACACGATTTATTATTTCAACTACTTGCTCAATTACTTTCGCATCCTGATGTCTAGCATCTAAAGTAAATCGAACTTCATCCGGAATAATAGTATGAATATTAGGGAAAGCCAATATTCTTCCTGTCGTATATACTAACTTATCATCCAAACAATCCAATTCGTCATGAAGATACTGAATCACCTTGGTTGCCGCATACAAAGCATCCCTTCGATATTTCATTGGTGTTGTGCCTGCATGATCTGCTTGTCCATAGCAAGAAATTTCATAATTCACCATTCCGCAAACACCTTCGACTATACCAATATCTTTCTTCTGTGCCTCAAGAACAGGTCCTTGTTCAATATGTAGCTCTAAGAAAGCCAAACTTTCTTTTGGTTTCATTCGATTCGCAACTGATCCCTTATATCCGCTTTTCTCCAGTGCTTCTTCAAAGGAAATACCATCTGTATCCATAGACTTTAACATTTTTTCTTTATCAAATTTTTGACAAACTACTCCGGAAGACATCATGGCAGGATCAAATCTTGCACCTTCTTCATTGGTCCAAACAACCATTGTAATTGGATGTCTATGTTTTATCTTTTCGATTACAATGGTCTCGATTACTTCAAGCGCCGTTAAAACTCCAAGAATTCCATCATAATTGCCCCCTTTAACAACCGAATCCAAATGAGATCCCATTAATATAGCTGGAAGACCTTCCTCTCCTTTTAATGTTGCATATATATTTGCCATATCATCCATCTTTATATCCATACCCAGGTTTTCACAGCGATTCAAAAGTTCTTGTCTCGCTTCTAACGCTACTGGTGATAAGGAAAGTCGGGTAATCCCACCCCGTCCAGTATCGCCAAACCGAGCAAATGTATTAATCTTTTCTTCCATTCTTTCTTTGCTACAGTAAATCATTTTTTAATCTCCTTCGTTTCAAGTCTCTATTACTCAGCCCTGCTGCTTAATCGGTAAGACTATTTTAAATTCTGTTTTATATTTTTTCTTTGGCGGTATCATCAATCGAATCGTCCCATTATGTGCACGAATTACTCGATCGACTATTGCAAGTCCCAAACCAGATCCTTGTTTATTATTCCTTGAATCATCTCCTACTACAAATGGTTCAAAAATGTACTTTTCCATTTCTTTTGGAATACCGACTCCATTATCTGCAATCCGAATGATAATCGTTTCATCTTGTTTTTTTAGTTGAATGAATATTGTAGTTCCTGCTTTATTATGTTTCATTGCATTTCCTATTATATTATCATAAACTCGCCTCATTTGAATTGAATCAAACGATGCCAAAATTCTCCCTTCTGGGATATCTGCTTCTAATATAAATTCATTATTATCAATTTCTTCATATTTTATTGCTAGATATTCTCTTATTTCCTCACAAATGTCTTTCTTTTGAAATTCGAGGGAAAAATCGGGATGTTCCAGTTTATTATATTCATAGAACGTATTGATTAGCTCCGTTAAATCATCTGCTTTTTGATAAATGGTCTTTATGTACTGTTCTTTTTTATTTTCCTCAATAATACCATCGCAAATTGCTTTTGAATATCCTTTAATCACCGTAATCGGTGTTTTTAAATCGTGTGAAATATCAGCAAGCATCTTTTGCTTGTCCATTGCTAGTTTTTCCTTATCTTTTTCACTCTCAACAAGTAAGGATGACATCTTATTAAAGCTTTCACATATTTGTACAAACTCCTTAGGTCCACTATAGCAGATTTCTCCATTTTGCTTTTCTTCGGCAAAATCAAGCATTGCTGCATTTAGCATCATCAACGGTATTTTTATTTTTTTGTTTAGAATAAATACAAAAGTAATAATCATTATAACATAGCACACGACAAAAATAGGAATAATCCACATCATTAGATGAGAAGCTTTCTCCCAACTTTCATAATCCAAATAGTGAATGTACATTACCATTGTATGCTTTTTCCCATCTAGGGTAGTAAATGCCAACTTTCTAACTTCATATTTTTTCATATAAAGAAGCTCAATTTCTTCTTTTGTGAAAGCCTTGTGATTTGTATCGATATTATCAAATATCACTTGATACTTCGAATCAAGAATCAAAAAACCGATATTCTCATATCCATCCTCAGAATCCTTGGCATACTGAAGCAAATAATTAGTTTCTGTATTTTTAGTTTTATATTCTGTTAGCATAATACTTTCACCTAAATCGTAGTCAGCAATACATTCTAATTCTCCACTGGTATAAGAAATTCTTTTACTGACCTTACTTTTATAAGTAATTATCCCTTCTTCGTTGAGTATTTCAAAGTATCCATTGCGGCCAAATAACTTTTGTGCATCTATCGTTTTATATTGTTCACTCTGCAACCGATTTATCTGCTTGGGCAATCTTTCAAGTTTTGCCTCTATGAAAGTTTTATCTGTAATTATTGTAAAAATAATAAAAAGAAGCAATAAAACCGTAGCAATTACCAAGGTAAAATAAATGTAATTTCTTACTAGTAACCCAAAAAAACTTTCTTGTTTCTTTTTATTGTTTTTCAATTTTATATCCCACCCCGCGCACGGTTTTTATGTACTTTGGATTTTTGCTATTATCTTCAATTTTTTCTCTCAGTTTGGACATGTGAACCATTAATGTACTGTCATCATTTTCAAAATACTCACCATTAATATTTTCATAAATCTGTACCTTTGTGTAGACTCTTCCCGGTGATTTCATAAGCATTGCTAATATTTTATATTCCATTGGTGTCAGTGCAATTTCAGTCTTTTCTTTGGTAAGAAGGAGCGTTTCTGTATCTAAACTTAAGTCTCCTACCTTAAGTTTATTATTTTTTATTTCCAACCCTTCTCCAAAGCGATAAAAGCGCCGTAAATTTGCATGAATGCGAGCAATAATTTCCAACGGATTAAAAGGCTTGGTCAGATAGTCATCCGCACCGACATTGAGACCAAGAATCTTGTCACTATCTAAGTTTTTAGCAGAAAGAATGATAATCGGAATATTACTAATTTCTCTTATCTTTTTTGTTAACTCAAATCCATTCATGCGAGGCATCATAATATCAATCACTGCCAAATCAATCTCTTCTTCTTTAGCAATCACAAAGGCATCAAATCCATTGGTAGCTGAAAAGACCGTAAATCCCTCATTTTCCATGTATAACTTTAAAAGTTCAACAATGTCTTCATCATCTTCTGCTACTAATATCTTATCGTTCAAATTAATACCTCGCTTTCTTTAAATCTATCAATTACCTTATTATAACATTATTCTCCTCTTAGAGCATCTATTGGATTTAACATTGCTGCCTTTTTTGCTGGCATATAACCAAAAATGATTCCCGTTGCGACTGACACTGTAAATGAAATCAAAATGGATGGCATACTAGGAGAAGCCTGCATATTTGCTAATTTCCCAATTGAAAATACTAGAATTACACCAACCAGTATCCCGACTAATCCTCCAATTCCACTTACTGCTGCAGCTTCAATAATAAATTGATTCAAAATATCTCTTCGTCGTGCTCCTAGTGATTTTCTAATTCCAATTTCCTGCGTTCTTTCTGTAACGGAGACTAACATGATATTCATAATTCCGATACCAGCTACAAGCAAAGAAATTGCAGCAATACCTGAAAGTGCTAGTGCTAACATATTCATTGTTGAATTCATCGAAGAAATCATGGAGGACATACTAAAAGCGTAAAAATAATCGCGATTCCCTATTTTTTCATAAAGCCAGCTTTCAAGTTTCGCAACTAAAGGATCTGCTAACGTTGGGTCAACTGCCATCATTTCATAGCTATCAATTTCTGTAACTTTGTTCATACGAAGCACCTTAGAGTACGCAATATAAATACAATCATCTGTTGAACCTTTTTTCCGCCCCGCCAATTCCTTTACTCTTCCAACAACTTGAAACTTTTCGCCGTTTATTTTAATTGTCTGACCCATTCCTTTACCCTTACCAAAAAGCTTATCTTCCACGTATGCTCCGATCACACAGTTATTTTGTCGTAATAAGACATCTGCATAATTTATAAAACGCCCCTGCACCAAACTTAATGTTTTAATTTGTGCATAGTTTTCACTTACTCCCTTTACATTTGCTTTAAATTTTGTCTCCGCATTTTTTGCTACATATTTTGTTTCCAATGATGGAGAAATTTCTTTAATTAAATCTCTGTTTTCATTGTAAAACTGATACATATCCTTTTCCGTTATCATTCGATTACCGTTCTTTTGAACGTACACACTAATGCTGTTGATTCCCATATCCGCATAGCTTCCCTCCATTTTCTTGGATACTCCCTTCATAAGACCCACTATTAAAATAACAGATGCAACTCCTATGATCATCCCTAGCATAGTTAATATAGAGCGCATGCGGTTTGACAGAATACTTTTTATCGCCAGGCGAAAAGATTGCGTAATATTCATGTTTATTTCACCTTATCTTTCTTAATTTTGATTTTTATAGTCTTCTACATTACCATCAAAAATAATTTTTCCATCTATTAGGTTTACAATGCGTTCAGCTTGTAACGCAACAGACTGGTCATGCGTAATTAATACAATGGTATTTCCTTTTGCATGAAGCTTTTTCAAAAAGCTCAATACATCTTTCGTCGTCTTTGAATCTAATGCTCCTGTTGGTTCATCTGCTAAAATTAGGGAGGGGCTTCCCGCTAGTGCCCTGGCAATAGAAACTCTTTGCTGTTGTCCTCCCGATAACTGCTTTGGATATTTGTTCCATTTTTCTTCAAGTCCGACTTCCTGGAGTGCTTGCATTGCTCTTTGTTTTCGATCAACAAAATCAACCCCTGCATATAAAAGTGGCAACTCAACATTCTCAATTACACTCAATTTAGAAAGCAAATAATATTGTTGAAAAATAAAGCCTATCATTTTATTTCGGATAGCTGCCAATTCATCGTCCTTCATATGGCTAACATTCGTTCCTTGCATCCAGTATTCTCCACTTGTGGGTACATCAAGGGCACCTATTATGTTCATGGTTGTCGATTTTCCGCTTCCTGACTTACCAATGATAGCAACAAACTCTCCTTTGCAAATTGTTAAATTAATTCCATCATTGGCACGCACTTCTTCTTCACCAATTTGATAATATTTGCATACTTCTTTTAATTCAATCAATATATCTTTACTCTTCATAGCTCATCTCTTCCCCATTATCTTCTATCACTTCTTGTGGCATATAAACCTTATCACCCTCTAATAATCCTTTCATCACTTCAATATCGGTTCCATTACTAATGCCAATTGTAACTTCTTGCTTTCGAAAGCCGTTTGGTACATCGGTTTCTTCTTTTGCTTTTGCGTCTTCTACATAGACAAAATTCCCACGAATCAGGGCATTCGATGGTATTGTAATCGCATTTTTAACTTCTTTTACTACAACTTCTCCACTCACATTCATTCCTGGCAACATTTTACCGTACTTCTCAACGCGTGCTGTTACTGGATACTGCGTGACACCACCATCACTTATATTCGCTTCAATACTGATACTGGTAATTAATCCTTCATATTTGTCATTTGGTAATGCGTCTGCAGTTATATCAATTTTCTGACCTTCACATAGTTTTTGAACATCCGTTTCGTCAATCATCATGGAAAAATTCATTGCAGAAAGATCGTAAATTAAACAAAGGGGATCTTTTGAGGTTGTCGCATTTATGATATCTCCTTGCTTCACATTCTTTTTTACAATTTTTCCAGCAATCGGAGACTTAATTTCATAATCTTTCTTGTTTTTATTTAGACTTTTTAATTCCGCTTTTGCCTCTTCAAGTGCAGATTTTGCACTTTCTAGCTGTTCATTTACCTCATTCGTCGAAGTGATGAAAGAATCCTTTTTAATGGATAATATAACATCTCCCTTTTTTACATAACTTCCTTCTTTTGCTGATACAAATGCTACTACACCCGAAACAGTAGCTACCATATTTTCTTCATACATTGGAGAAAATAGTCCTTCGTCGCTACCATAGGAATCCCCTATTTTCGCACTTGCTTTATCATTTGTTGAAATACCTCCTGGATTATTTACTTCGATTGTCACATAGCGAACCACACGATTCTGGCTCATCTTTTCTTTATAATCATTTACTTTTATTACCTTGCCTTTCAATTTTTCACCTGAAAATGACAATATTACACTTGCTTTTTCCCCAATTGTTTTGTTCGATACAAGGTTTGCAGAAAACGGAACTAATAGCTTCATTTTTTTGTTATTATAAAGTTTTCCTATTATTGTACTTCCTTCTGTAATCGTATCTCCTACCTTTGTATCAATATTTTTTATGTACCCATCTTTATTCGCTAATACACTGTAACTATTATATTTTTCAAGTGTTGTCTGTGTTGTTTTTTTTGTGCGTGCATAGCTTCTTTTCTTTCGGGCCAAATTTTCTTTTGCCGTCTTTATCTTACTATCCAAACTGTCGGTTGCTATCCGATACAAAACCTGTCCTTTCTTCACCGTATCGCCTACTTCAAAATCAGAATAGGTTACTTTTCCTTCTATTCCGGATAAGGGCCAAACGGAATATGAATTAAGTGCCGATACTTTACCGGTTGTTGTAATCATTTCCTTGATATCTTTTTTTGTAACTTCTTGTGTTGTATACCCTTCCTGATTACTATTTTTTGCACTTCCTTTTTTCCAAAATGCAAACAAAGAGATTATTAAAATTGCAAACATTAAAATTACAATTATGATTTTTTTCTTCTTACTCATTTTTTTCATTATTTTCACTTTCTTCTCCTTATCGATCCGTTGCCAGAATAATGGAAACTGTTTTTATCTGGGTCGCATTTTTGTCACAGAATGCTTGTAATTTATAGTTATTTAGGTCACTCACACGGTCCAGTTCTGTTTTAAAATAAGTTCCATCAACTGCTCTATAATATACCTGAAGGTTATCTGATATTTCATAGCTTAAATCTGTTCCTATCATCTTCTTACCCATTATTTTCTTTACTTCGTAATCGTCTTCACGATAAAAAATAAAACTTTCATCTGCAAATTCTTCCAATCGATATGCTCGTCCTATTTGTATCAGACTTTCTACTTTTTCTATAGGCATGTTTTTTGTCTTTTCTACTCCATTGGAAAAATAGACAACCTCGCATTCATAGGGTTCTCCTTTACTATCATAGCTTGGTTTCAATTTGGTAATCAGTACATGATTTTCTTCTCTTCCTGCTACATTCCTAAGGAAAATACTACTAATTTCACCCGCTTCATTTGTTTCATAATAAAGAATTTGACCGGCTGTCAGCTTCATTCCTGAAATCTTTTGTAATGGAATCACTTTTGCTGATTCTTTACCTATATCAATCACAGTTACATCTTTTGCTATTTTTGAGTCTCCGATTAACTTGTTTTTTGTATCTATGGATTTCCCACATAATAAACCATTTGAAGGTATTTGTGTTTCGATTAGCGTAGTACCATCTTGTCCCGTTACTTTTACAACATCGTAATTTCTGTATAAGGTACTTTTATACGGAAATAAGATTGTATGTTCCTTTCCATCTTTATCTATTACAACCATATATTTATTAAGCAAATCCTTATTTTCTTTGTTTCCATTTGTCTTTGTTCCGATTTTTAGAATAACTCCTGTAAAACTTCCATCCAGCGTCATATCGGATAGTATACCTGCCACTTCTTCCTTAACTCCTAAAATCAACGTCACTTTCGTATTTAATAAATCTTGTCCCCTTTTTGAGAGGAATTGTTTTACTTGTGATGTTTCAATCGTAAAGACCTCTCCGTCAACGGTAATATTTTGTGGATTTCTTCGATTGGGGCTGATACTTTGCAAGGTTCCTTCCACTTGATTTTTATAAATCCAAACACTTTTGTTTCGAAGATCATAATATACAACATCATTTTTAGTTTCTTGATATTTTTTTACTTCACTTTCATTTACATATAATTTCTTGTTTTTGATTGAAAATGGAAGTTCACTTTTCCAGTCAATCGTTCCTACAACAGGACCTCTTAATTTTTGTTTTAAAAAGGAACCGATGTTTAGACTTCCATCTTCTCTAATTTTTCCACCTAATGTTTCAAAATAGGTTGTACCTGCTTTTGTTTTTGTCATTAGCATATTAAAAAATAACTGCTCCACGTCCTGATAAGTTAAACTTCTTTTTGTACTAGATTTTATATTTTTATTGAGATTATTCTCATAATAAAGATTCATAATATCTTTTTGTGAATAACTGCTTCCGTCTTCTTTTGTTCCATAACCTAACATAGCTGCGGCTGCTCTTGCTGCATCTAATATTTTTATCGCTTGTTTTGGTTTAAACTCTCCTGAGACATTTCCAGACATCCAACCTTTCAATGTCACCATGTTTACATACGAAGAATATACCTTGTTTTTTTTCATATCTGGATATATCGTTTCCAAGTCATTTTGAATATCAACATCTTCACCCGAAAGATAAACAATCATTTTTGCGAATTGTTCCCTAGTAACTGTTTCCTCTTTTCCCTTATCCGCTAATTCACCCATTCCAAAAACAGAAAATATACTTTGCTCTGCTGCCATAGCTTTTGTGGTATTTATTATAACGAATAGAAATAAAGAAAAACTTAGTAATATAAAATACCTTTTAACTGTTTGTTTCATTCTAACTCCTCACTTCCTTAATCCATTTCTAAAATTGCGTCCTATATTACTATAAATAAGAATTCTAAAGATAAACTTCACATAACCTAAAGATTTCTTTAGGTTATGTGAAGTGCCATTTAATGAGAATGGCATATTTTCATACAAAAAGAGGCCGACTTTTGTCGACCTCCTTATATTTATAACTATATTATTTGCCAGCTTTTTGAGCAAGCGCAACATACTTTTCTTTTGCATCTTTCTCCGCTTTTTCAAACAGCATTTTTGCTCTTTCTGGGTTAGAACGAGACAGTCTGTTGTAACGAACTTCACTTAGTATGAAGTCTTGATAGCTTGCAGAAGGCTCTTTTGAGTCTAACTGGAATGGGTTCTTTCCTTCTTCTGCAAGGCGTGGATCAAAGCGGAACAGGTGCCAATAACCTGATTCAACCGCACGTTTTTCCTCAGTCTGTGCAGATCCCATACCAGCTTTAATCCCATGGTTAATACATGGAGCATACGCAATGATAATAGATGGTCCCGGATAATTTTCTGCTTCCACAAATGCTTTTACGCACTGATTGTAATCAGCACCCTGAGCAATTTGTGCGACATACACATAGCCATAGCTCATAGCAATTGCTGCTAAGTCTTTTTTCTTAACTTCTTTACCCGCAGCTGCAAACTGAGCAATTGCTCCAGTAGGTGTAGCTTTTGAAGATTGTCCACCTGTGTTTGAGTAAACTTCGGTATCAAATACTAATATATTAACATCTTGTCCGCTTGCAAGAACATGGTCAACACCACCAAAACCGATATCGTAAGCCCATCCATCACCACCAAGGATCCACTGGGATTTCTTAGCAGCAAAATCTTTATTCTTTAAAATAGTAACTGCTTCTTCATTGCCACATCCACAAGCTTCCAATTCTTTTATCATTTCGTTTGTGGCAGGTCCGTTTTCTGTACTCGAATCTATGGTTGCCAAGTATTTTAAAAGTGCAGCTTTTACAGTGTCTTTTTCAGCAACTTTTAATAAGTTTTCAGCCGAGTTAGTAACACGTTTTCTTAATGCTTTTTGTGCTAACTGCATACCAAATCCGTACTCCGCATTGTCTTCAAATAAGGAGTTAGCCCAGGCAGGACCCTTACCTTCTTTATTTACAGTATATGGTGAAGCTGGCGAAGACCCTCCCCAGATGGAAGAACATCCCGTTGCATTCGCAATGTACATTCTATTACCAAATAATTGGGTCATTAATTTAGCATAAGGTGTCTCACCGCAACCTGCACAAGCTCCAGAGTACTCAAGTAACGGCTGATAAAACTGGCTTCCCTTCACAGAAGTTATTTTGAATTTGTCCGTAACTGCTGCCGGAGTTTCTATCGACTTACAGTAGTCAGACATCTTTTGTGCTTCAAACTGAGTTTCAATCGGTTTTAGTAAAAGGGCCTTTTCACCCTTCTTACCAGGACACACATTCACGCAAGATCCGCATCCTGTACAGTCAAGTACGGATACCGTGATTGCAAATTTATGACCAGGCATACCAGTCATATCCATCGTGGAACCTTCTGGTGCAGCGGCCGCCTGTGCTTCATCCATAGCCATTGGACGAATTACTGCATGTGGGCAAACATAAGAACAGAAGTTACACTGGATACAATTATCCGGATTCCATGAAGGAACATCAATTGCAATACCACGTTTTTCATATGCTGCAGAACCTGCAGGAAGTGTACCATCCACATAATCTGTGAATGCTGAAACTGGAAGGTCATTACCTGTTTGAGAATTGATTGCATTTTGAATACTGTTGACATAATCAACAACTTCTTTTCTGCCACCTGAAACCTTTACCGTTAAATCTTCTTTTGTTGCATTCGCCCAGCTTGCAGGGATTTCAATCTTAACATAATTCTTTGCACCAGCGTCGATTGCATCGTGGTTCATTTTAACAATGTCATCGCCCTTTTGAGAGTAAGAAGCAGTGGCGGCATCTTTCATATATTTAATTGCATCTTCGGCTGGAATAATTTTTGCCAAAGAGAAGAATGCTGACTGAAGAATTGTGTTGATACGTCCACCAAGACCAATTTCTTTACCAATCTTAAAACCATTGATGGTATAGAAATTAATATTGTGCTTTGCCATGTAAGCCTTTACCTGGCCTGGAAGTTCATTTTCTAGCTCTTCCATGGTCCAATGTGTATTAAGAAGGAATGTTCCACCATCTTTTAGATCTTGAACCATATTATATTTACTAATGTATGCTGGCATATGGCAAGCAACAAAGTTTGCTTTATTAATTAAATAGGTCGCTTTGATAGGGTCTTTACCAAAACGTAAGTGAGAGATGGTTACACCACCAGATTTCTTTGAATCATAATCAAAATAAGCCTGTGCATACATATCGGTATGATCACCAATAATTTTGATTGAGTTCTTATTCGCACCTACCGTACCGTCTGCTCCAAGACCCCAGAATTTGCAGGAAATCGTGCTTTCCGGTGTTGTGTTTGTTGTATCTTCTCTAGGTAAGGAAAGATTGGTAACATCATCGATGATACCTAATGTAAATTTCTCTTTTTCTTTATTCTTAAATGTAGCAATAATATCCGCTGGTACCGTATCTTTAGAACCCAAGCCATAACGTCCGGAAAGTACTGGAGTGTTATGGAATTTAGAGTTTCTAAGCGCTGCAATTACATCTAAGTATAACGGCTCGCCAATAGCTCCTGGCTCTTTTGTTCTGTCAAGTACACTAATTGACTTAACGGTTTCAGGAATAGCATCAATTAAATGTTGTGCGCTGAAAGGTCTGAATAAACGAACTTTAACGACTCCAACCTTTTCGCCTGCTGCTACTAAATAATCGATTGTTTCATCGATTGTATCACATACAGATCCCATCGCAATGATGACACATTCTGCATCTTTGGCTCCATAGTAATTAAATAATTTATAGTTTGTACCAATTTTTGCATTTACTTTATCCATATATCGCTGTGTTAATTCTGGGATAGCGTCATAATATGAGTTACAAGCTTCTCTCGCTTGGAAGAAAATATCAGGGTTTTGAGCAGTACCACGTGTTACTGGATGCTCTGGATTTAGTGCTCGAGCACGGAATGCATCAACTGCTTCCATGTTGCACATATCTTTTAAATCATCATAATCCCAAGCTTCAATTTTCTGAATTTCATGAGACGTTCTAAATCCATCAAAGAAATGTACAAATGGTACACGTCCTTCAATCGCTGTTAAGTGAGCTACCGCACCTAAATCCATAACTTCCTGAACGTTGCTTGCGCAAAGCATAGCAAATCCAGTCTGACGACATGCATATACGTCAGAGTGATCACCAAAGATGGATAATGCGTGAGATGCAATAGCACGAGCTGTTACATGGATAACTCCCGGTAATAATTCACCCGCAATTTTATACATATTCGGAATCATTAATAATAAACCTTGAGACGCGGTATAAGTTGTTGTTAAAGCTCCTGCTTGCAAAGAACCGTGTACTGCACCTGCAGCACCAGCTTCTGATTGCATTTCAGAAAGCAAAACTTCTTGCCCGAAAATATTCTTTCTTCCTTGGGTTGCCCACATATCCGTATAGTCAGCCATTGGAGAAGATGGAGTAATTGGGTAGATTGCAGCTACTTCTGTGAATGCATAAGACACATGAGCAGCAGCGGTGTTTCCGTCCATAGTTTTCATTTTTCTTGCCATTTTATGATGTCCTCCTTTGATTAAAAAAATCTACATTGCTCGAAAATCCATATAAAATTGAAGCACATAACTACATTTTCAGTCTATCACTTTTCAAATAAGTTGTAAAGTTTACCATTTTTATTCACACTGTTATGAAAATATTGTATTTTTTCCTTTATGCTTCGTACTCAAACTCTTCTATAATAATGAACATTTATTACTAAATCTATACACTTTTAATTTTTTTTAAAAAGGTATTGACAATTATTTCATCCTGGTGTATTGTTGTATTAAGTTCTTAATACACTAACACAGTGGTACAACATAAAAACAAAATAAGGAGGAAACAAGAATGCCATGGGAATTAAAAAATGATCGGCCGATTTATTTGCAGCTAATCGATCAAATCAGTTACCGAATCGTGTCCGGCGAGTATGCAATTGGATCAAAGCTTCCTAGCGTAAGAGACTTAGCAACCGAAGCCTCTGTCAATCCAAATACTATGCAAAAAGCCCTGTCAGAATTAGAACGCAGTGGTTTGCTATTTACCAATCGTACCAGTGGTCGCTTTATTACGGAGGATTCGAATATGATTCAAACTATGAAACTGGATTTAGCTAAAGAACAATTAAAGATTTTTCTAGAACAATTAAAAAAAATTGGTTTTAATGAAGCAGAAGTTAAGAAATTCATTCTTGATGAGGTAAAATAAATTGAACAATTACTATTTTATATAGGGAGGAAATATGTATGAATGCATTATTAGAATGCAACAGTCTTACGAAAAAATATGGCGGTTTTACTGCACTATCTGGTATTAATCTCACACTAGAGAAAGGTAAAATAGTCGGTCTGTTAGGACCAAACGGAAGTGGAAAAACCACTTTAATCAAAATTATCAATGGATTATTAGTACCATCTGAAGGAGAACTTCGTATCAACGGCGTACATCCTGGCATTGAAACAAAGAAGGTAGTTTCCTATCTTCCTGATAAAACTTACTTAAATAATTGGATGAAAGTGAATGAGCTTTTAGATTTTTTTGAAGACTTCTATGATAACTTCAATAAAAATAGAGCATATGAAATGCTTGAAAAACTCCACATAAATCCAAGAGACCGACTAAAAACGATGTCAAAAGGTACGAAAGAAAAAGTCCAGTTAATTTTAGTAATGAGCCGTGAAGCGGATCTGTATGTTCTTGACGAACCGATTGGTGGAGTTGACCCTGCATCTAGAGATTATATTTTAAACACGATTATCAGTAATTATAATGAGAATTCAACCGTTCTCATCTCCACACACTTAATTGCAGATATTGAAAACGTATTGGATGAAGTTATTTTCTTACAAAATGGGCAGATCACCTTACAATCATCTGTAGATGAGATTCGTATGAAAGAAGGCAAGTCGGTAGACGCTTTATTTAGGGAGGTATTCAAATGTTAGGAAAATTATGCAAACATGAAATAAAAGCAACGGCACGTTACTTTTTACCACTTTTTTTAATCACATTGTTATTGACACCAATCACAAGACTTACCGTATCCATTGGAAACTTTCCTGGTATTCTAGCGTTTATACCAGTTGTTGTAATTTTTGCCTATGTTGCATCGATACTTGTGATTTCAGCAGCGAGTGTACTTTTGATTGTCTATCGTTTTTATAAGAGTATGGTTACAGAAGAAGGCTATCTGATGCATACCCTTCCTGTTTCATCAGAAACACATATTTTTGCAAAATTAATTGTTGCAAGTCTTTGGGTTGTTTCAAGTTTTTTAGTTATTGTAATTTCACTCTTTATGATGTTTTATACTCCAGATCGTTTTGCATCTCTTCTAAGCGAATGGAGTACCCTATGGAGTATGACAAAAGGTTATGCTACGTCAGCACAATTAACACTTACCATTATTGAAGTTATTTTATTTTGTATCATCGCAATCTTTACTTCTCCTTTGGCATTTTATGCTTCCATTGCAATTGGCCAAATTATAAGTAAAAACAAAGTACTTGGTTCTGTGGTCGGATTTTTCATTATTCAATTTGTGTCTCAGATTATTGGCATGATTAGCATGGTGCCTTTTGGATATAGCATAGATGCATTAAATACTATGTCTACACAAATGGCTATTATATCAAATGTATTTTTCCCGTACTTAATCGTTATTAGTATTATTTCCGGTGTTATCTTATTCTTACTGACTGATTTTATTTTTAAGAAGAAACTAAATTTAGAATAAATAAATCAACTAAAAAGGACGCCTACAAAATATCAATTTTGTAGGCGTCCTTTTTCAATTTCTTCCTTTTTATTTAATCAGACCAATACTATTTATAGGACGCGTACGGAATATGACTTTTCCCCAAATCTCATCTTCTGCAATTGACCCGACCTCTTCATATCGACTATCCCAGCTGTTATCTCCCATTCTGTTATCTCCCATTACAAAATAGGTATCCTCAGGCACCATATATGGTGCAGAAGCAACACCTGAATATTCAATAGTTCCATTGCCATAATCATCCGAAGTTAATTCTTCCCCATCAATATATATTTTTCCATCAAGTATCTGAACGGTTTCCCCAGGTAAACCAATTACTCGTTTTACCCAGTGCTTTCCTTCTTCTACCGGTGAGTGAAATACTACTACATCAAATCGATTTGGTTTTCCAAATTCGTAGCTTATCTTTTCATTTAAGAGCCAGTCTCCATCTTCTAATGTTTCATTCATTGAGGAACCTTCTACAATTGTCTTTCCCCACACATATTTTGGACAAACAATAACAATCAGGAAAAAAATAAGTGCATATATTATGTATTCTTTCCAACCACTAAAATTTTTCATTTTACAACAATCCCCTTTATTCTTTTCATAGATACTTTAACATTGTATCATATATGTGCTAAAATAAAATAGGAAAATAATATTTTAAGGGAATTTTAACTTTTGATGGAAATGGAGAGAAATATGAGATTAACAAAAACAATAAAATCATTAGCACTATGTATGTGCTTACTGTTGGCTTTGCCATCGCAACGTGTAGAAGCTAAAACAAGTAATGTAAAAGGTATTGATGTGTCAGGAGATTATAATGGAGTTGTGGACTGGGAATCCGTGGCTGCACAAGGGTATACCTATGCCATGATTCGTATTGCAGAGGGTCAGGCTCCTGATGTAGATTCACAGTTTGAAGCAAATTATGCGGGTGCAAAAGCGGCTGGTCTTAAAGTTGGGGTTTACCACGATTGTTGCATTCGTACACCCGAGGCAGCTGTCTTAGAGGCTAATTATTGCTTAGAACTGCTAAACGGTCGTGAACTTGATTACCCCGTTGCCTATGATATTGAAAAAAACGGTAGTTTTTTTGGTGGAATCGAAAATACTACTGCCATTGCAAAAAGCTATTGTGATATAATTTCTGCTGCCGGATATACACCAATGATTTATTCTACCGCAAGTCATTTAACCAATGATTTCAATTGGGTGGAACTAGAGGGTATTAAAATCTGGGTGGCTCATTATGGAGTGAAGGAAACTACCTTTACCGGTACTTATGATATTTGGCAATATACAAACAAAGGCAGTGTAGAAGGTGCTAATAATGATATGGGAGAATGCGATATCAATTACTCTTTTTTAGAGGCAGAAAGTATCTCATTAACAGAGGATACATTAACACTTGGTTTAGGGGAAAGCATAGCCTTAAGCACAGAGCTTTCACCCACCGGATGTACTGACTCCATTCAATGGACTTCTTCTGATGAATCCATTGCAACAGTAGATGAAAATGGTGTGGTTCTCTCCACGGCAAAGGGTGCAGTAACCATTACCGCCACAGCTGGAAGCGGTGTAACCGCAGAAGCAAACATCACCGTTAAGAAAGCTCCAAAGTCTATTGCTTTATCGATAGCTTCAAAAAAACTATCTACAGGAAAGACCTATCAATTAAAACCTGTACTATCTTCTGGTTCTGCAAGCAATCTGATTACCTATAAAAGTAGTAATACGCTAGTTGCTAGTGTAAGTGATACCGGAAAAATCAAGGCTAAAAAAGCTGGTACTACTATAATTTCGCTTACTACATTCAATGGAAAAACTACCACTTTAAGGATTACAGTAAAATAGAAACTGTGAAATAAAATTGGTGAAATAAAAACCAACAGATGGGCTAAATTAGAAGAAAGGAAATCAATAAGATGGATCGACTGATTTTTCATGTGGATGTAAACAGTGCTTTTTTAAGTTGGGAATCCATGTATCGAACGACGGTACTTAAGGAAGAACTAGATCTTCGTACTGTTCCTTCGATCGTGGGTGGAGATCGCGAATCCCGTCATGGTATTGTGCTTGCCAAATCTACTCCAGCAAAGGCATACGATATCCATACGGCAGAAACCATACAGTCTGCGCTAAACAAATGTCCAAATCTAATCGTCGTTCCACCACGCTTTGAGATTTATCATAAGTGTTCCGAAAACTTTATAAAAATACTAAATGATTTTACTCCTGATATTGAGAAGGTAAGCATTGATGAAGCCTTCCTTGATATGTCGGATACCTGTCATCTTTTTGGAACTCCATTGGAAGCTGCTGAAAAAATAAAAAATAGAATACGTGACGAACTTTTTTTTACTGTAAATGTAGGGATATCAACAAACAAATTATTAGCAAAAATGGCATCGGACTTTCAAAAACCGGATCGAATACATTCTTTATTTCCAAGTGAAATTCAAAAGAAAATGTGGCCTCTTCCAGTAAGTGATTTGTATTTTGTTGGCCCATCCGCACAAAGAAAAATGAATCTTTTAGGAATTCGTACCATAGGTAATTTGGCAAGATATGATACCACTCTACTTACTTCTCATTTTGGCGAAAAATACAGCAAATTAATTCATGATTATGCAAACGGAATCGCCGACGATAAAGTTGCTATTGAAAATAAGAAAAACAAGGGATACGGAAACAGCCTTACGCTATCTGAGGATGTTACATCTACAGACACGGCGTGTCAGGTACTTTTATCCCTAAGTGAAACTGTTGGTATGCGACTTCGTGCAGATCATGTGAAATGTAATACCATTACCGTAGAAACTAAGGATTCTGATTTTAACTCACAGTCTCACCAGACGACCTTAACTGAGGCTACTGATATCACCAATGTAATATATTCTACTTCTTGTACCTTATTAAAAGAATTTTGGCAGGGAACCCCGCCATTACGACTTTTGGGAATCCGTACGACAAAGATTTCAACAGACAATTTTAATCAACTTTCTCTTTTTTCTGTCGAGGACGATGGGCAAAAGAAAAAGCAGGAAAACTTAGACGTATGCTTAGACAAGATACGAAACCGATACGGTTCAGATTCCGTAACGCGAGCAAGTATTTTAAAGAAATAACAAAAAAGAGAGTACCGTATCAATACTCTCTTTTTAACTGGGCTACAAGGATTCGAACCTTGAGATGACGGAGTCAGAGTCCGTTGCCTTACCGTTTGGCGATAGCCCATCAATCATTTGTGACTGTCAGCCACGTATGATATTTTAACACAATATTTTTTCAAATGCAAGTACCTTTTTTGATTTTTTAAATTAAAAATCCGAAAACTCTCATTTCATATCTAATATAGTATCCAAAATTTTATGTGCTACCTCATCTTTACTGAGTAACGGTAATGTTGTCACGCCATCCTTTGTAATCAGTGTTACAATATTGGTTTCCGTACCAAAGCCAGCACCTGCTTCTTTTAAATTGTTCGCAACAATTAGGTCTACTTTCTTTTTTTCTAACTTCATTTTAGAATTCTCTACCATATGTTCTGTTTCCATCGAAAATCCACAAAGAATCTGTCCTCTTCGACGGTGTTCACCAAGAAACTGTAAAATATCAGTCGTTTTTTCTAAGGAAAGACTTGTATTCTCCTCCGATTTTTTTACTTTTTCTTCTGCTACAATCGATGGTCGATAATCAGCAACTGCCGCTGCTTTAATAATAATATCCTGCTCCATAAAATTGTCTTTTACTGCCACAAACATGTCTTGTGCTGAAACAACTGGAATCACCTTTACAAAATCCGGAATTTTTATGCGGGTTGGACCAGTTATCAGCGTCACTTCTGCTCCTCTAAGCATACAAGCATTTGCAATCGCATAGCCCATTTTTCCACTGGAATGATTGGTAATGAAACGGACCGGATCAATTGCTTCTTCCGTCGGTCCAGCAGTCACTATAACTTTCTTTCCCTTCAAGTCTTTCTCAAAAGCAATATTTTTTAAAATGTACGACATCAATACCTCTTCGGAAGGCATTTTTCCTTCTCCAACATCACCACAGGCAAGATATCCAGTATCTGGCTGTATCACTTTGATTCCATATCGCTTCAATATTTTAAGATTATCCTGAACAATTGGGTTGTGATACATATGGGTATTCATTGCAGGTGCAACAAGCTTTGGGCATTCACAAGCTAGTATAGTTGTTGTAAGCATATCATCTGCTATCCCATGTGCCATCTTTGCAATGACATTGGCAGATGCAGGCGCAACCAACACAATATCCGTTTCTTTTGCCAAAGATATATGCTCTACTGAATACTGAAAACCCCGATCAAAGGTATCAATCAAACATTTATTTCCTGTTAACGTTTCAAATGTAATTGGATTAATAAAATTGGTCGCATTCTGTGTCATTAAAACAGTAACCTTACAATGCTGTTTCATGAGCATACTTGCAAGATTTGCAATTTTATAGGCTGCTATACTACCCGTTACTGCTAATACAACATTTTTTCCCTTTAACATAAGATTCTCCTTCACTCATTCGTATTGTTTACCATATGCTTACTTTATTTCTTATTCTTATCGTATATAATCTTAAGTCCTTTTAATAATAGTGCATCATCAATTATAATCTCATGTTTGCAATGAGGTACCACCACGCCTGCCAAACCTCCGGTAGCAAGTACCTTCGTCTCATAACCTAGTTCTTCAAACATCCGATCAATCATTCCGTCAATGCAAGCTGCATTCCCCATAACCATACCACTCTTCATACAGTCAATCGTATTCTTCCCGATTACTTTTTGAGGAGCTTCCATACTAATTTTAGGTAGCTGCGCTGTATTTGATACCAGTCCATTCATTGCCGTATTCATACCTGGTAAAATAGCTCCACCTACATAATTTCCTTTTTTGTCTACTACTGAAATAGTGGTAGCTGTTCCCATATCTACAAAAATAAAAGGTGCGCCATATTCTTTTAATCCGGCAACTGCGCTTACAATCATATCACTACCCACCTGCGCAGGATTGTCCATCAATATATTGAGGCCTGTTTTTATCCCTGGCCCAACAATGTAAACCTCCGTATCAAGGACCTTTTTACATGCTCTTTTTAATATATTCACAAGCGGCGGTACTACGGACGAAATGATAATACCTTCTAATTCGTCTACTTTGATGTTATAAAGTTCTAATACCGTTTTAATGCCAACGGCATATTCGAGTTCTGTTTTGGACAAATCCGTTGACATACGTTCAACGAAATACGTATTCTCGTCATCAATGCAGCCAATCACAATATTGGTATTGCCCATATCTATTGCTAAAATCATAATGTCTACTCCTTGTATGTTATGTAAAAACTGCTTTATATAATGAATCTCTCCATTGATATAAAGCAGTAATATCCTAGTTTAATATTCTAGATTGAAAAAATACTTTTCCAATCGCAGTTACTAGTATGCCTGCCACAATCGCTTCCGGAATACCATTTGTTCCGATGATTGCTAATATCGTACCGTACAGTGCCTGATAAGATACTTCTTTTGCTGCTGCATAAGTATCACCAAAGAATACATAGATTAAGTTCATTACTAATAACGTATTCGTCAGAGAACCTGCAACACCAGCGCATGCCAATGCAGTAACCATAGATGTCTTGTTGTTTTTGATTTGCTTGCGTATCAGCTGATATACAAAATAAGGAATGATTCCAATTAGTATACGTGGGGCAAAACAAATGATGGTACTTTTGATAACGCCCAATGCTCCATCCATTTCTGCTGCCAAAATAGGTGAAAATACAAATGAAGTTACCGTTGGGTTAAGCGTATTGTTAATTAAACTGGTAAGTCCAAATGCTCCTCCTAAAAGGGCTCCTTTTTTCGGACCTAAAACCAACGCTCCAATAATGACCGGAATATGAATGGTTGTTGCACGGATTACACCCAATGGTATGTATCCCAATCCTGGTACCATAGCCAATACAAAAATAATGGCTGTGAATAGTGCTACTTGCACTAATCCTAATGTCTTTTTTGATGTGTTATTCAATTTCCTACCTCCTGTTATTATTCCTCTTCGTGAGGATACAATACATGACATCCACAGTATACCATTCTTTTTTTCTGAGTTCAAGCCATATTCATTTTATAAGTTATTGGAATTTATATTTGTAATTGGATTGTAGTTGCAATCTATTTTACATATGGTAAACTAATAGAAATATAAACATTTGGAGGAATTTTTTTGAAAAACACGCGATTAGACGATAATGCAGCAATTTATAATCATAAAGAAACAAAAACCGAAAAAGAAAAATGGAGTTCTTTGTCTGCTCGGGGTAAGCTACAGTATTTTAAAGATTACTATTTGAAATTTGTAATTTTAAGTCTTGTTTTATTCGTTGTTATAGTAAGTCTCTTTTCTAGCATACTCACGAAAAAAGAAACTGTATTTACTCTTACTGTGGTAAACTCATCGATGAGTGATAAAGCAATTGAGTCTTTAGGTAAGAGTCTTAGCAAAAAATTAGAACTCAATACAAAAAAAGAAGAAGTTGTAATTGACCAGAGTTTATACACGAATGATGCGACTAGTGTAAAACTATCTGATGTATCAGAACAGAAACTATCTGTTTTTTCTTACTCAGGACAATATGATATGATAATTGCAGACCGTAGTATCTTTGAGCATTATGCGGCTTTTGGTTCCTTTTGCAATTTGGAAGAATTGCTTCCAAGCGAACTTAACGATGCTTTTTCAGATTCTTACGTATACGCTGCGGTAAATGATACCACCGTAAATGTGGCAAATGGAATTTCGATAAAAGATTTCAAGGCATTTGATCCATATACAAAAAATATGAGTGACCCTGTGCTTGCGCTCTTTATTTCTTCCAAACATACTGATAATTCCATTCTATTTCTTGAGAATTGTCTAGGAAATTAAAAAAAGAGGCTAAGCCTCTTTTTTTAATTTATCCAAGTATTTTTGTATATTTTCTTTTTCTTCTTCTGAAAGGATTCCTTCCGGGTTAATTAAGATCGCAAGATTTTTCTCCAAATGAACTACTTTCTCAATATAACCGGTATCTCCACTCATGATAAGTGCAGGTGTAATACTTTCTGCTTCATCCGAAATTTCTGCAATTTCTTGAACTCCATCCACCTCAAATGCAAGGTAAATTCCGTTTTGCAGTCTTGTTATAATTAATTGGGTTGATTCCGTCGTACCAATTTCTGGCATGCCAAATTTTCTTCTTAAACTGTATACCGGAATCACTTCACCTCTTAAATTAATTAACCCTTTAATATGAGATAAAGTATTTGGTACTGGCATTAGATTTACAAACTTTTCGATTCCCTGTGTATAGGTTACATTTAGTCCATAAACTTGTCCACCAATTTTGAAAAATACAACTCTTTTACTTGCCATAGAATCTTCCCCCTTTTTTATTTACTAATCAATTTTAAATATCCATTAATAAACATATCAATATCTCCATCCAGAACGGCCGAAGTATTTCCTGATTCCACATTCGTTCTATGATCCTTTACCATCGTATATGGCTGCAATACATAAGACCGAATTTGGCTTCCCCAACCAATTTCCTTTATTTCGCCACGAATATCCGTCTCTTTATCAAGATTTTCCTGTTGTTTTAAAAGATAAAGTTTTGCTTTTAACATCTTCATTGCCTTATCTTTATTCATATGCTGTGAACGTTCATTCTGACACTGTACTACAATTCCACTAGGAAAGTGTGTAATACGAATTGCTGAAGACGTCTTGTTAATATGCTGTCCACCTGCACCGCTGGAACGGTAAGTATCAATACGAATATCATCATCTGCTACTTCAATATCGAGATCTTCCTCAATATCTGGCATGACATCACAGGATACAAAAGATGTCTGCCGTTTTCCTGCTGCATTAAATGGTGAAATACGTACAAGACGATGTACGCCTCGTTCTGATTTCAAATATCCATATGCATTCTGACCAATAATTTCAAGTGTAACGGACTTAAGTCCCGCTTCTTCTCCGTCCAGATAGTCAAGCATTGTCACTTGAAATCCTTTTTTTTCTGCCCATCTTTGATACATACGACAAAGCATACTTGACCAATCACAACTTTCGGTACCACCAGCGCCTGCATGAAGTGTCAGTATGGCATTGTCTCCATCGTACTCTTCTGATAATAACGTTGAAATACGAAGTTCTTCAAAGTCTTTAATAAAGGTGGCTAATGCTCCTCCTATCTCAGGAATTAAAGATTCATCGGACTCTTCATAACCCATTTCTAGAAGAGTTTCAACATCTTCATACGCTTCCCTCAGAGTATTAAATCCCTTAATCGTATCTTTAAGGCCCTTCAGTTCTTTCATGCATTGCTGTGACTTTTCTGGACTATCCCAAAATGAAGGCGCCTCCATTATCTTTTCAAGTTCCTCTATTCTTAGCAGTTTATTTGCTAAGTCAAAGTGAATCCCCGATTTCTTCTAATGGTTTTTCGTAATTGCCAAGTGTAAACTTGTACTGATCTAATTCGACCACTAAATCACCTCTTTTTAGTCGCTTACGCCACTTATATTTTAAATATTTTTACCACAACATTGTTTATACTTTCTTCCGCTTCCACATGGACATGGATCATTCGGCTGAACCTTTTTAGCCACTCTTTTAACTGGACCTTTAACCGATTCATCTTTATTGGTTCCAGTAACTTTAGCTACTTGTTCTCTTTCCACTTTCTGTTCAATTCTTACATGCATTAATGCTTTTACCGTATCTTCGGATATGGATTCTGTCATTTCATCAAACATTTCAAAACCAGAGAATTTGTATTCAATCAATGGATCTCTTTGACCATACGCCTGTAAACCAATTCCCTGACGGAGTTGATCCATATCATCAATATGATCCATCCATTTTCTATCAATTACCCTTAATAAAATAACACGCTCTACTTCGCGAAGATGTTCAGGCTCTAAGAATTCCGTTTCTTTTTCTTCATAAACCTTTACGGCTTCTTCTTTTAATTCTTGCATTAATTCCGCTTTTTTAATATGTTTTAACTTGTCTTCGCTAATAGAAATTGTTTTTAATGGAATGATTGGAAGTAATAATTGATTTAATTCTTCCAAATCCCATTCTTCTGGAAGTTGTTCATCACTAATACAAGTACCCATTTTACGTTCAATCGTATCCGTAATCATCTTATAGATTGCATCACGCATACTCTCACCATCTAAAACTCTTCTTCGTTCCGCATAAATAATTTCACGTTGTTCATTGTTTACACGATCATATTCTAACAGATTCTTACGAATTCCGTAGTTATTATTTTCTATCTTTGTTTGAGCCTTTTCAATTGCAGAGCTAAGCATCTTATGTTCAATCTGCTCACCATCTGGCATTCCAAGGGAATTAAATATACTCATAAGTCTCTCAGAACCAAATAATCTCATCAAGTCGTCTTCCAAAGAAATATAAAATCTTGACTGACCCGGATCACCCTGACGTCCTGCACGACCACGGAGCTGATTATCAATACGTCTGGATTCATGTCTTTCTGTACCAATAATCTTTAATCCACCAAGCCCAGTAACCCCTTCGCCAAGTTTAATATCGGTACCACGTCCTGCCATATTTGTTGCAATTGTAACTGCGCCTGACTGTCCAGCATCTGCGATAATTTCAGCTTCTAATTCATGGAATTTTGCATTCAATACTTTATGAGGGATTCCTTTTTTCTTTAAATATTCACTTAATTCTTCGGACGCTTCAATCGTAATTGTACCAACTAATACTGGCTGTTTAATGTTGTAAGATTCAATGATATCATCAACTACTGCATCCAGCTTTTCTTTCTTTGTCTTATAAACAGCATCTTGAAAATCAACTCTGGCTACTGGAAGATTTGTTGGCACTTCAATAACATCCATGCCATAAATTTCTCTAAATTCCTTTTCTTCCGTAAGCGCTGTACCAGTCATACCAGATTTCTTTGCATACTTATTAAAGAAATTCTGGAATGTAATCGTTGCAAGAGTTTTACTTTCTCTCTTAACCTTTACATGTTCTTTTGCTTCAATTGCCTGATGTAAACCATCGGAATAACGTCTTCCTGGCATAATACGACCAGTAAATTCATCTACTATTAATACTTGATCTTCCTTTACTACATAATCCTGATCACGGAACATTAAATTATGTGCACGAAGCGCCAAAATAATGTTGTGCTGGATTTCTAGATTTTCAGGATCTGCAAGGTTTTCAATACTAAAGAAACGCTCTACTTTATGAACACCTTCTTCGGTAAGGTTCACATTTTTGTCTTTCTCATTTACAACAAAATCCCCAGTTTCTTGAATTTCTTCTTTCATCAAAGCATCCATCTTGGTAAGTTCTTTCGACTCACCACGGTTGAGCTGTCTTGCTAAAATATCACAAGCTTCATAAAGTTTTGTTGATTTTCCACTTTGACCCGAAATAATAAGTGGAGTTCTAGCTTCGTCAATTAATACAGAGTCAACCTCATCAATGATCGCATAATGCAAATCACGTAATACCAGTTGTTCCTTATAGATAACCATATTATCTCTCAAATAATCGAATCCTAATTCATTATTTGTTGCATATGTAATATCACATGCATATGCTACTCTTCTTTCATCATTATCGACACCGTTTAATATTACACCTACTTTTAGTCCAAGAAATTCATGAATTTGTCCCATCCACTCAGCATCACGTTTTGCAAGGTAATCATTTACAGTTACAATATGAACGCCCTTTTCTTCGAGTGCATTTAAATATGCTGGCAAAGTAGAAACCAACGTCTTTCCTTCACCGGTTCTCATTTCAGTGATACGTCCCTGATGCAAGATAATACCACCAAGTAGCTGAACACGATAATGTCTCATCCCTAGAACTCGCTTTGCAGCCTCGCGTACGACAGCATATGCTTCCGGCAAAATATCATCTAATGTCTCACCTTTTTTCAAACGATTCTTAAATTCTGGTGTTTTATTCTTTAGTTCCTCATCGGTTAATTTTTCCATTTCAGGCTCTAATGCTTCTATTTTATCTACGATTGGATAAATCAACTTTAATTCTCTTTCGCTATGTGTACCAAATATTTTCGTTACTATACTCATCGAATCCTTCACTCCTATTTGATTGCCTAACGAGGCATTATTAACAATTCAAATTATATTGTATCATTTTTGGCAAGACACCGCAACTACAATTTGTCCTGCAACAATATATGGCAAACAGCATAAAATCCTTATAAAATAAGGATGCCCTTAAAAATCGGGATGTTAATCCGTCATTTTAGGGCACCCTTATCTAACTTATTTAAGAGAATTTTTATTTAATTTTTACATATTCTCCCGCGATCTTAGCTGCAAGTGCAACGTTATTGAAAACTAACTGGATATTTGCATCAAGACTCTTACCATCTGTTAATTTCTGAATTTTATCGAGTAAGAAAGGTGTTGTTTCTTTTCCCTTAATACCTAATTCTTCTGCTTCTTTCACCGCTTCATCTATATTCTTGCTGATGTAGTCAGCATCCATAGCATACTGCTCTGGGATTGGATTGCCAATTACCATACCACCTTGTAATCCGCAATCTTCCTTTACATGGAAAGATTCTGCAATTTCTTTTGGAGTATCTAGGCGATAATCTGCCTTAAATCCACTGTGAGTTGTATAAAATGCAGGAACCTCTTCTGTCTGATAGCCAATTACAGTTACTCCTTTTGTTTCTAAATATTCTAAGGTAAGTCCGATATCTAAGATGGATTTGCAGCCAGCGCATACTACGCATACGTCTGTCATGGAAAGTTCGTCAAGGTCAGCACTGATATCCATGGTTGTTTCCGCTCCACGATGTACTCCACCGATTCCACCAGTACCAAATACTTTAACGCCAGCCAAAGAAGCTGCTATCATAGTTGTTGCAACGGTTGTTGCTCCGTCCATTCCTTTTGCTAAGATAACTGGGAGATCACGACGGCTTGCTTTTGGTACGTCTAATCCTATTTTTCCTAAGTATTCGATTTGTTCCTTAGAGATACCAACTGTCATTTTTCCTTTTATAATTGCGATTGTTGCAGGAACTGCTCCATTGTCACGAACGATTTGTTCTACTTGAAGCGCCGTTTCAACATTCTTAGGATATGGCATTCCGTGAGAAATGATGGTTGATTCCAATGCTACAACTGGTTTACCCTCTTTTAATGCTGCTTTTACTTCATCGGATACTACTAAAAATTTTTCTAAATTCATGTTTTTTCCTCCATTATAAATTATTGTATGTGAATTAATTAGTTCAAACGATTTAAAAGATTCTCAGCGGTTATTTCCTGACTAATTGCACCATTATGTTCAATGCAAATCGAGGATGCTGCTAATCCATAATTGATAGCCTGGCTTACTGGCTCATCCTTTTGAATTCCCCATGCTACTCCGCCCATTAAAGCATCTCCACATCCAGTTGTATTTACAACTTTACATGGCAAGCAAGGATAATGTTTCTTTTCGTTCTTATTACCATAATAAACGCCACGACTTCCCATGGATACTGCTAGATGTTTAACTCCCTGATCTAATAAACGATCCATCGCCTTGTATAATTCTTCTTCATTTGTAACTTTTACTTCGCTTAAAAGCTCCAACTCTAAAAGATTTGGCTTTAACAGAAATATCTTATTAAGAACTGACGCAAACTTCATTGCTTTTTTTGTAGAAACCGGCTCTGCAAGAATGGGGACGCTACATTTATCTGCTAAATACTTAATGGTCTCTTCTGGGATATTTGCATCAACCACTACTAAACTTCCTTTATTGATAATTGCCATCTTACTTTCAAGGTATTCTGGTGTAAGTTTCTCATAAATACCCATATCGCTAACCGCTACTGCCATATCTCCTTGTTCATCATTAATGCAAAGATAGGTAGATGTATTTTCATCTGCAACTCTTAATGTATGCTGTAACTGTATTCCTAACTTGCGGCAACTCTTTTCAATCTCTGCTGCATAAAAATCATCACCAAGAACCGTTATCATTTCCACCTGTTCGCCTAATCGGCTGATATTCTCTGCAATGTTACGTCCTACCCCTCCAAACGAGATGGTCATTTTTCCAGGGTTGCTGTCTGCGTTTAGCAGTTTTTGATACGGTGTTCCGGAGATATCAACATTGACTGCACCGACAACTGTAATATAATTTTCTTCCTGCAAAACATATCCTTTCCCGCGTATCATGCCTTTTTTCATTAAGTTTGAAATATGCACTGCCGCTGATGATCTAGTAATATTTGCTCTTTCCGCTATCTCTTGTTGGGATATCATTGGATTTTCTTTAATCCATTTAAAAATTTGGGATTCCCGTTCAGTCATCTCATCACCTCTCAAGTTTAGTAAGCAATTGTTTAGTTCGTAAGCATATATTTATGTTAATCTCTTTTTCACATTATGTCAAGCCTTTCTAACTATATTTTTCTACTTTTATTTTTTCTTAGAAATCTGTTCCTGTCAATTTTTTAAAATATAGTAGTAAATCAACAACAATAAAAAAGGAGCAAATAAATTGCTCCTTTCGTCTTACTATTTTCAAAATCCTTATTTTTAATATTCAGGTTCTATTAATCCGTATGTGTTTCCTTTACGTTTATAAACGACGTTGACTTCATCCGTTTCAGCACTCCGGAATACGAAGAAGTTATGTCCCAACAATTCCATTTGAATACAAGCTTCCTCTGCATCCATTGGTTTCATAGCAAATCTTTTTGTACGTATAATCTTAATTTCTTCATCCTCTGGGCTTTCCTCATCTAAAAATGATTGATTTAAATTGAAAGCCGATTGTTTTTGATTAACAATTTTATTTTTATATCTTCTTAACTGACGTTCAATAATTTCTTCTACTAAGTCAATGGATACATACATATCATTGCTAACTTGTTCTGCACGAACAATATTACCTTTCATCGGAATCGTAATTTCAATTTTCTGTCTGTCTTTTTCAACACTTAATGTTACATGTATTTCTGTTTCAGGAGTAAAATATCTTTCAAGCTTTCCTATCTTTTCATATACCGCTGATTTTAATCCCTCTGTTACTACTATGTTTTTACCGCTAATTATGAATCTCATAATGTCCAACTCCTTTATCGGTTCGTCTTATAATTAGTTTGTGCTAATTTTTATAATACTATTATACCATAATATGAGTATTTATCAAGAATATTTTCTCGATTTTTTTAAATTAACACATAATTTAGATATTTTTATATTGTTTTTATATTTTTCATTGAATTTCATTAAAATTATCTTGTCAAGACCTAAGCGTAAGTTTTTAGACTTTTTATTGCATTTTATCACAAAGTACAAAACGTTTATTCGAACTTGACAAGTTTTTTCTTGTCTTTTTGATTTAAATTTTTATGTGGATAAAGTGGATAACTCAGTGTATAACTATATTTTCGAGAAAAATTAGTCTTTTTTGATGTGGATAACTTTTTTCCATTCATCTCCATAATTATATCTTATTCTTCAAGATTAAATATAATTCGACATTTTTTGTGCAAAATGTACATGGTTTTATCAGTCAATAGTTTTTTCTTTTTTTTAGTCCTATATTTATTGTGGACAGTTCTCTTTCTTCTCTTTAAATTATCAAAATATTTTGAAAACAATTGTCTTCTTTCCTATTTAACTAATTTATTCCGTATGAAACGTTAAAAACTCACAAGAAACAAGCTTTGTTTGTTTGTTTGTTCAAATTTACAACTACAAAAGTTTCTACAGCCTTATCGAATACTACACTTTTATTAATATCCACGTAATAAAAAAGCTGGTACAATTTTATTGTACCAGCTTCCCTATTATTCAACAATACGTCTTGCTGTATATGGCGTTCTATAATTCCAAGTTGATATCTTAATACCTGTTTTATATGTACTGGCATGAACAACTTGTCCACCACCAATATAGAGTGCTACATGGCCTACTCTTCCATTTCTTGCATACAAAATTATATCTCCAGCTTTCAATTCATCAAAGCTTACATGCTTACCAGCAGATGCCTGTGATCCTGATGTTCTTGGTATGCTAATGCCAAAGTGTGAAAATACAGACTGTGTAAATCCAGAACAATCCGTACCATTTGTTAAGCTTGTACCACCATATACATATGGATTACCAATAAATTTCTGAGCATATGATGCAATTGATGCTCCATCTCCAGAAGAAACGGTTGAATCGGATGCCTCATTAGAATTTCCGGAATTAGAATTTGAATTATTTGAGCTTGAATTATTTGAGCTTGAATTATTTGAACTTGAATCCTTTGAACTGGAATTGCCGGAGTTAGAGTTGTTTGAACTCTGTTGTTGTCTTTTTTCCTCTTCCAATGCTTTCAAACGATCTTCTTCTGCTTTTATTGCCGCTTCCTTACGTTCTATCTCTGCCTGTTCTTCTTCCACTGAAATAGCATGTTCAAATTCTACTGTTACATCAACAAACTCTTTGGAAACAAATCCTTTGGTACTTTCTTCTCCATCGTCAGCTTCATCAACTAATATTTTGACCCAGTCATCACATACTTTAAGAACTTCATACGTCTCACCTATTGGAATAAGACCTAATACTACAGAATCAGTACTTTGCTCTTCACGAACCTTTAGGGTAGTTGTATTTACCGTTGCCCATTTGGTTCCAAACTTATCTTCTAACTCTTCTGCGTCAAAGCCAATTGCTAAAAACTCTGACTTTATGTAGCCGGTAACACTTCCGGACTCAATTTTAACCCAATCACCATCTGTTTTTACAATAGTTGCTGCTGCTCCACGATACAGCTTTCCCAATACTTCGCTTTCTGTATCTGGTTTTTTACGAATATTTACATAATCATTTGCAACAGAAATACCCATATTTTCGTATTTTGAAACTTCTTTTACCGGCTCCGTCTCTTGTGTAGGTACCGTTTCTTGCGTTGTATCTTGTGTCTTTGTTAACAAGCTCGACGCAACGGATGCTCCATCTGTGCTTTGTAGTTTAACTACATCCGCACTTTGCATATATTGTTCCAGGGATAATGAAATACCTGCAAGGCTTGTCTCTGTACAAACACCTGTTGCCGATGAGTTTGCTACGCTTGCACCTGTAATTAGCATCGCCACTGCTCCAATGCAAAGTGCAGATTTAACTGCCACTACTTTTTTCATTCCTGCTTCCTCCAAATATTAAATCTTTTTCCCAATTGTTACAACTTTGTTACATTCAATTTCTGGACTTATTATATCAAATTTGAAGCAGAAAGTCAAGTTTCTTTGTTTTTAAAGGTTTTCTACACTTTATATTCTGTTTAAATAATGTTCTACAGTTGTAATCGAATTTGCTCCATCTGCTGCTGCCGTTATAATTTGCTTTAAATGTTTTGTACGAATATCACCTGCTGCAAAGATTCCTTCCAGATTCGTTGCACAATCTTCCCCTGCAACAATATATCCTGATTCGTTTAGTTCCAATGATTCTCCATATATTTCCGTATTAGGAATGGTGCCAACTGCAACAAATACGCCTTGAACATTTACCTGTGTTGTTTCCATTGTTTTCAGATTTTTTAATACAGCAGACTCTACAAAATCTTGTCCTTCAATCTTTTCTACCATGCTATCCCAAACTATTTCTACATTTTCAAGTGCATTGAGCTGTGCAACTAAAGTTTTTGCTGCTCGAAGGCTATCTCTTCGATGGACCAAATAGACTTTTTTACAACCACGTGCTAGAAATATAGCATCTTCTACTGCTACATCTCCACCACCAACGACAACAACCTCTTGGTTTCTAAAAAAAGCTCCATCACAGGTTGCACAGTAGGAAACTCCCTTACCGGAAAGCTCGATTTCGCCAGGAATTAGGAGCTTTCGATTGATTGCTCCACCTGCAATAATAATAGTTTTTGCTTCATAGCAGCTTTCATCATCTAGCCAGACTTTCTTAATAGGTATATCTAAATCAGCTCTAATCACTTCACCTTCAACAAATGAAACCCCAAGTTTGTCACAATGATCGCGAAATTGGCTTGCCAAATCAAATCCCGTAACTCCAGGCATACCAGGATAATTATCAACTTCGTACGTATTTATTATCTGTCCCCCGCTCATAGGACTTTTTTCAATGATCAGCACATCAAGCTGTGCCCTCTTACCATAAATCCCTGCGGTTAAGCCTGCAGGTCCTGAACCTATTATTATAGTATCATAAATATGACTCATTCTTTACCTCTTTTCTACGCTGCTCCTTGTGCATATCAAGTTTGTGTGCGCAGCGCAGACACAAACTTGCTGAGTGAAACGATTTATTTTTACTATTTCCTTTCTTCTACTTATTTAATATTTATTAAAAATGCCGATATACTTATTGTAATATCATTATTTCATATATGCAAGGAGGGCTAATTATGGATATAGCTGCTTTATCAATGGCAATGGGTGAACAAAATATTATGTCTCAAATCAGTGTTGCAGTCCTTGATAAAAGCCTTTCAACAGTTTCATCTGCTGGTGACTCCATGGTCAAAATGATGGAACAATCGGTGAATCCGAATCTTGGACAAAATATTGATATTAGTATGTAAGAAAAGGGAGTGTTTTAAACACTCCCTTTATCTATTAAAAAAAATACTGTTTATAAATCATAATAGCAAAGCAAATCATTATTCCAAACATCAACGGAAGTGAATCTAACAATTCCATTTTCGATTTTGATTTTTTTGTAATTAAATCTTTTAATGCATTCGGTCTTTTCGCAATGCTAGCAATTCCTTTTAAAATAAAGAAAGCAACGATTGTTGAAAAAACAGCCAATACGCCATAAAAAGCAATGACAGGCAACAAAACTTTATTACTAATTTGTGTTGCATTAAAAGTCTGGCTTACAAGTTCATTTTCCTTAGCTACGCCGTTCGTTAAGTTTTGTATCTTTGGTAGTAAATACATCAAAATTACTGAACTTCCATTGATTGTAAAATGAACAATCATAGAACTAATAATAGAATCCGTTACTTCAACGAGTAATGCAAATATCATTCCCATAACAAATGCATAGATAAATTGGTTGAAATTCATATGCATCAGTCCAAAAAGAAGACCACTTAAGACGACTCCTTTTCTAGGATTTATTTTTCGAAACTCATTAAAAAAAACACCTCGATAAACTGTTTCTTCTAAAATAGCCGGAATTACTGCCACCAATAGTAAACTAATAGCCAAAGGATAGGAATAAACAGTCTTAGAAATCGTATCTGTTATTTGATTGGTAGTAAATAAAAGCGAAAACGCATTTAAAAAGGACAATAGGGGTGATATAAAAAACGCGAAGACAATCAATAAAATAACATTTGGAATACTAACTTTATTGATTCGCAAAAGATCCTTTACATTGTCCGTACCTATCACCAGATACACAATCACTGGAATCACAAAAATTACCTGAGATAGCAAAAGGTTAATGAATGGTTTGTCCTGCACGATAGGAATTGATCCAAATACAAACATAGCAACTACTGCAATGCCTACGGTAATCAGAAAGATTTCATTAACGTGTCTTACATTTTTCATTCTTATCTTTGAATCATGTATTTTAATAATTTGTTTACGTCTTCAGGTTCTGATGCTATAATCTCAAGTTCTGGAATAGTACCATCCGAAAAAATCTTTGCTAAAGAAACATACTGGCAAAGTTTAGATTTTAAATTTAAACGGTCCCCTTCTTGTGACACAAGTTCAACTCTCCCCTTGCAACTATCTACAACTTCAAAAAACTTATCTACATCCGTAATATTATTGAATTTCATAGTCATACCTCCTTATTTTGTAGTTTCTATCATTCATTATATACCATCTTTTTCATAATTTCACTAGTTTTTTTTAGAATTAATGCTATAATGATGATACACTATTTAGTTTTGGAGATGAATTTATGTACCAATTTAACAGTCGAGTTCGTTATAGCGAGCTCGGACCGGACAAACATCTAACATTATCCGCCATTATAAATTATTTTCAAGATTGCAGTACCTTTCAATCTGAAGCGGTCGGTGTTGGTTTAAATTACTTAGAAGAAGAAAAACGTGCCTGGATCTTGAATTCTTGGCAGATTGTTGTAGAAGAATATCCTAGTTTAGGAGATAATCTTACTATATGTACAGGGGCTTACGAGTTCAAAGGCGCTTATGGATATCGAAATTTCCTTTTAAAGAATGAGAATGGCAAAATATATGCTTGTGCAAATTCTATTTGGATTTACATGGATACCGAAAATTATAGGATCGTTCGAATACCTACACAAGCAGTACTTCCTTATGGATGTGATCCGAAATATCCAATGAACTATGCTCCTCGGAAAATACATCTTCCTGATAATTTTGAAACAAAAGAATCATTCCCTGTAGTCTCTTCAAATATTGATACGAATAATCATGTAAACAATGAGCAGTATGTGCAAATGGCAGAATGCTTTTTACCAAACGATTTTATTATTGGTCAAATGCGTGCTGAATACCGTTCCTCAGCTGTTTTAGGTGATGTTATTGTTCCTAATGTATTTTATGGCAAGGATCTTTGTACGGTTATGCTTTGTAATATTGACAACTCAATTTATGCAATTATTGAATTTACAAGAAAGGAATATTAAATGATACGATTAGGTGAAACACAAGAATTAGAAGTACTTGAATTTTCAAATAGTGGTATTTATCTGACTGATTCGGGGACAGAAAAAGGCGAGAGCCGTCCGACCTGGTCACCAGAGCAAACCCAAAAAGTCTTACTTCCAAACAATCAAGTTCCAAAGGATGTGAAAATTGGAGATATTTTAACCGTCTTTATTTATAAAGATTCAGAAGATCGACCAATTGCTACTACAATCACCCCTCTCCTTCAATTAAATGGACTTGCTACATTGACCGTTTTAGAAGTCGGAAAAATTGGTGCCTTTTTAGACTGGGGGCTTGCAAAGGATTTACTGCTACCTTTTAAAGAGCAGACAAGACGTGTACAGACTGGAGAAAAAGTTTTAGTTACCCTATACATTGATAAAAGCGAACGTCTTTGTGCCACAATGAATGTCTATAAAGCTTTAAGTTCAGAATCTCCGTATAACACAAACGATCGCATTACCGGCAGGGTATATGAGCCAAGTGGAAATTTTGGAGTATTTGTTGCCGTAGATGACCTCTATTCTGCAATTATTCCAAAGAAAGAAGTATTTCGTGAATATATCAGTGGTGAGCTCATTGAAGCCCGAGTTACTGATGTTCGTGAAGATGGAAAACTTAACTTAAGTACGCGTGAAAAAGTACCTGTTCAACTAAACTCCGATGCAGACTTCATCTTTACAAAGCTTCTCGAAAATGATGGGTTTCTACCATTTAATGATAGTTCAGATGCAAATGAGATAAAGCAGGAATTTTGCCTCAGCAAAAATGCCTTTAAACGTGCAATTGGCCACTTGTTCAAAGACAAAAAGATAACCATCGAAGATGATGGAATTCATGTAAAATAACAAAAAGAAAAGGTGCCAGAAATGAAGATATATTTCATTCTCTGACACCTTTATTTTTCTCATACCTATCTATCAAGTAGTTCAAGTGTTGCTAATAAGACATCTGCGTCCAAAGGTTTTGGTATTAAATACTTTAGTCCTATATTTCTCACCTCTTCCATTGTACTTGCATCACACAATGAACTTAACATTAATATCTTCGCTAAAGGATCTTCTTTTAATAAAATTTCTGCCGTCTCCAAACCATCTATCCCAGGCATAATAATATCTAATATTACAAATTCAGGATGAAGTTCCCTGTATTTTTCAATTCCCCCTTCACCGTCTTTGGCACAGGCGACAATCGTATATCCTTTTCCTTCTACAACTTCACGAATTTGTTGTGCCGCAAATGGCGAATCGTCAATCACTAAGATACTTTTCTTCATATATTGAAATCCTCCTTGGTATTATCATTCATTTCAAAATATACAATAATGTTTAAGCCTCCATCCAAACATGCATAAGACATATCCGTTCGGCTCCAGGTAAATTGTTCTATTACTTTGTGCTCAATTTGAAGTGGAACGGAAAGTTTGGAGCGCTTTCTTAATTTATCATTAATTTTTGATAATATTCGACCACAAATCACATTTAAATATTCTATGACATACAACTTCTTTTCCTGTATTGTGAGCTTTTTGTTTTTATCTAGCTTGGTGGCAATTCTCTCATATACTTTTTCTTCCATCTCAAACAAAATCAGTGAGACAAATGCCCCTTCTGTTCGAATTTCAAAGCAATAATCTTCCGAAGAAAGTGAATTGAATTTTTCCTGCTTTTGCATTTTTATTGATACCATTTGCATGGTTATATCAACAAAAATCATATTAACAATGCTGTCAATATCCAGACGGTTTATCTCGATTTTGTCCACCCCCTATTTGGGATAATTCTAGTACCTAATCCCCATATTATTTTAGGAACCTCATTTTTGCACTATCACGATCCGGTTTCTTCTCAGGTGTCTTGTTTGACGCTGCAATAATGTTTCCAAACTGACTCTTAACGTCTGCCTTACACGCTTCACAGAATCGACCAGTCAAAATCATTCTTCCACAACGTTCACAATCTACGCCAATTGCTGAGCCCTCTGCAAATGTTAATCTTTCTTCTTTTACCCATTTTTTAATAATTGCAATTGGGACTTCATTTTCCTCAGAAACCTGCTGAATCCCTACACCGGGATGTTCATATATGTACTCTTTAATTTGCGGAAACTTGTCATCAATCTCTTTCATACATGCGGGACATAATGGCAATCCTGATAGAAAATTAAAAAACACTCCACACTTTTTACAATTTTTTACTTCCATGATTCTCCTCCTTACACGCTAGCTCCAATGCATACACACAGGAAATAAACTTCATCAACACCTAATTTTAAAAGTTCCTTGGTACAAGCTTCAATCGTACTGCCTGTCGTATAGATATCATCAACCAAAGCAACTCTTTTAAAACCCATTACTTGACTTTTATCGCTAGTAAATGCTGCTTCCATATTTCTCATCCGTTCAGAAAGCGTCAAATCTTTCTGCGGTTTTGTTTCTTTGAAACGCTCCAGTCCCTTTCGAAAAACCGGTATTTCCATATTGTCAGAAATCACGTTTGCAATCAACTCTGCTTGGTTATAACCTCTCAGGTTTTTCTTGCGTTTATGAATTGGAACTGGTATCAGCGCTTCTATTTTTTTATCCTTCATCCACTTACCGTAAAGTCTTGAAATTTCTTCTCCATAGAATGTAGCATATTCTTGCTTATTTTGATATTTAAATCTTCCAATTGACTGTGACATGGATTTATTATAGATCCATACTGCCCTACCACTCGTATAGTGAAATACTTTACGCATACAATCATAACAGTTTTCTGTTTCCTCATTCCCGATTGGCTTACTACATCGTTTACATCTTGGTTCTTTTATATAAGGCAGCTTACCCTTGCAGATATTGCACACCGTTCCAAGCTTTGGTACAATCGTTTCACAGATAGGACATCTGGGTGGAAATATAACATCTTTAATTAAATAATTTTTCAGGATATACACCCTTCTTAACGAGTTCAAGGAACGATTTTACTACAAATTCCTTATCTTCTTTGTACGTTACACCAAACCACTTGTCCTTTGTATCGAGCACATGAACCGTAGCCTGTTTTTCTTTGATTAAGTTATCAACAATAACCGGAAGCAGATATTCTGCTTTCATTTCATTGCCTTCCAAATTGTCTAAGAATTTTGTAAAGCTTGTTTCAAGTTCATCAATGAAATTCGGTGTAAATCCCCACATATTCATTGATACTGGCTGATCTAATGGAATTGTCTTTGCTTCTGTTTTTGCAAAACCTTCCACTCTTTTAATTTCATAAGTTTCTTCTACATCTACCAAAACATCATGTTCAACTTTGCACACGCCTCGCGTTACCGTACCATTTTCACTTAATGTATTTCCTAAGTGAAAACCAGCCATGCAGAAGTTGTACTTTGTATCTACCGTTGCTGGATTGATTAAAAATTCATGAATTTTTTGAAAACCTTCTTTTCCATAATAATCATCTGCATTAATTACAACAAAAGGCGTATTAATTTTGCCCTTGCAGCAAAGAATTGCATGTCCAGTTCCCCAAGGTTTCGTACGTCCTTCTGGCTTTTTATAGCCTTTTGGCAATGCATCCATATCCTGAAAAACATATTCCACCTCAATATGCTTACCCAGGCGGTCTCCTATTACTTCCTTAAATTCCTTTTCGATATCTTTTCTTATGATAATGATAACTTTATTAAAACCAGCTTCGATTGCATCATAAACAGAATAATCCAAAATTATTTCGCCACTTGGTCCAACCGGTTCAATTTGTTTAATTCCCCCAAATCGGCTTCCCATTCCGGCGGCCATAATGACTAATGTTGTTTTTTCCATATGCTTTCACCTCATACTCTATTTACATTTATTATAACCTATTTCATATTCTTTTGCATTAATAATTCTTACATTTCAAGAATTCGTAAGTCTAAACTCGAGTAGCGTTTTTGCTCACTTTCATTTTTTATCATGTGAAGCACCATTTGGTCACTACCTACAATTGTGACACATTTTTTTGCTCTTGTAACAGCAGTATATAACAGATTGCGGTTAAATAACATTCTCGGACCAGTTAGTATAGGCATAACAACCGCAGGATATTCACTTCCCTGTGATTTATGAATAGTAATTGCATATGCCAATTCTAATTCATCCATTTCACGAAATCGATATTCAACCCGTTTACTTTCCTCAAATTCCACGGTAACTGTCTCCGCAAAGAAATTAATCTCCCGGACAATCCCACAATCTCCATTAAACACACCGCAACCTTTTTCTGATAAAAAACCTCTGCCATTACTGATTTCCCATTCCATTTGATAATTATTTTTTATTTGCATTACCTTATCGCCTTCTCGCAAGATTCCTTGAGAAACTTCTTTTTCCCTTTTACTTGTATGTGGCGGATTTAAATACTGTTGTAATATCTGATTCAGGCGTTCTACTCCAAGTTCCCCTTTCCTCATCGGAGTAAGCACTTGAATATCATAAATACTGGCATTTACGTACTTTGGCATTTTTTCTTTGATTAATTGAATGACAACGCTAATTATCTGATTCACATCATTTCGTTTCAGCATAAAAAAATCTTTGCTTTTATTATCTAATGCAATTTGTTTTCCTTCATTAATTTTATGAGCATTCAATATAATATCACTCTCTGCTGCCTGTCGAAAAATTCTGGACAGTTTAACCACCGGAAAGCAATTGGAACGAATCACATCTTTTAATACGTTTCCCGGTCCCACGGAAGGTAGCTGGCTAACATCCCCTACAAGAATTAGGCGAGTTCCTACCATGATAGATTTTAGTAAAGCATAAAACAATTGAATGTCCACCATTGACATTTCATCTATGATTACTACATCCGTCTCCAGTGGATTCGTTTCATTCTTTTCAAACTGCATACCAGGCGAATCGTCACCAACTGCTGCTTTTAATTCGAGCAATCGATGCACTGTTTGTGCCTCATATCCCGTTGTTTCTTTCATCCGCTTTGCTGCTCTTCCAGTTGGCGCAGCAAGGAGTATTTCCATTCCCTCGGATTCAAAGAATTTAATGATAGTATTAATGGTTGTAGTCTTACCTGTTCCAGGTCCACCTGTAACCACTAATACACCATTTTTTGCAGCCTCAGCTACCGCTTTTTTTTGCAATTCATCTAGCTCAATCTGATTATTTTCTTCCAACTGAAGAATTCTTCGCTCTAGTACTTCCTCTTTTACCTCGTACTTCATATTTAAGTCAAGAAGCATTCTGGCGCAATTCATTTCCGTATAATAAAAATTGGAAGAGTACACTCTTTTTTGATGTTGTTCCTCTTTATAAACAATTCGCTTATCTAACATCATCTCCGTTAGATGGCGTTCCAATAATTCCGGTTCTAAAAGGAGTAGATTCGATACTTCATTAAGTAGCTCTTCTTTTGGTAAAAACGTATGTCCCATTGCATTTGCCTGCTGTAGGGAATAAATAATGCCCGCTTTAATACGAAAATCAGAATCGCTTCCAATTCCTACCTTTGTCGCAATTTCATCCGCTAATTTAAAGCCAACCCCAACAATATCTTCTGCCAATTTGTAAGGGTTCTGCTTTAAGATATCATACATCTTTGGTCCATAGGACTGATATATTTTAACTGACAGATTATTGGAAATGCCATACTGTTGCAAAAACATCATTGCACTTCTAAGTTCTTTTTTTTCTTCAAACTGAGTCCCTATTTCGCGCGCAATACGTTCACTGATTCCCTTAATTTCTACAAGCCGCTCCGGTTCTTCCTCAATCACTCGGAATGTATCTTTTTTGAATTTTTTCACAATCCTGGTAGCAAGTTTTGGTCCAATTCCTTTGATTGCGCCCGAACCTAAATAGCGTTCCATCGACAAATCATCTTCCGGTTCCTTGATTAGAAAACTAGATACTTTGATTTGTTCTCCGTATACCGGATGTTCTGTAATAGTCCCGCTAACTTCAACAAACTCGCCTTCATTAATGAATGGAAAGATGCCAACGCAAGTAATATCCAAGTCATCATCATTTGTCAATTCTAAAACTGTATAACCATTATCTGGATTTCGATATACAATTTTTTCAACATATCCTTCTACAACTTCCGTCACCGATTCATCTCCTCACATCGTTTACTAATTAACTTATTTACTAAATAATAGCACAAAGAGAGGGACTGTTGCAAAATTAATATTTTATATGCAACAGTCCCCTTATTTATTTTTTCATTGATTCATATAACATCTGTGCAATTCCAAGGCTTCCTGAATCCGTAATATTTTGTGCATATTCCTCCACAAGTGTATCACCAAAACATTGCATATATTCACCTTCATCATCACTGCTATGTACTGTTTTTTTCATTTCTTGCAAAACCTGCTCCGTAAAGTAGGTTTCAAAGCCTTTGCAAGCATCCAACATTTCTTGATCCGTTGCATTTTCAGAATCAAACCCAGATAACGACTTCTGTAATGAACTTGTTTTTCCAGTGGTATCTGTTACACCTGATGTTACCGAATTATATAAAGAACTTCCATCAATTGATAAACTCATAGCATCTTCTCCTTTTAAAACATCTCATTAATTTCTAAGATTGTTTGCCTGTTGAAGCATCGTATCAGATGCGGTTATTATTTTTGAATTCATTTCATACGCTCTTTGTGCAACAATCAAGTTGACCATTTCGTCAACCGCCTGGACATTGGAAGCCTCCAGGTATTTCTGCTTGATTGTACTTTGCGTGAGCGCACTATCGCTTGATTCCCATCTAGGCGAACCAGACGCTGCGCTTTCTTTCAGCGAAGTACCACTGCCTTTTGTCAATCCCGATGGATTATTGAATTGCACTAACCCAATCTTAACGTCTATGGACTGTGCATTTCCATCCGCATCTGGATAGCTAAGATTTCCTGAATCATCGACTGTTATTTGCGAAGGGCTGTAGGTAGCATCAACCGTAATCGGTGCACCATTTGAGTCAAGTACAGGATTACCATCTGAATCACATAATGTATTTCCTCCGACTCCTATAGACATCTTAAAAGCTCCACTACGTGTATATCCAATTGACCCATCTTGTTTTTGTACACCAAAGAAGCCTTCTCCTTGAATCGCAAAATCCCACTGATTTCCAGTCTCTGTGAACACTCCTTGTGTAAACTGGGATGTAATTGCTGAATTTCTGGTTCCGAGGCCAACTTGGATTCCAATTGGCTTTTCTTCTCCAGTACTTTCTGTTGACTTCTCTTGTATGGTTTGATACAACAAGGATTTAAACTCCGCTCTTTCCGTCTTATATCCGGTTGTATTGATATTGGCTAAGTTATTTGCTATCGTATCTACATTTGTCTGTTGGGATATCATTCCTGACGCTCCCGTCCATAATGAACGCATCATAGACCTACACCTCTTTCTTTTATCCGAAAAGTATTGTCATCATTAACCAACTCTTCCTACTGAGTTTACGGCTTTATCTATCATAGTATCAACCGTTGATATCACTTTTTGATTTGCTTCATAAGCTCTTGTAATTGAAATCATTTCTACCATTTCGGATACGGCATTAACATTTGACTGCTCGGTATATCCTTGCATGATATTTCCCGTCGGTTCCTTTAAGGCACCACCATCGATAAGCTTGTACGATACATCTCCTACTTTTTCCAGATAATCATAATCTTCAAAGTCAGTTAACTTTACTTTATCTAATAATGTTCCATCTGTATAAACACTACCATCAGATCCAATTACCACCTCTGCTGCCTCAGTTGGAATTTGAATGTCACCACTCTCGCCTTGCAGATGATTACCTTCTGTATCTACAATATAGCCATCACTTGTCATTGTGAAATTTCCGTTTCTAGTATAGCGAGTACTATCATTTCCATCAGTATCAGTTACACGGAGTTCAAAAAACCCAGTTCCTTCTACTGCCAGATCATACGTATTTCCTGTCTGCCTAAGAGATCCCTGACCATAATCCGTGTAGACTTCTCCCAACTTAACACCAAGACTCATCTGCCCAATCTCTTGTGTCTGATATCCAACCGAGCCATCACGAATCTTTAGGGTTAACATTTCATCAAATGCCTGGTTGGTTACACTTTCCTCTTTGTATCCAACAGTAGATGCGTTTGCAACATTATTTGCAATAATGTCCAATCGTTTCTGCTCATTTGCCATCCCTGTATAAGCAGTATATAAGCCTCTTACCATACATATCCTCCTGCAAGTTACTATTATCGCACAACCTTACTTATATCAATCTTTTTTTCCACTTAAAAATTCAACAAATTTGCCAGTACCAATTGCTACGCAAAGCATTGGGTCTGCTGCTGTCATAGTCGTAATACCTGTTTTACTTTCAATTAATTCTTCTAATCCACGAAGCAAACTTCCACCACCAGTTAAAACGATTCCGCGGTCTGCAATATCCGCAGCCAACTCTGGAGGAGTTCTTTCTAATACACTGTGTACTGCTTCTACAATCTGAGACGTTGTTTCTTTTAAAGCTTCTTCGGTTTCTTCAGATGTTACTTCAATTGTCTTTGGAAGACCAGTAACTAAATTTCTACCTCTTACATCCATACTTTCGCTTTCTGGACGACGGAAGGCACTTCCAATTTTAATTTTAATGTCTTCTGCAGTGCGTTCACCAATTAATAAATTGTGTTTTTTACGCATATAACGAACAATTGCTTCATCAAAATCATCACCAGCAATCTTAATCGAAGTACTAACTACAGTTCCTCCCAAAGAGATAACTGCTATATCAGAGGTTCCTCCTCCGATGTCAACGATCATGTTTCCACATGGTCTAGAAATATCAATTCCAGCTCCAATTGCAGCTGCAATTGGTTCCTCAATAATAGAAACTTCCCTAGCACCTGCCTGGTAAGTTGCATCCTCAACTGCCTTTTTTTCTACTTCCGTTACTCCACTTGGTACACAAACACTGATTCTTGGCTTTCTAAGTCTTTGCTTACCAACTGCCTTTTGAATAAAATGCTTTAACATTTTTTCAGTTACAGTATAATCTGAAATAACTCCCTGTCTTAATGGTCGAACTGCCACAATGTTACCTGGTGTTCTTCCAAGCATAAGCCTTGCTTCTTCGCCTATTGCTTTAATCTTATTTGTATCTCTATCAAAAGCTACTACGGATGGTTCTTTTAAAACAACACCTTTTCCTTTTATATAAACAAGTACACTTGCAGTTCCCAAGTCGATTCCGATATCACTACCTATCATTTATGTTTCTCCTTCCTATCAAACGCCAACTATGCGTTATTAACTCACGTGTTGCCTCTATTTATCTAATTTTTTCCAATCATCGGTTAAATAAACATACTCAGTTACATTATAAACGCATTTCTGGTATTTTTCAAAGGAAATTTTAATTTTCTACAGAATCGACAAGGGATTTCCTTTTATGCACTCACTGACATATCAACATGCTGAATTGTTCCAGTCTCGCCAGTTTCTTTTAAATATACACCGGTGCTTCGAATTTGGGCATTGGTTTTGTTATTGACAGAAGAATTTAATGCATACTGTGTATCAATATTTCCAAGATAAATTGCCCCAACACCAGCAATACCGAGACCTACTAATTTGTCATAACCGGCTGCATCCTTTGTCCATATGCGGAGTTGATTAAAGATAGGATCATTTTCATCAATCCATCCATTTTTATCCATATCAAAAACTGCAAGTTCACCAAAGCCATCACCTGTCTTTGTTCCAAAAAGTTCACTCCCATCATTAATAATGCCATCTTCATTTTTATCAAGTGATAAATATCCACTCATTTCAGAAAGCATAGAAATGTTGTCCTTCTTTCCATCACAATCCAAATCAAATAAGAATTTTTGTTCTCGTACACTTGCTGTATCACTTCCCATATTAATGACAAGAGGATCTACGCAAGCTGCTTGTCCATAATTGATTTGTACATTGGAGTACTGTTTAATATTTCTGGACATATAGACTGATACATCAAAGTTAATTTCTCTTCCATCTTCCGTCTTTACCTTACCGGATGAATAAAAATTTGTACTTTCCTGTTCCTCAAAATAGTGACTTTCCTGATACGAAAATCCCCAGTTTTCCGAAGGGGTAATTTGTGTCGATTGTGACGTCATTCCGAAGGATTGAAGCACAGATTCTCTTCGATTTGATAACAATTGGTGAAACTGCGATACCCAATCTGTCTTCATGTCACGCTCTCCAAATAATAATTCCAAAAGATTGCGGAACGTATTAAATTCGATCGGATCTTTTGCTTGAAATGCGTCTGCGGCTTTTGTAGATGCATTTGTTTTGTTTTCAATCGTCTTTTGCTCTCGTTCAAGATTTGTTAAAAGATCTTGCGCAGAAAAACTTTGGAAACTTCTTGCATAATTGCTTGTTACTGCTTGTTGCACGCTATCCTTAGCTGTTGGCATTGTAGAATAAGCCGTACCGCTGCCCCAGCTAGAATACGAAAGCAAATCTGCGTGTTTTGCCATGTACGATCTTTGCGATCTCATAGCAATATTACTTGATTCAATTTTCATATCTACATACCTCCATGTTTATTTTCATGTCTCACAGCATGGTACTCTCACACCATATGCATGCATAATTTATATCGACAAATTCTTTCATTACACTTATACTGTCAGTAAGAAAAACATACATTACCCACATACAGAAAGGCCAAATTAAGATGCAGAAAAATCAAGTAAATCAACATGTTGTAAAAATAAGTCAGCTCTTATCTTTAAAAACAATTCATTTATTCTCCATCTGTATACTACTGTTTCTTTTTTTATTTGAAACTTTTTTCTATAAAAACAGCCAAGTCATCTATGCCTTATTTCTAGTCATTTTTACACCCATAATTCTTTCGAAGCAAATAAAAAAAGAAGATTCAGAGGAATCCGTTTTACCATATCTGACGCAAAAATATGGATACTCAAAACATGCTTTAAAATTACAAAAGTATAGCTTTTTAGTAGATAGCATGAGTATGTTCTTGTTACAGATTGGAAATTTTCTTTTTCCATATGAAGTGTTTTGGGTTCAATATACACCGCTTTTTTTACTAATTATGCGAATTCTTCTACGTTTTCCACTAGCATTTGTTATTCGTACTTTTTTACATCACAAATTGATGAATAATTTAATATAATCTAAGCACCAAAAAACACTCCACGCATAACTTATAATAAACAAGAAAAATGGAGAATTATAGAAGGGAGTGTTTGTATCTATGGATTATATGAAACCTTTTGGCTGCAATTGTCAAAATAAAGTTTCCCCTGATGCATGTCCTCGTCAAAATGAAGCAGTTTACGAATCTCACCATCACCACGATGATTGCCACGATAACCACCATGTTCGTAATGATCGCCATTTTGAGGATTGCAATAAATTTGAACAAACCGACGTTCTTTCCGATATGCCGCTAGCAATGGCTTATGTACCATGGCAAACTTGGAAAAACGTATACGACGCATCGAATGGATTAAGGAAAGGTACCATTTTTGGAGAGTTAATTTTACCATTCCTTTTTGCTAGTCCTGTTTGCAGAGAAAATACCTGCAATAACGGAAGGAGATGTGATACGAGATGATGAAAGATGATCGCGAGAAATTATTAATGTTTATAACAGAAGTTAGTTTTGCTATCGATGATTGTGTTCTTTATTTGGATACACATCCAGAAGACAAACAAGCGTTAGAATATTATGACACTTACAAAAAATTACGAAAACAGTCTGTTTCGGAATACTCCAAACTCTATGGTCCTTTGACTGATGAAGATGTTAATAGTTGCAATTATTGGGCTTGGGTAAGAGATCCATGGCCATGGGAAGTATCAGGAAGGAGCGTGTGTAAATAATGTGGAACTATGAAAGGCGCTTGCAGTATCCAGTTAATATAACAAAATGTAACCCACAGATGGCACAGATTATTATTACCCAGTATGGTGGACCGTATTACACAAACCTATAATATTGATTTATTCAAATCTTCCTGCTTATCTGCTTGTCCAACGCTTCCGCTGCTACGCGGACTCATCTGGTACGTATCCAATTGCTCGCAATGCTGTGTCATTTAGTCTTACTCCAATTTCATCTTGCTCTTTCTTGCTCAATGTGGTCATGTCAATCGACTCATTATTCCCAACCCGGATGTAGAATTCAAATTTAGCTTCTTGCTTCTCCTGTTTTCTAGCCATTTAACCACCCCCATATATCCTATGAATTAACGGTTGTACTTAATACTCATATTGGGAAATAAACCATCAAGTCCCACCTGGCACGAAAAGCAACCGTTACAGGACTCAACCGCTATATTCATCTTTATATTCTATCAGTAAAAATATAGTGGAAGCCCCGTAAAACAATTATATTTACGTTGTTTTACGGGGCTTCCACTATATTTTTTCTTATTGTTTTGTAACAGTATACTTAATTTTCAAACGCAATATTAACTTCAATCGGAATTTCATCAGCTAAGAGTTGAATTGATAACACTTGATTCGAACTCATCTTTACAGATATGTTCTCCCCATAAAGCAGTGTAGGAGTCGAAATATCGATTGCAATTCCCATTGTAGAGAAACTGGTTGCTGCATTTGCTGTTAACATATTTGTTAACTCAGATAATGCACTCTTTGACATATCGTCAAATTCATTTACCGGCATACCCATCATCATGGTTGATGCTACTTTCTTTGCATCTTCAAAATCGATACAATAAACGATATTGCCTCTTATCGCTCCAACTATTCCTATTATAATAATTACTCCGGAACCTACCAGTTCCTTACCTTTTACTCCCAAATTTCCCTTTTGTACATTACTAAATCCCAACTGAGGCATTACAGTTGCAAAGGAATCTATAAAGGGATTCACATGTTTTACATCCACTTATCTTCACCCCTTTGAAAGCCTACATTGAGTAATAGTTCACCATAATTTGTTTCGGCTATTGCAGTATTTGTATTAAAATTAGGAGCTGATATTACAACACTATCTCCATGCAATATAGATGGTGGTGCCACGCGAAGTCCTAACGCTTTATTTTTTCTATTCAATATGGAGCATGCATTTCCGGATATAATATTTGTAAATTCTGCAAGTGCTGCTATCGTTTCATCGTTATTTTTCGGCTCTCTTCTTAACACAGCAGTTGCTAGATTATTTGCTGTTTCTTTCGATAAATCAATTAGCATCCTGCCAGAAAACTTTCCGATTACTGCGATGATAATAGACATACCTTCAGATTTGTGTTCTTTATTACAAGAATATTCTTCCTTATATGTAAGGAGCGTTTTGGTCATTCTGTTTAAACCATCCATTAAAGCTTCTTTAAATACGGTAAAATATTCATCTTCTAAGAATTGATATAGCTCATCGGTAGCCATGACCCTATTAATCGCAGTTATGAGTTCATCTGCATCAACAGGTTTTTGTACGTAGGCAGATACTTTATTATCCTTTGCCTGCTTTACTATTTCATCATCCATCATGGAACTTACAACGATTACTTTAATATTTGAATCAATTTCATGGATAGCGCGAGTACACTCAAGCCCATCCGTACCTGGTAACGTCATATCCATCGTTACCAATGTAGGCTTCATGTCTTTTACAACCGATTTCACTTCTTCTAACGATCCAGCCTCTCCAACAACTTCTAGCCCATTTTCTTCAAGAATGCTTCGTATAAATGCGATTGAAAAAGGTGAATCATCCACAATAACTATTCTAATTCCTGCCATAGAACACCAACCTTTCTTTAGTATTATATTATTAAAATATCATATGCACAAAAAAAAGTCACTACTAGATTGCAGAATAAAAAAATCATAATTCACAAAAAAATATGGATACTCCATTACTGTTTGTTATGTTGTAATACATAATTTATCGCCTTATTGTTTGAATAGTTGAAATCTCTGATTCCCGTATTATTTTTTACATAAGAAATTCGATCGTAATAGCTGGTAATATAGTCTTCAAACGTTACCAAATAATCATCTTCCAGCATTTCACCATCGTAGTCAATTGCTTTATCCTTATTTTTAATCCACCGATTGGAATCATTTAGCATCGTTATTACAACTGGAGTAGCATCCATGGATAAATCTTGCGTTAAATATCTCATATCCTCTAAATGAAGCTTTTCATTTTGCGCCGCAAGATAAGATGCAATATAGTAATCTGGCCTAGAAAAGGTAAATGCGATATAACATACCGAAACAACTACAATACAATACCGAAACAGAAGAAACTTTTTATTATATACATAGATTAGCACCCCTGCCAATACAAAAGCATCAATAAACAGTGTCAGCAATACAAAAAGTCTCAAAAAAGTAAGATGGTATGCAATGATATAAAGATACATCCGATAAGCGGCTGAAACAATCATAATATAAGTACACACTGTCATGCAGGATAAGAGTAGGCGTAGCAGTTTGCTTTCCTTAAATACAGTTGTGCAAAGTAGCATTATAATAATATTAATCGCTGTTACCGCAAGCAGTTCAAAGAAACCTCTTCTTGCATATTCTGCAAAAGTAAATCCAGCCGGCCGAGTAAAAAGACCGTTCGCAAATAGGTATATTAGTTGAATACCACAAAATAAAGCATATACCAAACATAAAAGCGTCATAAAAGTAACTGCGATTGAAGCATCCGCTTTTTCAAACGCCTTCTTCTCTTTTTCCTCTTCTTTATAAAGAACACCACATAATATACAATAACAGGCTATAAAACCAAACAAGGTCATCAATATCACACCAAATAAATTGCCAGAAAAAATCCCACTAAAAATGCTATGTGTTAGTCTGCCAAAAAGCAAATCTGCATGAGAAAGTAATGCCGTTGTCAATAGTAACATCGGTATCGAAACCAAAATTCCAACTATTACATTTTTCAGAAGGGTATTTTTCAAAATTTTGCTTCGCTTAAAAAAATTATAGCTGTCTATAAAAGGCAATCCTATCGAAGCTAAACTAGAAAGTAATAGGCCAAACATTCGATTGATATTTTTCAAAAAACTCCATTGATGATCTTCATTAAACTGATGAAGAAGGGATAAATCAAGCAGGAAAAGCATCCCTATTATATTCAAAAACTGCAAGATGTTATTTGACGTATACGATGTAGAAACTCCTAATAAAATAACACCAATAAAGTAATATTTTGTACCTGTTTTAACCGGTAGAGACAATTTCTTCGTAACTATAAAAAGCAAGAAAATTATTAGCAAGCTAAATAACAAAACATTGATTCCTATCCACGTCTTATAAAACAATAGTGTGAAACATCCACCAAATATAAAACTAATTCCACCATAAATCTCAAATTTTTGTCGCACTTTATTAAGCAGTACTTGCTCTTGTCTTTCTTCGACATTAGCCTTTGCTGCAGGCTCATTATCCTCCTGCACTGCAGGAAGGACTGTATTCAATTGTTCCATGAGAATAAACCTCCTTATTTTTATTTAATTTTTAACTTTCTTCTTTTACAAATTCCAGAATATCACCAGGCTGACAGTCCAATGCTTTGCAGATTGCCTCCAAGGTAGTGAATCGAATTGCTTTTGCTTTATTATTCTTTAAAATTGACAAATTTGACATCGTTATATCCACCTGCTCAGCAAGCTCAGTTAATCCCATCTTTCTCTTTGCCATTACAACATCCAAATTTACTACAATCATGTATGGACCTCCTTAGATGGTTAAATCATTCTCTTGTTTGTAAGTTACCGCTTGGTCAAAAACTTGTGATAGCACCAAGGAAAATAAACCAGCTATTAAAAATACGATGATTAGTACAAGTGCTGTAGGGGTAATTACAAATATAAGCCGTATCGTCATGATGGCTGAGATGCCAAAGGCGCATATACCCATCACTTTCAATGATTTTGCATTTTCAAAGACAAATGGATTTTCATTTATTACTGTCTTAAACATATTCCGAAGTTCCTTCAATATCACAATTGAAAATACTCCTGCTATCATAAATATTATACAGAATGGTAGGTAAAACTTATGAAAAATACCGTAGAATCCTCCCACAAATTTAAATGTAATTGGAACTGTGATGCATACGATTATTCCTGAATAGAACATAAAATCTAATAAAAACTTTGTAAATCGTACCAATGGATTTTTATTCATACCTATTTTTTTCCTTTCTTTATTGCTATTTTCATAATGCTTTTTTTAAATCCTTTATATTAATCATATCACAGTAAATATACCACCAAAAAAATTGATTGTCAATAATTATTTATTGATAATCAATAAATAATTGTCGCAAATTGATATTTTTATATTGTTGATGAACGGATGAACGTAAAGGTGAACTGAATAGTAACACGAGACGCCATTTTGTAAGTCCAGACGCAGTTTTGTAAATTGACAACCACATATTTGTAAACGAAACGCAGTTTTTGTAACCGAGAAGTCTAGTTTTGTAACCGAGAAGCCACTTTTGTAACTC
>JBGSNZ010000037.1:0-6119 GCA_041739345.1 Acetivibrio sp. | reverse complement strand
GGAGTCGAATGACAACCGCTCACTTGGTGAACTTTTTCTATACTTTTCTGATGAAATGTCTGATATCACTTGGATACAGGCTTTTCAAATGATGCTTCAAATGTTCAGAACAATACTTGCTGATAACTGCGAATTATCGGAAGAAAAAATCGATGAACTGGTAGATGCATTTATGAATGCAATTCCAGCATTGTTGAAAACGCAGCTTCAAGCAGCATAAGAACTGAACTTTGACAACTGAATAACTGCCAGGTATTGAATTTTCAAGGTGCATAGCTAAATTCTATGTGCGAAGTTTGAGTTCAATAATTATAAAAGGCAAAGAGATTATAGCTAACACCATATAAAGGGTGAAAATCAAGCTACAATCTCTTTGCCTTTTAACAATTTGAATGCATTAACCTATTTTAAATAAAACCCTATTATCTTAAGTTCCTTGTCAAGGCTAATCGTGTACGTTACTTTCTGCGATTCATATTTTGCAACAACTAGCACAACGGCATAGTCTTTGTCATTTTTGTCGGTCTTACCAAATGTAGATTCGGACGTAAACTCAATAAAAGCACCTCGGTCTGGCATAACTTGATTCACTACATTTTTCATAATATCAGCCGTCAGCTTTTCTTTTATACTCTCACTTACAAGGTCGTTCGCAAATGTTTCATAATCACCGGAATCCAACATGTTAATCGCATTTTCTGCTGCCTTTTTCACTTCTGCTTCATTAAAATCTTCTGAAAGAGCTTTTGCTCCACATCCTGTTAGCATCACCATGGAAAGTACCACTGTGATTATTACTGTTCCTATTTTTTTCATAATTCCAACTCCCTTTCCTGTGTTAATTCCACCATCTTATTTTTTATTCGTATCGTATACCACAAAAGCAACGCTGCACAAACTCCAAAAACCACTTCCAATGCCACCCCATTTATTCCCATCTTAGGCAAAATGCCACAAAGAGAATCTACGATCGTATGTACTAAAATTGCAAGCCCAAGATAAGAAACTTCTTTTTTCTTAGCAAATCCCATATATACAATCATGGTCATACCGATGTGCATTGTAATTGCAATCACTCGCTCTATTGTTCCTAAGAGTATACTTCCTACCGTGAGTCCTGTTAATGTAGCGTAAACACTGTCTATCGTTCCTTGAGATGCACCCGTTAATAAAGCGTCTAATGTTCCATTATTATATGCAAAACTATATATCAACATATTAATATAGGTAATTCCAAGAAGTAAGATTGCCTCAATTCCACCATGTCCGAATCCAAATGCTATACCGTCTCCATAACGCCGATTCTTTTTCAAAAAATATTTTACGACGATAAATCGACCTACCTCTTCAAATACGCCAGCTGATAATGCCATTAAAATATAATATAAATACTCGTATTTCGTTGCAAATATATTGTACCAATCAAACCTTGGCAATAACACTTGGATGATCGGTATTCGAAGAACCATTTGAGATATAAAAAACGTTAGCATACCAAATAAAAATGGCTTTGTTATTTTTTTATATCGTACTTTTGTATATATATAACCAGAAACCGGTAGCAAAAAACATATTACCACCCCAAAGATTAGTGCTCCGATTATTCCCATACTAATTAAATCCATTTATCTCTCCTCCTTGTACTGGCAGCATGATTGAAACGCTAAACAGCTTATCGCGTCCTTCAAACTGTAAATCTCCATGATACTTTTCTACTGCTCGCTTCACATTTTTTAGACCTATTCCTGTATGGTCTTTCTTACTCGATTTATAAAGTCCGCCCTGTTTAACCGGCTGCACCAATAGGGTATTGGTCAATCTAATACTAATAAAATCCTGTACCTGGTCTATTCGAAGGGTAATCTCTTTACTTATAGACTCCGATGCCGCTTCAATCGCATTATCAAGAATATTACCAAAAATAACCGTTATATCAATGTCTTCTATTACATTAAGATTAACATCACCGATTCTTATATCCGAAACGATTTCTAAACTATTCATAAGAGGGCCTTTATCATTTAATATTATATTCAACACTTTATTTGAACTATAATATTTCTGACCTAAGTCATTTAACATTTGGTGTATCCCCTTTGTATATGACAGCGCTTTTTCATTGTAATTTTCCTTTGAAAGTTCTTCCATTGCAATAATATGGTTTCGGATGTCATGAATAATTCTTCTGGACTCTCCATATTTTCTCTCTAATTCTTCATAGTACTGAAATTTTAATTTCTCCTGTTGATTGTATAGCATAATTTCATTTTGCAGGTGATTGTTTTTTTCTGTAATCTCAATCATCTTTGGATAATAAAGATTTAGTGCTAGTAAAATAACCATATTCCCTAACAGTAATCCAACCCCAAATAAATCAATGTAAATTTGAGCAAAATAAACCAAAGAATAGATGAACACTACACTAAATACTGGAAGAATTAAATTTGCCATGTAGTGCTTGGTTGAAATATCCTCATGGTGCCTTTTTCGAATCAGCGCTACATAAAGGCGCAGAAAAACAAAACTCACTATCTTAGAAATTGGTACATATAAAAGTACATAATATAGCGCATCCTTAAAATAAAGGATTCCATTTAAAATAAGCACCTGTGCCAAACAACTAATTGAAAAATCAATTAATAAGGTTACAACGGATATTCCAATATAAAAAAGTAAGTAATTTTTCTTATTATTGCAAAGGTAATGGCATAAAACAGGAAAAACAACAACTAATGTAACTGCATTAATCATGGGATTTTGTAGCATTGCCAATCCGATGATAACTACACCAAAAATACTAAAAGCTGCTATTCTCATTGTCTTTCCAACTAAACGGTTTACTCCAAGCCGTATTGCACTATCTACCATAATAAATATTAAGAATGCACTTCCTAAAATAGGAATAAAAAGACTTGCAATAGTCCTAAGATAATTTTCCGCCATACTTCATCTCCTATATCACACTACTTAGATAGCAATTGAGCTGCTTACGAAACTGGGCTGCCTTTTTTTGAGACAGCGGAACCCTTTGATCATTAGAAAGAACAATATCATTTCCCCGAATCGCCTTGACATGATACAAATTAACCACAAAACTTTTATGTGGCATTGCAAAGTGATACGCCTCCATTTCACGAAAAACATCCGTGATTTTCTTTTTAAGAAAAAACGGCTCCTTTGTTGTTACAGCCAAAACCATTCGATTCTGGTATTCAAAATATATAATTTCACTCGTCCTTTTTCGTAAAATCCCTTGCGTTGCTTTAAATTCCATTTTGCTTTCTTCTGTATTGAAACGATAGGCAAGCGCTTCATCAAACTGTTTATGTAATTCGCTTTCAATTACAGGCTTCATTAAATAAGCAAACGCATGGACTGCGAATGCAAAGATTGTATAGTCCGTATAACTGGTTAGATAGATAATCTTCACCTTCTTGTCCTTGGCACGTATACTTTTTGCTGTTTCGATTCCATTCATCCCCCCCATATCAATATCAAGAATGATAATATCAAAGGCTTCCAATGAAGAAACTAGACTTTCCCCACTGAGAAACGTTTGGATCTCAAATATTTCATTTTTATAGTTCTTTACGCATACAGCAACATCGTTTAGCACGGCTTGCTCATCGTCACAAATTGCTACCTTCATCATAACAAGACCTCGTTTTTTATAAGCTTATGACTTCATTATAGAAACAAAAAAACAATAAGGCAATATCCTTTACATAAGGTATGGTAATTTATTCCTAAAAGACAGAAAGGTGTAATAAATTCTGGTTTAACGAGCGACGGACGCGAGTCTTTGTTGGGGAGTGACGCCAAGAAAGGCTAAGCAATTTTAGTCTTTCTGCAATTTACATGGCTCCCATGCTAGGAGTTTATATCAATCGTATAAGCATTCCACGTAACCTCTGAACGCCAAAAAACAGCTCTTGAGGAGCTATTTTTTGACAGAGTTTACGTTCCATATACTCTAATGATATAAACTCCTAGCATGGGAGCCGTGTAAATTGAATATAGATTATGAGCTCAGCCTTTCATGGCTGTTTACGAAATACGGACTCGCTGGTTCACAAGCGGTAAAAAAACAGAATTAAGAAGTAATGAGGTAAAAAGTCAAGAGCAGCCCAAATCATAATGTTAAAGTGTCTACTTCTGTGTTTACAGCTTCATTATAGACAACAGCGGGGCGGTTTATCAAAATTAGCAATATGCGCGGTGGTCATAGTCTTCCTAATTCGAATGGAGCACAGGGGCTGGTCTTAAAATCATTATAGCTTTATGAAAGGCTGCTGAAAAAGTAACTTTAATCGTACAAAGCACCATCTTATCTGATATAATTAAATTATTAGATAAGGTGGTGTTTTTTATGATTAATAATCAGCAAACGTTGAATTTAAGCCCTCATATGAACTTATACGATATTCTCATTCCTCAGGATCATCCTCTGCGAAAAATCAATGATCTCGTTGATTTTTCGTTTGTCTATGATGAACTAAAGGATAAATACTGTGAAACAAACGGAAGAAATGCAGTGCATCCCATTGTCATGTTCAAATATCTGTTGTTAAAATTCATCTATAATCTTTCGGATCATGGACTAGTGGAGCGTTCCCGCTATGATATGTCATTTAAATACTTTCTTGGACTGCAGCCGGAAGATCCGGTCATCCATGCAAGTTCCCTCACGAAATTTCGAAAACAGCGTTTAAAAGACAAGAATCTTTTGGATATTTTGATCCAAAAATCCGTTGAAATAGCAATCCAGCAGCGGGTTATGATTCACCCACACAGTATTATTATCGATGCAACACATACCCTGTCGAGATATCACCAATGTAAAAAGGCGGAAATGTTTGCCCTTCAAATTGAAAAATTAGAGAATACCATAAAAAACGCAGCCGTTCCGTACAAACTTCCGGAGAAAGGGAACGGATTTTCCTATAAGACAGAGGAAACCCGTGCTTACTGCCGTGAAGTGGTGGAATCCATAAAATCCAGTAAGCTGGCGGAATATCCGGCAATTCGCGAAGATACGGAACTTTTGCAAGAAATGATAGAAGATCTTGCCAACACCTATCATTACAGTATCGATAAAGACGCCCGCATTGGTCATAAAACACGGACCAGAAGTTTCTACGGATATAAAACCCATCTGGCCATGACGGAAGACCGGATTATAACAGCCGCAACGGTCACATCCGGTGAAAAGGGAGACGAAAAAGAACTCGAAGAGTTGATTGAAAAAACAGAAAAAAATGGACTGGAAATAAGAGAAGTATTAGCCGATAAAGCCTATTCGAGCGTAGATAACATTGAATATACCCAATCCAAAAACATTCAGTTGATTGCAAAACTGCATCCACGGATGAAAACCGGAAAATACCGGAAGGTGGATGGATTCATTTTTAATAAAGATGCAAAACTAATGCAGTGTCCACAAGGGCATCTGGCACTAAAATCAAGCTATCAAAAAAGAGCAACGAATCATAAGAACAATGCAATCCGGTATTTTTTTGATATTGAGAAATGCAAAGAATGTCCAAAGAGAAAAGGATGCTATAAAGAAGGACAGAAAAACAAAAGTTATAATATCACGATAAAAAAGGAATTTTATAAAAAGCTGGAAGCCTTTGAGAAAAGCCCGTATTTTAAAGAGCGGAATAAGAACCGGTATATGATAGAAGCAAAGAATGGAGAGATAAAGAATCAGCATGGATATGCCAGATGTCAGATGTTAGGGTTAGATGGTCTGGAACTGCAGGGAGCCATGACCATATTTGCCGTAAATCTAAAACGGATTATAAAGCTGCAAGGGGGAAGTCTGCCCAAAAGGGAAGAATAAACCAAAAAAGATAAGAATATGAAAAAAATGAGAGTGAAAATGGGAAAAAGGAAGCCATTTTCACTCTTATTTTATTCATTAGGAATAACTATCTTTGCTGAAACAATAAAAACGGTAGTTTTTCAGCAGCCTTTTTATGAGGTAGAAACTCTAGACAGAATGAGCTCCCATAAGAGCTCATTCTGCCTTGCTTAGAGGTTCTGCCGAGTGCTTAATGCGTCTGATTTTAAGACCAGCCCCTGTGCTCCATTCGAATTTCGACAACCATATCCCC
>JBGSNZ010000009.1:0-423996 GCA_041739345.1 Acetivibrio sp. | reverse complement strand
ATTATACATTGTATAAGTGAAAAATAGCGGTAAAAAAGTCCTTGATGAACTTTATACCGCTATTTTTTATATTCATCTGTTGATTCTTAAAGCAACCTATAGAAAAAACGATAGTTTTTCAGTGGCCTCGTCTAATCACTCCATTTTCGTTGCTCATGGCTTATTAAAATTGCAAATCGTACTGAGTCTGCAATCCCTTTGATTAAACCGGCAACCTGCAAATTGAGCAAAACCTTTTATCAAATCACAAATCAGTTTTTTATTGCTCTATTTCTTCTGTTAGTTCCTTTATAAACGCATCTACGTCCATAGCACCCAAATCCCCCACATCCCGCTTTCGAACCGAAACAAGCCCTTCTTCCTCCTCTTTCTTACCAATAATCAGCACATAGGGAACTTTATCTAGCTGAGCTTCTCGAATCTTATAACCCAGGCGTTCCTCTCGCGTATCCATTTCACAGCGAAAACCCTGTACTTTTAATTCCTCCATAATTTTAAAAGCATAGGATAGGTAGCCATCGGAAATAGGTAATATTTTTACCTGCACTGGAGACAACCACAACGGAAACTTGCCAGCATAATGTTCGATTAAAATACCAATAAAGCGTTCTACCGAGCCATAGACAACACGGTGAATCATGATTGGGCGGTGCTTTTCGCCGTCAGCACCAGTATACTCCGCTTCAAAGCGTTGAGGCAATTGGAAATCAAGTTGTATGGTACCGCACTGCCATGTCCGTCCTATCGAGTCTTGTAAATGAAAATCAATTTTAGGTCCGTAAAAAGCACCATCCCCTTCATTAATTTGATAAGTCATATTTAATTCATCCAGAGCAAACTGTAAGGCATTTGTAGCTAGTTCCCAGTCACTGTCACTTCCAATACTGTTAGAAGGTCTAGTTGAAAGCTCCACATGATAGGTAAATCCAAACTTTTTATACACTTCATCAATCAATCGGATAACACCTTTAATTTCATCCGTTATCTGATCTTTTTTCATAAAGATGTGGGCATCATCTTGCGTAAAGCAGCGAACCCGCATCAGACCGTGTAGCGCACCAGATTTTTCGTGACGGTGCACCAGCCCCAGCTCTCCCATTCGAATTGGTAATTCCCGATAGGAATGAGGTTTCATTTTGTACACAAGCATACCTCCCGGACAGTTCATTGGCTTTATTGCAAAATCGTTTTCATCAATTTGAGTAGTATACATATTTTCGCGATAATGATCCCAGTGACCAGATGTTTCCCAAAGAGATTGATTAAGCATCATAGGTGTTGCGATTTCCACATAACCTTCGCGGCTGTGGATTTGTCGCCAATAATCGAGTAATAGATTTTTTAGTACCATGCCTTTTGGGAGAAAGAATGGAAAGCCAGGGCCCTCATCCATAAGGGTAAATAATTCAAGCGCTTTTCCGAGTTTTCGATGATCGCGTAATTTGGCTTCCTCCAAACGATTCAAATATTCTTCTAATTCTCTGGAACTTGGGAACGCGGTTCCATAGATTCTTGTAAGCATTTGGTTTTTCTCATCACCACGCCAGTAAGCACCTGCCACACTTGTTAGTTTAAAGGCTTTGATTAAACTTGTATTTGAAATATGCGGTCCAGCACATAAGTCCACATACTCTCCTTGTTTGTAAAAACTTAACGTTTCTTCTCCTTGAAGACTTTCAATCAATTCTACTTTGTATGGTTCATTGCGAGAATTCATAGCTTCGATTGCCTCTGCGCGTGTAAGATAAAAATGATTTAGCGATAATCCCTCTTTTATAATCACTTTCATCTGCTCTTCAATACAAATTAAATGTTCTGGTTTAAAATCAAAATCAAAGTCAAAATCGTAATAAAATCCATCTTGGATGGAAGGGCCAATCGCGCACTTTGTAGTAGGATACAGCCTTTTTACTGCCTGTGCCAACACATGCGATGTTGTGTGGAAAAATGCTGCGCGTCCTTCCTCTTCTTCAAATCGAAATTCTTTTGTGGAACCATCTTTTCTACATACTTTCATTCTCATGTTCTCCTTTTTAATAAATAGTTGTGGTACATTTTAAAACGGATAACATAAGAAAAGCACCCAAAAATAAACGACGTTTGTCATTTATTTAAGGGTGCAAAATTTCAAATGCACGGTTCCACCTTAACTTTTCACTTCAGATTCTAACAAATCCTATCCTTTAACGCAGGAATACGATAGCGCTTACTAAATTTAGGCACTACAGCTTGGGAATGGTTTTCAACTATACACTTACATAAAAAACTTTCACCAAATGTTTTTCTCTCTGCATGCTTTGTATAGAATACTCGTTTCCGTCTTCGCTTTTCTTATGTTATTACTCTATATTTTAGATGTTCTGATCAAAAAGTCAAGAGAAAAGTGAGTGAAACATGTAATCTCTTTATGACGCTTTATCAAATTGTGAACAAAGTTTCACAACATGAACACAGATAGACAATAATTTTCCTATATATTTATTCTATCAAATTGATGTAGGGAACTTTTTAACATGGCATAAAAAAGGAGAGCAGCATGAAAGAAAAAAGTGGGAAGATGAAAAAAAGAGATGAGAAGAAAATTAGTTCGCTAAGAAACATGAAAATAAAAAAAAGAATCTTATATGGATTTGCATGGTCTATTGGTTTATCTGTTTTTATGGTAATAGTAGGTGTGTTTTCTTTAAATAATGCAAATCAAAATTTAAAAAACTTTGTTATGGGGGCTTTTACCTCACAAAATGCAATGAAAGAAAGCCGTATTGAAACAAATGTAGCGGCTCGTTACATAAATGAAATGGTTATTAATACAAATACAAGTACTTATGAAACTTATATTACTCAAATTACGGAGAGTGAAAGTTTGCTGCAAGATGAAATAGAGAAGCTTCGAACTGGTTACACGGAAAATCCGGAACTCGTAAATCAGTATGAAGACGCAGTAAATGCTTGGATTGCAATTAATGATTCGATTGTAACAGAACTTCAAAGTGGTAATCAAGCAGAGGCGGAGGAGTTGTTATTAAATGAAAGTACAATTGCTTTACAATCAATTACGGATATTGGAGATCAATTAAATGAGGAACTAAGTGAACTTGAAGGAGAAGCACTTATGGGAAATAGAAGTGCACTAATTGCTTCTATCATAGTGTTAATTGCTTTACTTATAGCTTCTGAAATCATATGTATTACGTTAGCCAGAAGAATTGCATTTAGCATTGCACTTCCACTGGAAAAACTTGAAAAAGCAGCAGAAGAAATGTCACATGGAAATTTAAAGCAAGAAATCATATTGGAGGGTAAGGATGAGGTAACCAATGTAGCAGCCAGTCTTAAAAAAAGCATGAGTACACTATCTGGTTACGTTTCCGATATCGATGCTGCCATGAATGAAATGGCAAATGGAAACTTTAACCTTCATATATCACAAGAATTTGTGGGCGATTTTAAACATATTGAGACATCTATTGACGATTTTAGCAATAAAATTTCACAGGTACTTGAAAAGATTAATGTATCCTCCGAGCAGGTGGCAGGAAGCTGTGAACAAATTTCACAGGGAGCACAGGCACTTACAGAAGGTGCGACAGATCAGGCAAGCTCCGTGGAAGAGTTACAAGCTATGATAACTACAATATCGGAAGAAGTGGATGTCAATGCAAAAGGAGCGGAAGAATCGAGTAAAATGGCTCATGAAGTTGGAGGAGATGTAGAAGATAGCAATAAAGAAATGAATAATATGCTGTTAGCAATGAATGAAATCAATGAGACCTCCAAACAAATTAATCATATTATTAATACCATCAATGATATTGCGTCACAAACGAATCTTCTAGCATTGAATGCATCCATCGAGGCAGCTAGAGCGGGAGATGCGGGAAGAGGTTTTGCGGTGGTAGCAGATCAGGTTAGCAAACTTGCAAGTGAGAGTGCTCAAGCTGCAAAAACCTCTGCTCTTTTAATAAAGACATCATTGAACGCAGTGGATAATGGAATGGGAATTGCGAATACAACGGCAGATGCATTAGAAAAATCGCTTGATAAGACCAAGCAATTGATAGAAAACATCGATCAAATCTCGGAAGCTTCCATGAGACAGGCAGAGGCACTAAATCAGATTACAGATGGTGTAAATCAAATCTCTGCTGTAATTGAGGAAAATACAGCAATGGCAGAAGAAAGCTCTGCTAGCAGTGAAGAAATGGCATCACAGGCACAGATGCTTAAATTATTGGTTCAACAATTTAACTTAAAAAATAGATAAAAAAGATAGGAAAATAGCCCTAGGCCTTTATTCATAAGGCGTTGGACTATTTATACAAAAATTTAGACAAAAAATGGCAAAATTTAACATAATTTTCTTGATTTTTGAAAAACAATCTGATATGATTTATTTGAAAGTGAAATTTAGCGAATCAATAAAAGGAAAGTCGATTTTAGTCGCTAAAGCCTTTGGCAATAATTAGATTCCACACGTAAGATAATCTTGAAAGATCGTTCTTTTTTATCTCTTTGAGCGATACAATATTCTTTATTTTCCCTCATTAAATGAAAAAACAAATACTATTACCATCTGTGCACGAATCATTCGGAGCACTCTGTCGTTGTACGTTTGTTTTCTGCACGCTGAAACGACAATTTTCTATTATTCTCTAAGAATGTGGCTAACTTAGTGGAAATTATCCTAAGTTAACCACATTTTTCTTATTTATGTTAAAATTAAAATGAACCAAATAACTTTAAGTATGCTCTTATAGATAGGTGCACCAATAAAACAAAATAAAGGAGGAATGGTTTTGGAAGAAGATCAAATCGTACGCATGATCCAAAACGGTAGTCGAGATGCGTTCGATATACTATATGAAACATATAAGAATCAGGCTATGAGGTCGATGTATTTAATAACCAACAGTCGGTATGACTGTGAGGATATTGTGCAGGAAGCCTTTGTAAAATGTTATCTTCATATTGGAGAACTAAAGGATGCGTCACAATTTAAATCCTGGTTTTTTCAGATTTTATATCGTACGGCATGGCATTATATAAAGAAAAATGCAAAAGAGGCTCCAACGGAGGAAATTGCAGAATACTTAAATGATTCAAAACTACCATCTTCCTTAGATGAAGTAATTAAGATTGAAACAAATTCAATGGTAAGACAGGAAATTGAGAACCTTGATGTGAAGCATCGATCGGTTGTTGTGCTGTACTATTATAATGAACTTTCAATAGCTGAAATCGCAAAAATAGTAGGCTGCTTTGAGGGAACGGTAAAATCAAGGTTAGCCAATGCCAGAAGGAAGTTGCGAGATTCGCTAAAGGAAGAAGATACGGATAATATCATCTATTTAAGTCGAGCACAATAAAGATGCGCGAAAAACATGCGCAGGATTGGAGAAAGAATGAAATTTAATCAAGTCGAAAATAAGATAAAAGAAGAACTTCAAAACTCTTGTCAGATGATTTATGCTTCCGATACTTTAAAACAAAAGATTGATACAGAAATAGAAAATCAATCAAAAAAGGAGAGTTATATGAGAAAGAAAATAAGTACAAAGAAAATCGTTGTTATTGCAGCAGTTATTTGTGTGTTTGCTACAGGTACCTGCTTTGCTGCCGGAAAAGTCCAGTCTTTAGTATCCTCATCCAGTCCTTTCAACGTAGAACGTGATTTTTCTAAATTAGATAACTTGGAAGAAAAAATAGGCTATGAAGTGAAAGCGGTGAAAGCCTTTGACAATGGTTATGCCTTTAGTAACATGGAAGCCGATGATACACAAGGATTAGACGAAGATCATAATAAGGTGGCAACATACAAATGCCTTGAAATTACCTATGAAAAGGATGGGGAAGAAATTGATTTAAATATATCAAAGGGAATTCCAAGTGAAGACGAACAAACACCAACCGAAACCAGAGAAATCAATGGAATATGCGTAGAATACAACTTGGACACCTATAAATTTGTTCCAGAAGGTTATGAAATGACCGAGGAAGATAATGAAAACGTATCAAAAGAGCATTACTATATGTCAGAAGGGGCAGAAGATGAAGAAGTAAAAATAAATCAGGTTTCTTCTTTGTCATGGGAGGAAGATGGTGTTAGATATAGCCTTATGCAGTTTGATACAAAATTGAGTGTAGATGAACTTGTGGAAATGGCATCGGAAGTGATTGCAAGTAAATAAAAAAGAATTGTGATTATTTTAAAAGATAAATGGAACCTGCGAAAGAAATTCGCAGGTTCCATTTTTTACTATAATAAATTTCGGTGATACATATTGAAAGGATATTCTTAATAAGATATGATAGAATGGGTATCCACTGAATACCCAAATTGAACATAGAACATAGAATTACCCATAAGAAAGGAAATACATATGGAATTAACCATTCTTCATGCAATACAATCGCTACGAAATCCCATTTTTGATAGCATTATGGTATTTTTTTCAAGGGCAGGAAACCGTGGATTGATATGGATTATCATAGGACTTACCTTCCTTTGTACCAAAAAATATAGAAAATGCGGGATTGTAATGCTTCTAAGCTTATTTGCATCGGTTCTTTTTGGAAACACCATATTAAAACATGTAGTGGAAAGAGCAAGACCTTGTTGGGTTGATACAAGCGTATCACTTTTGATTTCAAATCCAAGGGATTTTTCGTTTCCGTCTGGGCACACCTTTTCTTCTTTTGCCGCTGCAACTAGCATTTATTTAAACCATAAAGAAATGGGCAGAATTGCACTTATTTTGGCAGCAACGATTGCCTTTTCAAGACTCTATCTTTTTGTGCACTATCCAACGGATGTTTTGGCTGGAGCGATTCTTGGAGCATTGACCGCTTTTGTGATTTCTAAGCTTTGTAATCGTTATATGGAAATGTAAAAAAGACTTGTATATCAATAAAATTTGTGATATTATGAATTTACAAGTAATATATCTATTGTCTTAGGACAAGTATATCTATTTTTCTTGGCATTTCGCCAACTTATCAGAGTGATTTAAAATAATAGAAAGTGAGGAGGAACATGGCATATAAGACCTATAGGGGGAAAAGGCGTCGTGCGCTTTTATTTGGTGCACCGGCTTTTATTTTAGTGTTTTTTGTTGCAGCTGCTTTATTAAAGCAGACAAACCATGTAAAGGAACTAAAAGAAGCGTATCAATCAAAAACAAATGAATTGGAAAATTTAAGAGCAAATCACGAACAATTTGCCTATGTAACAATCCGTGATATAAAAGCGGGAGAACGTATTAATAGTACACAGGTGTCTTATGATAGCGTTTATTCATCCATGGAAGAGTCCTTATTTGCAAGTATAGGAGAAGAATACAAAGTTGCGTTGGTTGATATTCCGATAGGGACCCAAGTACTTAATTCGATGGTGTCACCAGAAGAAATCGACACTGCCGTTCGAGAAGAAGAATTTAATGTGTTTTATTTATCCAAAAATCTAGCAGAATTTGATGTAGTAGACCTTCGAATCTTTTATCCCAATGGAGAAAATTATATTGTGCTAAGTAAGAAAATCTTAAAAGGAATGAATCAAGAGACAGCAAATTGCCGATTATGGCTCGGTGAACAAGAGACACTTTTGATATCTTCTGCTATTGTAGATGCCTACCTGGTACCCGGAACTTTTTTATACACAACAAAATATGTGGAAAGTTCCATTCAAGACGCATCAATCGTTACCTATACACCATCCAAAGAATCGATTGACCTAATAGAAAAGTCTCCAAATATTTTAGAACAGGCAAAAATTTCACTCAGTAAGGCGGTGAGAGAAGACATGGAAATTCGTACCGATCAGTTTATTAAGAAAGAAGGCGAAGAAAAGGCAATCGAAGCTTTTCCAGAGTTTGTGAATCAAGGGGCTGTAACAAAAGAAGAAAGTGAAGAGGGTATAACCCAAGAATCAAAGGAGGAGGAAGAAGAGATTATCTATGTTGACTAATACACAATACCGTACGATAGGATTTGCCGGAAGCGGTCAGTTGGAATTAATTGCGGGCTGTGCAATTTTATTGAGGAAACAAAGTAAGAAACTATTACTCATGGATTTTTCTAAAACAGCAGGGCTTCGAAGTATGATTCCGCTACCTAAAGATTTGGAAAACGCAAAAAACATTGTCTTGTCATATCGTGAAATCGATTATATAAATGCCGATGATTCAACAAAGATACAGGATTTTGCATTTGATTATGATGTAGTACTTGTTGATTTTGGGAGAAACCTCCACCATGAAGAGATTAGATTATGTAATGAAATGTTTTACATAACAGATATGCGACGTCATAATGTTCTGCTTTTAAGTCAATATGAAAAAAAGGAGAATCAGCACGTTATACTCAAACACTTTCTTCCAGGTGGAGAGGTGCCAGAATCAATTGCAGAGGAATTAAGGATTGATTTGCCTCACTTTTTTGTCTTGCCTTATGAAGAAAAAGAGATGATTCCATTCTTATGTGGAACACCAATCGACAAAATAAATTTCCGGTGTTTTAGTTATGATACAAGGAACCTTATTAATGATATCATAGATGAAAAGATCGTAATAAATAACGAAATGAAAAAAGATCGGCCAGTAAAGGTTAAAAGCAAAAAGAGTCCGATCGAAAGATTGCGGTGGAAGGGTAGGGAGCACGTATGGTCGTAGCCTTTTATTCACCGATGCATGGACAAGCTGGCACGAGCGGCAATCTTTTGTCAATTGCCATTTTATTTGCCTTAAAATATCAAAAGAAACTTTTTCTTATGGAAAGCCATTTTGAAAAAAATGCGCTTGAATCCATGCTAGTCAAAAAAACAAAACAAAGGGAATTCTCCTTTTATGAAGACTTTGGAATAGATCTTCTTGTGAGAAGCAAAGTTCTAACAAGTCTTGACGAAGAACAATTAATCAATGCAAGCTTCTCTTTTCTAAATAATCAGATTCATCTATTACCCGGAACGAGGCAGGTAAATCGGGACATCTTTGAACAATCCATTCATCAAACAATTTTAGACGTGATAGAGATAGCGAATCAAGAGCATGACATGGTTTTTATCGATGTAAATGCAAGCATGAATGATTTGACAAATCAAATATTAGAACGTGCAGATTTAATTGTTGCAAATCTATCACAAAATCCCTGGATGATAAAACAGTTCTTTGAACAAATGCCAAAGGATAGAGGGAAATTGATTTATGTTCTTGGAAATTACGATAAAAATAGCCAATTTAATCTAAGAAATTTATCTTATCAGTTTCCTCTTTTATCAAGCAAAAATACGGCAACAATTTTATATAATGGTTTATGGAGAGATGCTATGTTTGATGCAAACACGATTTCCTTTATGCGAAAGAAGATAAATGGCGAACACAAAAAGAAAAAAGTACCTTTTATTGATGGCGTTGAAAAAGCATGTAGTTTGATCTTAAGAGGGGAAGGTGAGAAAAGCGTCTGAATGGTTTTATTTTATGATAGTTCTAACTCTGTTTTCTCTAATCGTAATACTAATATGGAGAAAACCAAAGGAAATGATAAGAACGAAGGAATTTTCTTCCTATGACCTAATCGAGTTAGAACAAGGTATTCGTAATTCGCTTACCGAGGTTGTTAATCAAAATCTTTCCAAATTAAATATTAGAGAAAGCGAGATGGAAAAGTGTCAAAGGACAAGGAGTATTCTTCGGATGACACTTAGAACCTGTGGACTTGGCGATAGTGGAGCGAAGGATTATGTGAAAGACTACATGAAAGAATTATTACAAAGAAAGTTTCTTATCACACCAGATTCCATAGATAAGATAATTCCTTTTGATAATCCGGAAAAACTAACGGTACGTGATAAGTTTGATATTTTACTTTTTCTCTACCGAAGTAAGTTCGAGTATGGGCGGCGTGCACTGGAACACCTATTTATTAAATACGGGCTGGATGAACTAAAGCAAGACCTAGAAGGAAGGAAAAAATACGAAGTAACGAGGAAGGAAATAGAAGAAATTTATATTGATGAGTTACATAAACTTAATTTTGCTGATAAATTAGAAATTTTAACACAACGGATTTTTTCTATGAATAAAGGAAATGGTGTAATTGATGATCTTATCTTTCAAAAAATTGATGGTGTATCAGGTGGAGTAGAAGGTGCGCCAGAAGACACCTATCAATCGGTATACATTATGTTTCATGGAAAATCAATTCACCTAAGTTTTCTATCGTTTGAATCGGAAAAAGAGCTACGCCGTGTATGCAAAAATATCTATAAGTTTGATGCGCCAGGGCAGATGAGTCAAGCAACTGGTTTTATGGTAAATAGTCTAAAATCTGGAGCCAGAGTCAGTAATATGCGCCCGCCGTTTGCAAGTTCTTGGACCTTTTGGATCCGTATGTTTGATTCTGTTGAAAAACGAAAAATAGAAGAACTTTTCCAACACGCAGGAAAGGAACGATTAGCATTGTTGCTCTCTTTTATCATAAAAGGAGAACAAACGAGTGTCATATCCGGACAGCAAGGATCTGGTAAAACAACTTGTCTAGAGGCATTGGTGGAGTATATTAATCCAGTTTATAATATACGTACGATTGAACTTACATTTGAGTTACAACTACAAAAAGTATATCCTAACCGTAATATTGCTGCAATGAGAGAGACCAAGACGGTAACAACGGAAGAAGCAATTGAATTTGTTAAGAAGACAGATGCAGATGTTGTAATCTTTGGAGAAATTGCAAAAGAAGTGGAGGGAGAAAAGGTGATTAAGCTGTCTCAGTCAGGAAGTAAGTTCTCTCTTTCTACACACCATGGTGTAAGTACCGAAGCGCTAATAAAGTGGTTTCGAAATGCACTTCTTCATTGCAGTGGGTTTCACAATGAAAAAGTGGCAGAAGAACAGGTAGCGGAAGCAATTCGCTTTGATATTCATCTCGTAAAGCAATCGGGAGGAGAGCGTATTGTTAGTCGGATCACAGAGATTATTAGAAATCAAAATTCCTCACAAGAAATATATCAAATTCGCGATATTATGCGGTTTGAAGAAGGGGAATATAAAATGATTCATTCCATTTCTGCAAATACGCAGAAAGCAATTTTAATCAATTTAGAAGAGAAAGAAAAAGTAGACTTTATTCATCTTATGGAGGAAGTCATATGAAGGATGCATATTTATGGTTGGCGGGGCTTTTGATACTTTGTATTACCTATTCTTTGATAGGGCAGAAACTTCGTAATCTTGAAAAAGAAGAAATCGATCGGATTTACTTTGACCAAAAGTATGCCAACCGACGACAACTTTATAATTTGTACGAATTTTTTGCAACCTTTTTCTTCACAAAGAACTATATTTACAAAGTAAAAAGAAGAATGGATGTGTATTCACCAGGTGATGAAAAAGTGGCAGCTAAGCGGACCATTAAGATTTTTCTTGCAACGTTTGGATTTGGAATAGTTTTAATAGGCGTTGTCATTTTCTTAAGACCAAAGTGGAATATTGCTTTGATATTTTTAAGTGGGATTTACTTTTTTAATACGGCGATTATGAATTATGTGGTTGATAAAGAAGAAATGGAACTGTTACATCATCTACTTTACTTTCTTTCCGATATTCGGCATGGATATCACGAGACTGCTATGATTGAAGAGAGTATTCTTCGTGCTATTCATGATAAAACACCAGAGGATATGCGACTTCATGGAGCATACTTATTAAAGGTATTGTCCTCGGATGATACACAAGAAGAGATAAAAGATTATCTGGATCATGTTCCAAATAATTATTTAAAAGAATTGTTAACCCTATGTGTTACGGTACTTTGCTTTGGTGATCATAAACTGGAAGGACAATCCTTGTTTCTTACGAGTATCCGGAATTTGAAGCAATCTGTGAATACAGAAATACTTAGACGAAAAAAGCAAAAGCACTTATTTGGAGGCTACTCTTTCATTCTCATAGCTCCTATTTATTCACTTCCGCTTATTTCCAGCTGGGCAGTTAATACCATGCCATCTTTAAAGAAATATTATGAGGGAGCTTTTGGAATTCTTTTTCCGATGGCAGCATTTTTTATTACCCTTATTCTTTATCAATTAAATCTTAAATTACAACAATCTTATTTTTATCAGGAAAAAGAGCATACGATAGTATTTTATCTTTGTGAATTCGATGGAATTGATAGACTACTTCAAGCAATTCTGTCTAAAAACGAAGGATATAAACTGCGTCTTGAAGTACTCATAATAGAGTCAGGAGATACGGTTTCAATACGTGAACTTTTACTAAAGAAAATCATCATGGCTATTGGTTCTTTCATTTTTATGAATATCACTTTTATATGTATTCCAGGAAATTACAAGTGGTATTACGTATTGCTTTCTTTTATTTGCACTTATATAGCCAATTGCTATCCCGTCTGGATGCTTTTTTATGAACGTCTTTTAATGAAGCATGCAAGGATGGATGAAATCATGCAATTTCAATCCATTATTTATATGCTTTCTCCTATTCCCCAGATGACACCCGAGCTATTATTATCATGGTTAGAACATTTCGCGCAGATCTTTCGACGAAGTATATCAAAATGTATTGACTTTATATCTGCATCTGAAGACGAAGCATTTTCAAAGCTTTATGAGGAAGAACCCTATGAGCCATTTCAACGTTTGATAGAAAATCTGCAAGCTTGTGACAGAATTGGTGTTTTGCCTGCATTTGATGAGCTTGGAGCGGAACGACTATATTTTCAAGAAGAGAGAAGACAGCAAGGTGAGATGACACTTGAAAATAAGGCAGCAGTTGGTGCGTTTATTTCTATGGTTCCTACGCTATTTATTGTAATCGGATATTTATTTTTACCTTTCATTCTTGAAAGTTTCTCTTTATTTTCCATACAATTAAAACAAATTAATTTTTAATACTGCAAAAAATGCAGAAAGAAAGGAGCTTTTATGAAGCATATTCTAGAGTTTTTTCACGATATTATTCCAATCGTATTTGTGGTCGGAATTATAGCAGTTGCTTTCATATTTTATAACCATACCAAGAATCTGGCTTCTGCTGGAGTTGAAAAATCGTATACCTTTGATGCGCAGCTACAAAATGCGGATGTCTTAGTATATGACCAGATGACAGTATCTGGAGCAGATGTAATTAAATTTGTAAAAGATTTCTACAAAGCAAGCGGAACAACCGGAGCATTTGACATTAGTGTAAGTAATGTGAATGCAGGAAGTAAGCTGGTATCCAATGATGTCACGACCACTGTAAGTAGTGGAGCAAAATATATATGCACCGTGAAAAGTGATAGTGGAACGGTAACAAACGTTACTTTCTTAAAAAAATGAGGCGGTTAAGCGAATTCCTATATGAACTTATACCCATCTTTTTGTTTTGTGCGGCAGTAACACTTTTACTTTTTCATTTCAAATCTCTTTCCGCTTCTTACCAATGTATTAAATCGTCTATTGCGAATAATGAAATACTATATGAATCAAGCAATTTGTTAGATAAACAAAAATATATGAGTGATGATGGAAAAGTTTCAAAGAAAGAACTTTTGATTACGTTGGTATCTGGGTTAACTTATGACGTTGAAATAGATGGAATTTTATACTGCAAAGATACGTTTGATTATGAGTCCTTTAACTTTACGAGTCTTCAAGAGTGTTATGAAAAAAGATATCAATATGATAAGGATGGGAAGATTAAAGAAGTTTGCTATATCAGAAAGGAGAATGGAGAGTGAATACCATTGGGAAAATTATTTCATTTGTATTTGCAATGTTAGTCTTTTTCATACTTCCAATATCCTATCATGCACAAAAGCAAGATGCCTTAATGCAAGTCTTCGTACAGACAGAGACCACTAAATTTGTGGACGCAATAAGATACAATGGACATATAAATGAGGAAATGTATCTTTCTTTTTTATCCGTACTTGATAGCACTGGTATTTTGTATGAAGTCACAATGGATCATGCGCATTTAATAACAGAGCCAGAAGTAGATAGTTTAGGGGTGGTAACCGGTTATTATGAGTATAACTTAAGTACTTATGAAACAGAGATTTTAAAAAATATTTATCAAGAGAACGGAACATACAAAATGTCGCAGGGAGACTACTTTAGCGTGAAGGTAAGCAACAAAACGGATACTTATAAAGACTTTTTTGACCATTTATTTTATGGAACAAAGACCTCGAAATATAGTGTGTTTGCAACTGCTGGTGGAAAAATACTGGATGAGGAGGAAGGAATGTAGATATGAAAGTACATAATTTTGTACTCCTTTTTATTATTGTATTTCTTTCACTTTGTGTGAACTATGACTTAAAGCAAGAAACATTAACAAAAGTTAGTACTAAAAAGCAGCGTTATGATGCAATTCTTGAGGCAGCTATCAATGATGCAGCAGCCTCTTTAGTAACTCTTGATCGCGGAAATAATCCAACTATTCAAAAAGAAGAAGCAATTAATACATTCTTTCAATCTTTATATGCGGGGTTTGGTATTCTTCATGACGAAACGGCAAAGCAGGAGTTAAAAGGGTATGTTCCGGTAATTCTTATTACGGAGCGTGACGGGTTTTGTTTTTGGTATCATGGAGAGTATGAAGAAAATGGGCGGACATTGGTAGAACGTTTTAGTGAAAAGTATCCATATGCTTATTCTTGCAGTGATATAGATTGTAAAGAAACGAAAAATTATGTCGGGTTTACCATGGATGATACAATATATATGGTGAATGGTAATTCAAATGGTGTTTTATATGGGACGAGGCAAGATATCTTTCGTAATTATCCGGAGGTTTCATTCTTACAAAGCAAGGATTCTTTTGAAGAAGTACGTCGGGAAACCATAGTAAATGCAATTACAGATAAGATGGGCCAATATATCAATCGTTATAATCGAATTGCTGATCGCTATGGAATATCGTATCAATTCTCCATTCCCTATTTTGATAAGGGTACCTGGGTTCGCACTATAGATGACATATCAATCGTTGTACTATTTCAAGGATACCCGTTTGGGAACGGGATAACACAGACGTATAACCAGTATGAAATTGGGGGGGCAAGGGTGAGTAAGAACAATTATTATTACATAACGCAAAGGAATGGAACATCATTTTATCATAGGGGTGATTGTGAATCTTATATAAATGGGTTGATACCATACGATGCAAAAAGAGACTGTGCACTTATGGGAGCTTATCCTTGTGAAAAATGTAAGCCATAAAGAAAAAAGGAGGAATCACAATGCTACGACACTTAACAGAGTGGTTTAAAGATATAGCAGGAATGTGGATGGTAATTGGTATTTTAACAGTTACCTTACTTGTATTTTCTGCTGCAAAGCATTTTGGTTTTACTGCAAACTCTAAGATATCCTCTGTCAACCAGGAACTGAATGACTTATCTTTTGAAAAATACAATGGGATTAATCTAACCGGTTCCGAGGTAATCAATGCCATTAAACGTTATCAAGAAGAACTTCCGGTAACGGTTTATACAGGTGAATCGGTTGATACTTATCAAGGGAAATTCAGACCGTCAAATAACAGTAGGAAAAGTGAGAAATACATTAAGCCGTCTCAAACCTATACTGGAAGCCTTCTAAAAGATGCAGATAAAGAAATTGTAGGGCTTGTCTTTGCCAAAGAAGGGATATTGTTGACAGATACAAGCTATAAAGAGTTGCTCGCAAAAATGGTTGGTGCAGATTCAAAAGAAAGTACGATGGATAGCTTAATCCAGCAAATAAACAATATGCTGTCAAATAGAAATGAAACGATTACTACTTTGACACAAAAAGTAGCATCCCTTAATACCACGCTAAGTAATTTGCAATCAAAAAATAATACTCTGAGCACACAAGTGTCAAATTTAGATGCTCAAATTAGAACCGCAAATTCAAAATACAGTAGTCTATTAATTGAGGTATCCTCCGCTAAAAGTGCCATTGCAAGTGCCATTACCAATAAGGGAGTATCGACATTGGCAAGTGATTCTTTTTCCAATATGGCAAATAATGTAAGCAATATTTCTACAAAAGGATTACTGTGTGAAGAATATACATATTCCAATCGTTCCATCCCGTGTGGAGGAACGAGCAGTATGAGTCTGACGGTAACAGCGCAAAATTTGGTGCCGGAATTTGTCGTAATTCAAAGTAAAATGTATTTATCTACCGGATATGGAGATGCTAATATTGGAGTTATAACTATGACATCAACAAAATATTCAACTGGGAAATATACGGCAAGTTCAGGTTCAGTAGATAATAATAGTTCAATACAATTTAGTGGTTCTCAAGTAATAATAAACCCATATATTTACATCATTTATACAGGAGGGTACTATCCATATTCAGATGGAACCACTAAAGTTTCTGTATATGGATTAAAAAGATAGTTGAAAGCAATATCGATGTATGTTAAGAATATATGTATATAAACAAACGTGGAGTGAAAACACTCCACGTTTTGTCGCGTATGGCTTATTAGTTGTTTACTTTAAAGAGTAATAAATGTCGAACGAAATTGTTGCAATTGCTTATAAAATTGTCGGAATCACTCATAATTTGACTTGCATTATAGGATTTTATGTGGTAATATGTCAATAATTACAGAAGAGAAAAACAAATAGTAAAAGTTTGAAATAAGTATTGGTTTTGCACGAGAGAGAAATTGTCGATTGCTGGGACGAGCAGTGACAGGTTATTTTGTGTGAAGCTATTTTTATTTTCAAACTTTTTTGTTTCTACGGACATATAAATAAGCCAATCAAAAAGGGAGATTAAAAACATGAAAAAAGAAGAAAAGACGATGACAATTAACGAAGAAAAAACAAAAATAATGGCTACATTAGGAAAAGTGAGTAGCTATGGAATAGCAGGATATGAAGCGTATTTTGATAAACTAAAGATAAATATTGAAATATTGTTTGAACAAAGAAAAGATGTATCCAAGGAACTTAGGGTGATTCTTGCGTATTTAGAAGAAATGGAGAAAGATCACAGTATTTTTGATGAAGAACCAATGCTCGAAGAATATGAGGGACAGGAAGTGATTTGGCCAACGACGCTTTCTTTATGGCAGGAGGATATGGATCAATTAATTGAAGATGCAATTCAGACAGCTTCAAAATATTGATTGAAAACTCGTAAAAAATATTAAATTTTCGTGAAACTTTCTTTACAACTTCACAGTACCACAATTTTGTGATATACTGTTAATCACTCAAAATCACAATATGGGGACGAGTTTTAAAGAAGGGAGATTTATATGGCACAATTTTACTCAGAAATAAATCCAGAGATTGTTCACTTATCCGATAAATGCAAAGAGAACATGAGGATTGATCCAGAACTGTATCTAAAATATGAAGTAAAAAGAGGACTCCGTGACATAAGCGGTCAAGGAGTTTTGACCGGTCTTACAGAAATATCAGAGATACGTTCTTATACTATGGTAGACAGAGACATGATCCCGATGGAAGGTAAACTTTATTACCAAGGAATTGACATTGAAGATCTTGTTGATGGTTTTATTAAGGAAGACCGTTTTGGTTATGAGGAAACAGCCTATCTTTTACTATTTGGAACATTACCAAATAACAAAGAATTGAAGGATTTTAAAAATTTACTTATAAAATATAGGGAAGACCTACCAACAAGTTTTGTTAGAGATATTATTATGAAGGCTCCAAGTAAGGATATGATGAATACACTTGCAAGAAGCGTACTTACACTATATTCTTATGATGATTTGGCAGATGATACCTCCGTAGAAAATGTACTTCGACAGTGCTTACAGTTGATTGCATTGTTTCCATTGCTCTCGGTATATGGATATCAGGCATACAGTCACTATCATGATGGAAACAGTTTATTTATTCATTCGCCAGTCAATGAAATGTCCACAGCGGAAAATATTTTGCATATTTTACGTCCGGATAGTAAATTTACGAAACTTGAAGCTAGGATATTAGATATGGCTTTAGTGTTACATGCAGAGCATGGTGGTGGTAACAACTCAACTTTTACTACACATGTAGTAAGCTCTTCGGGTACGGATACCTATTCTACGATAGCAGCATCCCTAGGTTCCCTCAAGGGACCAAGGCATGGTGGTGCAAATATCAAGGTTATGCGTATGTTTGAGGATATGAAAGAAAACGTAAAAGATTGGGAGAATGAGGACGAAGTTGCACAGTATCTTGTGGATGTACTAAATAAAAAAGCATTTGATCAAAAAGGCTTAATATATGGTATGGGGCATGCAGTTTATTCCATATCGGATCCAAGAGCATGTATCTTCAAGACATATGTAAAGAGTTTATCCGAAGAAAAAGGTATGGAGAAAGAATTTGCTCTGTATTCAATTGTAGAAAATCTTGCTCCTAAAGTCATTGCCAGCGAACGTAAAATTTATAAAGGGGTTAGCGCAAATGTTGACTTTTATAGCGGATTCGTGTACAGTATGTTAGGACTTCCATATGAACTTTATACTCCGATTTTTGCAATTTCTCGTATTGCAGGATGGAGTGCTCATCGATTGGAAGAAATAATAAATGATGGAAAAATTATCAGACCTGCTTATAAAGCGGTTGCTCCACATGTTGATTACGTGGAATTGGACAAACGGTAAGCCATTTTGATATTATGTGTATAGGAGATTTTCAAATGAAGAAACTATTTGAAAAGATAAAAGAAAATAACCTGTGGATGGATTGTTTTAATCTGTCCACAGGTATTATATTGGTTATTATATTAATTTTATTTTGCTTATTCCCTGGTAACAAGGTTGTGATTGCGTTACTGTTTTTGCTTACAGGAGCGATGAATCTATCAAACGGCATAAAAAAGTATAAAGATAAAAAATCGAGAAGCATGGGCATGGCGTTGATTATGGTTAGTGCTATTACACTAATTGCCGGCCTTATGTTTCTAATTAAGATAGGCTAATATAGTATGGAAATTTAATAAAGGAGGAGGGAATGAGATGAAAAGTGAAATTTTAAAAATGCTTTTGGAAAAAGGTACTTACGTTTCAGGACAAAAAATGTGCGAAGAACTTCATGTTTCGAGAACGGCAGTCTGGAAAGCAATGAATCAACTAAAAGAAGAAGGCTATGAAATTGAATCTGTAACCAATAAAGGTTATCGAATCATTTCCTGCCCCGATTTGGTAACACAGGAATCAATTGAAGGAAAGATAAAGACAAAAGTTATCGGTAAACACGTTCATTATCAAATGGAAGTAGGATCAACAAATACATTGGCAAAGCAATTTGCGGAAGAAAAAAATAGTCATGGGCTATTAGTAACAGCAGATATTCAAAACAGTGGCAAAGGAAGACGTGGCAGAAGCTGGGTATCTCCAAAAGGATGCGGAATCTGGATGACGTTGGTTTTAAAGCCAGAACTTGATCCAAGGAATGCTTCCATGCTTACATTGGTTGCTGCACTTGCCGTTGCAAAAGGTATTTGTGAGGTAACAAAACTGGATGCAAAGATTAAATGGCCAAATGACATTGTTGTAAATAAGAAAAAAGTATGCGGTATTTTGACCGAGATGAATGCAGAATTAGATTTTATTAATTATGTAGTGGTAGGTATTGGAATTAATGCAAATATTACAGAATTTCCGGATGAAATAAAGGGGGTTGCAAGCTCCTTGTATTTAGAATCTGGAAATCGTATCAATCGAAGTGATCTTATTTGTAAATCACTTGAATATTTTGAAAAATATTATGAAACGTTTTTGAATGCAGGGAATTTATCCATCATTATGGAGGAGTACAATACGTTTCTTATTAATAAAGGGAAAATGGTTAAAATATTAGGAGACACGCAACTCGTTGGAACTGCAAAAGGCATCAACGAAAAAGGAGAACTAATTGTAACTGTAGGAGAAGAAGACATTACCGTTATGTCGGGCGAAGTGTCAGTGAGAGGATTATACGAATATGTTTGAAAATGTAGTACTATGTGGATGTAGCGCATATGAACAAAAATTCTATTTGGATGAAAAATTTATTGGACTTCCGGAAATCATAAAGGAAGAACTAAAGATTATGTGTGTTTTATATACGGTTGATGTAGGTGGTATCGTAACCTTGGAATTTGACGAGGAAGGTAATCTTTTATTTCATGTGACTGCAGATGAAGGCGACTTATTATTCGACGAAATTGGAAGTGTACTTAAAATGAAACAGGTACAAGCAGAGAAAGAAGAACTTTTTGAAGCATTGGAATTATATTATCGTGCTTTTATATTAAAGGAAGATTTAAGCAAGCTATTAACCGAAGAAGACGATTAATTGCGATATAATCATAATTTAATACGAACAAAGAGGTCTCACAAGATAGGAAAAATACGATGAATTTGAAAATTGGAAAGGTAGAAATCCCTAGTAACATTACGCTAGGACCAATGGCAGGCGTAACGGATCTTCCGTATCGTATCTTATGCAAGGAGCAGGGGGTTGGTCTTCTTTATACAGAAATGGTAAGTGCAAAGGGAATTTTGTATAATAATAGAAATACAACGCCGCTAATTACCATTGACGAGAAAGAAAGACCCATTTCGTTACAGTTATTTGGCTCAGATCCTAAAATTATGAGTGAAATGGCTAAGAAAATAGAGGATCGCAATTTTGATATTTTAGATATCAATATGGGATGTCCAGTGCCTAAGGTAACGAATAATGGGGAAGGTTCTGCATTAATGAAAAATCCAAAGTTGGTGGGCGAAATTGTGAAAGCAATCGTGGCGGCGATAGAAAAACCAGTTACGGTTAAGATTCGCAAAGGGTTTGGAGTGGATGATCGAAATGCAGTGGAGATTGCAAAGATTATAGAACACAATGGTGCGGCAGCAGTAGCAGTACATGGGAGAACCAGGGAACAATATTATCATGGAAAAGCCGATTGGAGCATCATTCGAGAGGTAAAAGAAGCAGTCTCTATTCCGGTCATTGGAAATGGAGATATTTTTACGCCACAAGATGCGAAACAGATGTTGGAAACAACCGGCTGTGATGGAATTATGATTGCAAGAGGTGCACAAGGTAATCCATGGATTTTTAAAGAAGTAAAAGAATATTTAGATCATGGAGTACTCCTTCCAAAGCCATCAATAGAAGAAATGATTCAAATGATTTTGCGCCATGCAAGACTGCAAATTGAATTTAAAGGCGTATATGTGGGTATGCGTGAAATGAGAAAGCATGTTGCCTGGTATACAGCAGGATATCCAGGATCTTCAAAACTTCGGAATTTGATAAATGAAGTGGAAAATTACGATGACCTTATCCTTCTTTTGGATAAATATTTGGAATCAGTAAAAAGGCATTTATAAGTTGACTTTATTAGTTTAATACGATAAACTAATAATGCAATAAAGTGAAAATGCACAACTTAATTCATATTATGTATATAATAGTATATAGATTTCACAAAAAATTCTTTTCGGAAGAATTTTTTGTTGTATTTTGAGATAGAATGGTGTACTATATTTCTCAATAGGACAAATGTCCGTATAGGAGAAACAAAAAATCCGAATTACTAAAAAGCCGAAAAGGCACAAAGATAGGAGTTTAAACATGAACGATAAGTTAAAGGTTGGTATTTTAGGCGGTACTGGAATGGTAGGACAGAGATTTATTTCATTACTTGAAAATCATCCATGGTTTGAAGTTACATTAGTAGCAGCGAGCGAAAGAAGTGCAGGAAAGACCTATGAAGAAGCAGTAGGAAATCGTTGGAAAATGATAACTCCAATGCCGGAAAGCGTAAAGAAGTTAGTTGTTCGTAATGTAAATGAAGTAGAAGCAGTTGCAGCAGATGTTGATTTTGTATTTAGCGCAGTTGATATGTCAAAGGATGAAATCAAAGCAATTGAAGAGGCTTATGCAAAAACTGAAACACCAGTTGTTTCTAATAATAGTGCACACAGATGGACGAAAGATGTTCCTATGGTAGTACCAGAAATTAATCCAGAACATTTTGAAGTGATTCAATATCAAAAAGAACGTTTGGGAACGAAAAGAGGATTTATTGCGGTAAAACCGAACTGTTCCATTCAAAGTTATGCGCCAGCGTTAACTGCATTAAAAGAATTTGGTCCAAAGGTTGTAGTAGCTACAACGTATCAGGCAATCTCAGGAGCAGGTAAGAACTTCAAAGATTGGCCGGAAATGGTAGAAAATATTATTCCATTTATCGGTGGAGAAGAAGAAAAGAGTGAGCAGGAGCCATTAAGACTCTGGGGCAAAGTAGAAGATGGCCAAATCGTTAAAGCTGAGGGTTGCGTTATCACCACACAGTGTATCCGTGTTCCAGTTCTTAACGGACATACAGCAGCAGTATTTGTATCCTTCGAAAAGAAACCAACCAAGCAAGAAATTATTGATGCATGGGTAAATTATAAAGGACTTCCACAGGAATTAAATCTTCCAAGTGCACCAAAGCAGTTTATTCAATATTTAGAAGAAGACAATCGTCCACAGGTTAATTTGGATGTTGATTATGAAAATGGAATGGGAATATCCATGGGACGCTTGAGAGAAGATACCGTATATGATTACAAATTTATAGGCCTTTCCCACAATACCGTACGTGGAGCAGCCGGAGGAGCAATCCTCTGCGCCGAACTATTAAAGGCGCAGGGATACATCTCGCGTAAGTAATGAGCCATGCAAAAATGAATATGAAAGCAAAAAATGCTCGCATTTTTATGCTTTCAGATTTATTTTTATGAGGCGAAGCCTCGCGGGCAGATTGCACGATTTTAGGCAATCTGACAGCCGCATGGCGAATGGACGGTTTAGAAAGCCCAAAGCCTCGCGGGCAGATTGCACGATTTTAGGCAATCTGACAGCCGCATAGCGAATGGATGGTTTAGAGACCCAAGGTTTTATAAAGGTACTATGTCACACATGGGGGATTTTCAGAATAGGAGTTTATAAGTATAATGGAACACGAGAAAGATAAATATTTTATTGTAAAAAGAAGAGCACTTCCAGAAGTTTTAGTAAAAGTGGTAGATGCAAATCGTTTATTAGACTCAGAAAAAGCAATGACAGTACAGGAAGCCACAGAGGTTGTCGGTATCAGCCGTAGCTCATTCTACAAATATAAAGATGATATCCTCCCTTTTACAGAAAATGCAAAAGGAAAGACCATTACCTTTATGATGCAGATGGAGGACGAACCGGGAAATCTTTCTTTGGTATTAAATGAAGTTGCAAAAAGTGGAGCGAATGTGCTTACGATTAATCAGAGCATACCGATTAACGGAGTAGCACCATTGACAATTAGTGTAGAGATACACCCATCAACGGTGGATGTTATGACAATGGTGGATGCAATTGAGGGAATCAATGGAATTCGTTCTTTAAAAATAATTTCTAGGGAATAAAAATAGAATAAACGATGGAGGTCGCTATGATAAATATCGGTGTTTTGGGTTACGGTACCGTTGGATCGGGTGTTGTTGAAGTGCTAAATAAAAATAAAGACAGCATTGAAAAACGTGCTGGACAGGAAATAAATGTAAAATATGTATTAGATTTAAGAGACTTTAAAGGTGATCCAATTGAAGATAAAATCGTACATGATTACAGTATAATTGCAAATGATCCAGAAGTTCGTATTATAGTGGAAACGATGGGTGGAGTGAATCCAGCATATGATTTTGTTAAGGAAGCTCTTTTAAATGGAAAGAGTGTATGCACATCGAATAAGGAATTAGTTGCAAAACATGGAGCAGAGCTTATTGAAATTGCAAAGCAGGGAAAAGTAAACTTCTTGTTTGAAGCTAGCGTTGGCGGTGGAATTCCAATTATTCGCCCGTTAAATCAGTCCTTAACAGCAGATGAAATTCAAGAAATTACTGGTATCTTAAATGGTACCACAAACTATATTTTGACAAAAATGAGCTATGAAGGATGTAAATACGAAGTAGCTCTTAAGGAAGCTCAGGAAAAAGGATATGCGGAAAAGAATCCACAAGCAGATGTAGAAGGCTTTGATGCATGTCGTAAGATTGCAATATTAACCTCGCTTGCCTATGGAATGCAGGTAGATCATGAGGATATCTATACAGAAGGAATTACAAAAATTACAGATGTGGATATTTCTTATGCAAAATCGATTGGAGCTGCAATCAAGATTTTCGGTACGAGTAAGAAAGTTGGCGACAAAGTATTTGCTATGATTGCGCCTATGATGATTAAGAGTGATAATCCTTTATACAGTGTAAATGACGTTTATAATGCAATTTTTGTAAAAGGAAACCTTCTAGGAAATGTAATGTTTTACGGAGCTGGAGCTGGAAAACTTCCTACCGCAAGTGCTGTTGTTTCAGACGTAGTGGATGCAACGAAACATCTTGGAATTAATATTATGACAATCTGGAGTAGCAAAAAATTAGTGCTTGCAGATATTAATGAGATGGAACAACGCTTTTTTGTTCGAGTTCCAAGTGCACAGGAAGATAAAGTAAGAGAAGTATTTGGCGAAGTAGAAGTAGTAACTGCAGGTATTGAAGGAGAATATGCTTTCATAACAAATATCATGACCGAGCGTGAATATAAGAAAAAGGCAGCGAGCGTTACGGTTCGTAGTATGATTCGTGTAGGTTTTTAACAAAAATAAGGAGACAGACGATGAAATATATTGTTGTGTTAGGCGACGGAATGGCAGATGAGCCAATTGAGTCCCTTGATGGAAAGACACCGTTAGAGTACGCAAAAACACCAACGATGGATAAAATTGCTAAAATATCGGAAATTGGTTTGTCACATACTATACCAGAAGGTATGAATCCTGGCAGTGATACAGCAAACCTTGCGGTACTTGGATATAATCCTAGAAAGTATTATACGGGTAGATCACCGTTAGAAGCATTAAGTATAGGCGTTCCAATGAAGGAAACCGATATTGCACTTCGGTGCAATATTGTTACGTTATCCGATGACGATTTACCATATGAACAAAAAACAATGATAGATCATAGTTCCAGCGAAATTTCTACGAAAGACGCAGCTGTGTTATTAGAGGCAGTAAAAAAAGAACTTGAAAATGAAATTTATTATTTTTATGTAGGAACCAGCTATCGACATTTAACGATTTGGGATAAAGGTGAAGTAGTAGATTTAACTCCTCCTCATGACATCCTCACCAAAGTGATTGGTGATTTCCTTCCACAAGAGGAAGCGCTGCTTACTATGATGAAAAAAAGTTATGACATACTAAATTCACATCCTTTAAATATTGAAAGAGAAAAATCAGGCCTAAATAAAGCAAATTCAATTTGGTTTTGGGGTGCAGGTACCAGACCAGCTCTTGATTCTTTTGAAAAGAAAACCGGAAAACGCGGTGTTATGATATCTGCAGTGGACCTTTTAAAAGGAATTGCGGTTGGTGCTAAAATGGAAAATATTGTGGTAGAAGGTGCGGATGGTACACTACATACAAATTATGAGGGAAAAGCGAAAGCAGCAGTCAATGCTTTGGTAAAAGATGGTTATGATTTCGCATACATTCATGTAGAAGCACCAGATGAAATGGGGCATCAAGGTAGCATTCCTAAAAAAATAGAAGCCATTGAGTCACTTGATAGCAAGGTAATAAAAGTGGTAAAAGAAGAAATGGAAAAAGCAGGAGTTGATTATCGTATGCTTGTTTTACCAGATCATCCGACACCGATTGCACTTCGAACTCATACCAGTGATCCGGTTCCTTATATACTATATGATAGTAGGATATCCAAGGAAGAATCGTGGAATTATAATGAAAAAGATGCAAAGCTAAGTGGGAATTACCTAGAAGATGGTTATAAGTTAATTGATAAATTATTAGAAATATAGGAGGCAATGTATGCTAATTGTTAAGAAATTCGGCGGAACATCGGTAGCAGATAAAGAGAGAATCTTTAATGTAGCAAATAGATGTATCGAAGATTATCAAAAAGGACACCAGGTTGTAGTCGTACTATCGGCTATGGGTAAAATGACAGATGTGCTTTTAGCACAAGCAAAGGATATCAATCCAAACGCATCGAAACGAGAACTGGATATGTTATTAACAACAGGAGAACAAACCTCCGTGGCATTAATGGCAATGGCAATGGATTCTTTGGGAGTTCCCGCAGTTTCATTGAATGCATTTCAAGTAGCAATGAATACGACAGAAACCTATGCCAATGCAAGACTAAAAAGAATTGATACAGATCGTATCAAACATGAGCTTTCTAATAAGAAAATTGTTATTGTAACTGGTTTTCAAGGTATTAATAAATATGATGATTATACGACCTTAGGACGTGGCGGATCCGATACCACAGCAGTTGCATTGGCATCCGCTCTACGTGCAGATGCATGTGAAATCTATACGGATGTAAATGGTGTTTATACCGCTGATCCAAGAATTGTTAAAAATGCATCCAAACTAGATGAAATAACATACGATGAAATGTTGGAATTAGCATCATTAGGTGCGGGAGTGCTTCATAATCGCTCCGTTGAAATGGCAAAAAAATATGGAGTACAGCTTATTGTACGATCCAGTCTTAATAGAACAGAGGGAACCGTTGTTAAGGAGGTAGTTAAAATGGAAAAAATGCTTGTTAGTGGTGTAGCTTGTGATAAAAATACAGCACGTATTTCAGTAATTGAATTAGAGGATAGACCAGGAGTTGCATTTAAATTATTTAATCACTTGGCAAATCATGGTATTAATGTCGACATTATTCTACAATCCGTTGGCAGAGATGGAACAAAGGATATCAGCTTTACCGTAGCAGAAGATGTAGCAGATGAAGCCTTAGAAATCATTGAAAGACATAGAACGGGAAGTTTAAAATGTGCCGAAATAGAAGTTGAAAAAAATGTTGCAAAAGTATCCGTTGTAGGTGCTGGAATGATGACAAATGCAGGCGTTGCAGCTAAAATGTTTGAAGCACTTTATGATGCGAATGTTAATATTAAACAAATTTCGACCTCAGAAATTCGCGTTACGGTATTAATTGATGAGAAATACGTTGATGCTGCAATGAATGCAGTACATGAAGCATTTGCACTAGGCAGCAATTAAAGGTATATTTTGTCGAGGCTACGCGAATGTAGCCTCGTTTTTTGTCGGTCGAAAACAGTTCTTCTTTTTGCATTTTTCGAATATATTTAATAGTGACAAAACTATAAAATACATTTTGGAAAAAAGAGAGGAGTCACACAGATGACAGACAAAGTTATTGATAATAATCAGGTAAGCATAGCAGGTAAGGTAGTAAGTGGATTTCAGTTTAGCCATGAAGTTTTTGGAGAGGGTTTTTATATCCTTGATGTGGAAGTAAAGCGTTTAAGCGATTCTTCGGATGTTATACCACTTATGGTATCCGAACGTCTAATGGATGTTACAAAAGATTATAGCGGAACATATGTTGAGATTATTGGACAGTTTCGTTCTTATAACAAACACGAAGATGAAAAGAACAAGCTTGTGCTTTCTGTTTTTGCTCGAGAAGTAAAAGTATGTGAAGAAGATTATGAAAGCACCAAACCAAATTGCATCTTTTTAGATGGTTACATTTGTAAACCTCCGATTTACAGAAAAACGCCACTCGGACGTGAAATCGCAGATTTATTGTTAGCAGTAAATCGTCCATATGGTAAATCGGATTACATTCCTTGTATTTCTTGGGGAAGAAATGCAAGATTTGCCGAGAAATTTACTGTTGGAGGACATATACACGTTTGGGGACGAATTCAAAGCAGAGAATACCAAAAGAAGCTTTCTGAAACGGATGTAGAGCGTAGAATCGCCTATGAAGTATCAGTAAGTAAGCTGGAATATGTAGAAGGATAAGTACAAAATGAGGGGTGTACTTATTTCAATAGATTTTTTGGGATAAAAGTGATATACTAGGTACAGTATTTTCCGTGTGATGGAAAATTAGGAGGTAATTATGAGTAAAGAGGTTCATGTGTTTTATGGTAATGGTCATGGCAAGACATCTGCGGCAATAGGGCAGTGCATTAAAGAAGCCAGCATGGGACACCAAGTCATTGTAATTCAATTCTTAAAAGGAAAAGACTTGGATGAATTTAGCTTTCTTGTAAAAATGGAGCCAGAGATTAAACTTTTCCGATTCGAAAAAGAGCCAGAACATTTTTGTGCTCTTTCACTAGAAGCGCAGGAAGAGGAAAAGAAGAATATCCGCAATGGATTTAACTTTGCGAAAAAGGTTGTTGAGACTGGTGAATGTGATTTACTGGTATTGGATGAAGTTCTTGGACTGATTGATTATGATATTATTACAGCAGAAGATATTATCAACTTAATCAATTTGCGCAATGAGGATCGTAAAATAATACTAACAGGGAAAAACCTTCCAGCACAGTTAGTAGATCATGTTGGAACAATTTCTGAAATTAGACAAATAAAATGAAAAAGCAGTTGACAATAGGTATAAATTGAGTTACGATACAACTACAAAAAAGTAGAGGCGCATTATTAATTAGTAAAGAGGTGGATATGCTCAAGCATAGGAGAAACTTTTTGAAAGGTAATTATGCCGAAGGCGAATGAAACTTGGGGTCATTTTTCCTGGGGATATAGTTAATAATTATATCACTGTCATCAGTCACTGATGGAGAGCTACTGGAATATATTAAACTATCCGGAAAAGATAGGGAACTGCCTCTTGGCAGGATAATTATTATACCAGCATGTTCTTTGTGAGTCGACGGATTCGTCGACTCTTTCTGCGTTCAATACATATAGAAAAAATTAGGAGGATTTTACTATGGCTATATTTAAAGGAGCTGGTGTCGCTATTGTAACACCAATGCATGCAAATGGAGAAGTTAACTATGATAAGCTAAGAGAACTCATTGATTTTCAAATTAACGGTGGTACAGATTCAATTGTTATCTGCGGTACTACTGGTGAGAGCTCTACCCTAAGTGAAGAAGAACATCTGAATGTAATCAAAGAATGTGTAAAACATGTTGATAAAAGAGTTCCGGTTATTGCAGGAACAGGATCTAATTGTACAAAAAGCGCAGTATGGATGTCAAAAGAAGCACAAGACGTCGGCGTAGATGCATTATTGTTAGTAACACCATATTATAATAAAGCAACGCAGAACGGCCTTTATATACACTTTAAAACGATTGCAGAGGCTGTTGATATTCCAGTACTTCTTTACAGCGTTGCAAGCAGAACAGGTGTAAATATTGCCCCAGCTACGGTAGCACGTTTGTTTAAAGATGTGGAAAACATTGTAGGTATCAAAGAAGCAAGTGGTAATATTGCTCAATGTGCTGAAATTATGCAATTGACAGATGGAGAAATTAGTCTTTATTCTGGTAATGATGATCAGATTATACCTATGCTTTCACTTGGCGGAATGGGCGTAATCTCTGTATTGTCAAATATTGCACCAAAAGAAACACATGATATGGTTATCAACTACTTAGAAGGTAATTTAAAAGAAAGCTTAGCACTCCAGATGAAGTATTTTCCGGTAATTAAGAACTTATTTTCAGAGGTAAATCCAATCCCTGTAAAGGCAGCTCTAAACATGATGGGAATGGATGCTGGACCAGTTAGACTTCCTCTTACTGAAATGGAAGAAAAGACGGCCGCAGTATTACGAGAAGAAATGATAAAAGTTGGACTTATAAAATAGATTCCATGTAAGAAAGGAACAGTATGACAAAAATATTAATGCACGGATGTAATGGTGCAATGGGAAGAACCATTACGAATATTGTAAAAGAAGAAGATGATGTACAAATAGTAGCTGGAGTAGATTTAAATAGCAGCGTACCTAACGACTATCCAGTATTTGCTTCAATTGATCAATGTGATGTGGATGTAGACGTAATCATAGATTTTGCATCTCCAAAAGCGATTAATAGTCTTTTGTCTTATGCAGTAAAACAAAAAGTACCGGTTGTTCTTTGTACAACTGGATTATCGCAAGAACAATTAGAAGCGGTTAGATTGGCAAGTCAAAAAGTAGCAGTACTTCGTTCTGCGAATATGTCACTCGGCGTTAATATGCTATTAAAATTAATAAAAGGTGCTGTAAAAACATTAGAACCAGCAGGTTTTGATATTGAAATCATCGAGAAACATCATAACAAAAAAATTGATGCTCCTTCTGGAACAGCTCTTGCATTAGCGGACTCAATCAATGAAGCAATGAACAACCAATATGAGTATATATATGATCGTTCACAAAAGAGTATGCAAAGAAATAAAAAGGAACTTGGAATTTCATCCGTTCGAGGCGGTACAATCGTAGGAGAACATGAAATCATATTCGCGGGATGCGATGAAGTAATCGAATTTAAGCATACCGCATATTCCAAGGCAATTTTTGCAAAAGGCAGTGTATCAGCAGCAAAATATCTAGCCGGCCGCAGAGCAGGATTATACGATATGAGCGATGTAATAAATAACTAATTATAAAAATTACGCAAGTTTCTTACATGTGCGATTGAAAGCAGAAGAATCTAACATGTCAAAGTGTATGTACCTGAGAAAAAGCGATTGTTGGATAACTAGTAAACTTTATCCCAATTTGCAATTCAAGGCTCAACCAGCATACGTTAAACCGAATTTAAACGATTATTTTAATAAGACAATAATGGAAAACGAGTGCACTAATGCACTCGTTTTCCATTGTTTATGGCTTATTAAAATTGATAATCGTGTTGAGAGTTTAACGTATGCTGGTTGAGCCTTGAATTGCAAATTGAACATAGACTATAGTTTTGCACATCTCCCTTTTCTTGGACACGTAAATTACCACTTATAATCGCGAATACCCATACGCATTAACCAATGCATCCAACTTCTGGCTATTTTTACAGAAAGGACAATCTGCGTAGTCATATGTGATATAATCAGGTATATCTGAGGAGTGAAAAATACTATTAACATCCATTCCATTAATTGAATTTACAGCACTAAAGATGGAGGAGATACCCTCAACATTACCACGGTAGTAGTTAATACACTCTAAGCATCGGCGAATTGTCTTTCCTGTGGTTGCAGATGCTAGTAAGAGAAGAACATGCTTATTTGTTATCATTGGTTGAATATTATCTCTAAAAATCATTTGTCCATTGGAATTATTCTCTGGTGAAACGACATATATAGTTTCATGAGAATTCATAGAATGAATTCCAGCACGAGTCAATTCTTCTGCAAGATAAGCACCAATCACTTCGGTTCCATCCATGCAGACAATTGTATCAATAATTGTGTTGCTTACATATTTTCCTACTAAACCCCTAGCTACTGCGGAAGCTTCGCTATGTCTTGCTTTTAGAGTAGTCATATCTAGATAGTAATTGATATGAGAGTGATTTGTAGCAAAATGACCTGGAATTGCTTTTAAGTTTACATTAGGTGATACTTTAGACTTGATCTTAATTGCATTCGATTCTAAGCTACCTGTCATAATTATACATCCTTTCTGTCTTAAAGTACTTTTGATTCTAATCTTATAATAAGTCATTTCAGCAAAGAATTCAAGGAATTCAAATAATATTTATATTGACGCTTTGTGTGGAAAAAACTAAAATAAAAGAATAACCCCATATTTATTTGGACACAAGTTGTAGGATGCTTATTCTTGCGTCAAATGAATATAGATAACTCACATGAATAAATATTAAAACTAAACTTAATAAATGAAAAGAGGAAAATAAAATGTTAACAGTAGGAATAATTACAATGAGTGATAAAGGATCAAAAGGAGAAAGAGAAGATAAAAGTGGGCCGATGATTCGAGCAATTATAAACGAGAATCCGCTATATGAGGTGATAGAAGAAATTCTAATTCCAGACGATCAAAAAACAATCGAAAAAGAAATGATACGAATGTCTGATATATTAAAACTAGATTTAATATTAACAACTGGTGGAACTGGATTCTCTTTAAGGGATGTAACACCAGAAGCTACACTAACAATTGCAGACCGAGTAGCTCCTGGCATTGCGGAGGCAATACGAGCGTATTCGATGACAATTACAAAACGAGCAATGTTAAGCAGAGGGGTAACAGCAATTCGTAAGCAGACACTTATTGTGAATCTACCAGGAAGCCCGAAAGCGGTGAAAGAAAGTCTCGAATATATTATTCCAGAGCTTAGCCATGGAATAGAAATTTTAAAGGGAACCGCGGGCGAATGTGCAAGGGAGGAGAAAAAGCATTGATGAAGGGCAAAAAGGTAGAAAATGCACAGCTTTGTTATATTGGAATTGTAATGCTCGTATTTGTTCTGATTGCCGGATTTTCGATTAATTCAATTAATAGTATACGAGGTGCGGCACGTGTAATTCATTATACTGGTTTTATTGGTGGAGCCACCCAAATGGTTGTCAAAGAGGAAATTATTGGACAGAAAAATGATTCTCTGATACAGCTAATTGATGAAATGATTTTAATGCTTCGAACTGGAGAAGGAGATATTGATATAACCGTATTAAAAGACCAAATCTATCAAGGCCATATGAAAAGAATCCAGAATGAGTGGGAAAAGATTAAGGAAGAAATATATAAAGTTCGTAAGGGAGAAGATTCTAGCCTGCTTTATGATTATAGCGAAAATACGTATGAAGACACGAATCTTGCATCCTATGCAGCACAGGCGTATATGGAAAGCTATGTAAATCGAATTAAGACAACCATGTATCTTATTTATTTTGTGTTCTTTTTATTACTTGGATTATTTTTGTATACAGTTACCAAGAATAGCAGACTCACATCCAGAGCAGAAAGCCTGAATCGCATTGCCTACTATGATCCGTACGTAGGTATAGCAAACAAAGCCTACTGTGAAAAGAAGATCAATAGTTACAGCGAAAAATCTTATGAGTGCAATTTGGCTATGATAATCTTTGATTTAAATGATTTAAAAAAGGTGAATGACCAATATGGTCATCAAGCGGGAGATGCATTAATTCGTAATTTTGCCCTAACACTTGATACGGTTGGTCGTGAGTATGGATTTGTTGGAAGGTTTGGTGGGGATGAATTCATCGCAATTTTTGAAAACTGTGATGAAATAATTACAAAGGAATTTATGAAAAAATTCATTTTTCTATTACAAAAGATAAACAGCGAAGCAAAGAACCCGTGGGAGAAGATTAGTTGCGCTGCCGGATATGCAGTGGGGCATAAGGGAGATAAGCCTATTCATGAGTTATTAAAAGAAGCGGATTATCATATGTATCAGGTAAAACGAAAGATGAAAGAAAAGTTAAATCAAGATTAAACAATCTACTATTGGCTATTACAAAATGAAAGTTTTGTAATAGCTTTTTTATTATGCAATTGTCAATTCTTAACAGTCTCTTAATTTTCTAAAGAATTAGTAAAAATCACAATTTGTTCACAGAATTTTCGCAAAGTCCTCGTATCATAAAAAAGATCCAATATATTTTAGTAATAGAAACTTGCAAAGTTTGTTTTGCAAGTAAGGAGGAAAACAAAGTGATAGAGGTAAAGAATCTAGTCAAACGATATGGTGAACATATTGCGATCGACGATTTGAGTTTTATGGTAAACAAAGGAGAAGTTATTGGCTTCTTAGGACCAAATGGGGCGGGAAAATCTACGACTATGAATATTATAACAGGATATATTCCAGCGACAGAAGGTACGATCATTATTGATGGACATGATATTATGAAGGAACCTTTGCTGGTAAAACGTTCTATTGGATACCTTCCAGAAATACCACCGCTCTATCCAGACATGCGAGTGAAAGAATATTTGTATTTTGTTGCAAAATTAAAACGTGTCGATAAGAAAAAGATGAGCGCAATGGTAGATGAGATTATGATTATGACCGGCATAGTAGAACGTAAAGACCAATTAATCAAACATCTGTCAAAAGGCTATAAGCAAAGAGTTGGGTTGGCGAGTGCTATTATGGGTTATCCAGAAGTGATTATTTTGGATGAGCCAACAGTTGGACTTGACCCAATGCAAATAATTGAAATACGAGACTTGATAAAACAGTTAAGTAAAGAACATACCGTTATACTTAGCTCTCATATTCTTTCAGAGGTCAGTGCAGTTTGTGACAAGGTAATCATAATTAACAAGGGAAAACTGATTGTTGTAGATACACCAGAAAATCTAATATCCAATATGCAGACTTCGCAGGCGGTAACACTCTTGGTTAAGGGCGAAGAAGATGGCGTTAGAGAGGCATTATTTACGATACAAGATAGAATAAAAAATATTAATATTACTGTGGAAGAAAACAACTGTTTAAAAGTTAGTATTACAGGAGAAGGCAATGAAGATGTAAGAGAAGCAGTATTTTATGCATTAGCAGAAGGAAAGTGCCCAATCCTTGAAATGAAGGCCTCTACCATGACACTTGAAGATATCTTTTTAGAGGTAACGAAAGAAGATGTAATAAATGATTCACAGGATTTAGAAGAGGATACTACACGAGTAGAAGAAAGTTTGGAGAAGGAGGAAAAAGGCGATGCTAGCAATTTATAAAAGAGAATTAAAATCCTATTTTACTTCAATGATAGGATTTGTATTTATGGGGCTTTTCCTTGCAATTATGGGCATTTATACGGTTGTTTATAATTTAGTCAATGCTTACAGCAACTTTGAGTATGTTCTAAATTCCTTATCCTTTGCACTGATTATAATAATTCCTATCATAACAATGCGTGTCATAGCAGAAGAGAAGAAACAAAAAACAGAACAACTATTATATACATCACCAGTATCTGTTGAGAAGATTATCATTGGAAAATATTTAGCGGTACTTACCTTATTTTTAATTCCTATGGTAATTACACTTTTTTATCCGCTCATTTTATGCCAGTTTGGCACGATTAATTATGCAACTGCTTACGGTGGAATACTTGGATTTACTTTAATGGGAGCAACTTATATTGCACTTGGTGTTTTTATATCATCACTTACCGAAAGTCAGGTTATAGCAGCGGTAATTTCATTTGTAGTATTTCTATTAACGGATTTAATGCCAGCGATTACAAATATTTTGCCTTCCGACAATGTTACCTGTCTTTTTGTTTTATGTGCCATTGTTATAATTGTTGCATGGGTGCTTTACTTCATGATGCATAGCTATAAAATATCAATTGCATTTGCAACGGTTGGAGCCGGTGCGCTCACAGCAATTTATATTTTCAACCCCTCTTTATATGACGGATTTTTGAGTAAACTGTGTAACAGCGTTTCTATTATGTCGCGCTTTGATAACTTCATTGCTGGTATTTTGGATGTTCCAGCAATTTGCTATTATTTATCTATGATTGTGTTATTCCTATTTCTGACAATTATAATAATTAAACAATCTTTTACACCAAAGCGTATAAAAAGCGGGGCTTATCACAGTAGTATTATTGCTGCAGTTATAGCCATTGTGGTCGTAATCAATGTAATGGTTACGCAGATGAATGTTCAAATTGATTTAAGTGACGATTCTATGTATACATTAACCGATGAGACAAAGAACTTAGTTGCAGATCTAAGCAATGATATAACACTCTATTATGTGGTGCAAGATGGAGCTACGACTCCGGAAATTCAAAACATTGTAAAACAATATGATGGACTATCAGGCAAAGTTAAGGTAGTTGAAAAAGATCCTGTTCTATATCCTAATTTTACGAAGGATTATACCGACGAAGAAGTTGAAGATGAAAGTATGATTGTAGTAAATGAGACAACTGGCATATCTAAATATGTGCCATATGCAGATATGATGGTGAGTGAAATGGACTATACCACATACCAAAGTAGTGTAACAGCAATAGATGTAGAAGGGCAAATCACTGCAGCAATACAGTATGTAACAAGCGACGACTTAGCAAAGATGTATGTGGTAAATGGTCATGGAGAAGCAACAATAGGTGATACCATGAAAGCTTCCATTGAAAAACTGAATGTAGAAATGAAAGACCTGCAAACATTAACGGCAGAGTCGATTCCACAAGATTGCAGTATTCTTGTTGTCAATGCACCTACTTTTGATTTAACGAAAGATGAGGCAAACATGATAAAGGATTACCTCGAAAATGGAGGGAAGGCAATTCTCAATACAGCATATACTGACAATGACATGGCACAATATGATGCATTGCTTGCTTCTTATGGAGTTTCCAATGTGAATGGCGTTGTTATAGAAGATACTGGAAATTATGTTGGAAATTATCCTACGTATTTAGTACCAAAGACCGTAAACCATGATATTACAAACTCAATTGATAATTACTTGGTTTTAGCAGTTGCACAGGGGTTGGAGATTGCTAGTGATATCCGAAGTACTGTAACAATTGATCCTTTACTAACTACTTCCGATAATGCATATTCTAAGATTGATCTAACATCGGATGATATTGCAAAAGGAAAGGATGATATTTCGGGTCCTTTTGTCCTTGGTGCCGCAATTACAGAAAGCCTTGATGATAAAGAAACAAAAATTGTAACGGTATCCACCGGATATTTATTGGATGATGCATTTCTTTCTACAGGCCAGTTTGGAAATGGAGAATTATTCTTAAATGCAATCAGCTGGCTAGAAGGAAAGGATAGTGGATTATCGATTCCAGCTAGAAATGTTAGCCAAACTTATCTGACAGTAACTGCTTCACAGGCTATATTCTGGGGCACGACGTTTGTAATTGCAATACCAATCATACTCCTTGTTACCGGATTGGTAATTTGGCTTAGACGGAGGAAGAACTAATGAAAGAAGAAGTGAACTAAAGTAAGGCTACTAAAATTCTGGTTTAACTACCTAGTACGGACGCGAGTCTTTGTTGGGGAGTGACGCCAGGAAAGCCTGAGCAGTTTTGTCTTTATACAATTTACACGGCTCCCAGGCTAAGATTTTTCATCAGTCGCATAAGCATTCCACGTAACCTCTAAGCAATCGAAAAATTGGCTCTTTGGAGCCGATTTTTGATAGAGTTTACGTTCCATATGCTCTAATGATATAAAATCCTAGCCTAGGAGCCGTGTAAATTGAATATAGATTATGAGCTCAGCATTTCATGGCTGACTACGAAATACGGACTCGCTGGTTTACAATGGTTTTATATAGTAAAAACCAGAATTTGGGGGTAATCAGTAAAATGTCAAAAGCAAACCCAGTGAGATATAAATAATTCTTTTCTGCAAATTACCAAATAACAACGGCATCACCTGCTCTTTTTACTACTATTTTCGTATAAATTCTAGTATTTACTTTAACATTTCAGACACAGCGGGGCGGTTTACCAAAATCAGCAGGATGCGCGGTGGTCATAGCCTTCCTAATTCGAATGGAGCACAGGGGCTGGTCTTAAAATCATTTTAGCATTACGAGGTAGAAACTCTAGACAGAATGAACTCCCATAAGAGCTCATTCTGCCTTGCTTAGAGGTTCTGCCGAGTGGTTAATGCGTCTGATTTTAAGACCAGCCCCTGTGCTCCATTCGAATTTCGAAAACCATATACCCACCGCGCATCTTGCGTGACTTTCCCAAAGCCCCCGCGTCCGTCCTGCGCCGTTAAACTAGAATTTATTATTAATTGCGATTATAAGAATACATATTTCAATACAAACAAAATGGCTAATATATACATAACAAGACTGATTTTCTTTTCTTTTGCTTTTCCTGTAACTAAGTTAATTATTACGTAAGAAATAACTCCAAAAGAGATACCCTCAGAAATACTATAGGTAAATGGCATAGCAATGATGCAGATAAAAGCAGGAATTGCTTCTGACATATCTTCAAAATCAATATGTGCAATAGAACCTATCATGTAGAATCCTACAATAATAAGAGCAGGTGCAGTAGCAAAAGAAGGAATTGCTAAAAATATTGGTGATAAGAATATGGAAAGACCAAATAAAATACCTGTTGTTAAAGATGTTAAACCAGTTCTACCACCTTCAGATACTCCAGTAGCACTTTCTACATATGTTGTAACGGTAGATGTACCAAGTAAAGAACCTATTACAGTAGCAATAGCATCGGAAAGCAAAGCACCTTTGATTCTAGGAAGCTTACCTTCTTTGTCTAACATATTAGCCTTTGAGGAAACACCAATTAAAGTTCCTAATGTATCAAACATATCTACAAATAAGAACGCAAATACAACAACAACAAAGTCAAGGGAGAAGATACCCTTAAATTGAAGCTTGCCGGCTACATCACCGAGTGCAGCAAGCTGTAAGCCTGCTGAAAAATCAGGAAGTAAGGAATAATGTTTAGCAGCTATGTCAACAACATAGAGTCCTGATAACTGACATATAATACCAAGTATCCAAGTTGCAAGAATACCAAATAAGATACCACCTTTTACCTTTTTAATTAAAAGTACTGCTGTAATGAAAATACCAATAATTGCAAGAATAACTGCAACATTCGCTGTTTGAGTTACACCTTCACCATGGAATGCGTGAAACTGAACTAATGTAGCACCGTTAACTTCTACGATGCCTGAATTTTGTAAACCAATAAATGCGATAAATAAACCAATTCCACAACTAACTGCAAATTTTAAAGTCTTTGGAATTGAATTGAAAATTGCTTCACGAACATTCGTAAGAGAAAGAAGAATAAAAATGAAACCTTCTACAAATACAGCAGTTAAAGCTACTTGCCAGCTATATCCCATTTTGAGAACTACAGTATAAGCAAAGTATGCATTTAATCCCATACCAGGAGCCATAGCAAATGGATAATTTGCTAAAAGAGCCATGAGTATAGAACCAATGAAAGCGGCAATGGCAGTTGCAATAAAAACACCGTTTGGATTCATTCTTGCGGCGCCCTCAAGTCCAAGAATGTCATTGAATGCGGTCATGGTGCTTGGGTTAATGGCTAGAATGTACGCCATTGTCATAAACGTAGTTACACCGGCCAGTACTTCGGTTTTTACATTGGTATTGTTTTCTTTCAGTTTAAAAAATTTTTCTAACATATTTGTTACCTCCCATTAGTATAAAATTTGTATATAATTAGTGTAGCAAAGCATGGTTTAAAAGTCAAATTAAACAAAAAAATATTTTTGTTTATAAAAACATTTGTGATAGTTTCCAATTGTATTTCAAAAAAATAAAAATAGAAGTGCAATTTGCACCTCTATTGAGTAGTCCTTATTAAATTTTTCCAAGTATTTCCTCTAAATTATACCTTTTTATAACGTAGTTCAAAGTATCGTCTGGATCAATGGTTATCTTCTCAATGTTTGCCATATGAACTTCTTTAAGTTTTTCATAGCAATCATTGGTGTAAAAATGTCTTTTCACAGCATCCATCGAAAAATCCATAGCATCCATACTCATGGTTAGTCCTCCATTCGAAATATGTCAAAATAATGTATATATTCAAAATTAGCTACAAGGAGTACTATAACATAAGGGTCAAATTTTGACAAGAAAAAAGTTTTTATGCGATTAGTTAAAGTTGACATAACTAGAGTGGATGTGGAATAATGTAGCAATAAGTAGGCCAATTTTTGGAGGACATAATATGAAGAGAAAGATTATTCTATTTTTCATAGGTATAGTTACGTTAGCTGTTTTAATCGGGGTGCAGATTTTTTCACGAGGAGAACATGATAATAATATAGAAGTAAGTGAAGAGTACACAGGAGCAGAAACTAGAATTACAAAGGCTGAAATTGTACGAATGGTAACCTTATTGAACTATTCAAGACAAGAGATAGAGTCGTTAGATAGAACCATAACATTTGCAGATACGGACGAGTCAAAGTGGTATGATAAGTTTATCAATGCATATAGCACGATGGGATTTGTTGGAGAATCAACAAAGAGCAATGAATTTCATCCAATGGCATATTTTACATATGGTGATTGCAAGGAATTATTTGGTCTGATTAAAGATCAGACTAAAAATGAAACGTTAGATACAAAACTCTTCGCTTTGTTGGAACAATTTATGGATGGTAAAAAAGCGGAGGATAATATTCTTCCGAGTCAATGGATACTTTTGTATCAGATGATTTTTGAAGATGGGTATGGTATGGAGCTTGCCAAAGATTCCTTATATTTTGTGGAAAGTTGGGAAAATAGTGAGGATTTGAGCAAATGGCAGACGGTTACCGACCAGGGCATTTACTATGGTGATGGACTTAACTTTGTGCAGTATCTAGATACAAAGCATAAGGTATTTGTAAAAGACAATGAAATCCTTTATGTTGGAGAAGAAGTAGAAGGAGAATCACAAATCTCAAATATCTGGATTTTAGGAAAAAAAGATACAAAACTTAGTGTATTTATCGAAGGTTGTACCAAGGAATTTGCGCTGGCAGGAAGCATTGAGGAAGATGTCAGCGGACAAGTGGGAGATCTTTTTATAGAAAAAGGTCAGATTACCAAGGTTAGTATTAAGCCAGATAAAATTAAGGGACGTATTCTTGTAACCAATGATAATTATATTGAAATCGAAAATTATGGAAGAAAAGCACTTTCGGACGATTTTTGCATATACCGGACCTACGGTGAAATCTCGATGGATAAGAGTAACTCGCTGGTAGTTGGTTATGAGAATGCAGAATTTGTTATTGTTGGAGATGAAATATGTGCTGCCATTATAACCGAGCCTGTAGTAGCAGAAGATATTCGAGTCCTTATAAAGACCACTGGATTTACTGACTATTATCACGATTCGGTGAAATTTACGGCAAATACAAAGTTTACGGTAAGATTTGGTGATAAGAAGAAGAGTTATAAGGCGGACAAGGTTCTAACAATTGACCAGAATTCAGATTGGTTTGATAGTGGGAGAATCCTTATAACACCCGCCAAGGAAGATGGTAAAGTCACAATAAAGACAATAAAAAGAAATGGAATTAATCCTTCCTATCAAGGATCAATTGAAATTGCAAAGGACGAAAATGGATTGCTAATTGTGAATGAGCTTTCGATTGAACAGTATTTGTATGCGGTAGTTCCAAGTGAAATGCCAACTACTTATGGACAGGAAGCCTTGAAGGTGCAGGCAGTATGTGCAAGAAGCTATGCCTATAAACAGCTTTTGGCAAACAGTCTTAGAAATTATGGAGCCCATGTTGATGATAGTGCCTCTTATCAAGTGTATAACAATATACCAACGAATAAAGACGCAATTAAAGCAGTCGATGCAACTTGTGGAGAAACGATTGAATACGATGGAGAAATAATAACGGCATATTATTTTTCTACTTCAAGTGGATATACAGCAAACGCCAGTCAGGTATGGAATGGGACGCAGGAAGTACCATATTTTACAGGAGGCCTTCAGCTCACAAACTTGACATCGAAATCTGAGAAAAAGTTAGAAGATTTATCAGATGAATCGGATTTTAAATCATTTATGAAACAAAATAAATATGAGACCTATGATAGTGATAGCCCTTGGTATCGCTGGAATGTAACAATAACAGCAAAGAATCTCAAGAAGACAATAGATGCGGGTTTATCTACACGATATGCAGCAAATCCAAAGCTGATTCAGACAAGGCAGGAGGATGGCACCTTTAAAAGTCTTCCAATTGACACAGTAGGAAATGTGAAATCGATTCAGATTGATAAACGTCAGCAAAGTGGCATTATAACAGCGGTGATTATAACTGGATCAAAGAATACCATCAAGGTGGAGAGTGAATATAATATAAGATTTCTTCTTTCACCATGTTTTAGCACAATTGAAAGACAAGATGGAAGTAAAATAGCAGAACAATCCATGCTTCCAAGTGCCTTCTTCTATATAAAAGAGACAAAAGACAGCTACCAATTTATTGGTGGTGGATACGGCCATGGCGTTGGTATGAGCCAAAATGGTGCAAAGACCATGGCAGAACTAGGCTTTACCTATAAAGAAATATTACAACATTACTATAATGGAACAAATCTGTCCTTGACTCAAAATTAGAAAACCTTCATCTCAATTTGTAAGGCGGAGCTCAAAGAGCATGCGTTAAACCGAATTTAAACGATTATTTTAATAAGACAATAGTGAAAACCGGGTGCCTAATCACCCGGTTTTTCGCTGTTTATGGCTTATTAAAATTGACAATCGTTTTGAGAGTTTAACGCATGCTCTTTGAGCTCCGCCTTACAAATTGTACATAAACTTTTTAATTTTGCAAGATTGACTTATTTCTTAGCTAAATGGTGATAGAGCAATTCATTAATTTCGCAACCTATAAATAAAATGTACATGCAGGCATATAGCCAAAGCATACAAAAAATCAGAACAGTCAAACTACCATACGTATTGAAATTTGCAAAATTATCAATGTATAAGGAATATATCAGTGAAAAGCCCATCCAACCAATACTGGCTACGATTGCTCCTGGAATTACAAATACAAATCGGCATTTGAAGTTGGGAATCCAAAGGTACATTGCACTGAAAAAAAGAAATAGAACTAAAAGACCGCCTGCTGATCGGATACTCATTACCATGAGAGCGAAATCTTCTAATAGTGGTAGCTGATTCACGATACCAATAAATATCTTATTACCAAAGACTAAGATGGCAAGTGACACAACTAAGGTAAGAGCGAATATGAGTGTATAGAAAGAAGCAACTAAACGAAGCCTTACATAATTTCTGGTTTCTGGAATCTTATAAATAGAATTAAATCCCTGCATCATAGATAGAAAGCCCTTTGAAGCAGACCATAATGCCGAGATAGCAGTTACAGAAATAATAGTAACCGATGGTTGTGAATAAATTTCGTTTACAAGAGATACAACGTAAGTATTAACGCCATGTGGCAAGAGTTGGCTCGCCATAGTAACCATAGCATCCTCTGTAATAGGAAGATACTGGATTAGTGTTAATAAAAGCATAAGAAATGGAATGAATGATAATATAATAAAAAAGGCGGTCTCTGCTGCAAAAGCCGAAACAGCATCCTCTTTCATTTTCGTTAAAAAGAATTTTATATAATTTGCAGTCTTTGTTATTTGTTTCATTTTTACTCCGTTTCTGCATATCAAGTTTGTATGCGAAGAATTGACCAAACTTGTTGAGTGAAATGTCAATTTTCACTCGCTACACCTTTACTTTCTAAAATAATACTAAGCAATTATAATATTATATGCCAAAAGTGGCAAGTAAAATCAAGGACTACTGCCCAAAATGTGAAATAAAGGTTGACACGGTGCATTTCTGTGATAGAATAAAAGGCATAATATGAAAAATGCGTTGATGGTGCAAAAGAATATAAGTCCCTTTCAGAGAGAGAAGCTCATCGGATGGAAAGCTTCTTAAGGAAGATTATATTTTAATTTCACACCGAAGTTGTAAGGCTGAAAGTATAGTAGGCTTTGCCGTTGACATGGACGTTACCCATGCATAAGAGCTTGCGTTTTTTATAGCAAGAATTAGGGTGGTACCGCGGATATAACAAAGTTCGTCCCTTAGAATATATATTCTAAGCGACGGGCTTTTTTTGTGGGCAAGTTCCTTAGAATAAGGTAAATTTTAACAATGGAAAGGAGATTTATAATGCAAGACAAATTAAAAAACATTGTAGACCAGGCTGTTTCTCAAATCAATGATTCAGAAGGTATGGACAAATTAAATGACATTCGTGTCGCATTCCTTGGTAAAAAAGGAGAGTTAACTTCTGTATTAAAATCGATGAAGGATGTAGCGCCGGAGGATAGACCAAAAGTAGGACAGCTGGTGAATGAAGCCAGGGAACAACTTGAAAAGATATTAGAAGAAAAGAAAACCATGTTCCTTAAGAAAGTAAGAGAAGAACAGATAAAGATGGAAACCATCGATGTTACCCTACCTGCTATAAAGCCAGTTATGGGAAAACATCATCCAAATACCATAGCATTAGAAGAAATTGAAAATATCTTTACTGGTATGGGATATGAAGTAATTGAAGGACCAGAAGTTGAATATGATTACTACAACTTTGAAGCACTAAATATTCCTGCAAATCATCCTGCCAAAGATGAACAGGATACCTTCTATGTTAATAGTAATATCGTACTTCGTACTCAGACTTCTTCCGTACAGGTGCATGAGATGGAAAAAGGAAATCTTCCAATCCGAATGATCGCACCAGGTAGAGTATTCCGTTCAGATGAAGTAGACGCTACCCATTCACCATCGTTCCATCAAGTAGAAGGTCTGGTAATTGACAAAAATGTAACCTTTGCAGATTTAAAAGGAACCTTGGCAGAGTTTGCTAAAGAATTATTTGGAGAAGAAACAAAGGTAAAATTTAGACCACATCATTTCCCTTTTACCGAGCCAAGCGCAGAGATGGACGTTTCCTGCTTTAAATGCGGTGGCAGCGGATGTCGTTTTTGTAAAGGTTCTGGATGGATTGAAATCTTAGGATGCGGAATGGTTCATCCAAATGTATTAAAAATGAGTGGAATTAATCCAGAGGAATATGTAGGATTCGCATTTGGTATGGGATTAGAGCGTGTTGCACTTTTAAAATATGAAATCGACGATATGCGTCTTCTATACGAAAACGACGTGAGATTTTTAAACCAGTTTTAACTGCCATGCGCAAAGCGCATGTATTCGCGAAGCGAATATATTCTGCAAAGCAGAATGGCAGTTTAGCGAGAAAGCCAAGGGCTTTGGAGATTGCAGTTAGCCATGCGCAAAGCACATGTATTCGCGAAGCGAATATTCTGCAAAGCAGAATGGCAGTTTAGCGAGAAAGCCAAGGGCTTTGGAGATTGCAGTTAGCCATGCGCAAAGCGCATGAATTCGCGAAGTGAATATTCTGCAAAGCAGAATGGCAGTTTAGCGAGAAAGCCAAAGGCTTTCGAGATTGAGTTAGTCATGCGCAAAGCGTATGAATTCGAGATTGCAAAGAAAGGAAGCATTTATTATGAATACACCACTATCATGGATTAAAGCCTATGTTCCAGAACTTGAGTGTACTGCGCAGGAATATACCGATGCAATGACATTATCAGGAACAAAAGTAGAAGGCTTTGAATGTTTAGATAAAAATTTAGAAAAGATTGTTGTAGGAAAGATTTTAGAAATTGAAAGACATCCCGACGCAGATAAGTTAATTGTATGTCAGGTACAGATTTCGGAAGAAGGAGAAAAGGTGCAAATTGTTACCGGAGCTCCCAATGTATCCGTTGGAGATAAGGTGCCAGTAGTACTTGACGGTGGTCGTGTGGCAGCAAGTGCGCATGACAGCGAGCCTCATCCGGAGGGGATCAAGATTAAAAAAGGAAAACTTCGTGGAATCGAATCCTTTGGCATGATGTGTTCAATCGCAGAACTTGGATCTGATCGCGATATGTATCCAGATGCAGCAGAGGATGGTATCTATATATTAAGTGATAATGCAGACTATAAAGATGCTAAAATTGGAATGAGTGTTCCGGAACTTCTAGGTTTGAAGGATGTTGTTTTTGAATATGAAATTACATCAAACCGTGTAGATTGTTTTGCAGTGATTGGGATTGCAAGAGAAGCTGCTGCAACCTTCCGTAAGCCGTTTATACTACCTGTTGTAACAAAAACTGGTAATAATGAAAAAGCAAGTGATTATATCAAAGTGGAAGTAAAAGATAGTAATCTTTGCTCTCGTTATGTTGCAAGAGTTGTAAAAAATATTAAAATCGGACCTTCTCCAGAATGGATGAAGCGAAGATTAGCGGCAGCAGGAATTCGACCAATCAATAATGTGGTAGATATCACAAACTATGTTATGGAAGAATATGGTCAGCCAATGCATGCTTATGATTTGGAAACGATTGCGGATAAGAAAATTATCGTAAGACGCGCAAACAGTGGAGAAGTATTTGAAACCTTAGATGGTCAGGAAAGAACGCTGGATACTTCCATGCTTATGATTTGTGATGGTGAAAAACCAGTTGGTATCGCAGGTATCATGGGTGGCGAAAATTCTAAGATTACGGATGATGTAAAGACGATGTTGTTTGAAGCAGCTTGCTTTGATGGAACCAACATACGTCTTTCTGGTAAAAAACTTGGAATGAGAACGGATGCACAGGCAAAGTTTGAAAAAGGCTTAGATCCAAATACAGCAATGGAAGCTATGAACCGTGCCTGCCAGTTGATGGAAGAGCTCGGTGCTGGTGAAGTAGTCGGAGGCTGTGTCGATATATATCCAGAAGTTAGACGACCAAAACACGTAGCATACAATGCAGAGCGCATCAATGCATTATTAGGAACAGATATTGAAGAAGCAACTATGGTTGAATATTTCAAAATGATTGACTTGGAAGTAGATGAAACCAAGAAAGAATTAATCGTTCCTACCTGGAGACAGGATGTTGGATGTCATGCGGATGTTGCAGAAGAAGTAGCTCGATTCTTTGGCTATGATAATATTCCAATGACACTTCCAAAAGGAGAAGCGACACATGGAAAATTATCTTATAAATTGAGCATTGAAAAAATAGTTCGTTCCGTTGCAGAACGTCATGGATTTACGGAAGGAATGACATATTCGTTTGAAAGTCCAAAGGTATTTGACAAGCTTCTGATTTCAAAAGAAGATAAGCTTAGAAATGCAGTTGTTATTTCTAATCCACTTGGAGAAGACTATAGCGTAATGCGTACACTTCCATTAAATGGTATGCTGACTTCTCTTGCAACCAATTATAATAGAAGAAACAAAGACGTTCGTTTATATGAAATTGCAAATATCTATCTTCCAAAAGAATTACCACTTACGCAGCTTCCGCAGGAGAGAACACAGCTTACACTCGGAATGTATGGCGAGGGTGATTTCTTTGATATAAAGGGTGTTGCAGAAATGGTATTAGAGCGTTGTGGTTTAATGGAAATCAAAACGTATGAGCCAAATGCCGCAAAAACCTTCCTTCATCCTGGTCGCCAGGCTAATATTATATATGAAGGGGAATCAATCGGGTATCTTGGTGAAGTTCACCCTGAAGTTTGTGAAAACTATAATATTGGAACCAAAGTTTATGTTGCAGTACTTGATATTCCAATGATAATAGAACGCTCAAATTTTGCTAAGAAATTTAAAACGATTGGTAAGTTCCCTGGAGTATCCCGTGATATATCGATGGTTATGAAAAAAGATATTTTAGTAGGTCAGGTGGAAGAAATCATTCGTAAACGCGGGGGAAAGCTTTTAGAAAACTACAAACTTTTCGATATTTACGAAGGCACACAGATTAAAGAAGGCTATAAATCAGTTGCATATTCCATTAACTTCCGTGCAGAAGACAGGACTTTGGAAGATAAAGAAATTTCAGCAGTTATGGAAAAAATACTGAACGGATTAAAAGAGTTAGATATCGAGCTTCGTCAATAATAGATTTGAGTGTTTAACCAAAATAAAATTAGACCTGATTTTTACAAAATGTTGCAATCAAAGATTAGTATTATGATTTGTGACAATATGTAAAAGTTAGGTCTAAAATTTTCCTGTTATGAGGATGCCCATTTTAGTTGATTATTTCGGCAAATTAGAATATAATAATCGCGAAGCTTATTGTTAAGATTTAAGCTGTGAGCGTAAAAGATGGGAGTATATATGAGATTTTCAAAGAAACAAAAAATATGGATTCATCGATTTATGTGGATTCTGTTCTTAATATATATTGCAGCAATGCTTTATTTTTTATTTTTTAGTGAAGAGCTAAATCGTAATAGTGGACCATACGAATACAATTTGGTACTCTTAAAAGAAATCAAACGCGGCTTTTGGTGCTATCAAAATGGCATGAAAGGTTATTTCTTTTTAAATGTAGTGATGAACGTGGTTGCATTTATGCCTCTTGGGTTTATATTGCCAATAATCAGTCCGAAGAATAGAAAATTCCTAAACATCTTAGCATTGGGCTTTGAACTTACTTTGCTCATTGAATTATTACAGCTATTTTTAAAAGTTGGTTGTTTTGATGTGGATGATTTACTTTTAAATACGATAGGGGCAGTTTTGGGATATTTTTTATTTAAGATATGCCATAAACTTGGAGAGGGTATGAAGCATGGTTGAAAAAAAAGGAAGAGAACGCTATCGTAGAATGCAAAAACGTAAGAGCAAAAGTTACAAATTTTCCGATAAAGTACATCCGATAAAAGGTATTTTGTCCTTTGTTTTTGCTGCTTTTGGAATTATAACATTTATAACAACAAGCTATTTGTCATACACGACAAAAGGTAATGCTGGACTTTTAGTTGGCCTGGTTGGTGTAATGGCACTACTCTTTTGTGTAGCAGGAGTTATTTTAGCCTTAATGGCGATGCGTCAAAAAGATATTCACTATCGCTTTCCTATAATTGGAGGCATTTTGTGTGCTATTATGTTAATCGGATACATCATGATGTATACACTTGGAGCCATTGTATAATGGCTCATTTTTATCCTATTTATTTCAAGAAAATTTAAGATTTCTGTAAGGACTAAAGCTAAGAACTATGTTACGATAACCCTAGAAGCCCTTAGTGGCAGGAGGTACATATGGAAGAAAGAAACATATTAGTTGTAGATGATGACAAAGAAATTGCTGATTTAGTGGAAATTCATTTAGTTGGAGATGGATACAAAGTTTTTAAGTCATATGATGCGAAAGCAGGACTTAAAATTCTTGAAGAAGAAGAAATCGACTTAGCAATATTAGATATTATGATGCCTGGGACGGATGGAATTACCTTATGTAAGCTGATTCGTGAAAACAATACGATTCCGATTATTATGCTGAGCGCAAGATCAAGCGATTTGGATAAGATAGTAGGTCTGGGAGCTGGTGCAGATGACTATGTGATTAAACCATTTAATCCACTTGAATTGACGGCTAGGGTTAAGTCTCAACTTAGAAGATATACAACACTTAATCCAAATTCTTCAAATCAACTGATAACCAAAGAAATTCATTTGGAAAATTTGATCATAAACAAGGAAACGCATCGGGTGTTGGCTTATGAAAGAGAAGTAAAGCTCACACCAATCGAATTTGATATTTTATATTTATTGGCAAGTAATTTAGGCAAGGTATTTAGTACAGAAGAAATCTTTGAGAATGTATGGAATGAAAAGATGTATGAAGCAAACAATACCGTAATGGTACATATTCGTAGACTTCGCGAAAAGATCGAATTGGACTCTAGAAATGCAATGGTAATCAAAACAGTTTGGGGAGTGGGATACAAGATTGAAAAGTAACGAAGTGAAATTATTCAAAAGTTTTCGATTCAAGATTGTCCTTTATACATTCCTAAGCATAATTTATACAGCATCAACGGAATTTTTACTGTATTTATTATTTGAAGGAATTAAGATAATCTTGATTCCGGATGATTATATAATCAAACCGATCGAGCAAAATGCAATATTAAACAGTAAACTAAGCAACAATACAATAAACAATAATGCGCTAAGTAACAATGCGCTCACTAATAATAATCTTATACCGGAAGCAGATCCGATAAACACAGGATATATGGGCGTTGGAATTGCTTTTATTATACTAGCTAGTATTATTATTTTTGTCCTTTACTTTTTGTTGCTTACGAAAAAATTCTCATTATATTTAAAAGAGATTGTATTGGGTATCGACAAAATTGCGAAGGGTGATTTGACGACACGTATTCATTTTAAAGATGAAGATGAATTTTCTATTATTGGAGATCGACTGAATGCCATGGCAGATGATATACGGCTTCTCATGGAAAATGAACGAAAAAATGAGAAGATGAAAAATGATCTGATTACGAATGTTGCACACGATTTGCGAACACCGCTCACCTCCATTATTGGCTATCTTGATATAACGATAAGGGATACGAAACTCGAGGCGGATACTAGAAATAAGTATATTCAAGTTGCGTTTGATAAGGCACTTCGCTTGGAAAAGCTAATTGGGGACTTGTTTAGTTTTACAAAGTTTAGTTCGGGTGAGTTAAAACTAAATTTGGCACCAATCGATATTGTAAAGCTGATGGAGCAGATGGCAGATGAATTTTATCCAGCTTTTCAGGAAGCAGATTTGTATTTTGAATTCATTACAGAATGTGAAACCGCCGTTGTAATTGCAGATGGCGATCTTTTAGCAAGAGCATTTTCTAACTTAATTAGTAATGCGGTCAAGTATGGCAAGAATGGTAAAAGCATTAAAATTCGTATTACCCAGACAGATTGGGATGTTACAGTATCTGTAATTAACTATGGAGAAGTAATTCTGAATGCAGATTTGAAACATGTATTTGATCGTTTTTACAGAGTGGAAGCTTCAAGAAATATAGAAACTGGTGGTACTGGTTTGGGTCTAGCAATTGCAAAAAGAGCGGTACTTATGCATAACGGAACGATTAAAGCTTCCAGCACGCTAGAAGGTACTATATTCGAAATAACGTTAAAGAAGGATGAAATTCATGAAAAATAGGTGTTATATTGTAGTTTCTTTATTACTATTAATCGTAAGCCTTTTTACAGGTTGTGGTAGCAGAACAGATGATTTGACGAGTACACAAGAAACAACCGGGGAAGATGAATTGAATACCGAAACGGATACCATGGAAGGAAAAGGCCTTACTGTATCCGCCCAATTTGGATATCAGAAATTTGTAAAGAGTGGAAGATATGCAAGAGTCATTGTGACGGTGGAAAATGATTCAAAAGACTTCTCTGGATCCATTATCATTGGATTTCCTGCTGGAAATGTTAGAAATATTGCCTATGAAAAAGAAATTTCAGTTTTATCAAAGAAAACTGAAAAGTATGAAATTGCTATTCCGATGAATTTAAGAGGTGACGAGATAACGGTTTCTATTAATGATGAAAAAGATTCACAGATTTTATCAAAGAAGATAAAGGTGAATATAGCCTATAATAGTGACATGACATACGTTGGTGTGCTGACAGATGATAACTCACGTTTTGCGTCCTTTGTTGGAAGCAAAGTAAAGCTCTTTTTCTTATCAAAAGAAGAATTTCCAGAGAATGTATTAAGCCTTGATAGCTTAGATACGATTCTTATTGATAATTTTGATATAAGTACTTTGACGGACAAACAAAAAAATGCATTAGAAAGATTTTCAAAAGAGGCTAGCGTTATTTCAGTCGACAAAAACTGGAATATTGAAAATGAGTTAGAAGACAAAATAGAGGAAAATTTAAGCTACCAATCAAAGATTCGTATTGAAAAGGAAACATATGGGAATGCTGGAGATGATGAGGCATATTCAGGCACTCAGATAAAGGATAGGGAAAAGATACCTAGCTTGTTAGAGTATGTAATTGCGATTCTTTGCTACCTTATTTTAATAGGTCCTCCTCTTTATTTTTTATTAAAGAAATTAGATAAGCCTGGTGCACTTTGGCCTTTGGTTCCGATATTCTCGGCTATATTTGCTTTGATTATTTATGGAATGGGTACGAAAACACGGTTAACACAACCCTACATTGGGTATTTGTCAATTATGGATATTGGTGAAAATGAATCTTATGAACAGGTTTTCTTTACATTAGCGTCTCCCTATAATACAGGATATGAGGTAACGATTCCAAAAGAGTATGGCGTTGCCGTTGTAAATAATCATTTAGCATATGCGGAAAGTGGTTTTCTTGGTAGGCAATTAGGTGGAAATCTAATGAATGAGTACAATACATCCGTTAAATGGATGGATGAAGAGACAAAAATTACGGTTGAAGATAATGCTGCTTTCTCCAAGGGTTATTATAAGTCCGAGAGGACGTTGGAAGGTGGTATGAAGCCAAAAGGCGATATTCATATGTCGAAGGAGTATAAGGTAACAGGTACCGTTACGAATTCTACCGGTTATAATCTTACAAATGCGAGTCTGTGTGTGGGAGACGTATATGTTGTAATTGGAAATATGAAAGCGGGAGAAACGATAACATTAGACAACTTACAACAAGAAATTTTGACCAGCACAGTTCAATTGTATGAAGAAAAAATACTAGAGTATCTATCAGGTGGTAATCCAAATAATAGTAGGTGTGAAGAAAGAGTGTCAAGGATTTATAATGCATATCAGTATTTTTTTGAAAGCAGGATGTTGTCATTTACAAAAGAAGAATGTGTACTTGTTGGATTTGCAGAAACGGAATCGGATGCTGAAATTTTCCGTGAGGTTGATTATCCCAAAGATGGCATATCAATGATAAAGATGCAAGGAAATGTTGATTATAGTTTGGGTGAAACAATATTTATTCCTAATTTAGATACCTACATGCATACGGAAGATACTTATTACTATGATACATCTCGATACATGTATAGTGATACCATGAAATTTCAACTTCAATTTGATAAGTCCGATAAAATAAAAGCTTTGATTTATTCGAATGAGTTAAATAGCGAGTTTAAAGAAAATAGTCTGAGTGGTTTCTATGGTACAATTAAAGTTTATAACTATGATACAAAGCAATATGATAACTTGTTTACTAGCGGTGAGAGCAAAATGATAAGTAACATATCACCGTATCTGAGTAAGAAAAATGGCATATCAATTTTGATTGAAGCAAAGACAGACAAACTAGGCAATGAATCTACTACAATTCCAGTTTTATCAGCAGTAAAGGAGGCCGATTAGATGTTAGATATACATGATTTATACAAACATTATGGTAAATTTACTGCACTGAATGGCCTGAATTTAGAATTAAAAAAAGGCGAACTTTTCGGATTCGTTGGACCAAATGGAGCAGGGAAAACAACTACAATGAAAATTGTTTCTGGTCTTCTAAATGCAGATTCAGGAGAAGTCTTTGTAGATGGAATTAATATTCGAAAAGATATGAAGAAACTAAAAGAAAAAATCGGTTATATGCCAGATTTCTTTGGCGTTTACGATAATCTAAAGGTAGTAGAATACATGGAGTTTTATGCTTCTATTTATGGAATAGAAGGAAAAGCAGCTAAGAAATTGATATTTGAATTACTCGAATTGGTAAATCTTTTGGATAGTGCAGAAAATTATGTGGATGGTCTATCTAGAGGGATGAAGCAAAGGTTATGTTTGGCGAGATGTTTGATACATGATCCGGAACTGCTCATTTTGGATGAACCGGCATCTGGTTTGGATCCACGTGCAAGATTTGAAATGAAGGAAATTCTTCGTAATCTAAATCATAAGGGAAAGACGATTATTATTAGTTCACATATTTTGCCTGAATTGTCACAAATGTGTTCAACCATCGGAATTATTCAAAAAGGAACTATGGTTCTAAAGGGTACGGTGGAAGAAATCATGCAGCAAATGAATGTGTCTAATCCGCTTATGATTCAGGTGGTAGAAGGACAAGAAAAAATGCTTTCTTTATTAAAAGGTAATGTTTTTGTAGAAAACATAGCAATAAAAGGCAGTAATTATTCGATTGGATTCAAAGGTAATAAGGCGGAAGAAGCAAACCTTCTTCATTCGTTGATACAAAGTGATATTAAGATATCTTCTTTCTTTCGACAGGAAGGTACATTAGAATCCTTGTTTATTCAAATAACAAAGGAAGAGGAGGGTAATCAGATTGAAGTTTAGAATTAATCCGGTGTATAAAAAAGAGCTTAAAATTAGTGTTCGAACTGTCCGTATGGCAATGATTATACTAGGATACAATGCGGTTCTAGCATTAATTGGCCTTCTATCTTTTTACTTTACGTTTAATTATGGCAATAACTATAATATCGAATATTCGGGTATTTTACAGATTTACTTGATATTGGCAGTTATTGAGTTTGGACTTGTGCTGTTTGTTGTTCCTGCATTTACAGCAAGCGCAATATCAGGAGAGCGGGAAAAACAGACGCTTGAGATTTTGCTTACAACCAAACTGAAACCATCACAGATTATATTTGGAAAACTTTTATCTTCGATTAGTAGCACGTTGTTGCTGATATTTTCGAGTTTGCCAATCTTAGCAATTGTTTTTTCCGTAGGTGGTATTCGCATGTTTGATTTACTTCAACTTATGCTTTTTTGCGTAATAACGGCAATTTTTGTTGGCAGTATTGGGATTTTCTTTTCTACCTGTTTTAAAAAGACGGTTCCTTCTACTGTATTCACATATGGGAGCATTATTTTGTTGATTATTGGCACACTAGCAATACTCGCGGTTAGTTATATGATTGGGGTACAAAATTATGACAACCAGTTTTCCCAAAGTAGTTCGGTGATGGAATACAATCCTCCAGGAGTTGGTAACGCGATTGTTTTACTTCTTATTAATCCAGCAGTTAGTCTTTTGGCATTATTAAGCAAGCAGTTTGGTAGTCTGAGTTATCTTTCTGATCTTCTTGCTCAATATGGTGAGACAAGTGCCGTTATATTTGATCACTGGTATGGTATTAGTATACTGGTACAATTGATTCTTGCAGCGATACTACTTTGCGTTTCGATTCGTAAATTAGATCCATTGAAAAATAAAAAATAATATAATAAAAGCCACCAAGCTATGTGTTACCATAACCTTGGTGGCTTTTTAATTGAAACTATGAAAATGGAAGAAGAAAAATATATTTATATATTAGCATAGAAAATATGAAAATGATAGAGTTTTTTTCAAAATAATTAAAATTATTTTAATATCAAAGAATTTACGTAAGAAAAAATTAAGATTTACGAGGATAAGTTGAAGTTACGTATCTTCTTCGAAATCTTTATTCCACTATATATGGCATCGTATTCTTCTTGGTTTAGTTTGCTGATGAAATTGAGCGAAAAATCTCGCAGCAGACCTTTTTTTGTTAAAAGATCTGCTGCTTTATTATATGCGATAGCAGCTTCGTCTTCGCTTGCGTATCTTCCTATAATATAGTCTCCGTTGATGTGGATTTTGCTTATATATATTGAGATACCTTTTTTTGTTGTTTGTTGTACCCCATGATACTTATTTATGATAGAAATGTTTTCGTAACGAAAGTCAGTATTATCTCCATTCATAAATAGGAAATCGCGCCCTGGTACTGCAAAGTTTTTAATTCCGTATCGGGAAAGTATATTTACCTGCATTCCAAAGTCAGCAACAAATAAGTGGCCACCTCGCTTCATGATTTTGTGATTGGCATAATAAAACAAATCATCGACAGCGAATTTAAGTGGTGTTTTTTGATCCAAATAATACTCGAAGAAACGATGCCGAATATAAATTGGCGTTTTGAAATAAAGGCCGTTGTCTCGAAAATTAATTAAAACAACCCATTTTTCAAAGGAAAGAACATGATCCTTCGACGAATAAGAATCTATTTGGTAAGAGTGATTCACTAAAATGGTACTAGCTAATTGATATGCCTGGTGGGCGAAGGCTTCTTGCGTGAAGCTTCCCAAACTAATATGCTTGTTTTTATAAGTAATGGAGGAACGATAATAGGTTTCTCCATTTTTCTTTTTTGCAGGATATACACCCAAAAGATGAGCCATATTTTATCCTCATTTCTGCGCTGCTTTTTGCGCATATCAAGATTGTGTGCGCAGCGCAGACGCAATCTTGTAGAGTGAAAAAGTTTTTCTTTCACTTACCTCCTAGTGGTTTCTAGTGTAACATATAAAAAAGAGAAGGAAAAGAGAAAAAACGACATAAAATGACAAACAATATTTGTGGAAAAATAGGTGGTATATTTTGAGAAAAAAAGGATAGAATATTACATAAATGTTACATCAAAAACTTAAAAAACAACGAAAAATCGTTTCTACAGCGCTAGAATAGTAAAATATATAAAAATTAGTTAACAATTCGTTAATAATTATTGAAAAATACAATTGACAAAATGCACATAATAAAGTCGTCACTAAACCGATTAATAGTGCAATATTAACATATAATGGTAAAATATGGAAACAACTTAAAGTGGTATTTCCTGAAAATCAGTAAACCTTATTGACACAAAATTGTGAGATGATATAATCCATGTAGTTACATTTGGAACAGGAAAAACATGGAAACAAACAGAAAGAAATGAGGAAGTATTATGCAAAAACAACACTCGTTTCTTCTAAGTGCTAAGAGTAAAGTATGGATATTTGCAATTGTTTATTGCATTATGGTAGTTGCTCTGGTATATAGTACAGGTGACGCACAAGCGGAAAGTAAATCAACTTCAATTGTCTACGCTCAGGGTAAGACAGTGGTTGCTACAGCAAATGCGCAGGAAGAAACAACTGCTAACACGCAGATACCTCTCGATGAAGAAGCTGGGGAGCAGATAGAAGAAAGCGCCCAGGCAATGCAGCTTGAACTAGCAGACGAAATCGCAAGTATAGAAAAGGCAAGAAGAGAGTTAGAAGAAAAGAAAATATATTTATCCAAATCGGATACAGCAATTTTATGCAGAATCGTTGAGGCAGAAGCAACAGGGCAAGACATCGAAGGAAAGATGCTTGTAGCTAATGTAATTTTAAATCGAGTAAACAGTGACAAATTTCCTGATACAGTGGAGAAAGTCGTATTTGCAAACAAACAGTTTTCGCCGATACGAGATGGTCGTTATTATAAAGTGACAATAACGAAGGATACGAAAGAAGCTGTCAATCGTGTATTGAATGGGGAAGATGAATCAAATGGTGCAGTCTATTTTATGTCAAGAAGTAGAGCAAGTGCAAAGAATGTGAGCTGGTTTGATAATCACTTGACAAGGGTTGCTGTATATGGGGCCCATGAATTTTATAAATAATCGGCAAGGAAAGACGTGGAACCTTTGCGTTACGGCGCTCACCGTCTACCGGCCTTCCAAAAAATCAAGCGCATAATCATGAATTTGAACCTCTAGGTAATCGACCCTTCACTCTTTGGGAGTGAAGGGTCGATAGAGTTTCAAATTCATATGCTAAATGATTATTTGAAAGGCCGGTAGACGGAGAGCTTGTAACACAAAGGTTCCACTGTTTGTTTGCCGGTAGATTTTTATAGCTTTTATGAGGTTCATAAATTGATGGGCACTTTATCGTATTAACTTTAAATAGTATTGCAAGTGAAAGTAATACATGTTATAATCCTCACAAGTTATTTTTATATTAATTGACTGAAATAGAAGGAGAAATGAAGATGAGTATACTTTATAAGAGTACTAGGAGTAATGATGCACAAGTAACCGCTTCACAGGCAATACTACGTGGACTTGCAGAGGATGGCGGTCTATTTGTTCCAATGCAGATTCCAAAGCTTCAAGTTGGTTTGGATGTATTAGCTCAAATGACATATCAAGAGGTTGCATATGAGGTTATGAAACTTTTCTTTACTGATTTTACAGAAGAAGAGTTGAAAACTTGTATTAATCGTGCTTATGATGATAAATTTGATACAAAAGAAATTGCTCCGCTAAAGAAAGCTGATGGTGCGTATTATTTAGAGTTGTTCCATGGATCTACAATTGCTTTTAAGGATATGGCACTTTCGATTTTGCCGCATTTACTAATTACATCAGCACGTAAAAACAAGGTAGAAAATGAAATAGTAATCCTCACGGCAACATCTGGTGATACGGGAAAAGCTGCTTTAGCTGGATTTGCTGATGTAGAAGGTACAAGTATTATCGTATTTTATCCAAAAGATGGCGTGAGTCCAATTCAGGAAAAGCAAATGCTAACTCAAAAAGGTGATAATACGACAGTAGTTGGAATCAAGGGGAACTTTGATGATGCACAAAATGGTGTTAAGGCAATGTTTAACAACAAAGACCTGGAAAAGAAAATGAAGGAAAATGGCTATCAGTTTTCTTCTGCAAACTCCATTAACATAGGAAGATTAATACCTCAGGTTGTTTATTATGTATATGCATATACAAGACTCATGAAAGAGGGAGAGATAAACACATGCGATAAAATCAACGCAGGAGAAAAGATAAATGCAGTGGTTCCAACCGGAAATTTCGGAAATATTCTAGCGGCCTATTATGCAAAGAACATGGGATTGCCAATTGATAAGCTGATTTGTGCATCCAATGACAATAAAGTATTATTTGATTTCTTTCAAACAGGAGTATATGATCGCAATCGTGAATTCCTGTTAACAAGTTCGCCTTCAATGGATATATTAATCTCTAGCAATCTAGAGCGACTGATTTATAAAATTGCTGGTTGCGATTCAAACAGATGTGCAGATTATATGAAAGCACTTACTACAAGCGGAAGCTATGAAATTGATTCTAAAATGAAAGCAGAACTTGTTGATTTTATTGGTGGATATGCGGACGAAGACAAGACAGCAAAGGTGATTAAAAAGCTCTATGAAAGTGATCGCTATATTGTTGATACCCATACGGCAGTTGCAGCTAGTGTATATTATGATTACAAAGAAGAAAGCAAAGATGAAACGAAGACAATAATTGCATCCACAGCAAGTCCTTACAAGTTTGCAAGGAGTGTAATGACTGCAATCGATATCAAATACGATACATTGGGCGATTTTGAGTTGGTGGATGAATTATCTTCCCTATCAAAAGTAAAAGTGCCACAGGCAATTGAAGATATTCGCAGTGCTCCAATCCTCCATAACACGGTATGCGATATGAAAGAGATGCAACAGACAGTAGAATCAATTTTAAAGTTGAAATAAACAGTTAGGTCATGCATTCATAATGTGCCAGAATGTGATTTTGGCGCAATTGTGCCAATTTTGGCAACATGTTGACATAATTTTGCCATAGTACTAAGGCATTATATAACTATGTTAAAGATAGTTACCAAAGAACGCATCGCATTTGGTGCGATGGAAGGAATTTACAGTTCCATCGTAGATATAAGTAGGTCTTTAACGGAAACTTATCAATTATTTATCTTATGGGAAGCAAGGAAAAGTGAGCGTTTTAGCCCACTACAGTGATTATGAAAATACAATAAAATCTTTGGGAAAAGGACTTGACCTTTGATTTGAATATTGTTATAATCAACTTGTTATTGGAAAGATTATATTTAGGTATAGTGTCTGTATTTTTAGAAAAGGGAGTAACACCTTGAAAAGAGATATGGATATTTTATATGTAAATATGATACTCAACCATAAATTTTAAGGAGGAAGAAAAATGAAGAAAAATTTCTTTAAGAAATTGGCTCTCGTTATGGCTTTAGCTCTTACAGTTACATCTGTACCTGCTACAAACGCATCCGCTGCTGTTAAAGCACCTGGATTCAAAAGCAAAGCTGTTAAAGTTAACGTAGACCAGACCAAAAAGTATAGCACTGCAAACACAACAAAATACAGTGTGAGCTTTAAAATCGGAAACAAAAAAGTAGCAACTATTGCAACAAGCAAAAAAGCTGTTAAAGTAACAGGTGTTGCTGCAGGTAAGACAACATTAAAAGCTACATTCAAGAACTACAAAACAAAGAAAGTTACAACCGCTAAGGTTCCTGTAACTGTAGTAGAAGTAGCTGCAACAGTTAAATCTGTTGAAGCAAAAGGTGTTAAAACACTTGTTGTAACCTTTAACAAAGCTGTTGATACAACAAAAGCTGTTGTTGCAGTTACTAAAGGAACAGCTAAACCAAGTATTACATCTACAACATGGGCAGATGACAAGAAATCTGCTACAATCGCAATGGGATCAAAATTAACAGAAGGTACATACACTGTATCTGTAACTGGCTTAACAGCAGCTGCAATCACAGGAACTGTTACTGTTAAAGATGAAACATTGACATCAATCGAAATCGTTGGAACAAACTTAGTTCGCAATGCTACAGATGCTGCTATCGCAACGATTCCTTTCAAAACAGTAAATCAGTATGGTGAAAGAATGTCAATTACAAACCCTACTGTAACATCTTCTTTCGGTACAGCAAGTATTGAAAAATCTTGTTCAGCTACTGCTACAGGTATTATCAAAGTGAGCGGTATTGCTCAGACTCTTCAGATTTATGGAACAAGTGGTTCAGTTACTGTTGTTGATACAACTAAGGGTGTAACTGTTACTGCAACTGTTACTTATTCTGCAGCAGCTACAGCTAAGACTATGACACTCGCTGGACTTTACAACGTATCTGATGCTAAACTTACAGATATGACAAAAGGCGATAATGTAAACGAATATGTTATCTTAGCTCAAATCGCTGACCAGTATGGCAACAATTTAGTTGCTGCCAAGTTAAATACTGACAATCGCGTGACAGCTAACCTTGTTCCAGGTGGCAACGTAACTGCTCCTAACGGAGTTGTTACTACATGGTATGATAAGACTGTTGATGGTAAAGATTATGTAGCTCTTCCACTTACTGGAACTACAGCAATCGCAGGAACATTCTATTATACTTTCGTAAACCCATCACTTGGTTTACTTGCTAACACATCATTCGTTGTAAAATCAGGAACTGTTATCAAAACTTTAAGTATTTCTGCAAATGATTCAATTTATCAGGGACAGGACAATACTTTAGCATTTGAAGCTGTTGATACAGATGGAAATGCTGTTACAAAATATAGTGTATTAAACGATCTTGTTAAATTCACTATTGGTGGTGCTAGTACTCTCAAATTTGTTAAACAGGCAGATGGATCTGCTAAGTTGGTATATAACCCAGAAAACACATTAGATGTTACTTATGGTTCTGGTAAAAAGAACTCTACTGTTTCTGCATTTACAGCAACAGCAAATGAAATTACATCTACTAGCTATTTAGTAAAATCTCTTACATTTACAACATATCAGAAGAGAATTCCACATGCTGTTACAGGATTAAAATCAGGTACTGCTACTGCAGTTGCATCTGGTGAGTCCTTCAAGCTTTATGCTAGTGACCTTGTAGTTGAAGATCAATACTCAAATGTAATGTCAGATACTGAAGTTAAAGCAATACCAAATCTTAAAGTTGCTACTTCTGTTAATGATGCTACTCCAGTTGGAGATATCACAGTATCTGCTGGAACATTCCCAACAGCACCTGGTACTCACAGTGTAACAGTACAGGCTGGTTTAGTTTCTGCTAACGCAACAACTCTTAGACTTGGTGTTGGAACTACATCAGATTACGATGTAACACTTATTACTGTAGATTCTATGAAAGCAACAAACTTAACTATTAAGTCAATCAATAGTGGCGATGTTGTAAAATCCGTTTCTGCAAGTGCAATCAATGTTGCAAATGTAGAAGTTACTGGATCAGTTGCTGGTAAAACAGTTGTTATTCCTAAGAATCAGTATATTATCACTGGAAACACAGGATATGAACTTGTGGCTGCATCTTCAGTAAATCCAGCTCAGTCATTAGCAGGAAAACTTGAAGTTACTGTTGATACAAACAATGGATCTGTTGTATTATCAAAAGAATATACATTCTCTAATGCAACTGCTACTGTAACAAAGATTGAAACAACAGAAGGTGCTACATTAGCTACAGGTAATCTTAATGTTTCAAACTTTGCAGGATTATTTACAATTAAATCTCAGTATGGTCAGACTAAACTTCAAGATGCAACTTTAAATACTGGCGATGTTAAGTATGATGTAGTTGATGTTACTGGAAAAGTTGTAAACGGCAAAGTCGTAACAAGAACAATTTCTCACAACAATACAAACAGTGTAACCGTATCAGGTGCTGAAACAGGTGATGTATTTACTGTAACAGCAACATATGGTACAATCACAGTTACAAAGACAATTACTGTATAGTAATCATAGTCTTATAACAAAATGAATTAATCAGGGCGAGATTCGTAAGAATCTCGCCTTTTTTACGTGATAGGAAAGTTGTACCTTCCTTGCATAAAATAACCAGGAAAACTTAAGAAATATTATCTTTTAAATTCAATGATAATCCGTTATAATATTATGAGTAGGAGTATAAATCAAAACAATATTACAGGGGGCTATGATGTCAAAAGTAAAACAACAAAAGAAAGATAGATTTTTACTGCCACTTATATTAGTGGCATTTATACCGTTGATTATGTATTATCATGCATTCGATACAAAGCTTGATTCGAATCCGTGGTTTGGTACGGCGACGCAAGTAGATGTTTTTTTGTATTATAAAATGGTTGCAATGATTGTACTGGGTATTGCAATGCTGATGTGTCTCTTAATCTACTATTATAATATAAAGATTTCATCAGCAAGCAAATTGAAAAAGCAAAAAGATCTGCAGGTTTTTTATTCTTATAAAACCTGGATACCGCTTATGGCATATGCAATACTTTGTTTGCTATCGACTGTGTTTTCGAAATTTTCTTATTGGGGATTTCATGGTATGGCGCAGCAGATGGAACCGGTATGGGTACTACTTGGCTATGTGATCTTGACGTATTATGGTTATGTATTTGTACGTACGGTAGAGGATGTCCGTACTGTCATAAAGTGGGTATTGATCAGTAGCGGAATCGTATGCTTGATTGGGGCATTCCAGGCGTTTGGACTTGATTTTTATAAGTCGATAATTGGAAAGTATACTTTTTTACCGCCTTCATTGGTTAACCAAGAAATTGATTTTGTATTTGAAAAGGGAAGAACTTATACATCACTTTACAATCCAAACTATGTTGGTGTATATGGTAGTCTGCTGATTCCGATTATTATTGTTCTGATTCTTACCAATAAGAATCGTAAGATGCTAGTAGCTTATCTTCCGTTATTGATTGTCGTAGTAATTAGCCTGTTTGGATCTGGCTCAAAGAGCGGTATCTTGTGCATTGCTGTATCGTTACTGCTTTTAGTAGTACTTTTTCGTAGAAAGTTACTTGAAAAATGGAAGTTTGTACTTGCTGGAGTGGTATTGCTATGCATTGCTTTTTTGGGAGTGAATACACTGAAAGGGAATGCATTGATTAATGGTTTGAAATATGCACTGAATACAACGCAAAGTGTAGCACCTGCACTTTCTAAAATAGAAACAAACGATGATAACGTCACTGTTATTTATAACGAAAACAAACTAATTTTTCAGTTTGTAGATAATGGAAACAGCTTAGAAGAACAACTGCACCTGACAGATGATTCCGGAAAAAAAATTGCAGCCAGCCAATTAGATGATGCGACGCTTTATGTTTTGGATGAACGTTTTGTGGGTATGACCGTGGGATTAGCAACCTATCAGGATGTATATTATGTTGATATTAATATAGATGGTAAATCGTGGTATTTTACAAATCAATCTGGAGATGGTACATATAATTATCTCACTTTGGTAGGTAAACTTGATAAAATTGCGCAGCCAGAATTTAGTAAGTTGTTTGTTGGCAAAGAATCATTTGCTAGCAACCGGGGATATATCTGGTCGAGAACACTACCACTTCTTAAAAAGTATGCATTTCTTGGAAGTGGTGCAGATAGTTTTTTGATGGTTTTTCCAAATGATGAATATGTCGGAAAGCACAATTTTGGTTACGAAGATCAAAACATCTCGAAACCGCATAGTCTTTATCTGCAAATTGCTGTGCAAACAGGTATGGTGTCCTTGATTGCATTTATGGCATTTTATTTGCTATATTTTATAACAAGTATTCGATTGTATATGAAATCAAAATTGGAAACCTATGAGACTCAAATGGGAGCTGCAATCTTAGTGGGAACCTTTGGCTATATGCTGATGGGAGTAGCCAACGATTCGTGTATTGCGGTAGCACCGATTTTTTGGCTATTAATTGGGGTAGGGATAGCAATTAACTATCGATTAAAAAGTGGTCAATTCGATAAATAGTATGAAATGGCAGGCATTGTGCTGTTTTTCCTATGTGAGCTTGAAAGTTATATCGAAATTCGATATAATATAACGACCCTTGATTTTTAATGAAATAATAAAACTATATACTGGGTGAACTGAGGTACGTAATGGAGAAAATAATGGAAGAAAAGAAAAAATTACTAATTCGAAGAACGATACTAATGATATATGATGTTGTGGCGGTTTATGTATCTGCAATTGTGGCATTATTTATTCGTTTTGAGATGAGATTTAATGAATTAATGGTTGCATATTTAGATGTTTTTCATCATTATGTATTCGTAATTATAGTTGTTGCAATGATTATATTTTGGTGTTGCCATATGTATTCTAGCTTATGGACTTATGCAGGAGCCAATGAAATGGTAAGTATTTTAATGGCATGTATCTTTGTTTCTGTATTCCAATTGGTCATTATTACATATCTTCCACCACATGATGATAGTATGCCAAGGAGTTTTTATTTGCTATTTGGTGCGACGTTATTTGTTTTAGAATTTATCAGCCGGTTTTCCTATCGTGCCTTGAGAAGCATATATAATAAGCATATTGAACGTAGAATTAAAACGAATGTCATGATTGTTGGTGCAGGGGATGCTGGTGCAACACTAATTCGTGAAATTACACATAGTCAGCATATTGATAAAAAGGTTGTATGTGTGGTTGATGATTCAACCGATAAAATAGGCAACTATATATATGGTCTTAAGATTGCAGGGAATCGATATGCGATACCTAAGTTGGTGAAGCAGTATGATGTTCATGAAATTATGGTTGCAATGCCTTCCGAATCTTCAAAGGAGATTAAAGCCATATTGGATATATGCAAAGAAACAGGATGTGTATTAAAACGTCTTCCAGGTATGTATCAGTTGGTTAATGGGGATGTGAGTATTAACAAATTAAAAGAAGTAGATGTAAATGATTTACTTGGAAGAGAACCGATTAATGTCAACCTTGATTCTATTATGGAGTATGTGTCCGATAAAGTTGTTATGGTAACTGGTGGAGGGGGCTCAATCGGAAGCGAGTTGTGTCGGCAGATAGCTAGTTACCATCCAAGACAGCTTATACTAGTGGATATCTACGAGAACTCAACATATGATATTCAAAACGAATTGAAAGCAAAGTTTCCTAAACTTAATTTAGTAGTATTGATTGCCTCAGTACGTAATAGCAAGCGTATCGATTTCATATTCAATAAATACAAGCCGGATATCGTCTATCATGCAGCTGCTCATAAGCATGTTCCTCTGATGGAAGATAGCCCGAATGAAGCAGTGAAGAATAATGTGCTCGGCACATGGAAGGTTGTAAAAGCTGCAGATAAATGTGGGGTAAAACGGTTTGTTATGATATCCACGGATAAAGCGGTCAATCCTACGAATATTATGGGAGCAACGAAGAGAATCTGTGAGATGATTATTCAGACGTATGACAAACGTTCCAAAACAGAATTTGTGGCAGTCCGCTTTGGAAATGTTTTGGGAAGTAATGGAAGCGTAATTCCACTATTTAAAAAACAGATTGAAAAAGGGGGACCGGTTACGGTTACCCATCCTGATATTATTCGTTATTTTATGACCATACCGGAAGCGGTATCCTTAGTGCTTCAGGCAGGAGCCTATGCTAAGGGTGGAGAAATCTTTGTTCTTGATATGGGAGAACCGGTTAAGATATTGGATCTTGCAAGAAACCTAATTTTGCTATCTGGACATAAGCCAGATGAAGATATTAAGATCAATTTTACCGGTCTTCGTCCCGGCGAAAAACTCTATGAAGAAATGCTCATGAAAGAAGAGGGCATGCAGGAAACAGAAAATCAATTAATTCATATTGGTATGCCAATTGAAATGGATGACGATAAATTTCTAATGCAGCTCGAAAATCTAAAAGAATATGTGATACAGGAACCGGATGATATAAGAGATTATATCAAACAAATTGTATGTACGTATTCTCCAAATAAATAAGCAGGTTTGCTAATATAATAAACAGGAGACAATTTAATGAATAATAATTTATACAATTTAAATCAGTCTGATCAAGACGTGGTAAGTTTATTTGATCTTGTTATACAAATATTTAAACATTGGCGATCAATCATTATTACAACTATAATATTTGCTGTTTTATTAAGTGGATTTAAGTATATGAAAGATTTCAAAACAATAGCAAATACAAATGTACAGAATGAAGTTTCATTGGAAGAGTTGCAAAAAAATATGACAGAAGAGGAACAGTCTAATTTATCCCAGGCTCAAATTGTACAAAGACAATTGGAGCAGAAAAAAAAATATCAATCCGAATCAGTAATCATGAATATCGAACCTTATGAAAAGAGTATTATGACGTTACAGTATTACGTAGATACGAATTATACATATAATTTAACTTCTGATAATAAAAAAGACAATAGTAGCGAATTAGTTAATTCATATATAACATATATTCAAACTCGCGGAGAGTTAGATGCCGTTTGCAATAAAATGGGATGGAAGATAGATAAAGCATATGTGTCAGAATTGATCGAAGCTGTCGCGGTGAACTACAATGATAACGAGGATAATGGTGTGTTTGCAGTAAATCTTACTGGTATCGATAAAAAATCTGCGAAAGAATTAGCAGATGTCGTGGTAGAAGTAATGAAAGAGTATCAACTAGTATTAGATAAAAAGATAGAATCACATGAATTAAAACTGATAAAACAAGAGGAAAGTGTAGTGGTAGACAATACACTTGCGGATAGACAGATTTCCCTAGAAGATTCTATAATTGCTTTGCAGAACAAACTGAATACACTTAAGCAAGGTCTTACTGCAGAACAGCAACAGATATTATCGAGTGATGAAGCAACGGCTGAGGACGATGAGACTATTGTTTCAACGAAGACATCCTTAAGTAAAAAATATATTATATTCGGTGCATTTGTTGGCCTCTTCTTGAGTTGCGCGTGGGTTACTTTGTCCTATATTTTCAATAAAAAAGTAAAATCATCTAAGGAAGTACAGGAAAAATATGGGGTACGTGTATTTGGCGAGATTTCTTTTGGAAAGAAGAAACGTTTCTTATCTGTCATCGATAATTGGGTGGATTCCATACAGAATAAAGATAGATGCTCATTAGAGGAGCAAAGGGATTTTATATATACCAATCTTAAAACGACCTGTAATAAAGAGAATATACAGCATTTGTTTTTAACTACATCACTACAATTAAGCCAGCATGAGATGGAACTTATTAATATTCTGATACAAAATTTGAAAACTCATGGAATACAAGTAATATTTGGGGAAAATATAATTCGTAATAATAAGTCGTTTGAACAAATGGCTGAGATAGCCAATGTAGTCATCATTGAAAAAGCAGAAGAGACAAGCTATACTGTATTACAAAAAGAATTGCTTATGTGTAATGAACAGAAAGCCAATTTGCTTGGATTGATTGTGATCCAATAAATAACGTGACGGAAACAAAATTTCATCAAGAACAAAAATAGGTGAGACTTTAATGATTTAAGGAGCATATCGCGTGAAAAACATAAAGAAAGTATTACTTGTAACAACAACTGCTTTAGGAGTCGGATTTATTGGGTTGAAGATTATAGCTAAGATTAAAGAAAAAGACCGTCTATATGAAAATGTCCCTAGTCAGAAAAATCCATTAGAAGGAAAAAAAGTTATATTTGTAGAGGATGAGAATGATTCTGAAAATGCGGATGGGGAGAGAGGTCACCTTGAAGCTGTAGGAGATGCTGAATATCAGCCTACTTTTTATGATAAATATATAAAAAGGGGATTTGATTTAGGATTGTCTTTTGGAGGGCTGGTGGCATTATCACCAATACTTGCAGGAATTACAATTGCTATCAAGATAGATGATCCAGGTCCTGTGTTATTTACACAGAAACGTCTTGGACAGAACAAAAAGTACTTTAAGTTGTATAAATTCCGCAGTATGAAAATGTCTACGCCTCATGATACACCTACACACATTCTGGAAAATCCGGACCAATACATAACTAGGATTGGAAAGTTCCTACGCGCTCATAGTTTGGATGAGCTACCACAGTTGTTCAACGTGTTCTGTGGTGACCTTTCTCTTGTTGGAGCGCGACCAGGACTTTGGAATCAGGAGGTCTTGACTGCGGAACGTGATAAGTATGGTGTGAATGAACTTAAACCAGGCATAACCGGCTGGGCCCAGATAAACGGAAGAGACTCAGTGAGTTTGCAAGAGAAGGCATTGTTAGACAAGTATTACGTTGAACACAAATCTCTTATGTTCGATTTGAAATGCCTGTTAGGAACAGTATTAAAGGTTGGTCATGATGATACTGTAGTTGAAGGTGGAACAGGGAGCATTGGAAAAACCGGGCGTCATTATGCGGACAGTAAATCAGAAGATGAACTAATTGGCAATATAGGTTTTGGAGAACCAGTAGAAGTAGATAAGCAGGCACAGAAGAGAGTCCTCATTACTGGTGCAGGATCCTATATAGGGGAGTCTTTCGCTGAGTATGCAAAGGTGCATTATTGTGAAAATTTTGAGATAGAAACCATTGATATGCAGGATGTTTTGTGGAGAGAGAAAGACTTCTCTGGATACGATATTGTATATCACGTAGCAGGAATCGCCCATGCAGATGTAGGTAATGTATCTGAAGAAATAAAAGAGAAGTATTATGTGGTTAATACTGATCTTGCTATAGAAACAGCGAAGAAAGCAAAAGAGGATGGCGTGAAAGAGTTTATTTTCATGTCTTCTATGATTGTGCATGGAGATTCTGCTCCGTTTGGAAAAGAAAAGATCATCAAAGAGCATACTGTTCCTACTCCAGCTAATTTCTATGGAGATAGTAAGTTACAAGCTGATGTGGCTGTAAGACAACTTGCAGACAATAGTTTTAAGGTGATTGTCCTTAGACCACCAATGATTTATGGAAAGGGAAGTAAAGGTAATTATTCTACACTTTCAAAGCTTGCAAAGAAGCTTCCTGTATTTCCAAATGTGGACAATGAAAGATCTATGCTTCATATCGATAATCTTTGTGAATTCTTATGCCAGATAATGCTGATAAAGGAAGTTAAGCAGAATGCCATAGTGCTTATCCCGCAGAATTCAGAGTGGACAAAAACTGCTGATATGGTAAAAGAAATCGCAAAGGTAAGCGGAAAGAATATTGCTGAACTTAAAGTGATGCGCCTGGCTGTTGCTATTGGCGGTAAAGTGCCTGGTAAGATTGGCAGCTTAGTAAACAAAGCATTTGGAAATAGCTGTTATGCACATGAAATGTCTGTGTATGATGGGATTGATTATCAGAAAATGGATTTACGGACATCGATTATACGAACCGAAGGAAATGGCAGAGAAGAGTCTGACTCAAAGGAGGATGACTCGACAAGGATGAATAAGAAGCATATTCTGGTGGTGTCGCAGTATTTTTATCCAGAAACATTTCGAATCAATGATATGTGCCAGGAATGGGTCAAAAGAGGATATAAGGTTACGGTTTTAACCGGAATACCGAACTATCCGATGGGTAAATTCTTTGATGGATATGGATATACAAAGAAGAGAAGAGAAAACTGGAATGGAATGGATATTATTAGAATTCCATTAATTCCAAGAGGAACTGGCGCGATTGGAATGATGGCAAATTATGCGTCTTTCACAATTTCGGGTTTTGTGAACAATCTTCTTAATGATATTGAAGCTGATTTGGTATTTACATTTGAAGTATCACCAATGACACAGGCGCTTATAGGGTGCTGGTATGCAAAGAAACATCATGTACCACATTATCTGTATGTACAGGATTTGTGGCCGGAAAATGTTATTACGGTTACAGGTATATCGAATCCTGCAGTTATCAAGCCTATTCAAAAAATGGTTGACTACATATACAGGAATACAGATGAGATCTTTGCAACAAGTCCTAGCTTTGTTGAGGCAATTTGCAACAGGAAAGTAAAGGTACCGAAGGAAAAGGTTCATTACTGGCCTCAATATGCAGAAGAATTTTATAAGCCAATGGAAAAGAAGGTAGTTCCTGAAATTCCAGATGATGATAGTTTTAAACTAATCTTTACTGGCAATATAGGTTCTGCGCAGGGACTTCAGATACTCCCGAGAACGGCAGAACTGCTAAAAGAGAGCAATGTAAAGTTTGTGATGGTTGGTGATGGCAGATATTTGGATGAGTTCAACAAAGAGGTTCAAGAAAGACAGGTTGAGAATAAATTTATTATGGTTCCTAGACAACCGGCAGAACGCATACCAGAATTATTAGCTGCATGTGATGCAGCGTTCCTTTCGTTCCAACCGGCGGATTTATGGAAGATGACAATTCCGGCAAAGCTGCAAAGTTATATGGCTTGTGGAATGTCTGTCATAGCATCAGCTGAAGGGGAGACGGAGAGAGTAATAAATGAGGCAAAATGTGGTGTCTGTTGTAAGATAGGGGGTGCTGACTCACTGGGTAAAGCAATATTTCTAATGATGCAAGAAGATGCTGCTCAGATGGGAGATAACAGCAGAAGATATTTTGAAACCAATTTTGACAAGAAGAAGCTGATGGATGAAATGGATATTTATTTCAATGACTCAGAAAGTTGAGGAATAGATGAGAGAATTTCAAAGATGTACAAGATGTGTTATGGATACGACCGATTCAAAGATTACATTTGATGAGAATGGTGTTTGTGACCATTGCAGAAATTTTGATAAGAATATAGCACCTTACTGGAAACCTAATGAGAATAGATACGATGAATTGGAAGAATTAGCTGCCAAGATTCGTGAGGCTGGAAAGAATAGCGAGTATGACTGTATTTTGGGCCTTTCAGGTGGTGCGGATAGTTCTTATCTTGCGTATATAGCCAAGGAGGTTATGCACCTTAGACCACTAATTTTTGTGGTTGATACGGGGTGGAATCTTAATGTTGCAGTTGAAAATATTGAGAAGATAGTCAAAGGGCTTGAACTTGATATGTACACAGAGGTCATTAATTGGAAGGAGATGGCTGACTTACAGCTTTCGTTCTTCAAAGCAGGAATATCATCTCAAGATTTCCCACAGGATCATGCTATTTTCGCTGCATTATACAATTATGCCGTAAAACATAATATTAAATATGTGCTCACAGGATCTAATAGTGCAACAGAATTCATAAGGCCACCGGTTGAATGGTTGTACATGAATGATCTTAGAATGGCAAAAGATATTCACAAGAAGTTTGGAAAGAGAGAACTAAAGACATTCCCTATGTGTGGAATGCTGACATATAAAATTTTTTATAGATATTTCAGAGGGATGCATAGAGCATATCCACTCGATTATGTAGTATATAACAAGCCAGAAGCTGAAGATTTACTTCATGAGAAATATGGGTGGACTAAGTACGAAAATAAGCATTATGAAAATGTATTTACAAGGTTTTTCGAGGGCTATTATCTTCCACAAAAATTTGGATTTGATACTAGAAAGAATGTAGCTTCTAATGAAATATTAGCAGGTACTCTTACTAGAGAAGAAGCATTTAAGAGGCTTGAACAGCCTCCTTATGATCCGGATCAGATGGTTCAAGATAAGGAGTATGTTGCAAAGAAACTTGGAATAACTACAGAGGAATTTAATGCAATTATAGAAGGTCCGAATCGTACTCCGGCGGACTATAAGAACTCTATGTGGATGATAAAGCTGGGAGTTGCGGTAAGTAAGATACTTGGTATGGAAAACAGAAACTTGAGGATTTAAAAATGGTAGGAATAATTAATTATGGTCTAGGTAATCTTGGATCCATACAAAATATGCTAAAAGTAATTGGAGAAAAATCTATCATTTCGTCCAACACGGAGGAGTTAAGTAAATGTGATAGATTTATACTACCGGGTGTAGGCGCCTTTGATGCAGGAATGAGCAAGCTTAATGAGAGTGGCCTATCGGATTTTGTAAAGAAAGAAGCATTGATTATAAAGAAGCCAATTCTGGGTATTTGCCTGGGAATGCAACTATTAGGAAGAAGAAGTGAAGAAGGAACACTTCCAGGATTAGGACTCATTCCTTTTGATAACATTAAGTTTAGACTATATGATACAGACTTAAAGGTGCCTCATATGGGCTGGGACATTGCAGATTTTAAACAAGTGAATCCTTTAATTAAAGATTTGGAAGGAACACAAAGATATTACTTTGTACATTCTTTCCATGCAAAATGTGATTCGGAAGAAAATGTTTTGATGACATGTGATTATGGATATGAATTTGCTGCTTCAGTCATTAAGGAAAATATCATGGGTGTTCAGTTTCATCCTGAAAAGAGTCATGATTTTGGAATGGCTTTACTTAAAAACTTTGTAAAGGAGTGCTAAGGTATGTTTACGAGACCAAGAATCATTCCGGTACTTCTAATAGATGATCGGGATTTGATAAAAACAATTAATTTTAAGGATAGAACTTACCTGGGTGATCCGGTTAACGCTGTAAAAATATTTAACAGAAAAGGCATTGACGAACTTTCCGTATTAGATATAGGTGCAACAAAGAATGGAAGAGAGCCTGACTTTGAGTTGCTAAAGGATATCGCCAGTGAAGCATTCATGCCACTTAGTTGTGGTGGAGGAATCACAACGGTTGATCAGGTACATGAACTACTTGCTATTGGCTATGAAAAAGTTGTCATCAATACTGGTTTAATTAAGAATCCGGATTTGATTAGAAAGTCTGTTGAACTATTTGGCAGCCAAAGCATCGTAGCGTCAATCGATGCAAAACTTATCAAAGGCCAATATAAATGTGCGATTAGCGATGGTAATGAGATAATAGATAAAACACCGATGGAATTAGCCAAAGAAGCAGAGAAACTTGGCGTTGGAGAAATCATTATCAATTCGATTGATAGAGATGGAATGATGAAAGGATATGATACGGGATTAGTTCGGGACGTGGTTGATTCCGTAAAAGTGCCAGTTACTGCTATAGGTGGAGCAGGTGGAATTAAAGATTTGAAAACCGTACTCAACGAGGGGCATGCACATGCCGCAGCTGGTGGTAGTATGTTTGTTTATTATGGAAGACTTAAGGCTGTACTTATTACTGCACCGAGCGAGAAGGAACTTATAATGGCGAATATTTACCAAAATTAGCAAGGAATGATTAAAAGAGATAATAAGACTTCTGCATGTGAAAGCAACTAAGGGTGGAAGAACCTATTGAGCGCTTAGAATTGTAATCAATGACATTTGTCATAGGAGAATATGCCTTTTATCAATATTCAAAGGAACTCACGTATTATATAATAAAGAAAATTCAGCGAAAGAATTTATGGAAGATAATAATAAGGCATACTTGTATCGAGAATTCCGGCGGATTTTCACAAAAAGAAGTATGCTATTATTATATTTATTCATAGAAAAATACAAGAAATCCGAATTTAAAAAGGATTCCAGATTTTGCGAATAATACGCATGTACGAAGATATCGCAGCTATAGAAAGCCGACCACAGAAAAAGTTTACTTTGGTTTTTCTGTGGTCAATGTAAACCATTGATTCACCCCCAGTCTATCTGAATTACATCATCAGGATCGTATTCTAATGGTATATCAGCCTGTGCTGGTACCATATGTTCTGCACGCAGCCGCTTCACAATATCGCCTGGCTTAATACGTTGCTTTTTACCAACATTAATGAATAAGCGGGTCATTCCATGTTTTTTATTCGTTACATTAGAATCTCTGGAATCTCTAGAGTCCCTGGAATCTTTATAATTCCTAGAGTCTCTGGTATGGGCGGTGTCTTTTACTATTTCACGAGATTCACCCATGGATATCTTAAGCAAGGCAGTATCATCTTGAGGAAGGTCATAGTTGAATACAGCCTCCACATTATCTGCGTCAATACCTCTGGCAGCTACGTCAGTAGCTACGAGGATATTCGTTTTTCCTTCTCGGAATTTTTTCATCGTACGGTCTCTTTGCTGTTGCTTCATGACACCATGAAGTCCTTCTGCAAAATAACCACGTCCGGAAAGTGTGCTAACTAATTCATCAACGCCACGTATTCATATATTTTAAAGAAGTTTACCTTTCAGTGCTGCTCAAAGAATAAAATGATTGACAAAAATCACAAATTGTTTTACTGTTATAAATAAGTGTGGGCTAAGATTTCATAATCCACGCATTGTTCTGTTTTTGGGGCTTTTGAGATAGGAGCTGTATACGGCTCATCCAGAGAAGAAGTATTTGAGAGGCGTAAGGAGCTAGCAGGCATGTCAGAAATGGGTACTCCTGCGCATTTGTCGCTATTGGGAATAATGATAAGCAGAATAAGTATACAAGGTTCTTAAAAGAGCGTAATTTTCTGGCTCCAAGCATAATATAGTCTTCAGCACGATTTCACCACGAACAAGAATCGGCGAAGGAACAGTAATCCTGTCTCAAAGCACAGTAAATGTGATACTGAGATAGGAGATTTTTGTATTTTGGCATCAAATAGCTTGGTAAATATAGATGAAAAGGTTGGTTCCTTCAGTCATATAGACTGTGGAGGAATCGTTCTTAAGAATGTAGTTGATTATGATTTAAAGATGGTACTTGAAGAAGGAAATGCACACGCAGCTGTTGCTGGAAGTATGTTTGTTTATTATGGTAGGCTGAAGACAGTGCGGATTACTGCACCAAGTGAAATTGAGCTTACAGAAGTTGAAATTTATAACAGATGATTGTGTTCGAGGAGGAAAGTGCATGAATATTGTATATTCTAGCAGTGATTATTATTCAGAGTGTACAGGCATATCGTTATACTCTTTATATGAGAATAATAAAAAGAATGAAGTAGATGCATATATCTTAAGTAGTGGTATAAGCGAAGTGAACAAAAAAAAGCTACATGATGTGGCAGATAAGTTCGGTAGAAAACTCACAATTATTGAGGCTGATGAAGGCTTTAAAGAAGCAGCTAAGAAGTATGATTTTGAAAGAATGAGGGGAAGCTATAACACATATGCAAGAATTATACTAAACAAATGGCTTTCTTTTTTAGATAAGGTTATTGTGATTGATTCGGATTCTATCGTTTGTGATAATCTCCAAGAGATGTGGGATACAGATATAGAAGACTATTTTTATGCCGCTGTTCCAGAGGTATCAATGTATGGAAAATACAATTATTTCGAAGATCAGGATATTATTTGGGAGCATCCTATATATTATAATGCGGGAATCTGCATTGTTAATTTAAAAAAGTGGCGTGAAGAAAACATAGATGACTATTTAATTGAAAAGGTTAAAAACGATGGAAAATCATATCTTAATTCTGAACAGTCGATCATGAATAAATTTCTAGGAGATAAGATTAAGCGCATTCCGTTAAAATATAACTTTTATACTACCTTCCATTTTGCTGATTTTAGCACGGTTGAAAGAATTTTTTATAAAAAGAAACTTATCGACAAGGAAGAATATCTGCAAGCAAAAAACAAACCGGCAATTATACATTATTGTGGTTTTTCATATGAAAGGCCTTGGTTTAAGAAAAGTGTTGCATATAAAAAGAAGGAGTATTTAGAGACTCGACAAAAGACCGGTTGGGGAGATACCCAATTGAAAAAATGGAGCAATAGAGAGTCTAAATTTAAAAATATTTATGATATAATATGTTATTTATTGATAAAAATTCATGCTTTTAATTTGTGTTTAAGATTTCGACTAGTTTTTGCACAGAAAATGAAAGGTTTCTTGTCTAAAGTTTAAAGTGCATTACGGTTGTTTATATTTGATAATGAAAGTAAAGCTACATAAGAGGTGATTTTATATGAAGGTTGTAATATTAGCAGGTGGATTTGGAACAAGAATATCTGAAGAATCGGCGATTAAACCGAAACCAATGGTGGACATAGGAGGTATGCCAATTCTTTGGCATATTATGAAAACCTATTCGTACTACGGATTTAATGAATTTGTGATATGTGCTGGTTACAAACAGCATGTGATAAAAGAATGGTTTGATGATTATTTTTTGCATACATCAGACATCACTTTTGACTATACAGGTGATGAAAGTCAGATAATTGTTCATAATAAATATGCTGAACATTGGAGAGTTACAATCGTTGATACGGGACTTAATACCCAAACGGGAGGAAGAATAAAACGTATAAAAGAATATGTCGAAAATGATACTTTTATGTTGACCTATGGAGATGCAGTAGGGGATGTGAATATTAGCGAATTACTCGAATGCCATAAAAAGAATGGAAAAATTGGAACAATGACCATGTACAATTTTGGACAGAGTAAGGGTGTTGTTGAATATGGGAAAAATGGTCTTATAGAGGCATTTCGTGAAAAATCACAATCGGATGGAGACCTTATTAATATAGGTTATATGGTGATGGAACCAGAGGTCTTTGAATATATAGATGGCGATGATATACCTTTCGAACGGGAACCTCTGCGCGCACTTGTAAAAGAACAACAACTTGCAGGATATGTCCATAATGGATATTGGCAGTGTATGGACACTTTAAATGAAAAAAACAAGTTAGAAGAGTTATGGGAGTCAGGAAAAGCTCCATGGAAGGTATGGGATAAGTAAATGTTTGATTTAGATTTCTATAAAGGGAAGAAGGTATTTGTGACTGGACATACAGGGTTTAAAGGAACTTGGCTTTGTAAGTTGCTTGTCAATGCTGGTGCAGTGGTTACTGGTTATTCTAGAGGTTCAAAGAAAGACTATTCTTTATACGAGATAGCATCTATAAGCAAAGATGTCAATTCGGTCTTTGGTGATGTAAGAGACTATGATTCTTTAAAAAGAGCATTTGATGATGCACAACCGGAAATAGTATTTCATTTGGCTGCGCAACCTATTGTTAGGGAGAGCTATAAGAATCCTGTTTATACTTACGAAACAAATGTTTTGGGAACGGTAAATATACTGGAATGCGTTAGAAATAGTAAATGTGTTAAATCCTTTTTAAATGTTACGACGGATAAGGTTTATTTGAATAGAGAATGGGAATGGGGTTATAGAGAAAACGAAGAATTAAATGGATATGACCCATATTCAAATTCAAAGTCTTGTTCTGAATTAGTTACAAACAGTTACAAAAATAGCTTTTTTATGGATGGCAGAGTTGCTGTTTCAACTGCAAGAGCGGGTAATGTTATTGGCGGTGGAGATTTTGCTGATGATAGAATTATTCCGGATTGTGTAAGGGCAGCAATTAATAATGAGGAAATTATTGTAAGGAATCCATATTCAACTCGTCCATATCAGCATGTTCTTGAACCTCTATCTGTTTACTTGATGATAGCTGCAATGCAGTATGAGGACAAAAAGTATTCTGGCTGTTATAACGTTGGGCCTGACGATAGTGACTGTTTTCAAACAGGCTCATTGGTTGATTTTTTCGTGAAGCATTGGGGCGAAGGAACATCGTGGATAAATAGGTATGATGGTGGACCTCACGAGGCGAGTTTCCTAAAACTTGATTGTTCAAAATTAAAGAATACATTTGGGTGGAAGCCGCATTGGAATTTGGACAAGGCATTAGAGAAAACCGTAGAATGGAGTAAGTGCTGGATTCAAGGCGGAGATGTACGATCATGCATGGACAGTCAGATAAAAGAATTTCAGGAGGCACAGAGGAATGGGTAAATGGAAAAATGAAGAAGAAGCCAGAAAACAGATAAAGGATTTGGTTGCTGATTATTATCATGATTTCAAGGAACCAGTCGAGAGTAAAGAAAATTTCAAACCTGGTGATAGAGTTAGTTATGCGTCTAGGGTATATGATGAAAAAGAAATGCAATCTCTCACAGATGCAATGCTTGACTTTTGGCTTACAACAGGGAGGTTTTCAAATCAGTTTGAGAAAGCATTTGCGATATGGATTGGTGTGAAATATGCACATTTGGTGAACTCTGGTTCATCTGCTAATCTGATTGCATTTTCAGTTCTCACAGCACCTGAATTGGGAAATCGAAGGATTTGTAAAGGAGATGAGGTAATCACTGTAGCTTGTGGATTTCCTACTACAATAACACCAATTCTGCAGTATGGTGCAATTCCAGTTTTTGTCGATATAACAGTACCGCAATATAATATTGATGTTACAAAATTAGAAGAGGCATACACTGAGAAAACAAAAGCTGTCATGATCGCCCATACTTTGGGAAATCCATTTGATTTGGAAGCTGTAAAGACATTTTGCGATAAGTATAATCTGTGGTTGATAGAAGATAATTGTGATGCATTAGGCACAAAATATACGATAGACGGTACTACAAAATATACGGGGACGTGGGGAGATATAGGCACATCATCGTTTTATCCGCCACATCATATGACAATGGGAGAAGGTGGATGCGTTTATACGAATAGTTCCTTATTAAGCCGCCTTATTCTTTCATATAGAGATTGGGGTAGGGACTGTGTTTGTGCTTCTGGACAGGACAATATGTGTGGTCATAGATGGGATGGACAGTTTGGTTTGCTCCCAAAGGGCTATGACCATAAGTATACGTATTCACATCTTGGTTATAATCTTAAAGTTACAGATTTACAGGCTGCCGTTGGAGTTGAACAATTAAAAAAATTCCCTAAGTTTATAGAGCGAAGAAAGCATAATTGGAAACGACTTCGTGAAGCTCTTGAAGTTGTACAAGATAAACTAATTTTGCCAGAGACTGCGGATAATAGTGATCCTTCTTGGTTTGGTTTCCTTATTTCAGTAAAACCAGAAAGCGGACTTAGCAGGGATAAGGTTACAAGGTTTATCGAGGAGCACAATGTTCAGACGAGATTGCTTTTCTCTGGTGATATTACAAAACAACCATGTTTCAATGATATTAGGGATACGGATGCATATAGAATTGTCGGAACATTGGAAAAGTCTGATTTTGTAATAAATCATACTTTCTGGGTTGGGGTATATCCAGGTATGACGGATGTAATAATTGATTACATGGCGGATGTTATTATAAAGGCTGTGAGTAATTAAGGAGGTGACTGGTAGATGAATGCTATAGTCACGGGGGGAACTGGTTTTATTGGCAGTTGGCTTATATTAGAGTTAATTAATAACAATTACGATGTTACAGTAATAGCCAGAAATAAAACTCGTCTTTGTCCAGAAATACTTCAATCATCAAACTGCACAGTTATAGAGAAGGCCATTGAAGAAGTATCTAGCGGTGATTTTGCCCAAGATACTGTATATGATATTTTCTTCCATTTAGGTTGGGGAGGAGTCAATCCAGAACAAAAGAATAATGTTGATTTACAGTTAAATAATGTTTCTATCGCAATTAAAGCACTTGAAATTTGTGGAAATATTGGATGTAAGAAATTTGTTTCTTCGGGTACTGTCGCAGAGTATGTATTTTGTGATGACGTAATGAACGTAAATGAGAAGCAAACTCCGAATGATATGTACGGAGCAGCCAAAGTATCGACACATTATTTTCTGGAAGTAAGGGCACGTCAGCTTCAGATACCCTTTATATGGATTATTATACCAAGTACTTTTGGAGAGAGAAGAAAAGATAGTAATATTATCTCATATACAATCAAAACATTGCTAAGAGGAAAGAAACCATTATATGGAAACTTACAACAGATGTGGGATTTTCTCTATGTGGGTGAGGTTGTCCGAGCTATTAGATTAATAGGAAAAAAAGGGAAGACTGGAAAGATATATGGAATAGGCTCCGGTGATTATCGCCCATTATCTGAATATATTACCAAAATTAGGGACTTAATTGATCCGAGTCTTGAACTGGGAATTGGGGAAATACCGTCCATGACGAAACAAACATTTAGCTCGTGTGTCAATATATACGACTTGAAGAAGGATACTGGATTTACTCCGAGTGTTAGTTTTGATGATGGCATCGTTAAAACAATAGAGTATTTTAGAAATCATAGTGATTAAGTGAGCATTTTTATATCTGCTTGATGAGGATAAGAATGGATAAAAGTTTTTTAAAAACAAAAATTTTCAATATATCGAAGGATTTCGGATTAAATTTATTAGCATCATTAATAACCACAGGTGTATCCCAATTAATTCTTTATCCTTTGCTGGCATATTATATGTCTGCCGATGGTTATGGAGAAATGCTAACGCTAATGGGAGTAGCAAATACAATAGCTGTTGCATGCGGGGGAAGTCTTAATAATACGAGATTACTAATGCATGATAAATATGATGATGAGGAAAAAAGAGGAGATTTTGCAATAATACTTTGGACGCTTTCCTTAATTTCCGTAGTTGTATTATTTGTCATTTTTAATAATATATATAATCAAACATTTTCAATAAATATATATGTAATAGCTTTTTCTGCGATATGTTTATTGAGATCATACTTGTCGGTGGAGTATAGAATAATACTCAATTATAAGAAAATACTACTGAGCAATGTTTTTGTGGCATTGGGTAATTTCATAGGGATTCTGTCGTACGTTTTGATAAAAGAGGAGATGCTTTGGCCACTTCCGTTTTTATTTGGTGAGGTTTGTGGCCTTATTTATATTGTATTTACTACAAAAATAATAAGAGAACCAATAAAAAAATCCGAATTGTTTTCGACTGTAGTTGGTAAGGAAATGCTCTTACTGGTGTCAGCGTTGTCCTCAAATATATTGACTTATTTAGATAGATTACTTTTATTGCCTTTGTTAGGTGGCGCAGCAGTGAGTACATATACAGTTGCATCGGTATTTGGTAAGAGTTTGGGAATATTGATGACCCCATTAGCAGGAGTGTTATTAAGCTATTATGCACAAAGAGGATTTTCGATGAGTCGAAAATTGTTTTGGAAAATTAACGTGGCTACAGTTATATCTGGAGTAGTGTTCTGTTTAGTAAGTGTTTTGATTTCCCCTTGGTTTACAAGGCTAATGTATCCATCTATTTATACGGATGCAAGCAAATATCTTCTTATTGCAAATATTACTGCAATTATAAATGTCGTAGCTAATATGACGCAGCCGTCAGTTCTGAAATTTGCTCCGACATTTTGGCAACTTATAATACAAGCAATATATTGTGCAGTCTATTTAGCAGGTGGATTTTATGCAACAGGTTTGTTTGGATTGTGGGGGTTTTCAATGGCAGCGATGCTTGCGACAATAATAAAAGTTTTAATGCTTTATTTAATAGGACATTTTTTTATAAAAGTGTAAATATAGGGAGAATATAAAAATGAGAATAGTGCAGATAGAGGATTTTTTTCATCCTAATACAGGTTATCAAATCAATATTTTATCAAAATATTTTGTTGAGTTTGGGCATGATGTCACAGTGGTGTGTAGTGAACCAGAGAAAATGCCATCTTTTCTTACTGATTTCTTTACAATTTCAGACATAGAGAAAGATGATTTGAATTATGAGAATTCTACTGGAGTAAAGATTGTACGTGTTCCAATTGTTAGGTATATAAGTGGAAGATCGATATATAAGAAAAAGATATTTGAAATAGTAGATAGTTTAAAACCAGATATTCTTTTTGTTCATTCAGAAGATACGGCTATAGCAATTCAATATTTGATGAGAATAGAAAAAAAACCATATGCATTACTCATGGATAATCATCAATGCGATATGTCTTCTCATAACCGATTTAGAGAAGTGTTTAGATGGTTTTATAAAAAAACTTGCACGCCGGTGATAATAAGAAATCAGTATATTACTGTGCGTCTAAGTGAAGGCGACCATTATATGCAAGAGCATTTTAATATACCTATGGAACTTTGTCCGTGCATTACATTTGGATCAGATACCATGCTGTTTCATCCAGATGAGGACGTAAAACAGCAATTCAGAAAAAAATATGATATCAAGGAGAATGCTTTTGTTGCTGTATATGCGGGAAAACTTGATGAGTATAAAGGTGGAAAGTATTTGGCACAGGCTTTGAAAGAAAAGCTGATTTTGGATGCAGGAAGGGAAATAGTATTCATTGTTGTTGGAAATACTTCAGGTGAGTATGGCAATTCAGTAGAGAAAATTTTTGGCGAGAGCGAAAATAGAATACTGAGATTTCCTACCCAAAAATACAATGAGCTGGCACCATTTTTCCAAACATCAGATGTTAGTTTAATTGCTAAAGAGTGTAGTCTGACTTTTTTTGATTATCAGGCTTGTGGATTACCGGTTATTTCCGAGGACAATGATGTAAACACTGCAAGAACAGTTTATAACAATGGTATGAATTTTAAAAAAGGTGATATTGATGATTTCAGGAATACAGTTTTGAAGATGGCAAATATGAATACTGATGACCTTGGAAAAATGAAACAAGCATCATACCAGTTTATTATAGATAACTATAGTTATGAAGATAAAGCAAGGGAATTTGAGAAACTGATGCTGAGCGAGGTGAATCGGCAAAAGAAATAATAAATCATTGTGTAAAGTGGGTGACCTGGAATGAAGCAAATATGCGATCGACTTCCGAGATTTTTAAATGGAATATGCAAGCATGGTTTTTTGTTGTTTTTATTATACAAGATACTAATAGACTGGATATCATTATCCATGATTTCAGTTCATTATGCATACGCCAGTGGAGGAGCATCTCCCAATATTACGAAATATGTTTTGGCTTGGCTAGTATATTTGTGTTTGGTAATTTTATTTTATCAGATCAGAAACGAAAGTATTAAATTTGCTTATGGATTCTTTCTAATAATATCTGCAGCACCTTCATTGATGATTTATTGGTTGAAGAATGAAAGTACGGAAGCTTTTTTAGGAATAACAATTTTTTGGCTTGTCGCTGCAGTGTTTTCGATTATTATCTCGCGAACCATTCCGGGAACAGATTATCTTAAGCGAGAAACTACAGAATGGATAATGCCCCAGTACAATAACCCTATCATATTGGGGATTTTTGTGTTTCTAATTATTTCAACGATATATTTTTCGTATAAATATAGTGGGTTTAGATTGTTCATTCGCTTCGAGGATGTTTATAATTATAGAATGGACACCAGCAATTATATGTCTTCTATTGAATCATATATATATAGCTGGAACACAAACGTTTTATTACCCATATGTCTTATTGTTCATTTAAAAGGGAAGAAGATATCGCTGTTGGCAATTGATGTCTTAATTGGACTAGCTTCTTACGCTATATATGGCAACAAAATTATTGTTTTCCAGATAGCATATGTGATAGGAGTTTGGATGGCCGATGTGCTTCAACTTAAAAAAAGAATAATTGAAGCCGCCTCTTTGGTGTTTACCCTGCTTGCGCTTTTAGGAATTATAGTTAAGGAATCAACAATTGGTTCATTCATCATGTTTTTTTTATACAGACTGTTATATATTCCGGCAGAGGCACATTATTTCTACTTTGATTTTTTTAGGGACGCTGAAAAATTATACCTTAGGCAAAGCATATTAAGAAGGTTTTTTAGTAATCCATATAGTGATACTGTTTCAATATTGATTGGTACTAAATACAATAATTTGGGCAATTATAACAATTTGAATAATGGATTATTTTCAGATGCATATGCAAATTTTGGCATTATTGGGCTCATGGTATATCCAATAATTATAATTATTATAATCTTGGTAATTTCAAAGGTTATGAGGAGATATGATTCATCATTTAAAAACGCGTTAATGATTACTTTTTTAATTAATATGGTAAGTACACCACTAATGCAGAATTTTCTCACAGGTGGGTTAATGGTGGCGATATGTTTGATCATAATGTTGAATGATACTTGTCCAATTAGGATACCATTTAGACACAAATTTGAAAGAGTGTAAAGGAGTAATAAGAGTATGAAGAAAGTAGTAACAGTAGTAGGTGCAAGACCGCAATTTATAAAGGCAGCAATGATATCCCATGCTATAAAGGGCAAATACGAGCAGATACTTGTACATACGGGACAGCATTATGATCCGAATATGTCAGATGTCTTTTTTGAAGAACTTGATATTCCAAAGCCAAAGTATAATCTTGGCATTTCTGGTGGTGGTCATGGCAGCATGACTGGAAGAATGATGATAGAAATTGAAAAGGTGCTGCTTGAAGAAAAACCCGATATGGTATTGGTGTATGGAGATACAAACTCAACTTTGGCAGCTGCTTTATGTTCGGTTAAATATCATATTCCATTATGTCATGTTGAATCTGGCGGACGTATGGGAACATTAAGCAATCCGGAGGAGGTAAACAGAATCTGTACAGACCATGTTTCAAGCCTATTAGTTTGCTGTGCGGAGCAGATACCGTTATCAAACTTAAAACATGAAGGTTTGGAGGATAAAGCAGTATTTCTGGGCGATCCAATGTATGATGCTTTTTGTTGTTATACAAAAAAAACTGACCGGGATACATTGAATGGTATTCAGTCTATTTATGGAGAGACAATTACAATACCGGAGAAATACTACTATATGACCTGTCATCGTCAGGAGAATACGGATGAAACATGGAAGCTGGAAGAGATATTAAACGGAATGGATTCATGTGGTATTACCACAATATACCCAGTCCATCCGAGAAACAGGGAGATGGTAAAGCAGGTTTGCGAAGAGAACAAATTTGAGAATATTCGTTTGGTAAATCCTGTTGGATATCTAGAATCAATTGCATTGGTAAATCATGCTAAAAAGATAGTAACAGATTCCGGCGGACTTCAGAGAGAAGCCTTTTTTGCAGGGATTCCTTGCGTTACATTATTTGATATTGTTATATGGCCGGAGACTATGGTGGAAGGAAGAAATGTATTGGCGTCCTTAGACAGGGATGATATCCGCAAAAAGGTTCTTTCGTCAGATGGGCTGATTTATGACAAAGAATACCAGCCTTTTGGTGATGGTCATTCGGCTGAAAAAATAGTAGACCATATTTGTGAATATATGAAGGCACAATAATTCGATTTGGATGAATAAAGCAGCTGCAATCGGAGGTATAAGACATGTTTAAGGTAAGTACAATCCTTAGTGAAATGGGAATTGACGATTATAAAGTTATTGGTGATGAAAGCGAAATTAGTGAGTTGGGGCTGGCAGGATATGGTCCGGATACAGATTATTGTACGTTTATTGCTGATGAAAAGTACATATGCCAGTTAAATGATAATGCAAAAACGATAATAACAAGGCCTAATTTAGGACAGCTAATTTGTGAATGCAATAGAACAGCAATAATTGTTCAGAATCCTGCTGTTGTTTTCTTTCGTATGCATAACTTTCTTGTGGGAAAGCAAATTATAGACAATGCTGTTTCTATAGCGTCTTCTGCTCAAATCAGTAATAAAGCCAGGGTGGGGAAAAACAATGTTTCTATTGGTGAGAATGTCATCATTGAGGATAATGTTCAGATTAGTGACGGAGTACACATTGGGAATAATGTGATTATCCGTTCAGGATGCATCATAGGCGGGCAGGAATTTGAGTACAAGAGGGATGGAGCTACAATTTTCCATGTAGAACATGTGGGTCAGACGATTATTAGTGAAGGTGTAGAGATTGGATATAATTCTGTTGTTGGAAGAGCTATTTATCCTTGGGACAAAACTATAGTTGATGCCCAGACCAAGATTGCGGATAACACGGTTATCGGACATGGTGCAAAAGTTGGAAAAAACAACCTGATAGGCGCAGGGACGGTTATATGCGGAAGATGCATAATTGGAGATAATATATGGATAGGACCTAATTGTTCAATCAGCAATGCGTTGTCTATAGGGGCAGGGAGCCATATTGGTATTGGATCAGTAGTCATTAATAATGTTCTTGAAGGAAAAAGTGTTTTTGGAAATCCGGCAAGATCAATGCCAGGAATGTAAATGGGGAATAAAGACATGAATGCTTTTCAAAATATAATACAAAACTGTATCGAAAAAGAAAAAAAAAGAATATTAGTAATCTATGATGGGACAACGGAACAGTTTGTAGATCAAATATCTGAAGCAGGAGTTAGCGTAGGGAAAGAAATCAGTTTTGAAAAAATTGTGGAGTCCTCATGTCATGGCGAGGAACCACCGCAGGATGTGGCAGACAAAATGTTTGATAGTGATGCTGTTATATGTCTTACACATTATTCATTAGCCCATACATCGGCAAGAAATGAACTCACGAATAAGGGGATTCCATTTTTGAGTATGCCGGATTACAATTCACGGATGGTGACCAATCCTGCGTTGTTGACAGATTACGCAGAGATCTTACCGGTAGTAAAAAAGTATTCCGACATATTAAGCGAAGGAAACATCGTCCGGATTTATACAGATTTGGGCACGGATTTACAACTGGATATATCTGAACGCTTAGGAAATTGCTGCCCTGGTTTGGTAAATAGTGATTATTTACTTGGCTCGCCTCCAGATATAGAGGCAAATGTTGCACCTGTTGAGGATAAGAGTTGTGGTTTATTGGTAATTGATGGTTCTATTACTGATTATAGACTAGGCCTATTGCAGAATCCGGTCAAATTGATAATAAAAAATGGCAGAATTCAGTCTTTCGAGACCAGGGATAAGAAAGTGCTAGAGCAAATAAATGTAATCTTTGAAAATGTTAATTCCGATAAGGCATACTATATAGGTGAACTTGGTATAGGCTTTAACAAAGATGCTCAGATTTGTGGGAATATGCTCATAGACGAAGGCGCAAAAGGATGTATACATTTTGGGATGGGATCGAACTGGACGATTGGAGGAGCAAATAGGGTTGCTTTTCATTTGGATTTTGTTATGAAAAATGCAACAGTTTTTGTAGATGAAGTAAAAATAATTGATAAAGGAGTATTGCTTTATGAATGAGTATAGTAAATTTACCGATGACTATAAGGCTTTATGTAAAAAAAATGCTGATAAACAGATGATCAGGTTTGTGATGGAAGATCGAAAAGAAGACTATACCTATAAGCAGATATTTAGCTATACCAGGAAATATTTATCATTTTATGCAGAAAAAGGCCTTAAAAAAGGTGATACGATAGTAACTAGCTTGCCTAATTCTGTTGAATGTATAGTTGCTTTCTTTGCTGCTGTTATGGGTGGTTATAATTTTGCTCCATTATCATGCCAGGTAACCGAGAGAGAATTTAATAATTGGATCAAAATCGTTCATCCAAGTCTCGTCATAAGGAAAAAAGACATATGTGAGTATGATTCGTCAATTGAAACATATGAATGTGAATGTGATGGCGATTTGTCATGGTTACCGTCTGAGGAATCCGATATTGAAAATGACAGTAATTCAAAGGTTTATTTAATGACGAGCGGTACAACTGGTACACCAAAGGCTATGTCGATAGATGCTAACAAACTGTGGAGTAGTGGCAAGGCATTTGCTAGTTTTTATGGAATTACAGATAAAGCTATCAGATTTTGGAACTATCTACCGATGTCATATCTTGGCGGTTTGTACAACCTAGCATTGATTCCTCTTTGCTGTGGCGGAAGTTTTGTGATTTCAGAGCCTTTTTCTGGGAAAACAATATTGAATTTTTGGACTTTTGTTGAGAATAACGGTATAGATGCATTATGGATTGTACCAAGCATAATGCAGGGGCTGTTGAAAATAGCAAAGCTTGTTGGTAAGAGAAAAGGAACAAAGAAGCGTGATGAAATAAAAATCGCATTTTTGGGAACAGCACCGGTACATTTGAATCAAAAAGAAGAATTTGAGGAATTGTTTGGAATTAGGCTGTATGAGAATTTTGCATTGTCAGAATCGACATTCCTAACTGCAGAAAGCGAGGAAAATATCCGTTTTAGGGAAGAGGGAAGTGTTGGAGCTATTCTCCCGTATGCATCGTTGAAGCTGATTCCAATTGAAGGCGTTAATAATACAAATATAATCTGGATAAAGAGTCCATATTTGTTTGACGGATACTTAGATGAGAATGGAAATGTTGATATAGAACTCGATGACGAAGGGTACTTTAATTCAAAGGATCTGGGGTGTTTTAATTCAGATAATCTGTTGGTTTTGGCCGGCAGAAACAGGGACATTATAAAGAAGGGCGGATTATTCGTTTCACTTGTCGAAGTGGAGAATGTTGTGAAACAATATCCAAATGTGGAAGATGTCACAGCGGTTCCTATTCATAGTGATTTTTATGGGGAATCTTTCATTATATGCGTGATTTTCAAGTCTGGTATAAATGAAGAAATGGAAAAAGAAAAACTTCATGCATGGCTGATTGACAACATTGTAAAGTATAAGATTCCGGAGAAGATATATATCTATAAAGAGTTCCCAAGGACAGCCTCAGGGAAAATTCAGAAGAATGTAATAGCGAAAGAATTGGAGGTTATCTAGATGAAAAATTATCAGGTTAGTGAAAAAATTGGGGATATACCAGAGGCTTTATCTATATATATAAATCAGCTGGTTTATTCAGAGAGAAGAAAGGGTATTGATATAATCACATTGTCTTTGGGGGAATCATATTTTGATATACCGATGTATTCCTTTTCCGAAATAGATTTTGTCAAGGGATATCATTATTCTGATTCAATGGGGCTGCCAGAATTAAGAAAGCAGATATTGAATTATTATAATGAGCATTATGGTACAAGGCTTAATGACATAAACGAGATTCTGATTTCCAGCGGATCCAAGGTAATAATATATATGGTGATGCAAGCAATATTGAATGAGGGTGACGAGGTATTGATACATGAGCCGGCATGGCTTAGTTATCAGGAACAGGTAAAACTAGTTGGTGCTGTTCCTACATTTATTCCTTATGACTGTAACGTAGATGCATTTAATAAGTACTTCACAGATAAGACCAAGCTGCTCATCCTGAATAATCCTAATAATCCTGCAGGTTGGCTTTATTCTGAAGAAGAACTGAGACTAATCTACAAGCAGTGTTCAGAAAGAGGAATATATATTCTTATGGATGAAGCTTACAGTGACTTTATTAATGAAGGAGAAGAGTTTTGTTCCCTGGCAAAGGTTGCACCTGAGCTTGAGGGAGTCTTTATAGTAAATTCGCTTTCAAAAAACATGGGTATGTCGGGATGGCGTGTTGGGTATGTAATTTCTAATGTAGACAGAATAAAGGATTTACTGAAATTAAACCAGCACATGGTAACCTGTGCGCCGACATTACTTCAGATGTACCTGTCGAGATATTTTGATGATATTATTGCTGTTACGCTTCCTCAGGTAAAGGAAGTTGTTAAGAAGAGAGCCCGTGTAATTGAGTATATTAACCAGACTGGACTGAAATGTTTAAACGGTGCAAGTACATTCTATATATTTTTAAATGTAGATGGAGTTAAGCAAGATGTAATGGATTTCTGCTTATATTTGCTATTTAAATATGGTATAGCAACGGTACCGGGAAGGGCATATGGCAAGAGTACAGATAAATTTATCCGTGTAGGTATAGGCGTTGAGTCTGAGGAAAGACTTCACTATGCTTTGGATGTCATCAAAATGGTTATGGAGCAAGATCTTACAGATGCCAAGTATGTTAATGATAAGTTGAAGAAAAATGGTTTTTATAGGTTTGAGGAAAAATAAAAATGGGAAAAAAAATAGTCGAATATATAAATAATGTTGCACAGGAAAATGGCATTCAGGTGTCTAATGATGAAGATCTATTTAAGAATGGTGTATTAGATTCAATTGGATTTTTCGTGCTACTTTCATTCCTTGAGGATACCTTTGGGATTGAATTCTTAGAGGAGGATATGAATCCTGAGAATTTTGTAAGTATCAATTCAATAATTAAATTCTGCAAGGATAGATCAAATCATAATTAATGGATTGATTGTCCATAGTATGCGTATAGGGTGTTGATGATGTTCAGTTGTCAAAACGTAGTTAAGGAGAAAAAAACAGTGCAGTTTCGAGATTTGCAAAAACAATATGAAATACTAAAAAATGATATAGATAGTAAAGTTCAATCTGTATGTGCATCAGCTCATTACATATCTGGACCTGAGGTATCAGAATTAGAAAAAGAACTTGCGGATTATGTAGGAGTTAAGCATTGTATTACTTGTGCAAATGGTACGGATGCTATCACTCTAGCCATGAAGGCATGGGGAATCGGTGAGGGGGATGTAGTATTTGTTCCCGACTTTACATTCTTTTCAAGCGGAGAATCTCCGGCAAGTGAGGGGGCCAACTGTATATTTGTTGATGTAGACAAAAACACATATAACATGGAGCCGGCAAAACTTGAGGAGGCCATCAAGAAGGTAATGGCTGAAGGTAAGTATACCGCAAGGGTTGTTATGACGGTTGATCTTTTTGGACAACCAGCGGACTATGATTCCATAAGAAATATTTGTGATAAATACGGTTTGCTTTTGATGGAAGACGGGGCGCAAGGCTTTGGTGGTGAAATTAGAGGGAAGAAGGCCTGTTCTTTCGGAGATATAGCTACTACCAGTTTCTTTCCGGCAAAACCTCTTGGATGTTATGGAGATGGTGGTGCTGTATTTACAGATAATGATGAATGGGCAGCAATCATCCGGAGCTTATCTGTTCATGGTAAGGCAGGCGCCGATAAGTATAATAATATTAGGTTGGGTCTGAATACTCGTCTGGATACAATTCAGGCGGCTATTCTGCAGGTCAAATTCAAAGCTTTCAAGGAACATGAGGTGGCGGATGTTAATAAGGTTGCTGAAATGTATGGTGAGGCTTTTGTCAAGGCAGGTCTTGAGGATAAACTTACATTACCGACAGTAAAGGCGGGATACACGAGCAGTTGGGCTCAGTATACAGTTCAGTTGCCGGATGGTGTTGATCGGAGTGCAGTTCAATCAGCCATGGAGGCAAAAAATATTCCTACGATGGTTTACTATATGAAACCGATGCATAGACAGGGAGCTTTTACAGGTACTGACAGTGCTGTAGCAGATTGCCCAGTGACAGAGATGTTGTGTAAAAGAGTACTTAGCCTTCCGATGCATCCATATATGACTTCTGAACAGGTTGATTTAGTAGTTACTGAACTGTCCAAATTGATATGATGAGATGAATAGATAAATAATGACTATGGGAGAGACAATAAAATGAAGTATGGATTAATAGGATGCGGTCGTATTGCAACAAATCATGTAAAAGCTGTTTTGCTGAATAACATTGAGTTTGTAGCTGCGTGCGATCTTGAACTAGACAACATAGAGACACTTCTGGATAAGCATGATCTGAAGGATGACAGGTGTATTTCCAAATACACAGACTATAAGAAGATGATAGAGGAGCATCCGGAGCTTGAACTTATAGCAATTGCTACTTCATCCGGAGCTCATACTGAGATTGCCCTTTACTGCATTGAACATGGGATAAATGTCATTATAGAAAAACCGATGGCGATGAATATGGTTGATGCTGAGAAAATCATCAGATTGTCTGAGGAAAAAGGTGTGAAGGTATGCGCTTGCCACCAGAACCGCTTCAATTTGGCTACTCAGCGGGTACGTAATGCAGTCGAAGAGGGTAGGCTTGGAAAAATCTCTCATGGTACGGTACATGTGCGTTGGAATCGCGGAAAGGATTATTATACGCAGGCACCATGGAGAGGCACATGGGCAGAAGATGGCGGATGCCTAATGAACCAATGCATTCATTCAATCGATATGCTGCGTTGGATGATGGGTGATGAGGTTGTTTCTATTTATGGCGTGACACGTCAGCAACAGCATGATTATTTGGAGACTGAAGATGTGGGGCTTGCGATTGTTACATTTGCTAATGGTGCAGTTGCAACTATCGAGGGAACTACAAACGTATATCCACAGAACCTGGAAGAGACACTTTATCTGTTTGGAGATAAGGGAACAGTCAAGCTTGGTGGTAAGTCAATGAATAACATAGATGTGTGGGATTTTGCTGATGAAAAGGAATGTGATTCTGAAAACAGAGACTTGAAAGAAGCAACGGTTAATGTTTATGGTAATGGACATACACCTCTCTATGCTGATATGATTGATGCAATAACGAACAACAGAAAGCCATATATTGATGCAGTGGCAGGACGAAATGCTCTCGAGATGATTCTTGGAATATATAAATCCATGAAGACTGGAGCAACAGTGGATTTCCCTATCGGATCTTTTGCAAGCACTGATATGGAAGGCACATTTGGAAAATAATTAAATTTTATTTACGTGGAGGATATAGAAGTGGAATTCAATAACATTTATTCTGGACTTATAGCAGGAAAGGAAAAACTTGCGTTAGTTGGACTTGGATATGTAGGCATGCCTATTGCTGTAGAGTTTGCAAAACATGTACAGGTAATTGGTTTTGACATTAATGAAAAAAAGGTCAATGAGTACAAAAATGGCATTGATTCAACAAATGAAGTAGGAGAGGCAATAAAGAATACTACAGTTGATTTTACAGCAGATCCGGCACGCCTTAAAGAAGCAAAATTCATAATTGTTGCTGTGCCTACACCAGTTAATCCGGATACAACACCAGATCTTCGTCCAATTGAAGGCTCGTCAAAGACTGTAGGACAGAATCTTACTCCAGGGACAATTGTGGTATTCGAATCTACAGTTTATCCTGGTGTAACAGAAGACATTTGTGTCCCTATCATTGAAAAAGAGTCGGGTCTAAAGTGCGGTGTAGACTGGAAGATAGGCTACTCACCTGAAAGAATTAACCCAGGTGACAGAGTTCATACCCTTACTACTATTCGAAAAATTGTATCTGGTATGGATGAGGAATCGGCCAGTGAAATCAAGAAAGTTTATGACATTGTAATTAAGGCGGGTACATTCCCAGTATCCACCATCAAAACTGCTGAGGCAGTAAAGGTTGTTGAGAACAGTCAAAGAGACATAAATATTGCTTTTGTAAATGAAGTGGCAATGATATGTGACAAGATGAGTGTTGATACAGATGAAGTGATTGCAGGTATGAATACGAAATGGAATGCTCTCGGATTTAAGCCGGGACTCGTTGGGGGACATTGTATTGGCGTTGACCCTTATTATCTTACCAATGCTGCTGAAAAGCTTGGCTATCATAGCCAGATTATACTTAATGGACGTAAGGTCAATGATAGCATGGGAGCATTTGTTGCTGAAGCTGCAATTAAGCAGATGATTGAGGCGGGTATGGCTCCGAAGAAAGCGACCGTTGTTATTTTAGGTATTACATTCAAGGAAAATTGTCCAGATACAAGAAATAGCAAGGTTGTTGATATCGCTAATAGATTGAAAGAATTTGATATTAATCCTGTTGTCGCTGATTCCTGGGCTGATCCAGTAGTTGCAAAACATGAATATGGCGTTGATCTGGTTCCTTTTGATAAAATTCCAAAGGCAGACTGTGTTATAGTAGCTGTAGGTCACAATGAGTTCAGATCCATGTCTATGATGAGGCTTAAAGAACTGTTTAAATCAGAATTGGCTGACGAAGAAAAAGTGCTGATTGATGTAAAGAGCTTGTACAGAAGGGATGAGTTAGTAGCTTCTGGAATGAGATATTGGAGATTGTAAGAAGAATACCACCCAGATTTTGTTATTGTCGCGTATAACAATCTAGCGAATATAGAATAATAGAGTGAATGACAATAGAAGTGCATACAACATGATTTGCAATAGGTTATTCGCGGAAAGGAGGAAGAATGTCAGCATTTACAGGAAAAACATTATTAATTACAGGAGGAACAGGATCGTTTGCTAATGCTGTGTTAAACAGATTCCTGAAAACGGATATTGGTGAAATACGTGTATTCTCTCGTGATGAAAAGAAGCAGGACGATATGCGTCATGAATTTCAGGCAAAGATGCCGGAAGTGGCAGAAAAGATTAAGTTTTATATTGGAGATGTTAGAGAATTAGCATCTGTAAAGTCGGCTATGCATGGTGTTGATTATATCTTTCATGCAGCAGCATTAAAGCAGGTACCATCATGTGAATTTTTTCCAATGGAGGCTGTCAAGACAAATGTTATAGGAACAGACAATGTACTTACAGCGGCGATAGAAGAAGGAGTAAAGGCAGTTATCTGTTTGTCCACAGATAAGGCTGCTTATCCGGTTAATGCAATGGGAATTACAAAGGCTCTGGAAGAGCGAGTAGCAATAGCAAAGTCTAGAAATTCATCAACTACTAAGATCTGTTGTACAAGGTATGGTAATGTTATGTGCTCTCGTGGCTCTGTTATTCCACTTTGGATAGAACAGATAAAGTTAGGTAATCCAATTACTATTACTGATGGTGCAATGACAAGGTTTATCATGAGCCTTGAAGAGGCGGTTGATTTGGTTCTCTTTACGTTTGAATATGGTGAGAATGGAGATATTCTTGTTCAGAAAGCACCTGCTTGTACTATTCAGACACAAGCTGAAGCTGTCTGCGAGCTTTTTGGCGGAGACAAGAATAATATCAAGACTATCGGTATCAGACATGGTGAGAAGATATATGAAACGCTGCTTACTAATGAGGAATGTGCAAAAGCTATAGACCTCGGAGATTTTTACCGTGTTCCTGCAGATAGTAGAGGACTTAATTATGATAAGTACTTCTCGGATGGTGATGCAGCAAGAAATACATTGACAGAGTTCAATAGTAATAATACAGAACTACTTAATGTTGAGCAGACAAAAGAGAAAATTGCTTCACTTTCCTATATTCAGAAGAGATTAACTGAAATCAAATAAAGAAGTGGGGTAAATTTACCGATGGCAGATTATAGCAATTCAAAATGGAAAGAGAACGGGAAGCTTAAACTGATGATTATCGTGGGCACACGTCCTGAAATCATCCGTCTAGCTGCTGTTATTAATAAAACGAGAAAATACTTTGATGTTATATTGGCTCACACAGGCCAGAACTATGACTATAACTTAAATGGTGTATTTTTTAAGGATTTGGAACTTTCTGATCCGGAAATATATCTAAATGCAGTTGGTTCAGATCTCGGGGAGACTATGGGAAACATAATATCCGAGTCTTACAAAGCGATGGCTGCATTAAAACCCGATGCAGTGTTGATACTTGGTGATACCAATAGCTGTCTTTCTGTTATCGGGGCAAAGAGATTGCATATTCCAATTTTTCATATGGAAGCTGGAAATCGTTGTAAGGATGAATGCCTTCCTGAGGAGACGAATCGACGCATTGTAGACATTATTTCAGATGTGAATATGGCATATTCTGAGCATGCTAGAAGATACCTTGCAGACACAGGACTTCCTAAAGAGCGTACATATGTAACAGGATCTCCGATGGCTGAGGTCCTGCATAGTAATCTTTCTAAGATTGAAGCTTCGGATATTCATGCAAGACTTGAACTCAAAAAAGGAAAGTACATTCTTCTTTCGGCTCATAGAGAAGAAAATATAGATACTGAGAAGAATTTTATGTCGCTCTTTAATGCAATCAATAAGATGGCAGAGAAGTACGATATGCCTATTCTATATTCTTGTCATCCTCGTTCGCGGATAAGAATTGAAGCTGCAGGATTTAAGCTTGATAGCCGTGTGATTCAGCATGAGCCTTTAGGATTTCACGATTATAACTGTTTGCAGATGAATGCTTTCTGTGTAGTATCTGATTCTGGTACACTTCCGGAAGAGTCATCATTCTTTACTTCAGTAGGGCATCCATTCCCTGCTGTATGTATCCGTACATCTACAGAAAGACCAGAAGCACTTGATAAGGGCGATTTTGTCCTTTCCGGTATCGATGAAAAGGGACTGCTCCAGGCGGTTGATGTAGCCGTGGAGATGAATAAGGATGGCAATTTAGGTATTCCTGTGCCGGATTATGTGGATGAGAATGTATCGGATAAAGTAGTTAAGATTATTCAAAGCTACGTAGGTGTTGTAAACAAGATGGTTTGGCGCAAGGAAGTATAAATGCAGATTGAAAAATAATGCTGATGTTGTAGTTGGGGTATGATGTCAGTTACAAGTTCGGAGGTTACTAATGAATATATTAGTTACGGGAGCAATGGGTATGGTTGGAACTGCCCTTGTAAAAAACCTGAAGAATATTAGGGACAATAAGAATCAGACAAGACCTAGCATTCATATCGAAGAGATATATGAGTACGATATGAGTTCAACAGAAGAGGACCTTGATGAGTACTGTAAGAAAGCGGATTTTATTTTTAATCTTGCAGGTGTCAATCGTCCGGAAAATCCAGAAGACTTCATTAAAGGAAATTTTGGGTTTGCATCACAGCTACTAGACAATCTTAAGAAGTATAATAATAAAGCAACAATAATGCTTTCATCTTCTATACAAGCGACTCTTGCCGGAAGATTTGGTAGTTCTGAATATGGCCGTTCTAAAAAAGCGGGTGAAGACCTTTTCTTTGATTATGAGAATGCAACCGGTGCTAAAGTCGCTGTATATCGTTTTCCTAATCTGATGGGGCATAGTAAACCGAAATATAACTCTGCAGTATCAACTTTCTGTTGGTCAGTAGCTAATGATGAAGAGTTTACGGTTAATGATCGGACAACTGAACTTGAACTTCTGTATATCGATGATTTGATTGAAGGAATGTTTGATCTTCTTGAAGGAAAAGAGGCTCGTTGCGAGTTTGATGGTGTAGAAACTGTGCTTAAAGAAAATGGAGAGTATTGTCACGTTCCGGTAATGCATAAGGTTACACTAGGAGAAATTGTTGATTTGCTCATGCAATTTAAGGACGAGACATCTACTCTTCTGATGCCAAAGATGCCTGAAGGTTCATTTGCAAAGAAGCTGTATTCTTTGTATCTGACATATCTTCCTACTGAAAAATTTAAGTACGCACTTAAGATGAATGTGGATGACAGAGGTTCATTTACAGAACTTATGCATACGGAGGATTGCGGACAGGTATCGATTAATATAAGTAAACCTGGTGTCACAAAGGGACAGCATTGGCACAACAGTAAATGGGAGCTATTCATTGTCGTTGCTGGACATGGTCTTATTCAGGAGCGGAATATCAATACGGGAGAAAAGGTTGAATTTGAAGTTTCAGGAGACAAGATTGAAGCGATTCATATGATTCCTGGATGGACTCATAATATCATCAATCTTTCAGAAACTGAAAATTTGGTAACAGTAATGACATGTAATGAGGTATTTGATTCTAATCATCCTGATACCTTTAGCGAGTCGGTGTAAACCGGCTCCGATTTAAGGAAAGTGTCTGGATTGAAATGGAAATGAAGATTTGGGATATGAGAAAATCGACTTCCTGGATGATAATAAATCTATTGGGAAACATCAAAAAAGATAGATTAATTATCTAAAAACATTTACGCTATAATATAAGCATATAAAAATGATTAAAATGGCTTTGCATGCAAAATTCGAAAGTTTGTAGCAAAGTCCTTTTCATATTATTTTTGTCAATATCGGAGTGAAATTCATTGCAATATTAATATAATATCCCTTTAGCATGCTTAAATAGTGCGTGGATAAACTGGTATCCATTCCGAAATAGTGAAGCTGCTGTTGTAAATAATAGTTTATATAAGTGTCATTTGAAATTTTAGTTTCCAAAGAGAGTGCATATTGAACTAAAGCAGGTTTGACTGCGGAAACACTAAGACCTGCAAGGTAGGGATAATCCTTTTGCCCTTCGTAGACAGCATATTTTGTAAACGTATTGATAATATGAGTAAGCATTCGGTCATGAACGCTAGGTTCGGATACGATCTCGCTAAAGAAACGGCCAAAGTTATAGTTTTCCAGACATAGGTATAATTCAACTGCACTGGAAAATAGAAACAAATCTACTTCAGATAAGTCTGGTACACTCTCCATAATCATTGCATCAAATGTATTTCGAATATCATAATATATAGTAGACCCGATTTCGGTTTTGCCAGTAAAATAATAGTTTAATAAACCTAAATTGGTGTTTGCCTGATTTGAAATCATGCGCGTAGTTGTGTCATGATAGCCATGTTCATAAAAGAGTTCTCGGCTACATTTTATGATATGTTCTTTTGTGCATTGACCTTTTGTCTGATTTTTCATAATTTGATACCAAGTTTCAAGCAAACTCGTTAGCACGTTTGCTTGAGACGCAAACACAACGCATGAAGGTTATGTGTTTGCAGTTATCCTTCCATTAAAAGTCTTTGACTTCCGTTTCGTTCCATGTATTATTAAAAGTATATCATAGTATGAAATATATGAAAAGATGAATGGCGGTATAATCGAAAATTAATTATACATGTATAAATTGCAAGTAATTATCTGAAAATTCAAGTAAATATTATGTATACAAAATAAGCATATAATCACGTACTTATAGAACTAATTACTGAAAATACAAATATGTATTGACATAAAGATTTATACGCGTATAATTCATAATAACACATGGATAAACAAGAAAGAAATAATTTTCCAGATGTTGGTTTTTCGTTTCATTCATACAAAAATTACATAAATTGAAATAAAACAAAGGCGTTTATATACCAGGCATGGGTATATAGCGCCTTTTATATTGCATATTTCTTAACGAATGAATGCACATTGTATGTAATGAAATGAGAGAGTAACTACTAACGAAGTTTATACTTGCGAAAGCCTCAGTACAAACTTTAGATGCGCAGAAAGCAAGTGCAGGAGAGGAGAGAAATTTATGAAAAAGAAGAATTTCATCAAAAAAATCGGTTGTGTATTAATGGTAGCAGGAATGGTTACAGGTTTGGTTGGATGTAAGGATAGTGAAAGTAAAACACAAGCAAGTGCAGAAAGTGAAACGGCATCGGATGGCACAACTGTTACAAAAGTCAAGGTGGGAACCGGTAATGGTGCAGCGCCGTTTTGCTACCTAGATGAAGATGGTAATTCGGTAGGCTACGATATTGATGTATTAGCTGAATTGGATAAAAGATTGGAGCAATATGAGTTTGAGGTAGAAGCAATGGATTTTAATACGCTAATTGTATCAATTGACTCGGGAGCAATTGATATGGTTTCTCACCAATTGGTTAAGAGTGAAGCTAGAAAAGAAAAATATCTTTTCCCAGAACAGTATTACTGTTTATCGCCAATGAGTTTATGTGTTAAATCTGACAGTGGCATTAAATCAATGGCAGACATGGCAGGCAAATCAATGGATCAGAATCCAAGTGCTTATGAATACCAGATGCTTATGGCATACAATGAAGCACATCCTGGGGAAGAAATTGTGATCAACGCAGTAAGTGATCAGACAACAGCAGATGGATATAAAGTTGTTTCAAATGGTCAGGTGGATGCATCATTAACCTATCAGGCAACCTATGACAGTGTAATTAAAGAACTTGGAATTGATAACTTAATGCTAACCGATGTTGTTATGTGTGAAGATACCTACTTAATGTTTGCAAAGGATGAGAATGAATTGTGTACAGCAGTGGATGGAGCTTTAAAAGATATGATAGCAGACGGTACGCTTTCCGAAATTTCACTGAAATGGTATGGTGAGGACGTATTTACCTCTTATGCAGATATGGTTACGATTGTTGCGGAATAAGGATTAAAAAAGGAGTGAGAAGAATTTGGAAAATACATACGATTTGAGCACAGTTTCAAGTTATATACCAAAGATATTGAAGGCTCTTCCGATAACAATTGAGATATTACTCTTATCGCTCCTGTTTGGCTTGCTATTAGGTGCAATTGTTACCCTAGGGGCACTTGGCAAAAATAAAGTATTAAATGTATTATCAAATGGATACATTTCATTTATGCGAGGGATACCGACCTTGGTTCTCATTTTCTTGTTATATTTAGGGCTACCACAAATTATGTCTGGCGTCGGGATTGATTTATCCGGCGTCAGCAAGATTGTTTATATTATTGCATGTTTGTCGTTTAGCTCTTCTGCAAATATGGCTGAAATGATGAGAACCTCACTCCTAGCAGTTGATAAAGGACAAAAAGAAGCAGCATATAGCGTTGGAATGAAAGGGTTTACAGCCTTTCGACGAATTATTTTGCCACAGGCATTTGGAATTGCAATTCCAACATTAGGTAATAACATTATCATGCTTTTCAAAGAAACATCATTGGCGTTTACAGTAGGTGTTATTGATCTTATGGGGAAAGCAAGAGCAATTAGCGCAAGTAGCTACGGAACCAATCGATTGGAAGTATACTTGGCAGCTGGCATTGTTTTTTGGATTATTTGCATTTTGTTAGAAAATATAAGCAAGGTAGCTGAAAAAATATATACAAAGGGAAGAAAGCAGGCTACAAGTTAGAAGGAGGAAACGTGATGGATTTTGGATTTATCTTAGAATCAATACCAGAAATAATAAAAGCAATTCCGATTACGCTCCTAATGGCCTTTGTATCAGCTTTAATTGGCTGGATAATAGGATTAGGTATCGCATTAATCAGAAAGGCGAAAGTACCAGTAGCCTCACAGATATGTGGAGTCTTCGTATCTTTTATGAGAGGTGTACCAATGGTAATCCTATTATATATCGCATATTACGCATTACCAATAGTAATATACAGCTATGGTTTAAATATAGGAATTGAAATCAACGTAAATGCAGTACCAGCAGTAGTTTATGCGATTGTTGCATTATTTTTAGATCAGGCAGCTTATTCCTCTGAAATCTTCCGTTCTGCATTAGCGGCGGTAGATGAAGGACAGATGGAAGCCGCATACAGTGTAGGAATGACAAAGACACAAGCATTGATCCGAATTATTTTCCCTCAGGCGCTTGCAATTGCAATTCCAAACTTGGGGGGATTGTTTTTAGGACTGATTAAAGGAACATCCCTGGCTTATTATGTAGGCGTTTATGAAATAACAGCAACTGCAAACTTATTAGCTATGCCAGCACTTAATTTTATTGAAGCGTATGTTATGACAACAATTATTTATGAAGTAATTAGTTTTATTACGAATAAAATATTCCGCAGTTGTGAAAACAGACTCAAACAATTTAGAGCAGGTGCTACAGCGTAGCAGATAAAATGTGATAGGAGGAATCATAGTATGGAGCATATGGTAGAACTTAAAAATATTCACAAATCATTTGGTAATAATCACATTTTAAAGGGGGTAGATTTGAACATTAAAAAAGGGGAAGTTGTTGTTATTTTAGGACCTAGTGGTTCTGGTAAAACAACACTACTTCGGACAGTTAATTTTTTGGACAGCGCGGATGAAGGAAACGTATCCGTTCATGACTTTGGTGTTAATTGTAAAAAGCACACGAAATCTCAAGTGATAGAATTACGAAGAAAGACAGCTATGGTTTTCCAAAATTATAATCTGTTTCAAAATAAAACGATACTAGAAAATGTGATGGAGGGTTTAATCACAGTAAAGAAATATAAGAGAGCGGATGCAGAAATAGAAAGCAGAAGGATTTTAGAAAAAGTTGGTCTTTCGGAGCGATGTGATTTTTATCCTTCCCAACTTTCTGGTGGACAGCAACAAAGGGCAGGAATCGCAAGAGCTCTTATTTTGGATCCGGATGTCATTTTGTTTGATGAACCTACATCAGCGCTTGACCCAGAGTTAGTGGGTGAGGTTCTAAAAACGATTAAAGTAGTAGCAAAGACTGGGATTACAATGATTGTAGTGACGCATGAAATCTCATTTGCGCGAGAAGTTGCTACCTGTGTTGTGTTTATGGAGGGTGGAGTAGTCGTAGAGCAGGGGCCTCCTTCTGAAATTTTAGTAAATCCAAAGGAACTAAGAACACAGCAGTTTTTGAAACGTATCACAAATCCAAATATAAGCGAGCAGGAATTAGCATAAAGGGGACTGAAAAATATGGATTATAGAAGGAGGTTACTATGAAGTACGATTTTGAGACCGTAATCAATCGAGCAGCATCGGGCTCTTTGAAGTGGAATCTTATGAAAGAGAAGAAACCGAATATTTCAAAGAATGTAGTACCATTTTCAGTAGCAGATATGGAATTAAAAACCCCACCTGAAATTGTAGAGGGCCTAAAGAATTTTCTGGATGAAACTGTTCTTGGATATACAGAAACTACAGATGCATATTACAAAAGTGTCCTTGATTGGATGGAGCGAAAACATGGATTTCGACCAGAACGAGAATGGTGTATCGAAACAGCGGGCGTTGTACCAGCGCTTAATATAATGGTACCATTGTTCACGCAACCAGGGGACGGGGTCATGATCATGACACCGGTTTATTATCCTTTTAAATTAGCAATCGAGGATAGTAATAGACGGGTGGTGGCAACGGAACTTCTGCCAAGAGGTAGAAAATATGAAATTGATTTTAAAGATTTTGAAGAAAAAGCGAAACTTGCGGATGTAAAATTACTTATTTTAAGTAGTCCCCACAATCCAGTCGGAAGAGTTTGGAGCGAAGAAGAACTATTAAAGATTGCAGATATTTGTTATAGAAACAAAGTATTTATTATAGATGATGAAATTCATTTTGATTTGATTATGCCTGGGTTTAAACATATATCAATGGGAAATCTTGCAAAAAAATACCTAGACAACTGTGCAATCTGTACAGCACCAAGTAAAACGTTCAATTTAGCTGGTATGCAGGTTTCTAATATTTTCATTTCAAACCCTGAAAAAAGAGCATTGATGAAACAAAAGCAAAGTTTTTCGCTTCTCAATATTATGGGAATCAAGGCATGCGAATTAGCGTATACAAAGTGCGATGAATGGCTGTCACAATTCCTTCTTTTAGTTTGTGAAAATAAAAAATACGTTGAAAACTTTATGAAAAAAAATATACCGCAGGTAAAGGTATATGATTTGGAAGGAACCTATTTACAGTGGATAGATTTTCGATTATTAGGTATGGATGTGGAAGAATTGGAAGAATTCATGACAATGGAGGCAGATCTATTTTTTGACGAAGGTTATCTGTTTGGAGATGGAGGCAAAGGATTTGAAAGAATCAATCTGGCTTGTCCGAACTGGGTAATAAAAGAGGCGTTGGATCGGCTATTGTCAGCGGTAAATAAATACAAAGAAAAGAGGTAAGGAGTATGTCAGCAATGAATACGATTTGGGTATTGCTTGGTGCGGCATTGGTTTTCTTTATGCAAGCTGGATTTGCAATGGTTGAAGCCGGTTTTACACGAGCAAAGAACTCAGGAAATATAATAATGAAAAACCTGTTGGATTTATGTATCGGCTCAATTATTTTTTGGTTCTTAGGATTTGGTATTATGTTCGGTTCAGGAAACAGTATATTTGGAACATTTGATTTTTTCATCAATGGAAATTATGCTGCAATACTTCCAAATGGAATATCAAAATGGACATTTGTAATATTTCAGACTGTTTTTTGTGCAACGTCAGCAACAATCGTTTCTGGAGCAATGGCGGAGCGAACAAAATTTAGCGCCTACTGCATCTATAGTGCTGTTATTTCTTTACTCATTTATCCGATGTCAGGTCACTGGATATGGGGAGGGGGATGGCTTTCTCAGTTAGGTTTTCATGACTTTGCCGGCTCTACGGCAGTACATATGGTAGGCGGCGTCGCAGCACTTGTAGGAGCCAAGATTCTTGGAGCTAGAATTGGTAAATATAAAGAGGATGGAAAATCAAAAGCAATTCCGGGACATAGTATTACACTCGGCGCACTTGGTGTATTTATTTTATGGTTTTGCTGGTTTGGGTTTAATGGATGTTCTACTTTTGGAATGGAAGGTAAGACGATTGAAACCGCGGGATTGATATTTATGAATACCAATCTATCTGCTGCATCGGCAACGGTGGCAGCCATGATTGTCACCTGGGTAAGATATAAGAAACCAGATGTATCAATGACACTAAATGGAGCACTTGCTGGACTTGTAGCAATTACGGCAGGCTGTGACACTGTAACTCCTGCAGGAGCAGCAATTATCGGTACTACCGCAGGAATCGTAGTTGTGTTAGTGATTGAGCTGGTAGATCGTAAGCTGAAAATAGATGATCCAGTGGGTGCAATTGGTGTCCATGGTGCATGTGGTGCACTTGGAACGATTATGACTGGACTGTTTGCAACTCAAACAGGACTGTTTTATGGTGGAGGTATAAGATTTTTCTTAGTACAGTGTCTGGGTGTTATCGCGGTAGGGACCTGGGTAGCGGTTATGGCATTTGTAACGTTCAAAGTCATAGATAGAATGGTTGGATTGCGAGTGAGTAAAAGAGAAGAAATCGAAGGACTAGATACCAGTGAACATGGATTAAATAATGCATACGCAGACTTTCTACCGATCGTTCCAGTAGACAGCCTAGTGGAAGAAATCGATCAAGTTCTTGGAACCGTACCAGTAATAAATGATATTCCAGTGGATGTTGCAATACCTATACGAAAGCAAGCAGTAATGGACTTGAATGAAACAAGTTCTTTGATAACCAAAGTTGATATCATTACAAAGCAATCCAAATTTGAAGAATTAAAAGTAGCCATGAATCATATAGGAGTCACGGGTATGACAGTAACACAGGTTCTTGGTTGCGGAATCCAAAAAGGTGCAACGGAATATTACAGAGGGGTGCCTGTCGATGTACAGCTTCTTCCAAAGGTACGTGTTGAAATAGTAGTTGCAAAAGTTCCAGTTAATGAAGTAGTGGCAAGCGCGAGAAAGGTTCTCTATACAGGCCACATTGGTGATGGTAAGATTTTTATCTATGATGTGAGAGATGTTATTAAAGTTCGAACCGGTGAAACGGGATATGATGCGATGCAAGGGATTGAAGAAAAAATATAGTTTTGGAGGTACCATTATGAAAATTGTAATCTGCCAGGGGACGCCAATCAGCGGTGCACCGGAACGAGAAGTACTGCTTGAATTTTGGAAGGAGCTGTTATGCGGGATTGAAGAAGAAAATGAAGTGATATATCATAACCAATTTAATTATGATGAAATAGAAGAAATAATTGATGAGGCAGATGCTTTAGTTGGTACATATATTATGGATGATTATTTTAATGAAGCGTTTTTTAGGAAATATCCAAAACTTAAATATATTGCAACTTATGCACATGGATATGGAAGATTTGATAAAGTGGCTGCAAAGAAGTATGGTGTGACCTTTACAAATACGATTTATGGAGATGTAACAGTCGCTCAGTTTTCTATGGCTCTCCTTTTGGATATTTGCCACGATATCAGGCTGCAGGACCAATCTTACAAAGAAGCATTGGATCGCCACATTATAGTAACGAGAGGGTCCAATATGCGTGTTCAGACGAGGCAGATTGAATTATTTGAAAAAACAATTGGTATCATTGGCCTTGGAAACATTGGCTTATGGACAGCCAGAATGGCTGCCGGGTTTGGAATGAAGGTGATTGCATACAGTAGAAATGAAAAGATTGGCACGCAATATGATTTTATTGAACAGGTGTCTTTCGAAGAGCTTTTAGAACGAAGTGATGTGATTTCCATCCATTGTCCGCTAACAAATGAGACAAAGAATATGATTAATCTACAAACAATAAATAAAATGAAGGATGGAGTCATTTTGATTAATACTGCAAGGGGCGGCATCATAAATGAGTCTGACTTAGTGGAAGCATTAAATACAGGAAAAATATATGCATCAGGGCTTGATGTGGTAGCAAATGAGCCAATTAGTCAAAGGTGTGCATTAATGAATTGCAAAAATGCAGTCATTACACCACATATTGCATGGGCTCCAGAAGAAGCCACTTATCGCACGATTAAAATAGCCGCACAGAATTTACAGAACTGGATGCTAGGAACGCCTACTAGCGTGATTAGATGAGAGGATGAGTAGTATGGTGGTTAAGAAAAGTACACAAAGATTGGGTACGGCTCCTTTGTTACCTATGCTTATGTCAATGGCAATCCCTGGGCTCCTTGGAACGCTGACAACCTATTTATATCGAACGGTAGATCAGATGTTTGTTGGAAATTTTGTCGGGAGGAATGCACTTGGAGGTGTTTCAGTTTTATCACCATTTAACAATGTTATAATCGCTTTAACTTTGTTTATAACAGTAGGAGGTGCATCACTCCTTTCCTTATCAATGGGAAAAAATGATTATAAAAAGGCAGATAAATTATTTACCAATATCATAATTCAGGCAATCGGAATGGCATGTATCGCATCCTTCATTTTCTTTGTTTTTGCGGATTCATTTGTGAGTCTTTGTGGAGCGAAGGAAGGAACACAAGTTTACAAATATGCAGTGACCTATTTAAAAATTGTTACGATAGGGCAGGTATTTAATATGCTCAATCAAGGATTGGCAGCAATAATACGAACGCAGGGAAGTGCAAAATATTCCATGTTCGTCAATATCATTGGTGCAGTCTTTAACGTCATATTGGATACATTGTTAATCGTAGGATTTCATATGGGAATCGAAGGTGCTGCAATAGCCACGGTTATAAGCCAATTTATTGGAGCAGCTTTTAGTGTAGCCTATTTTTTATTTGGTAAGAGTAATTTACACTGGATTGGATTTAGAGCAATCGAATTCTCTCAGATGGTTTATATCGCAAAAATGGGAGTTGCACCATCCATTTTTCAGATGTTATCCTTTGCTACAAATATTATGTTAAACAAATCTTTACAGTATTACGGAGACTTAGATCCTATTTATTCACTAATAGGAGGTGGAGAATTGTGTATTTCTGCGGTGTCAATTGTAAATACCGTGGATAACTTTATTGTATCGACCACGGCAGGAATAAATCAGGCAGCCTCCCCTATCATTAGTTTTAATTATGGGGCTAAAAAATACGAAAGAGTCAAAAAAGCATCCTTATTGGCCCAGTTGATGGCATTTTCTATGGCGTTGATTATTTGGTCCTTTATGATGCTAGCGCCTGAATTTGTTGTAAATCTATTTAGCAATGGAGATGAAGCGTTAGTTACATATGCAGCCACTGCAATGCGCATATGCAAATGTTTTGCATTGTTTGGAGGCTTTCAGATGCTGGTAAGTATGTATTTTTCAGCAATAGGAAAACCACAGATTGCAACCATAGTATCCTTTTCGAGAAATGGTGTTTTTCTTATACCAGCACTTTACATTTTACCTCAGTTCTTCGGACTTAAGGGGGTATTGTACGCGAATGCAGTATCAGATGGATGTTCCCTAATTGTCGTTTCGATGATGTATTTATACGAAATGCGCAGAGTAGGGAAATTAGAAATAAATAAAGAGAAAAGAGAGGAAACTAGAGTGAAAGAAAAACATTTCACTCAGCAAGTTTGTGTCTGCGCTGCGCACGCAAACTTGTTATGCGCAAAAAGCAGCGCAGAAATGAGGAAAAGCATGAATTTAGAAAAAATAGTAAGTGAATCGGTTTTAAAAAAAGAAGACAGTAGAAGGGCAAGCAGAATGTCACTCGGCACGGATGCATCAAAACTTATCAGAATGGGATTTAATGAGCATCCCTTTGGAATGTCGCCTAAGGTACTCCATGCAATAAAAGAGGCAACGGGGAGTTCAAACTACTATGGAGATTTTATGGCAGCAGATTTAAAGCAAGAAATTGCTAATTTTTATGGTCTTAACTATGAAAATATAATAACTGGTTCTGGCTCTAGTTCTTTGATTGAAGTAGTAGGAACTGCATTTTTAAACCCAGGAGATGAAGTCTTGATGTGTCCAACCTTTGCAGCATTTTTGGATATGGCGGGCATTCATCAGGCAACACCTGTTATTGTTCCTTTAAATGAGGATAAGACGTATGATTTGGATGGAATCTATGATGCGATTACAAATAAAACAAAAATGATTATTATATGTAATCCGAATAATCCAACAGGGACTTATGTGGGGAAAAAGAAATTAGTTGATTTTATTCAAAAAGTGCCGGATGATATTGTAATACTTATGGATGAAGCATATATTGAATTTGCGACAGCAAAAGATTGCGCAAGTATGTATCCTTTAATTAGTGAAATGCCGGACAAACCGATTGTGATATTAAGGACTTTTTCTAAATACTTTGCCATGGCAGGAGTTCGCGTCGGTTATGCACTTTCTAGCCCGGCAATCATAAATGCTATGTCGAAATGCCCAATGACCATGGTAAGTAAAGCAGGACAGGCTGGAGCAATAGCTGCATTGAAGGATTTGGAATATTATCAAGAGGCAAAAGACAAGGTGGTAGAGGGCATGACTTATTTAGAAAAAGAATTAGACGAAATGGGCTGTAAGATTTACCACTCACAGACAAACTTTATTATGTTTGATCCACATAAGGATCCGACAGAGCTCAAAATGGAAATTGTAAATCGAGGGGTCTTGATTAATACCCCTATGCTTTGTAGAGTATCGGTTGGAACAATGGAAGAAAATAAAATTTTTATAGAAGCAATGAAGGAAGTAATGAAATTGGTTGCATAGATTCTTTATTGTCGAATTTGATATTGAGAGCATAAGCAACTATGTAAAGAATAAGGTCGTTATGGTAACAGGTGGAGATGGCTCCAGTGGGAGTGAACTCTGTCATCAGATAGTAAAACATAGTACGAAGTAGCAGTAAATCCAACGAATGTTTTAGGAAGCAACGGCAGTGTTATTCCACTATATAAACATCAGATTGCAACAGTCGGGGAATATATTGGTCTTCGCCCTGGTGAAAAGTTATTTGAAGAACTTTTGATGGATGAAGAAGGATTACAGGATACGGAAAATAAATTGATACACATTGGAAAACCGATTGCAATTAATGAAGAAGAATTTATAAAGAAGTTAGATGAATTGGAAATTGAGGTAATAAAAGAAACGGATAACGTAAGGCAATTACTACAAGAAATTGTGCCAAGTTATCAACATAAAGCCTAGACAAGGGGCTGCCGCAAAATGACGTACTTAAATTTTGCGACAGCTCCTTGTACTTATGCTAGTTAGTAATCCATGACATTTGTCATAGGAGAATATGTCTTTTATCAATATTCAAAGGAGAGAGCATATTATATAATAAAGAAAAATCAATAAAAGAATTGATTAAAATAATAGAAAAGACTGATATACGAATGAAAGTGAGGAAAATTTTATGAGATGTCCAAGTTGTGGAAGTGAAAGCTGTCATGTGGTAGAAGAAACGCAAACACATCAAAAAGGTTTTGGTGTATGCAGTGGAATTTGCGGTTATGTTATATTAGGTCCAGTTGGATTATTATGTGGACTTTGTGGTATGGGAGATGGTCATACAACAAGAAAAGCATATTGGATCTGTAGCCAATGTGGAAGAAAGTTTAGGATTTAATATGGAAGATAGGAATAGGATAAGCAATATTTCATGTTGTAAAAAATCAGACCAGACATGGATGAAATGGATGGAATTTGGTCAAAGACTGGGTTGCCATCAAAAGCCAGAGCGGAGTTTCTTTATCGGAGAATATCAAATGCCAGTCTGTGCAAGATGTACAGGAGTCTTTGTCGGATATCTGGCAACAATTTTACTGCTTCCAGTTACAAAAGGAAAAGAAAAAATAGCAAGCATAATAGCAGGCGTAGGCTGCGTTACTATGCTTTTGGACTGGTCCCTACAAGCTTTAAAAATCAAAGAATCCACCAATAAACGAAGACTCCTAAGCGGAATTATTGGTGGATTCGGTATCATGACCTTTTGGATAAACTTAATTAGAAGATTTAAACACCACAACTTTAGAAAATCAGCAAAAAATGCGGACTATAAATGAAATATCGCTCGAACGTTGCCGCCTGCTGCTGTGTAAAATCATTAGAGCATACAAAGCCAAAACTCAATCGAAAAATGGATTCCCAAACGAATCCATTTTTTGATGCCCTGAGGTTCGGCGGAGTGTATATGCGACTGATTTTCCACAGCTGCAGACGGCAACATTCGAGCGATAGAAATCTTCCACCCGCATTTTTTGCGTCCGTTTTTCAAATCTTTTCCCTAGTGCTTAGCGCGTTCTACATGCACAGACTTACCTTTGATGGAAGCCTTCTTCATAGCGTCTATTACATCCTGTGCATATTCCTTTGGAACATCCACAAAGGTATAACTGTCATACATATCAATGGAACCTACTAAGTGTCCTTCAATACCACTTTCACCTGCAACAGCACCAAGAATATCACCTGGCTTAACACGCTGTTGTTTACCAACATTAATGAATAAGCGAGTCATACCATGTTTTTCGTTCGTTACATTAGAATCTCTGGAATCCCTAGAATCTCTAGAATCTCTGTAATCTCTAGCGTCTCTAGTAGGAGAAGTATCTTTTGTTATTTCACGGGTTTCACCCATGGATATCTTAAGCAAGGCAGCAGCAACATCAAGTGCGGTATAATCTTCGTCGTTGATACGTGCTTCGATAAGATCAATCATTTTTGTTAAATCAACAGATTTAATAATTTCAGCCACCTGGTCAAGTGCTTTCGTTCCCATCAAATCTGTAACATCATGAAGAGATGGAATTGGCTGGTTGATAATCTTAGTCTTGCAATGTTTTTGAATGTCTTTTAATTTATATACTTCACGACCGAAAACAAAGGTAAAGGCACGACCAGCACGACCAGCACGGCCGGTACGACCGATACGGTGAACATAATACTCATCATCTTGAGGGAGGTCATAATTAAATACGGCTTCAATGTCATCCACATCGATTCCTCTGGCAGCAACGTCGGTAGCTACGAGAATATCTGTCTTTCCCTCGCGAAACTTTTTCATTGTACGGTCTCTTTGTTGTTGCTTCATATCACCATGTAGACCTTCTGCAAAATAGCCACGTCCCGAAAGGGTACTAACTAATTCATCAACTCCACGTTTGGTATTGCAAAATACTAAAGAAAGTTTTGGAGAATAAATATCGAGTAAACGACAAAGTACTTCACTACGGTTTTTAGTGCGTACTTCATAGTAATATTGTTCAATCGTAGGAACGGTAAGTTCTTTCTTAATAACCTTAATGGTCTGTGAATTCTTTTGATAATTCTTAGCGATGTCTCGGATTGAATCAGGCATTGTAGCTGAGAATAAAATAGTCTGTCTCTCTACTGGCATATCTGCAAGAATTGTTTCTATATCTTCACGAAATCCCATATTTAGCATTTCATCTGCTTCATCCAATACGATCATTCTAACACTATCAAATTTTAATGTGCGACGGCGCATATGGTCCATAACACGGCCGGGAGTTCCAATTACAATCTGCACTCCTGATTTAAGTGAACGAATCTGGGTGCTGATGTCCTGACCACCATAAATCGGAAGTACTTTTACACCATGCATAAATTTTGCAAGGTTACGAATTTCTTCTGCAACCTGGATTGCAAGTTCTCTGGTTGGACACAAAACAATTGACTGAAGATTTCTATCTTTTGGATCCACCTTTTGAAGAAGTGGAATACCGAAAGCAGCTGTTTTTCCTGTTCCAGTTTGTGCCTGTCCAATAATATCTGCACCCTCCATGATGGTAGGGATTGCTTGTGCTTGTATAGGGGAGGCTTCTTCAAAGCCCATATCTTCAACTGCACGTAAAATGCGTGAGTCCAAATTTAAATCTGTAAAACGAAGGTTTTCCATATAGTTCCTTTCTGAAAAAATTGGTTCAAAATAAATATACAACTTGTCAAGTATGGCATAAATTGTTATTTGTGTCAAGAAAAAAATAATTGTACTTTTCAATTTCTAAAAAATGTATTAAAATTAGAACGAGGGTGTGATTTGAAAAATCACAAAGATAGGGGAAATGGGTAATATGGATAAAACGTTGATTTGGGTAGGTGCTGAAATCAGTAAAGAATTACCTACAAATCTTCCAGATACAAATGAATTGGTTCAATATATGATAGAAGTAATTTATGGTAAATCGGCACTGCAAACTTTTAATAATAGGATTGCCGAGTACAATACCTTTATACATGAAATCAAACGTGGCGTGGGTAATCTTATCTATCCGGATGTTTTGATTTCACATTGGAGTAGGATAAAAGCAGTAAATATCAATGCAGGTGTTGCTTCATATTTAAATGCTTCGTATAATTTAAACCATTGTTATCTTGCAATGTTGTTATCAATGGGAGCAACAATCATAACAACCAACATGGATTTGTGCATTGAACATGCGTACGAAGCTTTTATGCATGGAACAGATAAAATGTTGCTTACCGAATATGAAAACGGAGTAGCAATCTATTCGGGAAAGAATAGTAAGGCTGGTAAGTTATACCATATTCATGGTACAGCTGAAAATACATATTCATTGGGAGGGTCAATTGAAATAGGAAGAAATTACTTTTCAAAGACATTTCGAGACAATATGAAAGAATGGATGTTGGGAGATTACAATCTTTATATTCTCGGTTATGACTGCAGAGATATTTATGATGTAAAATTATTTTTGCTTTACCTAAATAGACATTTGAAAGATGTAAATTGGGTTGCGAAGGTAGTAAGTACAAAATTGCGTAAAGAGCAACCATATCCTATAAAAAGAATTATTGGGTGTTTTAAGGATTCTACGATTATACGGTCACAACTAAATGATTTTTGCAGGGATTTATATGCGCATAAGACAAAACAGTCATTGGAGAATGTTGAAAAAGAAGCCTTCTGTATTTTATACAATCAAGATTTTGTAATAGCAGATTGGAGACAAGCAGTTAGAGATACTCTGATTCAAGCGCTAGAATATAAGGATATTATGCTACTATATATTAACCAGGCGGTAGGGGTTGCGGTTGATGAAATGGATCCTCAAATTTATAAACGTTTGGAGCTTATGCCAGAGGCATATAAAAATATGTATACGTCACTTATGCTTCGTTATTCGCGCGACTTGATACCAGTATACGGTTACAATTTATCGGAAGATAAACTGCTAAAAATGGAACGACCGCTGTTTGGAGAGGAATTATTTCAATTATCCGAAGATGGGTATAACATAAGGAATAGTAAGATTGTGAAACTCGCTGAACTTGTGGATAAATTGCAACAAGATTATCTAAGTGCGCTCCGAAGAAAAACATTGACACTAAAATGGGAAGATGAAGCAGAAGAATTGCTAAAGAATATTGAAGATATGCTTCCGTTGAAAATAAAAGGAAGAATTTTTGAAGTGCCAAAAATTAATTATTGTGAGTTTGCAGTTTTATATCGATTGCATGCAGCAGTTTGCGCAATCGATAATAATGAAGAAAAAGACATAGAAGTGGTGAAATTAGATTTGAATTACTCCGCGGTGTATTGCAGCCAATCCGCAAATTGGCGCGGATTGTTACAAACATTAAGCTATGCTAGCTTTTGCTACTTGTGCTTTTATTATAAATATGGAAAGAAAAGCTATTATGATAAGGCACAACAGTATAAATCACTTCGAAAAAAACAGGAAGCCAAATATTACTTATGAAATAAGTGACTTGTCTATAATTGAATTGCGCCCGAATGTATCAAGGATTATGTATTCTTCGTAGGGAATGGAAGCCAGCACCATTTCTACATTACATTTATAACATTGAGTCTTATATTTTGACACATAACGAACCGCTTTGCATTTTGGACATATATAAACTTTTAACATTTTTACCTCCATTTCTGCACATGCTTTCTGCGCACAGGAAGTTTGTGTCTGTGACTTTTACAGGCACAAATCTTGCGGTTGAAAAATTTCAACCTTGCTTCCCCGATAGTGTCAATTATACCTTTATCACAGTTTAGAGGCAAGGAAATGTTCTCGTAGTTATTCGACAGCATTCAACAGTAAATGGTTGTATTTTTCAAAATAGAAGGTAAAAACAGTTCCCTCTCCAAGCTTGCTTTCAACAAAAAACGTTCCATCATGTTTTAAAACGATTTGCTTCGCTATGACTAAACCAAGACCGGATCCGGTCGCATTTTGACGAAGCTTTGATTTGTAAAATTTATCAAAGATATTTGGTAATTCTTCTTCTGATATTCCGACACCTTCATCACGAATTATTATTGTTAATGGATTTGAACTAATAAGTTCAAGGTGGATAGTCGAGCCTTCATTAGAAAATTTTATGGCATTGTCGATGATAATAATGAAAAGCTGGCGCAAACGATCATAGTCCCCAAGCATCATTATACAGTCTGTATTCTTCTTGAAATCAAAGACAATTTCCTTTTTTGCAGCAATAACAGAAGTACTTCTTATAATATCATCAAATACCTGAATTAGGTTGATTGGTTCTTTTTCTATCTCAAAATGAGGATTTTGCATTTTAGAAAGAATGAGTAGGTCGCCAACCAGTCGTTCCATGCTTTTACATTCTTTTAGCATGCGACCGTAATACTGCTGTATCTTATCTGGATTCGTAACAATTCCGTCATTGAGTGTCTCAGTATAGCCTCTCATGACGGTAATAGGGGTACGAAGTTCGTGGGATACGTTCGCAAAAAAATCAAGACGCATCTGTTCCATTTCTTTTCTTGCTTCCGCATTGACGGCAAGGCGATTGGACAGTATGTCAATTGTGGTGGCTAGGTCTCCCAGCTCGTCTTTTCGTTCGATTCCTGTTTTTTGATTATAATCACCTTCTGCAAGTTTTAATGCAGTATTGCGCATGATTAGAATCGGTAGGGAAAGTTGTGCAGCAAATAAATAAGCAATAATAAAAGCAATGAAAAAAGCAAGTGCGGCACTTACAAGAATAAAATAACGGCTGTTTTGTATCATTTCATTTTGGCTTTCAACAAATGTGTTTAAAAGAACAGCTCCAACTACAGTTCCATTTATATCACGAATTGGAGTGGCTAAACGCATCATGGTTTTTCCATACATGTTATCGTAACTACTGATAACCTTAATCTTGTTATGAAAAGCACTATTTAGAACAGTCTCCATATCTTTGGTAAGCGTAATGTTATCCATTACAACGTTTGCAAAATCATTACTCATCGGGTTTGCTGGATTTGGAACAATCCAGATATCTGTATTTTCTATTAAAAGTATTTCCTGCCATGAAAGTATGTAAGAGGAGTAATTAGCAACGTCGTTATTGTTTATATAGGTAGCGATATTGCTAGCGAGCTGTTGCCCTTGATCTTCGAGTTTTACTTCATAGGAGTTTGTAATATTGTCGGTATACAAATTAATAAATATAATGCCGATTAATATAGCGAAAACTGCTAAAATAATTGCAAAGTATAAATAAATTCGTAAGAACAGACTGAAACGAAGTTTCTTAAAGAATTTTATCATTTTACTCCTTCTGTATCAAATTTATATCCAACGCCCCAGATTGTTTTTATTGCCCATTCAGGATGATCTAGTTTATCCAATTTTGCACGAAGTCGTTTGATATGTGAGTCAACGGTTCGACTGTCACCAAAGTAGTCGAATCCCCACAGACTATCCAACAAATTATCACGTGTAAAGACTTTATTGGGATTGCAAGCTAACGTCCACATTGTTTCGATTTCTTTTTTTGTCAGGGTAACCTTGTTACCTCCAATTGAGAGGGAATACTCATCTAAATTAATAAAGAGATTGCCAACTGACATGGTATTACCAGAAGTTGCAGTCGTCTGAGTTGGTGTCATACGGCGTAGTATTGCACGAACGCGAGCCATAACTTCACTCGGACTGAATGGTTTTACGATATAATCATCAGCACCAATATCAAGTCCCATGATACGTTCAAAGTCTTCTCCTCGTGCAGTAATCAATATGATAGGAACGTTTGAAGAACTTCTGATTTTACGACATACCTCGTAACCGTCTTCCTTTGGCATCATAACGTCCAATAGAACAACAACCGGTTTGTGTTTTAGAAAAAGGCGAAAAGCTTCTTCGCCATCATAGGCGACAACTGGTGTTAGGCCCTCTTTTTCGGCATAGGTGGAAAGGATATCTGTGATATCCTCATTATCATCTGCGATTAATATGTATTGCATAGAAACCTCCAATTTTATGTTTATTGTAGTAATAAATAAGATAGAGCTTACGTATTACTTTATTTTTATTCAAATATGAATATTATTATATACGAAACATTTGACATTTTTGTGACACATGAAAATAGAAACCTTACAAATTACTTACAAAATAATAAAGAGTAGCATATTAGTGTATAAATTAATTAGAACTGATTTTACTATTATTATAAGCATATACAAAAAACAAAACAAGCTGAAAAATTTGGGTTCTGACATTTTTCTGACAAAAAACTAGAATATAATACGAATATAATAAAAAATACCAAATGTGATGCAGTCATACCCAAGTTTGGAGGGATGAGACATGAGAAATGTATCTTTTATTATCAAAAAAGTCCTTATGTTTGCCTTCGCACTTGCTTTAGTGAGCTTATTGCCACTACAAAACAATTTCCTTTCCAATAACACCGTAGTTGCACAAGCAAGCGAAACAAAGAGCGAAAATGCGTCTGACGCAAGGCTTACATATACGACCATGCGACTTGTAGTAGGTAAGGAACGTGTACTTAGTGTCAGAAACCTGGATCGCGATGCAGGCGAGTTCGTATCGTTCAAGTCTTCGGAGACAAAATTTGTATCGATTAATCAAGATGCTGACTCCAAGGCAACAATTGTTGCTGAGGATGTTGGAGAAGCTTCGATAACCGTTACAATCAAGGATGCGAAGAAACGTACGATAAAGACTTTAACATGCGATGTGACCGTAGGGCCACCAGCTCAGAGTGTTAAATTTTCAGAGTCAGAAGTTACGATTAGTCTTAGCGATGAATCTGTGGCAACGACACTGAGAGCTACTTTAAAGCCAGGGACTACTGAAGAAAAACCAAAGATTACCGTAAGCAAAGACGGAGTCATACTTGTTTCGGATGAGGCAGGTGTTGCAGGCGGAATTGCTACGATAACCGTCAAAGGATTGGAAGTCGGAAAGATAACCTTAACAATATCCATTGAGAATGGGTTAACGGATACCTGTACTATACAAGTTGTCAAATAGAAAGTTCCATGCGGGGTTACTACCGGATGGAACTTTTTTTAAATTATTTCTAATTTTAGAAAGGGTTTGACAAAAACGCGATAGATGCTATAATAAAAATCAGTGAATATAGAAAAACACGTTGACGAGACGAGTAGGATGTTCAAAGCAGCAGAGAGAGACACCCGCATTGCGGTGGTGAAAGTGTCTTTGTGTAGATCATTTGAAAACTAACTCTGAGTGACCCCAATCCGGTCCGGCGATTCCGTTACCATCATTAAGTGGTTTTGTTATCACATATTTTAGAAATATGCACAAGACAATCAGGGTGGAACCGCGAGTATATTACCCGTCCCTTCTAATTCGCAAGAATTAGGAGGGGCGTTTTTTGCGCGATAAGCAGAGCAACGGGCCTGGAAGAGAAAAATGATTTCTGCTTGCAGGAAAATTATTTCTCTCTTTCAGGGCTGTGGCGAGCAACGCGATCGAAGGTGCACTTCCGAAGGTGCTCTGCTTATCGCGCAAACGCGGCGACCAAACTGTCATTCATTTGAAGGGAGAATTTAAATGTCAAAATTAAGAGAAATATTTCAAGGCGAAGTAACTTTTTCAAAGAGAGAGTTTGCACTAATTGTAGCAGTTGCTTCTTTAGGAGGCATTTTATTTGGATTGTTAACAGCTCCATGTACCCGTGGGATTAGCATTGGTAATAATAGTGGAAATAATTTAGGTGACTGTGATTGCGATTGTGATTGCGACGGTTATTGTGATTGCGAAGATGGCGTAGAAGTTGAGTATGTAAGAGATTAAATAATAAAAAATGAAAGAATACTATGATATAGGATAAAGGAGAAAAACAATGAAAATAACATTAAAAGATGGTTCGACAAAAGAATACGAACAAGTCATGAGTGTCCTTGATATTGCAACGGATATTAGCGAAGGCCTTGGAAGAATGGCATGTGCTGGTGAAGTAGACGGTGAAGTAGTTGATTTAAGACATATCGTAGACAGTGACTGTGAATTGAATATTTTAACTGCGAATGATAAAAAAGGATTGGCAGCGATTCGTCATACTACCTCTCATGTTCTTGCAGAAGCAGTAAAGAGAGTATTTCCAAATGCAAAACTTGCAATAGGACCAAGCATAGATACTGGTTTTTATTATGATTTTGAAGCAGAACCATTTTCCAGAGATGATTTGGATAAATTAGAAGCTGAAATGAAAAAAATTATCAAGGAAGGTGCTAAATTAGAACGATTTACACTTCCTCGTGAAGAAGCAATCAAATTAATGGAAGATGCGGGTGAACCATATAAAGTTGAATTAATTATGGATCTTCCAGAGGATGCAGAACTTTCTTTCTATCGCCAGGGAGATTTCACAGATCTTTGTGCTGGACCTCATCTTATGAGTACAAAGAATATCAAAGCATTTAAACTGATTTCATCCTCTGGTGCATATTGGAGAGGCAGCGAAAAGAATAAAATGCTTCAAAGAATCTATGGTACTGCGTTCCAGAAAAAAGAAGAATTAGCAGCATATCTTCAGCACTTAGAAGAAATTAAGTTGCGTGATCATAATAAGTTAGGAAGAGAAATGGAACTTTTTACAACTGTTGATGTGATTGGTCAGGGACTTCCATTATTAATGCCAAAAGGAACAAAAATGATTCAGACTATGCAGCGTTGGATCGAAGATGAAGAAGAACGTCGCGGCTATGTAAGAACAAAAACTCCTTTGATGGCGAAAAGTGATTTGTACAAAATTTCTGGACACTGGGATCATTATAAAGACGGTATGTTTGTTTTAGGGGATGAAGAAACTGATAAAGAAGTATTTGCACTTCGTCCAATGACCTGCCCATTTCAGTATTATATATATAAAGCGGGACAGCATTCCTATCGTGATTTGCCAATTCGTTATGGCGAGACATCGACTCTATTTAGAAATGAGGAATCCGGTGAAATGCATGGATTGACTCGTGTACGTCAGTTTACAATTTCAGAAGGACACTTAATTGTTACACCAGAGCAGGTGAATGATGAATTTAAACGTTGCCTTGAATTAGCAGTATACTGCTTGAAAACATTAGGTCTTGAAGAGGATGTAACATACCGTTTATCCAAATGGGATCCAAACAATAGAGAAAAATATCTTGGCGATGAAGAATATTGGAATTCAACACAGGCAAGAATTCGTGAAATCTTAACCGAAATGAATGTATCCTTTACGGAAGCAGAAGGCGAAGCAGCATTCTATGGACCGAAGGTAGACATTCAGGCAAAGAATGTATATGGAAAAGAAGATACGATGATAACGATTCAGTTAGACTGTGCAATCGCTGAGCAGTTTGATATGTTCTTTATTGGCGAAAACGGAGAAAAGAGACGTCCTTATATTATTCATAGAACTTCAATTGGTTGTTATGAGAGAACCCTAGCATGGTTAATTGAAAAATATGCAGGTAAATTCCCAACATGGTTATGTCCAGAACAGGTTCGTATACTTCCTATTTCAGAAAAATATATGGACTATGCAACAAAAGTAGAATCGCAGCTTAAAGAAAATGGAATATTAGCAACCGTTGACAATCGTTCCGAAAAGATCGGATATAAGATTCGCGAAACAAGACTTGCAAAAATCCCTTATATGTTAGTGGTAGGACAGCAGGAAGCAGAATCCGAATTGGTATCGGTAAGAAGCCGTTTTGCAGGAGATGAAGGACAGAAAGAGTTAGTTGTATTTATCGACCAAATCTGTAAAGAAATCCGGACAAAGGAAATTCGTGAAGAATTGCCACAGGAAGAAAATAAATAAGAAAAATGAAACTAATAGTTGACATACTAAGTTGAGCGTGGTATACTTTATTTACTTTGAGCAAGTAGAGTATCCACTCTCACCTTAGCATTGTTAATGAAAGATGCCTTGGGTTAATATTTTTTTACAAGCGTAGTCTTGTAAGGATTGTGCGTGGATATGTATCCACGTTTTTTTATTGCTCTGGACTTATTCAAACCTGGCTTGGTTGGCCAACACTATTATGGAGGTGCACTACTATTAGCGATTTAATGATTAACGAACAAATCAGAGATAAAGAAGTTCGATTGATTGGAGAAGAGGGAGAGCAACTTGGAGTTATGTCATCAAGAGATGCCATGCAACTTGCAAGAGACGCAGAACTTGATTTAGTAAAGATTGCTCCAACCGCAAAACCACCTGTATGTAAGATTATTGATTATGGTAAGTATAAATATGAACTGACCCGTAAAGACAAAGAAGCAAAAAAGAAACAGAAAGTTACAGATGTAAAAGAAATTCGTCTGTCACCAAATATTGATGTAAATGATATGAATACCAAAGCAAGTCAAGCAAGAAAGTTTTTGACAAAAGGCGATAAGGTAAAAGTTGCACTTCGTTTCCGTGGACGTGAAATGGCGCACATGGGAAAGGGCAGGCTGATTTTAGATGACTTTTATTCAAAGCTGGAAGACATTGCTGTTGTTGAAAAACCAGCGAAGCTTGAAGGCAGAAGTATGATAATGTTTTTAACAGAAAAACGTTAACATAGAGATAGTTAAATTTTAAGGAGGAAAATACAATGCCAAAATTAAAAACAAAAAGAGCAGCAGCGAAACGTTTTAAACTAACAGGAACAGGTAAATTAAAAAGAAATAAAGCATATAAGAGACATATCTTAACTAAGAAATCAGCAAAAGTTAAAAGAAATCTTAGAAAAGCTACAATTACTGACAGCACAAACGCTAAGGTAATGAAAAAAATCTTACCTTATTTATAATTTGAAGAAACGGAGGAAATAGACAATGGCAAGAATTAAAGGCGGAATGAACGCTAAAAAGAAACATAATAGAGTATTAAAATTAGCTAAAGGTTATAGAGGCGCTAGATCTAACCAGTATAGAGTAGCGAAGCAGTCAGTAATGAGAGGTTTAACAGAATCTTTTGCTGGTAGAAAACAAAAGAAAAGACAGTTTAGACAGTTATGGATTGCACGTATCAATGCAGCAGCTCGTATGAACGATCTATCTTACAGCAAATTTATGTATGGATTAAAATTAGCAGAAGTTACAGTTAACAGAAAAATGTTATCTGAAATGGCTATCAATGATCCTGCTGGATTTACAGCTTTAGTTGAAGTTGCTAAAACAAAACTCGCTTAAGATTAATCTTACAATAGCCAGTGAACTAGCTTGCTAGCTCGCTTGGTTTAAATAGATTTGAAATAGGAATTTATGGAACCCAGGGCGCTCTAGTGTCAGGGATTCCGTAAACCAATTTCCTTTTAATAAATTTTTAAAAATTGTATATATAAAATATATTTTTTGAAAAATATTACGTATTATACTTGACATATATGGCTTTGTAATTTATAATATATTTTGCATTCCTCGATAGCTCAATGGTAGAGCACACGGCTGTTAACCGTGGGGTTGTTGGTTCGAGCCCAACTCGGGGAGTATGCGGGAGTGCTGGAATTGGCAGACAGGCAAGACTAAGGATCTTGTGGGTGTATTCTCGTGTGGGTTCAAGTCCCATCTCCCGCAGTTTATAGAACTGCAAGCAGTTCATTAAAATAAGGCTTTCATGATGCATTATATCGTGGAAGTCTTATTTTTGTTGTCTCAAATTGGAAAGTACTCAAATTTACTGCAACGAGCTAACTATATCAATTTGCGTATAGCTTTTTGATTTTGAACATTTAAAGAAAATTCATCGTTTTCTTTTTGGAGATATTTATGAATGGGCAGGGGAAATTAGGAAATGGCAGAGCGCAAAGTTAATAGAAGGATTTGAACCCTCGAGGTTTGAATCCTTCTATTCTTTTGTTTTTTGTAGTATACTGAGTTAAAATTATTTATATTTTCAGACAAAAAAACAGGATGATGAGGAAAGGGTTTACTATGGAAAATAAAGAAAAAATTATTAGTCTTTGGTTTGATATGTGGTTAAGTAAGCAGGATTTAGGAATTACAGACATTTTCACTAATGATGCAGTTTATATTGAAAGTTGGGGACCAAAATATAAAGGTAGTGAAAAAATCAAACATTGGTTTACAGAATGGAATACCCGTGGGAATGTACTTGTGTGGGAAATTAAACAGTACTTTCATAAAGGAAATCAAACTATAGTTGAGTGGTATTTTAAGAACACTATGAATGATGGAAAGATTGAAGCCTTTGATGGCATTTCCGTTATTGAATGGACAGAGTATGATAAAATTTGCTTATTGAAAGAATTTGGGTGCAATAATAATAACTATGATCCATATCAAAATAGTCTGGCCCCGCAATTAAGAGATGAAGAAGCAATGCGGTTTTAAACGTGTCCAGCTTGATTATTCAGGGTGAGTAGAAAGAAAGGAATGCATCTTAAACAGATGTAATATTTAATGGGATAAGAAAAATATGAAACAATTTAACATATTAGTTGTAGATGATGACAAGGAAATTGTTGAGGTTTTGACAAAATTACTAACGTTAGAAGGGTATCAAGTATATCAAGCGTATGATGGCATTGAAGCGGTGGAAATAGTCAATAAAAATGAAATAAATTTGATTTTTCTTGATGTTATGATGCCAAAGTTAAACGGAATATCTGCTATGATGAAAATAAGAGAAAATAATAACATTCCAATACTCATTTTATCTGCTAAGACAGAAGAAAGTGACAAAGTTGCAGGGCTTTTAATGGGAGCGGATGATTACATTGAGAAACCATTTAATACAGCTGAACTACTAGCAAGGGTAAATGCACAGTTAAGGCGATATTTTACCTTAGGTGCTTCCCAAAATGAGAAAGAGGAAAATCAGGAATCAGAAACGATTACTGTTGGAAAATTGAAGTTGAGTACTGCCACGAAAGAAATCAATGTAGAAGGTGAAAGTTTTAATCTAACAGCAACCGAATATAAGATTTTGAAGCTTCTTATGTCAAATCCGGGTCACGTTTTTTCAGCAGAGCAGATATATCAAAATGTATGGAATGAGGACGTTTATTCCGTAGAAAATACAGTAATGGTGCATATTAGGCGGATTCGTGAGAAAATAGAAATCAATCCAAAACAACCAAAATATTTAAAGGTGGTGTGGGGCATTGGGTACAAAATTGAAAAAGATCAGTAAAAAACATGTGTATAGTTATGTGCTTTTTTTGATGATTAGTATTCTATTTAGTTTACTTTGCAGTATGAATGCTATATATCAAGAATATTTGTTATTTTGCGACCAATATGGTTATGGGGTTATGCAACAGAAACTATTTGGAAGAGATATAAATCTTATGTTTGGATTACTTTACATAAGTTTGATTCTCTTAATTTTAATATGCATTGTTTTATATTTTTGCAAAATACACCCAGGAGACAAGATATTATGGGTTGACAAAATCTCGTTTGAACTAGTTTTATGTCTTTGTATAATAGGCACAATTATTTTATTCCAAAAATCAGATTTATGGTTTTGGGCTAAAAATGATTGGTCTAACGATGCTTTATGGATGGATGATTTACTGAATATGTACGAAAATAATGTATATAGCGCAGCTATCATATTTAACATTATTTCAGTTTTTCTAAAATTCTTATTTGGAAGTCTTATATATCTAGGGATTATAACTATCTTTGCAAGAAGAATAAAAAGCGGTTGGATTGCAGAAACATCATTCATATCAAAGATTTTGAATAATTATTTGTTTATTCAAAGACAGCAACCGATTTTTAAAAGAATCTATAAAAGAAAGATTGTGTTTGCAGTAATACAGATGCTATTGGTTGGTTATGAGGCGGCTTGGTATATTTTCGATATGAAAGTGCAAAGCAAGACTATAAATCTGATATTGATCATTGGAATTCCTTGTATTGTTGAGATTATACTTGTGGCCTGGTTTATCGTAAAAAATGATTTTGAATATGATGTGGCGGTTTTATCAGAGCAGATATCTCAGGTGGCTAAAGGTGAAGTTGATGTTGAAAATAGTCTGACGAAGCAATCAATTATTTACCAGCTTGGAGAAGATATCATGCATTTGGATGAAACGCTCAAAGAGAGCATGGAAGCATGGCTACGGAATGAAAAGCTCAAAGTAGATTTGATAACGAATATTTCTCATGATTTAAAAACACCATTGACGTCCATGATCGGATATATTGATTTACTTGAAAGAGAAAATTATGTCACAGAGGATGGAAAGGATTATTTGCATAAACTAAGTAAAAAAGCGGAAAGTTTGAAAATCATGATTAAAGAATTATTTGATTTAGCAAAAGTCACAAGTGGAAATGCAGCACTTACGATACAACCCCTTGACTTGAATAAATTAATTATCCAGACAATGTGTGATATGGAAGATACAATAGCAGCAAGTGGTTTTGTCATAAAACAAAATTTATTGGACCAATCAATTAAATTTCTAGGAGATGGTACGCAGCTATATCGTGTGATTCAAAATTTAATAGAAAATGCATTAAAATATGCAATGAGGGGTACACGAATTTTTATTCATACATATCTTGAGGATAATCATGTTTTCTTTACTCTCCAAAATACAGCTTCCTATGAAATAAACTTTACTTCTGAGGAAATTGCAGGTCGCTTCGTGAGGGGAAATGAATCAAGAGCTGGAGAAGGAAACGGGCTTGGACTTGCCATTGCTAAAAGCTATACTGAGATTTGTGGGGGGACTTTTGAAATTTTGTTAGAAGGAGATACGTTTAAAGTTAGAATTTCCTTTGAATGTGTGATGGAATAGTTATCAATGAAAGATTATTGAAAGAAATATATAGAAATTATGAAAGAATTTTCATTTATTATAGGTAATAGTAAACATGGAAAGGATAATAAAATGAAAATTAGAAAAAAGATTTTGGTTGGAACGATAGCCGCAGTAGTCAGTGTAGGATTAGTTGGGGTAAATGCAGATTCAAAATTAACGCTATCTGCAATGACAACACAAGAAGAAAATAAGACGGATTTGGAAGATGTCTATATCGAACGATATCCCGAGGCGAATGGAGGCATCGAGGATAAATTAAATAAAATGCCGAAAGCAGATAAATCAGGCTATTATGACTTTCGCTATGCAGATCTTTCAAAGCTTAATTTAACGAAGGAAAAAGATAAATTGATACGCTCTGATTTTAGTAGTATTACCATTTGGCCTAAAAAACTTCCGAATGGTTTTAATCCGGAAAAAATCATGAAACAATATAAAAACCCAGGTTTAAATGTAAGAAAACTCCATAAAAAAGGTATTACAGGTAAAAACGTAGGAATTGCTATTATTGATCAGACACTATTAGTGGATCATGTAGAATATAAAGATCAATTAAAATATTATAAAGAGGGAAAGGGAGCAAATAATATTCCGGCTGAGATACACGGTGCAGCAGTTGCTTCTATAGCTGTTGGCAAATCGGTCGGAGTTGCACCAGAAGCAGATTTATATTATTTTGCAGAAAGTTTTATGCAGAAGAATCCACAGATAGCTGTAGCAAAAGATATCTTACAAGTGATTGAGTTAAATAAAAAATTATCTAAGAATGAAAAAATAAGAGTGATTTCTATTTCGTGGGGATGTGAAGATAATAATAAAAAAGGGTATGAAGATTATATGGAAGCACTAAAGAGTGCAAAGGAGGAAGGTATTTTTGTCTTATCTACTACGTTATCGAATCGAGAGGATATGAAAGGAGAAAACCTAGACTACATGGGATTAGGGAGAAAAGGATTGTCTAGTCCGGACGATTTTACAGCATATATTCATTCTAATTGGGATTGGGCAGATGAAGAGGATACCTTTGGACCTAATACATTATGTGCTCCAATGGATAATATGTGTATAGCAGCACCGTCTGGAATTGACGATTATGTAGTATATAGTTCTGGTGGTTTAAGCTGGACTACTCCATATATAGCAGGAGTATATGCGCTTGCGTGTCAAGTGGATCCAGATATTACTTATAAAGAATTTTGGAAAGTAGCATTAAAAACTGCAATTTCGAATGAGACCAATTATAAAGGTAAGAAATATGTGACTTCAAAGATTATAAACCCAGTAGGGATAATGGAGGAACTACAAAAGTAATTTGATTACAACTTATACAGATACTGCCTATATCTTGGCTTTCATGATGATTAAACATCGTGGAAGCCTTATTTTTGTCAAAATTATGGTAGCGCACAAGTTGATTAATTCAACCTTTATCAACTTTAAATCCATTGTAATTCTTTAGAATAGCAACTAAAATATAACAAAGGTGATAAAGAAAAGAATTTTAATGAAAGGATAAATGCAAACACATAACTTTGACCCTTTGTGTTTGCGTCTCAAGCAAACATGCTAACATGTTGATTTGAGACTTGGTATTAAAATATGAAGGAAATTAATATTGCAAGAGTACTTGTGAATAAGCGTAAAGAAAAGGCTATAACGCAAGAGGAACTGGCAAGTTATATAGGGGTTTCCAAGGCATCGGTTTCCAAGTGGGAAACGGGGCAAAGCTATCCGGATGTGACATTTCTACCCCAGCTGGCAGCTTACTTTAATATCAGCATTGACGATTTGATGGACTATAAGCCTCAAATGTCAAAAGAGGATATTCATAAACTGTATCGGAGCTTTTCTGCGGATTTTACTTCAAAGCCATTTAATACAGTGATGGAAGATTGCCGCCAGATAATTAAAAAATACTTTTCATGCTTTTCCTTGTTGCTACAAATGGGGATATTGATGCTAAACCATACAGAGTTGTTAAATGACACAAAAGAATCGGTAGCTTTGATTAAGGAAGCGAAGGCTCTCTTTATGCGAGTGAGGGAGGAAAGTGGCGATGTAGCACTTACAAAGCAGGCTTTGTTTATGGAGGCGCTGTGCAGTCTCTATGCTGGCAATCCGAACGAAGCACTGGAGCTATTGGACGGAACCGTTGTACCAGCAATGCCGCCTGAATCTATTTTAGCTTCCGCTTATCAAATGACAGGACGTTTTGATGAGGCAAAAGCTATTTTGCAAGTAGGGATTTATCAAAATATAGTTGTACTATTCAATTTTTTTCCTGCTTACCTTATGCTATGTGCGGATATTCCTGAAAAATTTGACGAGGTGCTTTTGCGTGCGCTTACTATGGCGGAAGCATTTGACATGAGTCATCTGCACCCGGGCGTTTTAGTAGGCATATATATTTCTGCCGCGCAAGGATATATCACACAAGGAAACCATGATAGAGCACTTGAAATGTTACAGCAGTATACAGAGCTTGTCACAAGCGATATATACCCATTGCATTTGCAAGGCGATGACTTTTTTGACCTGTTAGAGGGCTGGTTAGATAAATTGGATTTGGGAACGGATCTTCCGCGAGATGAGAAAACAATCAGAAAAAGCATGGCGGACGTAATCCTTCATAATCCAGTGTTTTCGGTGCTTTCAAATGAACATCGATTTCAAAATATGGCTGAAAAACTGCAAAATAACTGCTGATTGATAGGGGCTTTGTTATATAAAGGGAAGGGTTATTGTAAGTTTACTATATGAATTAATAGAACAATATGAATTGATAGAAAAGGAAAGAGTGGAATTATGGAGAATATAAAAATAGTAAAAAATAGACTGGTTTTGTTTGTTGTGCTTTCATTCGTCATTGCATGGATTGTATTTATGCTGATACCAATCTGCGGTTTGACTTATGGAAAGGGAGTATCAATATTAATACTTGCAGCAGCTATGTTTGCACCCGCATTAAGTAGCATATTGACAAGGCTGATAACGAAAGAGGGATTCCATCAGATGTATTTGCGCCCCCACTTTAAGGGACATGTAAAAGAATACATAATGGTTTTCTTTGGACCCACTGCTTTGCTGTTTCTGAGCGGTGCAGTATATTTCTTGGTTTTTCCGAGCATGTTTGATTCTCAGCTAACAAACTTAAAGCAAATGGCTGCTTCGTCTAGTACACCGGGATTTTCTGCATTGACGCTATTGCTCATATCAGCATTACAGATCATTATCATTGGTCCAATTATTAATATTATTCCAACAATGGGAGAAGAGCTAGGATGGAGAGGGTATTTGCTTCCAAAATTACGCGTGGTTTTTTCCGACAGGGTTGCGCTCATCATAACTGGTGTTATATGGGGTTTATGGCATACACCCGTAATTGTAATGGGGCATAATTACGGAACGCAGTATTTTGGCTATCCATGGCTTGGTATTTTAGGCATGACCATATTCTGCGTCGTTTTGGGAATTATAGAAGGTTACATAACGATTAAGCTGGAGAGTGCTTTCCCTGCTGCAATGATACATTCAACAGTAAATGCGGGAGCTGCACTCCCGATATGTCTGGTAAAAGGCAGCTATAACACGTTGCTAGGACCAGCAATTACCGGCTTGGTAGGTGGACTGCCATTTATTATTGTGGCTGTGATATTGTTGATAAAGACAAAGAATAAAACTTTATAGTTTACGATAAACCAAAATAGAACAAAGAACCCCTAAAATACTTGCGATGGAAATTTTAATCGTTAATCCAAAGGTAAGTATTAAAATCCCTAAATCCAATTTAACAGGCTTTTCCAAGCCAAAGACTTGACCATAATCAAGCCAAGAAAGATAGGATATATTTTTTGTCAGGTAACCTATAAATCCTCCTAACACGATTCCACAAAGAACCAATAAAAATAATGTCCAATGATTGCTGCCAGACTTTCTCATAACTTAAAATCCCCCTTATTTAAGTATTGCAATAATTAACTATTGATATATTGTACGGTTGAAGATGCGATACTTTGTGAAGCTGTTTTGTGTACCAACAAAATATCGTTCTTTTGGGCACGTTTGACTTGATATAAAGCTGCATCTGCAGCAAATAAAAAATCCCACATTTTATTTTCAATAACTGGAACTGAGTTACGAATACCTTGTGAAATCGTAACATAAGGTGCAACCATTGAATTACTATGCTCAATTTGTAATGCAACAACACGATGTTTTAATTTAGTGGCAATGTCTAAAATTTCTGCATCCGTCTTATTCTCATAAATAATAATAAATTCATCGCCACCATATCTAGCACAGAATATATTTTCACACATAATCTCTTTTAAAAATTCAGATATCTGGCTAAGGCAATGATCCCCAGCCTGATGTCCGTAAGTGTCATTAAACTGCTTAAAACAATCCACATCAAAGATTTCTACGGCAAGGGAAGTCTGATTGATAAGTGCCCGCTCAAAGACTTCCTCAGAATAATCATTTAACCGATAACGGTTTGGTAATCCGGTCAGAGAATCGCGTTCGGAACGTTCCTGTAAAATACGATTTTCCTGTTCCATTCGATAGTTACGTGAGCGGATTTCTTCCAGGGAAAAGCGTAAATTAATCGTTGATAAGGTAATGATTTCTTCATCGATTTGCATTTTATTAGAAATTTCAAAATAACGGGATGTCGCTTGCAAATAATTCGCTTCCTCATTAAAAAGTTTGTAATATTCGATTTTAAGTTTCAGAACTTTTAATTCCAAATACGCTATGCCAGAAGTCTGTGTAAGAACTTGCAAATAATCTAGGACTTGCCAAAGTTCTTCGTATTTTTGAATGAGAAGCAAATGATCGCAAAAATCAAAAACTTCGTAGTAAATATCCAATAAGGAGGAAACCGAAGTGATACAAGGAATGGATTTTTTTATGAGTGCATCTCGTTCTTCAAGTCGTCCAGTTGCCGTTAGTAGTTTAATCTGAAAACAGTGATAAGAAATTTGACTAAAATCATGCAAAGAAGAAGTATCACATTCATTTATACATTTTTCTTCATATTCTAGAGCCTTATCTATGTAGCCAAGATTATAATGGCAATTACCGATTGCCACAAAACTCAATGCCAGATTTGTTAAATAAAAAGGATTATCTTTATCAAAGGCAATGTAATCAAGACCCAAGTGAAAATAACGTAACGCTGTTTGATATTCTTTGAGCGTAACGTATAGATGACCGATGTTTGTATATACTAGACCAAATTCATATTTTAAATCGGCATTTTTGCAATGTTTAAGTGAGGTAAGGTAATAATCAAGCGCACTAGTTAGATTGCCCTGACTGTCAGCACTGACAGCTAGAAGATTGTAGGAACGTGCCAACAAGGCTTCTTGATTTGCTTTTTGTTGATAAGTAATACCTTTGATTAGATAGTTGAGGAAAACAGTGTAATCATGAAACGAAAAGTAAGATTCACTCATATAATAATAAGCGTAGCCATAGAGAGCAGGATCGTCTAATTTTTTTGCATGACGAATAAGCTGCCGACAATATTTTATAACTATCTTGGAATCATTACGGCGGTTCTTCGAGATGTTTGATATGATCGTTTGAATGTCGTTATTATAATGACTAAAATCCATAAAGTATTCCTCACCAATTGCAAATTAACCAGTATGTGAATATACATCTTAAGTATAGCAAAAATATAAATCATATTGTAATTTATATTTTGCAAAAAAGCTAGTACTATTACTTAAAATGAAGTATTTCCTTTACAGAACATGGAAAGTTGTATATAATAAAGGGGTTTGTTAACAATTAGAAAAGATTCGTAAGTATATTGGAGGAAACACAGTGACTGATTTAAATAAAGAGATAAAAAAAAGAAGAACCTTTGCCATTATATCGCATCCAGATGCAGGTAAAACTACTTTGACAGAGAAATTTCTTTTATATGGAGGTGCAATCAATCTTGCTGGTTCTGTAAAAGGAAGAAAAACAGCGAGACATGCAGTTTCGGACTGGATGGAAATCGAAAAAGAAAGAGGTATTTCAGTAACATCTTCTGTTATGCAGTTTAACTATGATGGATACTGTATTAATATTTTGGATACACCTGGGCATCAGGACTTCTCGGAGGATACGTATCGTACGTTGATGGCAGCAGACTCTGCAGTTATGGTAATAGATGGTTCGAAGGGTGTGGAGGCACAAACGATCAAATTATTTAAGGTTTGTGTGATGAGAGGGATTCCTATTTTTACATTTATTAATAAAATGGACCGCGAAGCCAATGATCCATTTGAATTAATCGATGAAATAGAAACGGTACTTGGTATACGCACTTGTCCAATCAATTGGCCGATTGGTTCTGGAAAGAACTTTAAAGGGGTATATGATAGACAGACCAAACATATTTCAAAATTCACGGCAGCGAATAACGGTCAAAAGGAAATTGAAACGGTAGAAGTATCCTTAGGGGATGAACGTGTTGATGAACTGATTGGAAAAGTTAACCATGATACATTGATGGAAGAAATCGACCTGTTGGATGGCGCAAGTGATATCTTTGATATGGACCGCGTGCGGGCAGGCAAATTGTCACCTGTATTCTTTGGATCTGCATTAACCAATTTTGGTGTAGAAACCTTCTTAAAGCACTTTTTAGATATGACAACATCACCGCTTCCTAGAAATTCAAGTGAAGGAGAAATAAGTCCATTTAATGAAGAATTCTCTGCGTTTGTATTTAAGATTCAGGCAAATATGAATAAAGCACATCGAGATCGTATTACATTTATGCGTATTTGTTCTGGTAAATTTGAAGCAGGTATGGAAGTATATCACGTACAGGGTGATAAAAAGATTCGCCTGTCACAGCCACAGCAAATGATGGCTCAGGAGAGAAAGCATGTGGAAGAGGCATATGCGGGAGATATTATTGGTGTATTTGATCCAGGAATCTTTTCGATAGGAGATACTTTATGTAGCGGAAAGAGTAAGTTTGAATATGAAGGTATCCCTACATTTGCACCGGAGCATTTTGCAAAAGTTCGACAGATAGACACCATGAAGAGAAAACAATTTGTGAAGGGAATCGAACAAATTGCACAAGAAGGAGCCATTCAGATTTTTCAGGAATTTAATACCGGAATGGAAGAGATTATTGTAGGAGTTGTAGGAGTACTTCAGTTTGATGTATTAAAATATCGTCTGGACTCCGAGTATGGAGTTGAAATTCGTCTGGACCAACTTCCTTACGAACACATCCGTTGGATTGAGAACAAAGATATTGATGTTAGTAGATTAAGCGTAACATCTGATACAAAGAAGATCAAAGACTTAAAAGGAAATCCATTATTGATTTTTACACATCCATGGAGTATCAAAACTGCGCTTGACAGAAACGAAGAACTTAAGCTAAGTGAATTTGGACGAAATTAGATAGAATAAATTAAATGAATTAATTACCCACATAATACCATTATATAGTGGCAATTTGTCAGACAATATGATATACTTTCCTTATGAAACATGAGTTAGGAGGGATTTATATGGATAAGGTAATCACCATCAGTAGACAGTATGGAAGTGGTGGACGCGAGGTAGGAGAAAAGCTTGCAAAGCAATTAGGAATTCCATTTTATGACAATGAATTAATTACCCGTGCGGCAAAAGAAAGCGGTTTTGCAGAGGCAGCATTTGAAAGAGCGGAAGAAAAAGCTACCAATAGTTTGCTTTACTCGATTGCAATGGGAATGAATGCATACGGAAGTCAGGATTTTGGATTCTCAAGTCTTTCACTGGATGATAAGATTTTCCTTGCACAATCCAATATAATTCGTAAGGTTGCAGAAGAAGGCCCTTGCGTTATTGTTGGACGTTGTGCAGATTATATTTTAAAAGATAAACCAAACGTAATTCATGTATTTGTTTTTGCGGGACTCGATTTTCGTATTGACAGAGCAACAAAGCTATATGGTATTTCGAAAGAGAAGGCAGCGGAAGAGGTTCTGAAATATGACAAGCGCCGTGCAAACTATTATAATTATCATACCAGTGAAAAATGGGCAACCCTTTTTAACTATGATGTATCCGTAAGGACCGATTTTGCTGGAATAGATCATGCAGTAAATACAATCAGAGATTTTATTACTGTATAATCTGAATGAATCGATATTCACTTATTTTTGTTTTGAAGATTGGAAGAGGTTGAGAAAAGGGGTGGAAGCTGAATTTTAAATTCATTTTCCACCTCGCAAGCAAAACTGCCGATTCAAAGTGCAACGCGATATATTATCGCTAAATTGCGTTTTGAATCGGCAGTTTTGACTATATTATAAGTAGTTGCGCTTTTTTCTGTTTAAATAAGCGAGTTGGGAGGAAATAATGATAAGAATAGCCATTTGTGATGATGATATGAATTCGACTAATTTCATGGAAGAAGTAATTCATAATATAGATGATAAAAATATATATTACGATGTTTTTCTAAGCGGAGTGGAGCTGGTTAAAAAAATAGAATCTGGACAAGAACCTTACAATATTTATATGATGGATATTGAAATGCCTAAACAAAATGGAATTGAAGCAGCTTCCATCATTCGCAAAAAGGACAAAGATGCCGTCATTATATTTATTACGGATTACAAAGATTATGTTTATGACGTATTTGAGGCACTGCCTTTTCGCTTTATCAGAAAGCCTGTCACCTCTGATCAATTATCGCATGTCCTAACGGATGCAATAGAGCATATACGAATGTTTGGACAAGTTTTCTTTTTTCAAATTGGACATGAGAAATATCAGTTGCACTACCGTGAAATTACTTATTTTGAGGGCGCAGGAAGAAAAACAATAATTCATACACCGGAAAATATGTTTGAAATATATGATAAAATCACCACGATATATTCACGTTTAGATCAGAATCTGTTTAGCCAAATCCACGCCTCCTTTATTGTGAATATGGATTATATCCGTTTAATGAAGAAGTTGGAAATTATAATGGAAGATGACACTACATTGCCCATAAGCAAGAGATACCATAGCAAAGTGAAACAAAACCATCTTTCTTTTATTGAAAGGCGGTGCGGAAATTGATGAATTCAATAGCAGATTCACTTTATTTTGGTGAAGATATCTTGTTTGCTACTATCGAGATTTTGCTGATTTTAAGACTTTACAATCACATTTACGGTGAAGCTAAAAACAGCAATATAAGATTATATTGGAAGGCGGGACTAGCTATAATGCTTGTTAGCATTCTGCTTAAAATAGTCCTGCAACCAGGACGGCCAGCCGCATTTCCACCAGTTACCGTTTTTTGTAGTTTTTTATTTTTGAAAAAATATCCAGCAAATATACAAAAAAAGATATTATTCAGCACGTTATTAATCACAACAGCAATACTAGAAATGGTACTTGCAGATCTGATATTGACACCCTTACAAATACAATATTTTGCACCACTGTTACTTCATTTGATTTTTTGGATACTTTTGGAACTGATTATTAAAATCGGCAAATATATTGAGGCTGAAATTCCTTATTCATTGTGGGCTTTGTTATTGTCAGTTACATTATCTAGTATTGCGGTAACGTTCATTATGTGGTACTACATTATAAGACGTGAAAATCCCTATTTGCTCACATCAGAAATTCCAGTTATGTTGTTACTATTGTTTATTAATGTTTCGCTCTTTGTATTTTTTGATAAATTTTCTGCTTTCATACAGCAGGCAAAAGAAAAAGTAATGCTGGAACAACAGCTTCAAATGCAAAATAGCCATTACAAAGAATTAGAGGCAACCCACAGACAGTTTCAGAGCATACAGCATGACATGAAGAACTGTTTAAGAACAGCCTCACAGCTTGCCATGAAGCAAGAAAAAAATGGGGAGTTGATTACATATCTTAATAAGGTATCTGGACAGATATATGAAATCGAGCAAGTGGTATCAACTGGAAATGAAAATTTGGATTCTGTATTAAATATTAAAATTACAGAAATGAAGCGTGACAACATTTTCGTAAATACCGAAATACAAGTGCCACCAGGAATTAAATTTTCCTTTGAGCAATCAGTTACCATATTGGGGAACCTTTTAGATAATGCAAAAGAAGCTTGCCTGAAACTTCCACAGGATGCACGTTGGGTATATATCAAAGCTCAGGTTACAAAACATGTGCTGTTTATTAGAATTGAAAATTCTACAAACAAAGTAATAGAATGGAAAGATGGGCTTCCTGTATCGACAAAGCAAGCTAGGGGAGTCCATGGCATAGGACTAAGAAACATAAGGGAAATAATTGGGGATGCAGAAACAATCAATATAGAGGCATTACCTCATTGTTTTCAGGTACGGATTGTCATCTATGATATTTGAACCAGATTTGACAATAAACGATACCATTTTTTACATATAAATTCTTCTTGAAACTATAGGTGCTACAATATTTGCGTTGTAGCACTTTTGTTATAAAAAAAGGAGGATATAGAATGAAAAAAATATTAGTTCTACTAAGTGTGTTAGCAGTAATGCTTTTAGGATGCGGAAAACAGTCTGATTATGATACTGAGAAGAGGCAATTTATTGAGATATTATCTGAAAATAATGAGCTGTTAGGAATAATGGAGGATTCAAAGAGTATTGAAGAGTTTACCAAAAAGTTAGATATCGAGTCATGGGAATATTGTGATCATTTAGTAAATGATGCAAAGCTAAAATATACTTACAAAGGATATGAAGTGGTTGACGATCCTTTTTATTTGGAGGGGAATGCTCCATACATAAATAGAGATGTGATAGAGTTATATGAAGCCAAATCTGATTTTTATATAGTAGATTTTTCAGAAGATAGTAGGGATATAGTAAAAGTAACAAAGCGTACGGGAAAATATCTTGGCGAACCACAAAAGTTAAATATTAGTGCGAAGAAAACAGCGGAAGAACTAATTAGTAAATGGAAAACAGAAATTGATGGGTTGCAGGATCAATTAGATAATACGGAATCAGATGTGGATTCTGACAAAGGATGTGAGCATTCTGATGAAGATTTTGAAATTATAACAGAGGAAAATATTAGAAAAGTATCAAAAGAGCAAAGGATGGATATATTGGATAGTGAAAATCAAGTGGTATTATACAGCACATCCAAGATTTCTAAAATAACTGATATTTTAAATAAGTTATCCATGAACGAGTGGAAAGAAGTTCATAAGATTCCTGATAGGGTAAGTGCTGAAGTTAATATTATTAGATATGCATTAAATAGAAAGACCACGAAGCATGAATTAATAAAGATGTGTCAGGAAGTATTGTATAAAGATGAAGATGATTATTATATGAAAGAGATAATTCCAAACAATGGGACGCAAAAGAAGGATTATATTAAATATTACAAAATTCCAAAAGAAACAGCAGAATTTATTTATTCATTATCTTAATTCCCTTTGCAAAATGTACTTTAATTTTATGAAAAATTGGTGTATAATCGGGACAGAGTTTAAAGTCTCATGAATCTTGAGACTATTTGAAAGAAGAGGAAATGAATATGACTAAGATTAGAACAAGATTTGCACCAAGTCCGACTGGAAGAATGCATGTTGGTAATTTACGAACTGCACTTTATGCTTTTTTAGTATCCAAACATGAAAACGGAGACTTTTTACTTCGTATTGAAGATACCGACCAGGAAAGATTTGTGGAAGGTGCTGTTGATATTATATATCGTACGATGGAAAAGACAGGACTGATTCATGATGAAGGACCAGATAAAGACGGCGGAGTAGGCCCTTACGTGCAAAGTGAACGTCAAAAACAAGGAATTTATTTGGAATATGCAAAACAATTGATTGAAAAAGGCGAAGCATATTATTGCTTTTGTACCAAAGAGCGTTTGGAAAGCTTAAAAGCCTCGGTAACGGATGAAAGTGGTAAAGAAATTGCAAAGTATGATAAGCATTGCTTAAGTTTATCAAAAGATGAGATCGCTGCAAATTTAGCAGCAGGTTTACCATATGTTATCAGACAGAACAATCCTTGCGAAGGAACCACCACATTTTCCGATGTTATCTTTGGCGATATTACGGTAGATAATGCAGAACTTGATGACATGATTTTAATGAAATCGGATGGATATCCAACCTACAATTTTGCAAACGTAGTGGATGACCATTTGATGAATATTACGCATGTAGTTCGCGGTAATGAATACCTATCTTCTTCTCCAAAATACAATCGTTTGTATGAGGCATTTGGATGGGAAGTTCCTGTATATATTCACTGTCCAATTATTACAAACGAAGAACATCAAAAGTTAAGCAAAAGAAGTGGACATTCTTCTTATGAAGATTTGGTTGAACAGGGATTTTTAACCGAGGCGCTTGTAAACTTTGTGGCATTACTTGGATGGAGCCCATCGGATGACAGAGAAGTATTCTCACTTTCCGAGTTAGTAGAAGCCTTTGATTATAGAAGAATTAATAAATCTCCTGCTGTATTTGATATGGTTAAACTAAAATGGATGAATGGCGAGTACATGAAGGCAATGGATTTCGACAGATTCTATGAAATGGCGGAACCATTTATCAAAGATGTGATCAAAAAAGATAATTTGGATTTGAAGAAGATTGCAGCATTGGTTAAGACGCGTATCGAGATTTTCCCAGATATTGTAGACCATATTGATTTCTTTGAGGAAGTACCAGAATATGACTCTGCTATGTATACGCATAAAAAAATGAAGACGACACCAGAATCTTCACTTGAAGTCTTAAAAGAACTTCTTCCATTATTTGAAGCCGAAGATGACTACAGTAATGATGCTTTATATGCTACATTAGTAAAATTCGTAGAAGAAAAAGGACTTAAAAATGGTTATGTAATGTGGCCAATTCGTACTGCAGTATCAGGTAAGCAGATGACTCCTGGCGGTGCTACGGAAATCATGGAAATCATCGGAAAAGAAGAATCCGTTCTTCGTATTAAGAATGCAATTGAAAAATTGGAACGAGAAATCTAAGATTTCCCGAAACTATTGATAATAAAAGGAATCACGAATGAAATATAACAATTCGCAAACCATGGCAATTGAACAGAACCAAGGACCAACGCTTGTTTTGGCAGGTCCTGGTTCTGGAAAAACTGCCGTTATTACACAAAGAACGAAACTTCTAATCGAAAAGGGAGTAAATCCCCATAAAATTCTTGTCGTCACCTTTTCAAAGGCAGCAGCTGTCGAGATGAAGGAACGATTTCACACCTTAATGAGAGACTCACAGGTGTCTGGCGCATATAGCGCAGTTCAATTTGGAACCTTCCATGCTATCTTTTTCTCAATTTTAAAACATGCTTATCATTACAATATTAATAGTATTGTTCGTGAAGATGAAAAAATGCAATTTTTCCGTGATATTATAAAAGAGTATTCACTTGAATTAGAGGATGAAAGTGAATTTATTTCTGAATTAGAGAATGAAATTAGCCTGGTAAAGGGAGAAATGATGGATATAAGCCATTATTATTCAAAAAGCTGTTCGGAAGAAATTTTCAGGGAAATCTATTCCAAATATCAAACAATGTTACAGTCAAAGCGAAAAATTGATTTTGATGATATGCTCGTATACTGCTATGAATTGCTGACGCAAAGACAAGATATATTAGCCATGTGGCAGGCACAGTTTGAGTACATTATGATCGATGAATTTCAGGATATAAATAAAATACAATATGCCATCATAAAGCTTTTGTCGTTGCCGGAAAATAATCTCTTTATTGTGGGAGACGATGACCAGTCGATTTACCGGTTCCGTGGTGCAAAACCTGAGATCATGCTTAACTTTCAAAAGGATTATGAAAGCGCCAAGAAGATTCTTTTAAATATAAACTATCGTTGCAATACCTCCATTGTAGCGGGTGCAGCAAGGGTAATAAAGCACAATGAGAAGCGGTTCGCTAAAGATATGAAAGCCAATCAAAAGAAAGAGAATCCGATTATCATAAAGGAATTTCCAGGTGCAAAGGAAGAAAACCAGCGAATCGCGTGGGAAATTCTTGATTATCAGGAAAAGGGAATTTCATTAAATGAAATGGCAGTTCTTTTTCGAACAAATACACAACCTAGAATGTTGATTGAAACGTTGATGCAGTATAACATTCCGTTTCGCATGAAGGATGCAATGCCAAATATTTACGAGCATTTCATTGGACGGGATATCATTTATTACATTCGTACAGCCCTTGGAAATCGCGAGAGGAAACTGTTTATGCAGATTGCGAATCGACCAAAGCGTTACATCAGCCGCGAAGCATTTACATATCCAGAATTTAATTTTGAACAGCTTCGTATCTTCTATGAAGATAAAAACTGGATGCTGGACCGCATTGATCAGTGGGAATCGGATCTTAAATGGTTAAAAAAGATAACACCTTATGCTGCAATTACTTATATCCGTAAAGGAATAGGCTATAATGATTTTTTAGAGGAGTATGCAGACTATCGACGGATTAAGGCAGAAAATTTGTATGAAATCATAGATGAAATTCAAGAAGCTGCCAAGCCATTTGAGACCTTTGATGAATGGTTTGAACACATAGAAAAGTATGGGGAAGCACTGAAAGAGCAAGCGAAAAAAAATAACGAAAATAAAGAAGGAATTGTTCTTTCGACGATGCATAGTTCAAAAGGATTAGAATATCAGAATGTTTTTATTATAGATGCCAATGAAACGGTAACGCCACATCACAAAGCCACCATACCAGCAGATTTAGAAGAAGAACGCCGCATGTTCTATGTTGCAATGACTAGAGCAAAAGTAAACCTTCATATTTATTATACAAAAGAACGTTTTAATAAAGAAATGGAAGTCAGTCGATTTGTAAAGGAACTGATGGAGGGTGGGGCTTCGCAATAACAATGATAACGGTAACGATTGACGGACGCGGGGAAAGGAAAAGATGGTTACGAATCAAAATCCCGCCTTGCCGGACTCGATGCATCAAAAATCAAACGCATGAACATGCCACGAGGTTTCGTTCCATATGCTTTAATGATTTTTGATGCATCGAGTCCGGCAAGGCGGGATTTTGAACTATAGACATTGAGCTCTTTCCCTGCTGGGATATGTTATTTGCGAATGTTATGGATTGCTTCTTTGATATAAGTAGAGGAATATACACAAAAGAGTGAGAAAATGTTGAAATGTTCATATTCGTGTATTGAATAAAAGGTAGTTTTAACCTATAATTATAATACTAGAAAATAGTACGTGGAATAAAAGGTGGTCTTCAGTTTTTGTATTATTAAGTGGGTACATGGCAGTGCTTTATCAATGATATAGAGGGGGCATATAGAATGAAAAAACTCTTTTCTTTTTTGGTTATATGTGTATTGTTTCTATTGTTATCTTCACCGATTAATGCTATGAGCTCAGGGGTAAATGCTGAGGATTTCACGATTTTGATTTTAAATTCGTATCACAAAGGTTATGCATGGACGGATAATCAGAATGTGGGCATCAATAATGTACTTACAGAAAAATATACCAAAGCTACTATTTATACAGAATATTTAGATTGGAAAAGATTTCCTGATAAAAGCCTTTTGCAATCTCAATATCAAATATTAAAATATAAATATGAAAATGCGCCCATCGATTTAATTCTGACAACGGATGATATGGCGTTGTCATTTGCTTTTACTAATCGTAAGGAGATTTTTAGCAATGCTCCAATTGCATTCAGTGGAATAAGTCCGCTCAACGCAGTAGGTATCATTGGAAACGAGAAGAATGTCACAGGGGTTTATGAAAAGTTACATCCGGCTGACACCATACAATTAATGAGAATATTGCAACCAAAAGTTGAAAAAATCTATGTAATTCATGATACTAGTGAAAGTGGGGAAAGTGCCGCAACAGACCTTGAGGATGGATTTCTGGAATTAGGGATTCAGGATCAAATAGAGCGGGTTAACTTAAAGAATCTAACGTTTGATGAGTTGCTAAAGTGTGTTCCAACGTTGGAAATAGACAGTGCAATCATAATGATATCTTACAATCGTTCCGTAGATGGGATAGTGAAAACCTCGGAAGAATTTTGTGAAAAACTGTCGAAGGTAAGCTCTGTGCCAATATATACAGTCGATGAGTATTTAATTGGTCATGGTGCTGTTGGCGGTGCATACATAAGTGGTGTCAAGCAGGGGGAAGCGCTTGGAACGATAGGATTACGAATATTAGAAGGAACTCCTGCAGACATAATTCCCTTTAGTGCCCAAGATACTGCGATTACCGCTGTGGATGAAAATAAAATGGATCAATTTAAACTATCTGAAAAAAATCTGAACAAAGATGTAAGAATTTTAAATCATAAGTTTTCTTTTTTCGATACCTATAAAAAATTGGTATTGAGCGTACTTGGTGTTTTTTTTCTACTGCTGCTGCTGATTATTGTGCTAGAGGTTAATATTCAGATCCGCAAGCGCTCACAAAAAACCATAATGGCTCAAAAAAGTGAAATTGAGGCGGTTTATGAAGAATTATCAGCATCAGAAGAAGAACTCAGGGCACAAAATAAAAAATTACAACTTTATCAAGAAGACTTGAAACATAGGGCCTATCATGACCCTCTCACAAATCTTCCTAACAGGGCGCGTTTGGAAGCATATGTAGATGAAACGATCCAAGATACAACAAATTGCAGATTGGTACTTTACTTTATTGATATTGATAAATTTAAATACATTAATAATTCATACGGACATGAAGTAGGGGATCAACTGCTTTGTATGGTTGCTAGGAACCTAAGTGAATTGACACCCAAACTATTCATTTCGCGAATAGGCGGGGATGAATTTGTTCTAGTGGAAAAGCTGGAGGACAAGTTCGCTAATAATTTTGATTCCAAGTATGAAAAAAACGATGTGGATGTATGTGTTGAAGCGATTCAGAAGCTGATGAATAAAATAAATGTTGTCAGAGGACAGAAAATCCAAATGACAGCAAGTATTGGGTACAGTTTTTATCCAGAAGATGGAATCACCTTTGAGGAACTTTTAGTACATGCTGATCTTGCGATGTATCATGCTAAAAAGAAAGGGAAGCTTGTACCGCAAAGATATCAGAATCTCATGACAAATGAGCTCAAGAGGCAGAGTATTTTTATAGACCAGCTGAAACAGGGCTTGGATAGGGATGAATTTGTATTTTATTACCAACCCCAATATCAAATTGAAACTCACCAAATATGTGGATTCGAAGCATTAATCAGATGGAATAGTAAGTCATTAGGTTTTAAGACACCAGATGAATTTATTCCTTTAGCTGAATCCAGCGGCATAATTATTCCGTTAGGTTATCATATGTTAAGGAAAGCACTTCAGTTTATCAAGAAGATGAAAACCCAGATATTAGTGCCCTTTAAAGTGTCTATTAATATATCTGTAGTTCAGTTTATGGAAGCTCAATTTGTAGCTCAAGTATTGTCAATGATTGAGGAAGAAGCAGTACCGGCAGAATACCTTCAATTAGAAATAACAGAATCCATATTTATTGAATCGTACAGTTTAATTATTGAAAAGCTTAATGAGTTAAAGGAAAACAAGATATCTATTTCACTCGATGATTTTGGAACAGGATATTCTTCCTTGACCTATTTAAAAAAGCTTCCATTATCGGAGATTAAAATTGATAAATCTTTTATGGATGACATCGGTTTCCCAAAAGATACAATCTTATTAGAAACAATTTTACTATTAGCTAACAAATTAAACTTTTTGACAGTAGCAGAAGGAGTAGAAAGCGAAGAACAGCTCAATTTCCTGTCAGCACATCATACCAACATTGTTCAAGGCTTTTATTTTAGCAAGCCACTTCCAGAGGAAGAGATCTTTAAGATGCTATTCAAATAAAATTATAAATTACGTAAAATGAATTCTAAACCTGTTTTTAAACAACTATACAACGCTATGTCTTTTGCCAAAGAAGAAACATATCATAATATTTAGTAAACTTTTATCCCAATTTGCAGGGACGCGTACATCAACCCAGGGGACGAACGAATTTGAGCGATTATTTTAATAAGACAATAACGAAAAAGGAGTGACTAGCACTCCTTTTTCGTTGTTAATGGCTTATTAAAATTGGTAATCGCGTTGAGTTCGCCCCCTGGGTTGGTGTACGCGGCCTTGCAAATTGAACACAGCTCTTCGTTAGTTATCATTAGTACGCATTCTTATTCACAAATCCCTTAAAGAAAGTTAAAAACAATATTTTGAAATCAAGTGATAACGTCCAGTTTTCAATATAGTATAAATCGTGCTCAATACGAAGCCTTATGGAAGTGTCTCCTCGGTATCCATTGACCTGAGCCCAACCAGTTAGTCCTGGCCGAACCTGGTGCTTTATCATATAACGAGGAATCTCTTCTTTGAATTTTTCGACAAAGAAAGGACGCTCTGGTCTAGGACCGATAAGACTCATATCGCCTTTTAATACATTAAATATCTGAGGCAATTCATCGATGCTTGTCTTACGAATAAACTTTCCAATCGTAGTAACACGAGGATCGTTGGCAGTAGTCCAGGCCACTTTTTCCTTTTTAGGGTCCTGCACACCCATCGAACGGAACTTGTACATTGGAAACTCTTTATTATGAAGCCCTACTCTTGATTGCTTGTAAATCAAGGGACCAGGTGATGTTATCTTTATAATAATGGAAACAACAATCATTGGTATAGAAAATATAATCAATGCCACAACGGCACCAAAAAGATCAATGGCGCGCTTCACCGCTTTATTAAAGGAATTTGTAAGCGGTACGTTTCGTATATTGATAACGGGGAGTCCAAATAAATCTTCAGTATATGGTTTTGAAGAAATAAATTCACTGTAATCTGGAATAAATTTTGTATGCACACCGGATTTCTCACAAAGAGAAACGATATGCTCAAGCTTTGCATATTCATTGATTTTAAGAGCAATGGCTACTTCGTCCAAATCGTTTTTTGTAAGAATTTCTTTTAATGTTTCAAGATGACCGATGACCTTGATTCCTTTATGTTCAAAACTAAGTGGACAGTTATCATCGAGGATTCCAATAACCTGGTAACCCCACTCTGGGTTATACGAAAGACGTTTGATATAGCGTTCAGCGGCGCGACTGTAACCTACGATAAGTACATGTTTTTGATTATAACCTTTCTTTCGAAAGATCCGAAGCGCACGAATCAAGAAGGAGCGAAAGGTTAAATCTAGGAGTGTATTAATTACAATAAAGAAGAAGATGAACCAACGGGACATATCGCCGAAGCTTTCTTTGAGTAATACCATTAGTACGGTAAAATAAATGAAACCAATAAAATTTGCACGAAGAATATTAAATACAGTAACCCTTCTGCTCCTGGTACGCTTTGGACCATACATTCCACAGTAGTGATAGATAATTAAATATCCTGGCAAAATATAGATAAGAATTTTTGCATAAATAGCAAATGGAAAAAAATAACGTATATAAAATGTTGGAAACATATCAGTCAAAGGACTACGGCATCGTAGCCAAAAAGCCAAGGCAAACGAAACAAAGATTAATATAGCATCTATGATTATATGAGTGATATTAAAGAATTTTTGGTTATCTTTAATCATAAGAACCTCCCGAATATTATTGTTACATATAGTATGGTATTAACTTGTTTATTATAATACAATATATGGTAAGCGTCTATAAGGATTTTTGACCCAAAAATTTGTAAAGTGCTGTTATCTGCGGTCAATAGAAATAATTATAGATTATAGATTATAAATTTTTTACAATTGTGAAGAAATCTTAATAAATGATTCACAAACTGAACACATATTAATGTTATTATTTACTCAACAAAAACAAATGAACACACATCGAAAGGAGATTATTAAGATGGATGAAAATAATAGAGAAGAAACAAATAACGTTTCAAACAATGAAAATGGAAATGAAAGCTATTCTTCGAGTAATGAATATTCAAAAGGTGAAAATCGTTCTAGCAATTATGTTTTCTGGGCTGAAGAAGCAGCAAGCAGCGAAAGGCAGTCAGACGGAAATCAGACAAACGGAACGGCATCACAATATGAAGCACCAAACTATGAGACAAACTACAATCAGGGTCCAGTTGGGTACGGTTCCACATTCGCAGCTTCAGAATTAGATGGTGGAAAAAAGAAGAAAGAGAAAAAGCCAGGCGGAATTGGAAAGAAGGCTACAAAGTTTGTTGCATGCGCAGTAGCATTTGGTTTAATAGCTGGGCTTGTATTTCAGGGAGTGAATCGTACCGCAGATTCATTATTTCCAACGTCAACTACTACCTCAGGAAATGTCATTGAAGCTACAACACCAACAACATACACGAGTGGGACAGACGGGACAAATACTTCAACGGACTTAACGGAATTGGTAGCAAACACCATGCCTTCCATAGTTTCTATTACAAGTACAATGTCCCAGGATTATAGCTATTTTGGTCAGGTTTATTCAGAAGAATATGATGGTAGCGGCTCTGGAATTATTGTAGGACAAAATGATAGCGAAATTCTAATTGTAACCAATAATCATGTAGTAGATGGAGCAAAAGCAATTGCAGTTAACTTCATTAATGATAAAGTATATGAAGCGAAGGTAAAAGGCACCGATTCTACAGCGGATTTAGCAGTGGTTGCAGTAGAAACAAAGGATGTTGATGAAGATACATTAAGCTCCATTAAAATAGCAACATTAGGTAACTCTGATGATGTAAAAGTAGGTCAGATGGCAGTCGCAATTGGTAATGCATTGGGTTCTGGACAATCCGTAACCGTAGGCTATATCAGTGCAAAGGATCGTTTGGTTAATACAACTAGTACAAGCAAGGGAAGTCAGCTTGAACTCCTTCAGACCGATGCAGCAATTAATCCAGGTAATAGTGGTGGTGCATTGCTAAATATCAATGGAGAAGTTATCGGAATCAATGATATGAAATATATGGATACCGGTGTAGAAGGAATGGGATACGCAATTCCAATTTCTGCAGCAACTCCGATTATAAATGAACTTATGAACCGTGAAATACTGGATGAAAACGAAAAAGGTTACCTAGGTATTAGTGGTACAGACATAACTGCTGAAAACAATGCGTATGATATGCCAATAGGTGTATATGTTCATGAAGTAGCAGATGGTGGTGCAGCACAAGAAGGTGGAATTAAAAAAGGTGATATTATTACTGCGATAAACGATGCTGAAACTAAAACAATTGAGGCAGTGCAAGAAAAGGTAAATAGTATACGTGCAGGAACAGAAATTACAGTAACCATTATGCGTAATGTTGATGGAGAATACAAAGAGATGGACGCCACGGTTACGCTAAAGGATTCCAGTATCCTTAATAAATTAACAAGTACTAAGAACAACACAAGTGCGGACAATGACAGTCAGTCTGGTCAAAATGATGCGGATGCTAATTCCGATGGCTCAAAAGAACAAGTGCCAAATCAGGACCAAGACGGTGATGGAAGTGACAGCAATAGTCAGACCAATCAAGATATTAACGACCAATTACAGCAATTTTTCAATCAGTTTGGTAATTGAAAAATAGCATACGCTAGAATTGTTTCAAACGGGAGCTTTTGCAAAATTAAAAACTTTATCCCAATTTGCAATCCAGGGCTCAAATAGCATACGCTAAAACCGAATTTAAACGATTATTTTAATAAGATAATAATGAGAAGCGAGTGCCTAATCACTCGCTTCTCATTGCTTATAGCTTATTAAAATTGAAAATCGTGCTGAGGTTTTAGCGTATGCTATTTGAGCCCTGGATTGCAAATTGAACAAAAAATGTATTTTTGCAACAACACATTCTATATTGTAATATTTTAGAAAATAAATAGGATTTATTTATTGTTTCGAAAAGCAAGGTAAGCTATAATATATGAAACAACAGACAAATGAAAGAGGTATTTTATGAGTGATGATAGAATAGATAATGACAAAAATAAAAAAGAAGATGAATATGAAGATATTTGTTATATATGTAGAAGGCCAGAGAGTAAAGTTGGGACGATGATTCGCATACCAAATAACATTTGTATCTGTTCCGATTGTATGCAAAAGACGTTTGATACTATTAATAATAATGGAACTGGTATGCCATATATGGATTTAATGAATATGAATCCTAACATGATGAATATGAATAACATGCCAAACGACATTCCAAAGAGTCAGAAGATTAAAAAGAAAAAAGAAGAAGAAAAGCAACCAATTCTTGATATCAAAGATGTTCCGGCGCCTCATATCATTAAAGGAGAGCTTGATCAATTTGTAATCGGACAAGAATATGCGAAGAAGGTCATTTCAGTTGCGGTATATAATCATTATAAACGAGTAGCGTCTACAACGATGGATGATATCGAAATTGAAAAATCCAATATGTTAATGATTGGGCCTACTGGAAGTGGAAAAACTTATTTAGTAAAAACACTTGCTAAATTGCTTGAGGTACCACTTGCAATAGCGGATGCAACCTCTCTTACAGAAGCAGGATATATTGGAGATGATGTAGAAAGTGTTTTGTCAAAACTTTTGGCAGCAGCAGACAATGATGTGGAAAAGGCACAAAGGGGTATTATCTTTATTGATGAAATTGATAAGATTGCGAAAAAGAAAAGTACGACCAATCGCGATGTAAGTGGTGAGTCAGTACAGCAAGGCCTTTTAAAATTACTAGAAGGAGCAGAGATTGAGGTGCCAGTTGGAGCTACAAGCAAAAATGCAATGGTACCACTTACTACAATAAATACAAAAAATATCCTGTTTATTTGTGGTGGAGCATTTCCTGAACTGGATAAGGTTATTAAGGAACGACTTAATAAGCAGGCGTCGATTGGCTTTATTGCAGACCTTAAGGATAAATACAAGGATGATGCAGATATTTTATCAAAGGTTAACCTGGAAGACTTGAGAGAATTTGGTATGATTCCTGAATTTTTAGGAAGACTTCCTATTTTATTTACCTTACAAGGTCTTACAAAGGATATGCTAGTTAAAGTATTAAAAGAGCCTAAGAATGCGATTTTAAAACAGTATCAAAAATTATTAGCATTGGATGAAGTGGATTTGATTTTTAGTGAGGAATCACTTGATGCAATCGCCGAGAAAGCATTGGAACGTAAGACTGGAGCCAGAGCATTACGTGCGATTTTAGAAGAGTTCATGCTGGATATCATGTATGAAATTCCAAAAGATGATAATATTGGAAGAGTAACCATAACAAGAGAGTATCTTGAAAAAAAAGGTGCACCAAAAATTGAAATGCGTGGAGTAGAAATAAGGAAAATAGGATTCAATGCGGAATAGGGACAAGAGACCTGTTTTTCTTAGTAAAATGTGAAATGGGATTCGTTTTAAACGGATTGGATTAAAAAAACACATAGGAAAAGGACAGTTGGCCTTTTTTGAATTGTGTATAAACACTACAATTAAAATATCTTATAGAGGAGAGGTTGAACAATATGAACAAGATTCTGGATGTGTTAAACCAATTAGAAGGACACCCGAAATTAGTTTTAGCTGAATTGTTCCGTAATGCACCTGTTTGGTTATTGGAATCCTGTAAGGTTGTCGAACTGGATAAGAATGAAATTTTTGTTCGGGAAAAGGATAAAGTAAGCAAGGTCTATATATTGACCAGTGGCGTAGTAAAGGCCAGTGATCTACGTATTTTCGGCATTGTTTATGATTTCTGCCAATATGAAGCAATTGAAATATTAGGTGGAATGGAAATCTTTTTAGACTGCACTACATATCGTACAACATTGATTACAAAAACACCATGTCAGTTTATTGTTTTGGACAATGAAGTGTTTAAAAAATGGATGTTGCAAGATAATAATGCCCTTTGGATGCACAGCAGAACCGTAATTCGTTACCTCCTAGAAGAAACAAGAAAAGAAAGAGCCTTCTTATTTTTACAGGGGATCGACCGAGTTTACTTGTTATTTGAACACCTTTATGAGCAAAATGCGGTAGATGAAAGGTGCACAATTAAGCTGACAAGGCAGCAAATTTCGGATGAGACCGGACTTTCAATAAAGACGATTAATCGTGCTCTAAAACAAATGATGGAAGAGAATTTAGTGCTTGTGCAAGGAAGTAAGCTCTCCATAAATGAAAGTCAGTTCAAACAAATGAAAGCCTTATCTGCTGAAAAAATAGATATTTAGCCATCTATTTTATGCACACTCATTTAATAAATATTAATATACGTTAGAAGGAGAATTGTTATGGTAGATTATACAGAAGGATCTGGAAAACAGTATCATACAGGTGTTGGCCCTGGAGATGTTGGGAAATATGTTATTTTGCCAGGAGACCCAAAAAGATGTGCAAAAATTGCAGAACATTTTGATGATGCAAAATTAATTGCAGATAGTAGAGAGTATGTTACTTACACAGGATATCTAGATGGAGTAAAGGTAAGTGTGACATCGACTGGCATCGGTGGACCATCCGCTTCTATTGCCATGGAAGAGTTAGCTTGCTGTGGAGCAGATACCTTTGTTCGTGTTGGAACCTGTGGCGGTATGGATTTAGCAGTCGAAGGCGGAGATGTAGTAATTGCAAATGGAGCAATCCGTATGGAAGGCACAAGTAGAGAATATGCACCAATCGAATTTCCTGCAGTTGCATCTTTCGACGTTGTAAATGCATTGGTAGAAGGGGCTAAGAAATTAGACCTTCCATATCATGTTGGAGTTGTTCAGTGTAAAGATGCTTTCTTTGGACAACATCAACCAGAAACAAAGCCAGTTAGTTACGAATTAATGAATAAATGGGAAGCTTGGCTTCGTCTTGGATGTTTAGCTTCCGAGATGGAATCAGCAGCACTATTTGTTGTTGCTAGCCATTTGCGTGTCCGTGTAGGTTCAACCTTTCTTGTAGTAGCAAATCAGGAACGAGAGAAAAAAGGAATGGAAAACAAACAGGCTCACGATACAGAAAGCGCAATCTGCGTAGCTGTAGAAGCAATTCGTAATTTAATTCGAGAAGATAATAAAAGAAAGTAGGAAAAGAAGAATGAAAAATATACCAACACCTCACATCGGTGCAGTGGAAGGACAGATAGCAAAAACAGTTTTAATGCCAGGAGATCCTTTAAGAGCAAAGTACATTGCAGAGACTTATTTAGAAGATGTTAAATGTTTTAACACCGTTCGAAATATGCTTGGATTTACGGGTACTTACAAGGGCAAAGAAATCTCAGTTATGGGCGGCGGAATGGGTATGCCATCCGTTGGAATCTATTCCTATGAATTATTTAATTTTTATGATGTAGACCGCATTATTCGTATTGGATCCGCAGGAGCGCTTCAGGATAATGTTAAGGTGAGAGACGTTGTTGTAGGAATGGGAGCATGTACCGATTCTAACTATGCATCACAGTACAGACTTCCTGGAACTTATGCACCAATAGCTGATTTCAAACTTCTTCGTAAAGCAGTTGAAACCGCTGAAAAACAGGGAACCAATGTAGTAGTAGGTAACGTGCTTTCTGCGGATGTTTTCTACAATGATTATTCAAAAACAAATGATTTATGGCGTGGAATGAACGTACTATGCGTAGAAATGGAAGCAGCGGCACTTTATATGAATGCTGCAAGAGCAGGAAAACAAGCTCTTTGTTTATTAACAATTTCTGATCATATCTATACAGGTGAAAGCTTATCTGCCGAGGAAAGACAATTAAGCTTCCAACAAATGATGGAAATCGCATTGGAATTAGGCGAATAATAAAGCCAACGAGTAATAGGAGGATTTTGCAATGACAAACCAGGATATTTTAAAAACAGTAGATCATACGTTATTACTTCAGGGTTCTACTTGGGACGAAATAAAAGTTATTTGTGACGATGCGATCAATTTTGGAACCGCAAGTGTATGTATTCCAGCAAGCTTTGTAAAAAGAGCGAAAGAGTATGTAGGCGATAACATGGAAGTATGTACTGTAATTGGTTTCCCAAATGGATATAGCACGACTGCAGTCAAAGTTTTTGAAACAAAAGATGCAATTGCAAACGGTGCAGGTGAAATCGATATGGTAATCAATATCGGAGCAGTAAAAGACAAACAGTTTGATGTGGTAGAAGAAGAAATTCGCCAAATCAAAGCGGCATGTGGTGATAAAATTTTAAAGGTTATCATAGAAACATGTCTTTTAACAGATGAAGAAAAGATTAAAATGTGTGAAGTAGTTACAAACTCCGGAGCAGATTTTATTAAAACATCAACGGGATTCTCTACATCAGGAGCTACCTTTGATGATATCGCATTATTTGCGAAACATGTTGGCAAAAATGTAAGAATTAAAGCCGCTGGCGGAATTAGTTCATTAGATGATGCTAAGAAATTTATTGAGCTTGGAGCAAGCCGCTTAGGAACCAGCCGTATTGTTAAGATTTTGAAAAATGAACAAGGAACCGGTTATTAATTTTAAGTTATACAAATAAAAAGAGGGGATTGCAAAATTTGAAGGTTATATTTCAGTTTGCAAAACCCTCTAATAGTCTTAGGAGGTATTCAGATGGATAGAGATTTGATCAGCACAATGATTGATAAAGCGATGGATATGCTACAATATTCGTATACTCCATATTCAAACTTTAAGGTAGCTGCCGCACTTCATACAAAGGATGGTCGCATTTTTGGCGGCTGTAATATTGAAAATGCAGCATACTCTCCGGGAAATTGCGCAGAGCGTACCGCATTTTTTAAGGCAGTCTCGGAAGGCATAACGGAATTCGATGGGATTGTAATCCTTGGTGGAAAAGAAGGAAAAATCACCGATTATTGCCCGCCATGTGGAGTTTGTCGTCAGGTTATGATGGAATTTTGTGATCCAAAAACCTTTCAGATTATTCTTCCAAAATCAAAGGATGACTATAAGGTGTATACATTAGAAGAAATGATTCCTCTTGGATTTGGACCTAATAATATGAAATAGATAAAAGAAGGTAGCTTAATATGCGCAAAGAGCAGCACACAAGAGAGGTAAAGTATGAAAAAATATAAAAGAATATTTACAATTGTAATTGATTCTTTAGGAATTGGGGCAATGCCTGATTCCAAAGAGTATGGCGATGTTGGAGTAGATACATTAGGACATATCGCTGATAGCGTAGAAACTTTTAATATACCAAACTTACAAAAACTTGGTATGGCGAACTTACATCCTTTAAAACAGGTAAAACCAGTAGAACACCCAATGGGCTATTTTATGCCAATGAAAGAAGCTAGTTTAGGTAAAGATACCATGACAGGTCACTGGGAAATGATGGGGCTCAAAATTACCACTCCATTCCAGACGTTTACAGAGACCGGTTTTCCAAAAGAATTATTGGATGAATTAGAAAAACGTACTGGTAGAAAAATTATCGGAAATAAAAGCTCAAGCGGCACGGAGATTTTAGATGAACTTGCAGAAGAAGAAATTGCAACCGGCAATTTAATCGTATATACATCTGCTGATTCGGTGCTTCAAATATGTGGTAACGAAGAGACCATGGGACTTGAAAACTTATACAAATATTGTGAAATCGCAAGAGAACTTACATTAAAAGACGAATGGAAAGTTGGCCGTGTTATTGCAAGACCATATCTTGGAAAGAAAAAAGGCGAATTTAAACGTACCAGCAATCGTCATGACTATGCTTTGAAACCATTTGGACAGACTGCACTTAATGCTTTAAAAGATGCAGGCTACGATGTAATTTCCGTTGGTAAGATAGCGGATATTTTTGTAGAAGAAGGAATTACAAAAGCTTACAAATCAAAATCCAGCGTACATGGCATGGAACAGACTCTTGATATTGCAAAAGAAGATTTTACAGGTTATTGTTTTGTAAACTTAGTAGACTTTGATGCATTATGGGGACATAGAAGAAATCCAGAAGGCTATGCAAAAGAAATCGAAGCATTTGATGTAAACCTAGGAAAATTATTAGATACATTAAAAGACGATGACTTGCTAATCATCACAGCAGATCATGGTAATGATCCTACTTACAAAGGTTCCGATCATACAAGAGAAAAAGTGCCATTTATCGCATATTCTCCTTCCATGAAAGGAAGCGGACCATTAGAAGAAGTAGACACCTTCGCTGTTATAGGAGCAACCGTTGCAGAAAACTTCGGCGTAAAGATGCCAGAAAACACCATCGGACATTCCATTGTTGACAAATTACAATAAATAGGAAGCCCGTACAATAATAAAGATACTCTAACAATTCATTCAGTGAATTACAAAATTTAGAATTATGTAATTTAGAATTACGAAATTTTGAGTCTGTATGCAAAATCGAAAAATGTTATCCCAATTTGCAGTTAAGGGCTCAAATTGCATTCGCTAAAACCGAATTGAAACGATTATTTTAATAAGACAATAATGTAGAACGAGTGCCCAAACGCACTCGTTTTACATTGTCAATGGCTTATTAAAATTGACAATCGTTTTGAGGTCTTAGCGAATGCGATTTGAGCCCTTAACTGCAAATTGAGCACAACCTTCCCGTTTGCCATATTCCACAACAATTTCCAATTCACAAGTTAATACATTGTTGTATTAAAGCATTGACAAATTAAATCATCTAGGGTATATTTGTTTATATTATCGTGTAAGCTAGCAGTACACAAATGCTTGCATACAATAAACATTTAGAAATGGGAGGAAACGTTTATGAAGAAGATGAAAAAAATAATAGCATTAGGATTAGCAACAACATTAGCGATAGCATCATTTACAGGATGTGGCAGTAAATCCGGTGCAGATGCAAATACGTTTGTAATTGGAGGAATCGGACCACTTACTGGAGATGCAGCATCTTATGGTATTTCTGTTAAGCAGGGAGCTGAAATCGCAGTAAAAGAAATTAACGATGCCGGTGGAGTTAAAGTTGGCGATAAGACGATGCAGTTGAAACTTCAATTTGAAGATGACCAGGCAGCTCCAGATAAAGCAGTAACAGCGTACGATTCCTTAATGGATGATGGCATGAACGCTTTATTAGGATGCGTTACAACTGGTTCTTGTTTAGCTGTTGTTGATTTAGCAAAAGAAGATGGAATCTTGATGATTACTCCATCTGGTTCAGCAGCTGATATTACAAAAAATGATAATGTATTCCGTCTATGTTTTACCGATCCACTTCAAGGAGAAACAATGGCAGCACACATGATTACGGATTTAGGTTATAAAAAAGTAGCTGTTATTTATAAAAACTCGGATGAATATAGCACCGGTGTTTATGAAGCATTTGCAGCAAAAGTAGCAGAATTAGGTGGAACTATTACAACTGCAGAAGCATTTGCAGATGGTGAAGATTTTAATACACAGCTTACTTCGATTAAAGGAACGGATGCAGAAGCAATTTTTGCACCAATTTACTATACCGATGCAGCTCACATTGTAACTCAAGCATCTGACCTTTCTATTACACTTCCTTTCTTTGGTAGTGATGGATGGGATGGTATCCTTGATACAGTAACAGACAAAGCAACTGCTGAGGGAGCTACCTTCTTAAGTCCATTCTTCTCAGGCGATCCTACTGCTACTGATTTTGTAACAAAATATCAGGAAGAATACGATGCAACACCTGATCAGTTTGCAGCGGATGGATACGATGTTGTTTATGTTTTCAAAGCAGCGTTAGAAAAAGCAGCAACAACAGACAGCGCAGCATTAATTAGTTCAATGACACAAATTTCTGTAGACGGTTTAACTGGTACAGGAATCAGCTTTACAGCAGCTGGCGAACCTCAAAAAGGTGCTAAATTCCTTACAATTAAAGATGGAGCATATGCAGCCGCTGAATAATTTTATTTAAAATAATAAAGAATATGAAATAAATAGTAAAAAGATTGATAGCAAAAGGGAGATCACTCACTGATGGCTATCAATCTTTTTACAGATTTCAGTTGATAAATACAACTTTTAGGCACTATAATAGGAATAATACAAAGTTGCATTTATCAGTTGAAATGGTTATACATAGAATAAGCAGGAGGGTATCAAAATGGGAATTCTTCAAAATATTTTAGAACAGGTAATTAACGGTCTTCGAAGCGGAAGTATATATGCTTTGATTGCACTTGGATATACAATGGTATATGGTATTGCAAAGATGATTAACTTTGCACATGGTGACATTATTATGGTGGGGGCTTATGCACTTTATGTTGGTCTTTCACTCTTACATTTACCGGTAGCGGGAGCAGTTCTTTTTTCGATTGCGGTATGTACGATTCTCGGAGTTGTAATTGAGCGTGTTGCATATAAACCATTACGTTCGGCACCACCGCTTGCAGTACTGATTACTGCGATTGGTGTCAGCTTTTTATTACAGAGTCTATCTCTTTTAATCTTTGGTGCTACCCCGATCCCACAGGCATCCATCGTGACCTTTAAAGGAATTACGATTGGTGGTATTTCAATTTCTGGAATTACAATTGTAACCTTAGTCGTAACAACGATTTGTATGATCTTACTTACATGGTTTATTCATAAGACAAAGATGGGAAGTGCTATGCGTGCCGTATCCGAAGATAAAGGCGCAGCCGAGCTTATGGGTATAGATGTAAATAAAACGATATCTCTAACCTTCGCGATTGGTTCTGCGTTGGCAGCAATTGCAGGAATTCTTTATGTTTGTCAATATCAGTCATTAAAACCTACACTTGGAGCTATGCCTGGTATCAAAGCCTTTGTTGCAGCCGTACTTGGCGGTATTGGAAGTGTACCTGGAGCCATGCTTGGAGGAGTCATTCTTGGTTTAATTGAGAGCTTATCTAAGGCATATATATCAACAGAACTTTCTGATGCTATTGTATTTGGTATTCTTGTTCTCGTTTTACTGGTAAAACCGTCAGGGCTTCTTGGTAAAATAAGAAAAGAAAAAGTATAATGTGGGAGGAGACTAGTAATGAAAAATAAGAAAATAGATAAACAGCTCATCAAAAATATAGTAATTACAGTAATTGTATATGCGATTGTAGCTGCGCTTCTTTATGGAGATTGGTTAACTCGTCAGTATAGAAGTCTTTTGATTCCGGTTTGTATCAATGTTATTTTAGCAGTATCCTTAAACTTAACCACAGGATTTCTTGGTGAATTAACGTTAGGACATGCAGGGTTTATGTCAGTAGGCGCTTATACTGGTGCGCTGATTACAATGAATTTGAATCTTCCGATGGTGATGGAATTTCCGATTGCTCTCATTGCAGGAGGACTAATGGCATCACTGTTTGGTGTTATTATCGGAGTGCCAGTTCTTCGTTTACATGGAGACTATTTAGCAATCGTTACGCTGGCATTTGGCGAAATTATTAAGTCACTTATTAATGCCATGACCGTAACCAATGGTGCGATGGGATTATCCGGAATCGAGCTTCACGCAAATTATAAGCACTTTACCTTTGTCTTTGTTTTAACCATTATTACCATCTTTGCAATCAAAAATATGGTAAATTCAAGACAGGGAAGAGCAGTTTGTTCCATTCGTGATAATTATATTGCAGCAGAAGCAGTTGGTATACCAGTCAGCAAATTTAAAGTAATGGCATTTGTCGTTGCAGCTTTTTTTGCTGGAATTGCAGGTGTTATATACGGACATAATGTAGGAACATTAAAACCAACAACCTTTGACTATAATAAATCCATTGAAATCTTGGTAATCGTAGTACTTGGCGGTATGGGAAGTATCAGAGGATCTGTGATAGCAGCCATTATTCTTACTATTCTACCGGAAGTACTTCGTGGTGCAGATCAATTCCGTATGCTTTTATATGCGATTGTATTAATTGCTATGATGATATTTAACTCATCCGCATTAAAAGAGCGTATCTTAGCAAATGACATCGTTGCAAGGTTTAGAAAAGTAAAGAAGGAGGCGTAAATCATGGCATTACTAGAAGTTAAAAATTTAGGAATTTCATTTGGTGGTTTGCGTGCAGTAGACGACTTCAATATATCCATTGAAAAAGGATGTTTGTATGGACTAATTGGACCAAACGGAGCAGGAAAGACGACCGTATTTAATATGCTAACAGGAGAATACCTTCCAACCGATGGAAGTATTTTATTAAACGGTAAAAATTTGGTTGGAAAAAATCCAGCACAGATATGTCAAAGTGGTATCGCAAGGACATTTCAAAATATTCGTTTGTTTGGAAAAATGTCCGTACTAGATAATGTAAAAGTGGCGCTTCATAATGAATTTAATTATTCGTTAGCAAGTGGCATTCTACACCTGAATAAATATAAAAAAATAGAAAAGGCAATGGATGAACGTGCCCTTGAAATTTTAGAAGTGTTTGATATGAAGGAGCAGGCAAATACGTTATCTTCTAATCTTCCTTATGGAAAGCAAAGAAAGCTAGAGATTGCAAGAGCATTGGCAACCAATCCACAACTTCTTTTATTAGATGAGCCGGCGGCTGGAATGAACCCAAATGAGACCGCAGAGTTGATGGATACGATTCGTTTGATTCGTGATAAATTTGATATTACCATCCTATTAATTGAACATGATATGAAATTAGTTACTGGTATTTGTGAACAGTTGACGGTACTTAACTTTGGAATGGTTCTTACGACAGGAACACCAGACGTTGTATTAAATGATCCTGAAGTAATTACGGCATATCTTGGAGAATAGGAGGGCATGAAACCATGGCAATGTTAAAGGTAACGGATTTAGAAGTGAATTATGGAGTGATACAAGCAATTCAGGGAATCAGTTTTGAAGTACAGCAAGGCGAAGTTATTGCTTTGATTGGAGCAAATGGAGCAGGAAAAACAACAATACTGCATACTGTTTCCGGACTTTTAAAAAGTAAAGCGGGTAAGATCGAATTCCAAGGTCAGGACATTACGAAATTACCAGGTAATAAAATTGTTTCGCTTGGAATGGCACATGTTCCGGAAGGAAGAAGAGTTTTTGCTGACTTATCTGTCCTTGAAAACTTAAGATTAGGTGCTTATACTAGAAATGATAAACAAGAAATTGAAGATACGCTAAAGATGGTATACAAACGTTTCCCAAGACTTGAAGAGAGAAAATCACAGCTTGCAGGTACATTAAGTGGTGGGGAACAGCAGATGCTCGCAATGGGCCGTGCACTTATGTCACATCCTACGATTATTCTGATGGATGAACCCTCCATGGGATTGTCTCCAATTTTCGTATCCGAAATATTTGATATTATCAAGGAAATCAGTGCAAGTGGAACAACAGTGCTCGTGGTAGAACAAAATGCAAAGAAAGCATTATCCATTGCAGATCGGGCATATGTATTAGAGACTGGTAAAATTGTATTAGACGGAGCAGCCAAAGATTTATTGGAAAATGACTCAGTGAAAAAAGCATATTTAGGAGAGTAAGTGAAGGAAAAACACTTCACTTCGCAAGTTTGTGTCTGCGCTACGCACGCAAACTTGATATGCACAAAAAGCAGCGTAGAAATGAGGTAAAAATTATGAGTAAGTATGTAATTACAATCGCAAGGGGATATGGTAGTGGTGGTAGAACCATAGGAAAGATGCTTTCAGAAGAACTTGGTATCCATTATTATGATAGAGAACTTCTGCGCCTCGCATCGGATGAGAGTGGAATTAACGAAGAATTATTTGGCAAAGCCGATGAAAAAGTAAAAGAGAGTTTACTTTATAAAATTATGAAAAAATCCTATACAGGAGAATTGATTTCACCAGATAGTGATGATTTTATTTCCAATGATAATTTATTTAATTATCAGGCGAAGGTAATTCGTCAATTGGCAGAGGAAGATGACAACTCTTGCATTATCGTTGGTAGATGCGCAGATTATATTTTGAAAGATAGTAAAAACGTGATTCGAATCTTTGTGCATGCTCCACTGGAACATTGTCTGGATACACTAGAAACCATGTCCAATGATTCGAGAAAAGAGCTTCAAAAGAAGATTGAACACGTTGATAAGCACAGAGCAGCTTATTATGAGTACTATACTGGTGGAAAATGGGATAATGCAGCAAACTATGATTTATGCATTAATACCAGTCAACTATCCTTTGAAGAAGCAGTCGAACTAATTAAAGACTATATTAATATTCGTATTAAATAAACGTAAGAAAAGTATTTTGTTTTATGAGGGAAAAACGGGGGGAACAACCATGGATAACGCAGCAGTACAAGCAACCAATATGAAAAAGATAGGATTCAGCGGTTCAACACTAAAGATAATAGCAATTGTAACCATGCTGATTGACCATATTGGGGCGGCTATCATTGAGACTATGAATATATTTGATAGCAGTGGTCACATAATAAATCAAAATCTCTACATTGCAGATCTCATAATGCGGAGAGTAGGAAGACTTGCTTTTCCCATTTTTTGTTTTTTATTAGTAGAAGGATTTTTTTATACGCATAGCAGAGTCAAATATGCGATTCGGCTTGCTATATTTGTATTAATATCTGAAATTCCTTTTGATTTGGCATTTTATAAACAAGTTTTTTATATCGAACATCAAAATGTTTTTTTTACCTTATTAATTGGATTGCTTATGATGATGGCAATTCAATATGTGAGGGACAAAATCCTACCAAAAGTTATGCGTGGAAGAAACATAGTTGCATTAATATCGCAGACAATAATCTTTCTTGCAGCAGCATATCTGGCAACGCTTTTACGTACAGACTATAGCTTTTGGGGAATTACCGCTATTTTTGTAATGTATATATTACGATTCAGCCGACTTTATATGTGCCTATGTGAATCCTTATTCTTTATGTCATTTGAATTCCCAACCGCTATTATTTCCTTTCTTCCGATTTACTTTTATAACGGAAAACGCGGACTAAAGATGAAGTACTTTTTCTACATATTCTATCCAGCACACCTGTTGATATTATATGGTATCTACATATTATGGTTTGCAAGTTAACTATAAATTTTAAAGTATCAAATTATAAAGCAAAAATATAGGCACAAAAATAAGCCATAATTATAGACAAAAACTATAAAGTTATAAATCAAAATATATAAAGCTATAAATCACAGCCTAAACTTATAATAAGTTTTTTGATTCAATATATTGAGAAAAGCTAGGTCATTTCGTGGTGATGGATATTGTGTAAGCGCCTACGAGTATGTACATATTTTTCTTATGCTTCAATCGATGTTGTTGGTTTTAAAAGTGAAACTGTCTGACGAGCGCACTATGCGAGGAGTTTTTCACTTTTAAAACCGCACTTAAACATCGCTTGAAGCATTAGAAAAATAGTACATAGGAGTTTGAAGCGAACACACTATCCATCACCACGAAATGACCGACCGTTTACCCAACCAATTCACCCACAACTTGAGAGGAGTACATAACCATGTCAACCGTTCGTCCATTCCAAGCAATTCGTCCAAGAAAAGATTTAGTAAGCCAAATAGCAGCTTTACCTTATGATGTTTATAATCGGGAAGAATCCAAGGAAGAAGTGAAAAAAGAGCCTCTATCCTTTTTACGTATAGACCGAGCAGAAACACAGTTTGATGATAGTGTAGACACCTATGCCCCTTGCGTATATGAAAAAGCAAGTCAGCTATTACAAGAAATGATAGATAATGGAAGCTTTCAAAAAGAAGAAAAAAGTGTTTATTACATATATGAACTTACCATGGAAGGACGTTCCCAGACTGGAATTGTAGCTTGTGCCTCCATTGATGATTATGAAAATAATCGAATTAAAAAACATGAAAACACACGTGCAGAAAAGGAAGCGGACCGTATTATGCATGTAGATACCTGCAGTGCACAAACTGGGCCGATTTTTTTAGCATATCGTGCAAAAACTGAAATAGATGCCATCGTGGAAAAGACAAAAAAAGAGGTACCGGAATATGATTTTACTTCAGCAGATGGAATTTCTCACCACGTTTGGGTGATTCGTGAAGATACTGATATTGAAGTAATCTATAAAGGATTTGAGACGATTGATTCCATCTATATTGCAGATGGACATCACCGAGCAGCTTCTGCGGTAAAAGTAGGATTAAAACGAAGAAACGATAATATGAAGTTTACAGGAGAGGAAGAATTTAATTATTTCTTATCTGTATTATTTCCTCATAACCAACTTATGATTATGGATTATAACCGAGTGGTAAAGGATCTGAATGGTTTATCAAAGGATGAATTTAAGGAAGCGTTATCGGAAAAGTTTGTAATAGAAAAGTTCATGGATGCGTACAAACCAGAAAAAAAGGGAACCATAGGAATGTATTTGGGTGGTGCATGGTATCGCCTAACAGCAAAACCAGAGATTCTTAAAAACCATCCAGTGGATGGACTAGATGTTGCTTTGCTTCAAAATGAAGTATTAACACCAATTCTTGGAATTGAAGATCCTAAGACGGATAAACGAATTGATTTTGTTGGAGGAATTCGTGGACTGGGAGAATTAGAAAGACGTTGCAACGAAGATATGATACTTGCATTTTCTATGTTTCCAACTTCAATTGAAGAATTGTTTGATGTAGCAGATGCAGGACTATTGATGCCGCCAAAATCAACTTGGTTTGAACCAAAGCTTCGTAGTGGAATTTTTATTCATCAGATATAGATTGCTAAAATGCGCAAACACCTGCGCTAGAATGGAGATAAACGATGATTTCAAATAAAATGATTGATTTAGTAAAGAACAGTTCCGTTATTCGTGCTATGTTTGAAGAAGGAAAGAATATGGCAGTAAAATATGGAGCAGAAAATGTATATGATTTTAGCTTGGGTAATCCGAGTGTAGAACCACCAAAGGAAGTAAAACAGGCAATCGTTGATGTGATACAGGAAGAGAGCGCGATGGGCGTTCACGGTTACATGAATAACTCGGGATATGAAGACGTGCGCGAAGCAATTGCACATTCACTGAATAAAAGATTTGATACACAGTTTGGACAGGAAAACATCCTGATGACAGTTGGTGCTGCAGGAGGACTTAATGTAACATTAAAGACCTTATTAAATCCTGGTGATGAAGTTATTGTATTTGCACCTTTTTTTGGCGAGTATCGTAATTATGTCTCCAATTTTGATGGTGAACTTATTACAATCTCACCTAACACAAAGGATTTTCAGCCAAATCTTATAGAGTTTGCCGAAAAGATTTCGGAAAAGACAAAAGCAGTTATTGTTAACACTCCAAACAATCCAACTGGAGTAGTCTATTCTGAAAAAACCATTATGGCTATTTCTGAGATCATGTATAAAGCACAGAGTATCTTCGACACATCAATCTATCTGATTGCAGATGAACCATATCGTGAGCTAGCATATGACGGCATTGAAGTTCCATATCTTACAAAATATTACGACAATACGATTGTAGGTTATTCTTATAGCAAATCCTTATCCTTACCAGGAGAGCGAATTGGGTATCTGGTGCTACCAACTGAAATGGATGATTTTGAACAGATTTCTCAGGCCGCAAATGTAGCAAATCGAATCCTAGGTTTTGTAAATGCACCATCCTTGATGCAACGTGTAATTAAAAAAACATTGGATGTTCAAGTTGATGTTTCGATTTATGATAAAAACAGAGAACTTTTATATAATAAATTAACGCAGTATGGGTTTGAGATGGTAAAACCAGAAGGTGCTTTCTATCTGTTTATTAAGGCACTAGAAGAGGATGATAAAGCATTTTCCGCGAAGGCAAAGGAATTTAATATACTAATTGTACCTGGTTCTTCTTTTGGATGTCCAGGATACGTAAGACTTGCTTATTGTGTAGATTATGAGATGATTGAGCGAGCTTTGCCATCCTTTGAAAAATTGGCAAACGAATATAAATAGATAAGAGGTGTTACTGTGCTAGAATGGAAAAGTAATGTAAGAACGGTAGAACCATACGTACCGGGTGAGCAGCCAGACATGCTTAATATGATTAAATTAAATACAAATGAAAACCCTTATCCACCAGCTAAAGGCGTAATGGAAGTATCAAAAAATATGGATTTAGATCGACTAAGATTATATCCAGATCCTACGGCAGGGCGTCTTGTAAATGCTTTAGCTAATTCATACGGCCGCGCTTTTAGTGAAGTATTTGTAGGAATAGGGTCAGATGATGTTTTAGCATTAGCATTTCTTACGTTTTATAATTCAAATAAACCAATATTATTTCCAGATATTACGTATTCCTTTTATGATGTATGGGCGAAGCTGCATCGGATACCATATGAAACACCAGCACTGGATGAAAACTTTCGGATAAAGAAAGAAGATTATTATAAAGAGAATGGTGGCGTTGTCATAGCAAATCCAAACGCACCTACTTCGATCTGTGAAGGACTGGATTTTATTGAAGATATTCTGAATCATAATCGTGACGTTGTTGTGATTGTTGATGAGGCTTATATTGATTTTGGTGGTCAATCAGCAACGAAACTAATTGATAAATATGATAATCTTTTAGTCGTTCAAACTTTTTCAAAGTCACGTTCTATGGCAGGTATGCGCATTGGTTATGCGATGGGAAATAAGGAATTAATTAAGGCGTTACAGGACGTAAAGTATTCCTTTAACTCATACACGATGAATCTAACTTCTCTCTTTTATGGAGAGCAGGCTGTTTTAGACCATGACTATTTTGTAAAGACACTTGAGAAAATAGTAACGACGCGTGAAAGCACCAAAGTAAGACTGACTGAATTGGGATTTATCTTTCCTGACTCAAAGACTAACTTTTTATTTATTACACACAAATCGGTTCCAGCAAAAGAAATATTTACAATGCTTAGGGAAAAGCATATTTTTGTAAGACATTTTGATAAACCGCGTATTGATAATTATTTGCGTGTAACCATTGGTACAGATGAGGAAATGAATCGGTTAATTGAAACACTAGAAGCGTACTTGATTTGACAAAATCATTCTCTAATAGTATATTTTATATATCGAAGTAAAGGGGAATTATAATGAAAATTTTAATCGCAGAAGATGACTTTGCTAGCCGTAAGTTTATGCTTCGTTTCTTATCCAAATATGGAGAATGTGATATCACCGTAGATGGTGAAGAAGCAATCGAAGCTTTTACTATGGAACTTGATGCAAATGAAGGGTACGATTTGGTTTGTTTGGATATTATGATGCCAGGTCTTGATGGATATCAGGCTCTAAAACAGATGCGTGAGATTGAGAAAGAGCGAGAAATTCCAGAAGAGAATGCAGCAAAAATAATTATGACCACGGCATTAAATGAAGGAAGAAATGTAACAAAAGCATTTGAACTTGGATGCGTTGCATATGCGGGAAAGCCAATTGACCAAGAAAAGTTTGAGAATGTGATTCGAAAGCTTGGATTAATTGAGTAAGAAATTTGCAGCCTGCCGAACTGTTTAGTTACGGCTTGGCTGCTTTTTTATATCGTAACTAATTGCATATTAAGGAACTTGTGGATATAATAAATAAATAAGCGAAAGGGGAAATGATGATGAAAGTGAATGAATTAGTAGAGCGCCTGATTGCGAATGGAGAACTTACAAAAGATGAATATGTTACATTATTAAAGAATATAGACAAAGAACAAACTGAAATTTTACGACAAGAAGCGGTACGTATACAAAAGGGATATTATGGTAATAAAGTATATGTACGTGGACTGATTGAATTTACAAATTATTGCAAGAATAACTGCTATTACTGTGGAATACAGGCAGCCAATCATAAAGTAGATCGTTATCGTTTATCGAAAGAAGATATTTTAGATTGCTGCAAAGATGGATATGAACTTGGATTTCGAACCTTTGTGTTGCAAGGAGGAGAAGATCCTTATTTTACCGATGAGATAATGGTTGATATCATCAAAGAGATAAAAGACACCTACCCAGATTGTGCAATTACACTTTCTGTAGGTGAGAAATCGAAAGAAAGCTATCGTGCGTTTAAGAAGGCAGGAGCAGATCGCTATTTATTACGTCATGAAACTGCGAATGAAGAACATTATCGGAAATTGCATCCAAAGAACTTAAGTTTGGCGAATCGAAAACTTTGTTTATATACTTTGAAAGAGCTGGGATTTCAGGTAGGAGCTGGCTTTATGGTAGGCTCACCTGGACAGACGCAGGAGAATCTGGCACAGGATTTAATCTTTTTAAAAGAATTGCAACCACAGATGGTTGGCATTGGACCCTTTATACCACATCATGAAACGAAATTTGCATCTTGTGAGCAAGGAAGTACGGAACTAACCTTACTTTTATTATCCATCATACGTATCATATTACCAAAGATCTTGTTGCCGGCAACAACGGCACTTGGAACGGTTGATCCAAAGGGAAGAGAAAAAGGAATATTGGCAGGAGCAAATGTTGTGATGCCAAATCTGTCACCTGTATCCATGCGTAAAAAATATGAATTATATGACAATAAGATTTGTACTGGCGATGAAGCCGCGCAGTGTAAATCTTGCCTTCAACGGCGGATGGAGTCCATTGGATATGAAATCGTAGTAGACCGAGGCGACGCTGTACGCTAAGATATATGGAAGAAGTGTATATAAATATTAAAAAAATAAGTGTATAGGAAAAATATATGAAATTTATTATTGAATGTTTAAAAGGAATTGTGATTGGGATAGCAAATGCTATTCCAGGTGTTAGCGGTGGAACCATGATGGTCTCTATGGGAATTTATGATAAGATGATTGAAAGTGTAACCGGCATTTTCAAACAGTTTAAAAAGAGTGTATTAACTTTATTGCCATACATGATCGGGATGGTAATCGGAATTGTTGGACTATCTTTTAGTATTACTTTTTTGTTAGATAAATACCCGTTTCAAACGAGTTTATTATTTATTGGATTAATTTTAGGTGGACTTCCAATGCTTACTTCGCATGTCAATCGTAAAAGCATTCGAATAATGCATGTGATAATCTTTTTATGTACATTTGCACTTATTATTGTATTGCAGATTATAGGAAAAGGAAGTTACAGTGACACCATCATCCAATTATCAACGGTTCAAGTAATTAAATTATTTTTTGTAGGCGTTGTAGCAGCTGCAACCATGGTAATACCTGGTGTTAGTGGCTCTATGATTCTTATGTTATTAGGATATTATTATCCAGTACTTTCTTTGATTAAAGATTTTATTGGAGCGCTTGTTACCTTTAATGTTCCTGAACTTTTACGTACCAGTGGGGCACTGATACCATTTGGAATAGGCGTTATCATTGGAATTTTTGCCATTGCAAAACTGATTGAGATTTTGCTAAAACGATTTGAAAGCTACACATATTGTGGCATATTAGGCTTGGTAGCTGCATCTCCAGTAGCAATCTTGATGAGTAATAAAATCCATAGCCTTTCGTTTGGAACAGTAACAATCGGGATAATAGCATTGGCAATCGGCCTTCTTATAGCACATATGCTTGGAAAAGAATAGATAACTGGAAAGTAAGTACATAAGAAAACAAAAAAGAAACAGGAAGGATATAATTTGAAAAAAAGATTCGTACTATTAGCAATTATGGCATTTGTGACACTTCTGGGCGCAGGAATCACTGTAGTATGTGGTGAAAATGAGACAACACCAGAGGATGAAACATTAACGATAGTTACTTCCTTTTATCCCGTCTACATTGCCACAGAAAATATTATAGATGGAGCTAACAATGTAGAGCTAGTCAACCTAACGGAGAATCAGGGCGGTTGTCTTCATGACTATCAATTAACGACAACAGATATGCGAAAACTAGAAAATGCTGATGTGTTTATTATGAATGGCGGGGGCATGGAGAGCTTTATTGAAGAAATTCTTGAGACCTATCCTGATATTACCGTGATTGATTCAAGTGAAGGAATTAACTTGCTGGAAGTACAGCACGAAGAGCATCATGATGAGGCGGAGCACGAAGAATCAAACGTAGATGAATCAGATGAGCAAGGCCACGACCACGAAGGTGAAACGGTGAATTCACATGTTTGGATGGATCCGGACAAGTATATCTTGCAGATTGAAACGATTACCAAGGGACTAATTTTAGCAGATAAGGAAAATCAAACGACCTATCAGGAAAACTGTGACACTTACACAAAAGATGTTGTTGCAATAAGCAATGAATTGAAAACAATAGATGCAAGCAAGTTACAACATGGTATTATTAGTTTTCATGATGCCTTTGCTTACTTGGCAGATGCACTTTCAATACCGGTGATTCATAGCATTGATTTGGATAAAGACACTTATCTTAGTGCAGGTGAAGTTGCAGATGTAATTAATGAAGTAAGGGAAAATAAGGTGGCATATATTTTTACGGAGGAGCAATTAAGTGAATCAAGCCCGAAGCGAGTGGCAGAAGAAACGGGTGCGACATTATGTATTGTTGACTCTTTGGTAAGTGGTGACATGGATAAAGATGCCTATTTAATAGGCATGAGAAAGAACATAAGAATGTTGAAACAGGTGTTAGAAGATGAATAATAGACAAATCATAGCAAAAAAAGCGAATGGACACTGTGGGTTTCACTGCATCAAAATTAAAAATTTTGGCGTTACGATTGGCGATACGAGAATTTTAGAGGACATAAATCTTCACATCCATTGTGGAGAATTAACTGCCATTATTGGAAAAAACGGAGCTGGAAAGACAACATTAATTCGAGCAATCCTAAATGAGATAAAACATGATGGCACGATAGAATTTAAAGATATCCGAAACAATACCTATCCGAATTTAAAGATTGGATATGTTCCGCAGCATTTAAATATTGCAAAGAATACACCAACCAGTGTGTATGACTTATTTGCAAGCTTCATAAGTCGTGTACCAGTATTTCTTTGTAAGAGTAAGAAAGCACAGGAAAAGATACGGGAGCAATTGCGTAAATTTGAGGTTGAGGACTTAATCGATAAACCTGTTTGTGATTTGTCTGGAGGTCAGTTGCAAAGGGTCTTATTATCGGTTGCAACGCTTCCAACACCAAACCTACTTATTTTAGATGAACCGGTTTCTGGTATCGATCGTAATGGTATGGAACTCTTTTATAAAAACATAGATTATCTCAAAAAAAATGATGATCTTGCTATTATCCTGGTTTCCCATGATTTAAAATTTGTTGAAAAATATGCTGACCGGGTTGTATTACTAAATCAGACAATACAAAAAGCAGGAAAACCAAAGGATGTATTCCAAAGTGAAGCGTTTATTCAAACATTTGGTGAAGACGAACAGATAGGGAGTAATGATTGATGAGTATAATCTACGAAGTATTAGAAAAAATACTGCCTTTTTCTTTTATGCAGTATGATTTTATGAAAAATGCATTTTTAGCAATGCTTATTATAACCCCACTGTTTGGGGTGCTTGGTACGATGATAGTAAACAACCGTATGGCATTCTTTTCCGATGCACTTGGTCATTCTGCTTTTACAGGAATTGCAATCGGTATTATATTAGGATTGGTCGACACTAGTATTTCAATGGTAGTATTTGCAATTATATTTGCACTTTTACTGAACTGGATCAAGAGGAGAAATACGGTATCTACGGATACTATCATTTCAGTTTTTTCTTCTCTAGGAGCTGCAGTCGGACTTGTGGTATTATCAAAAAATGGGCAATTTGCAAAATATTCGAATTTACTGGTGGGTGATATCCTAAGTATCACAGCAAAAGAAATTGGATTACTTTTTGCAATATTTATTATAACCATGGTTTTTTGGACAACCTGTTTCAATTCCCTTCACGGAATGAGTATCAATGAGACACTGGCAAAAAGTAAGAGAATTAAAACGCAGCTACTTGATAATTGCTTTGCTATTATCATTGCACTTATTATTATGCTATCAATAAAATGGGTAGGAATACTGATTATCAATGCCTTGTTGATACTTCCGGCTGCCAGCAGTCGTAATCTTGCATCGAATATGCGAGAATATCATCGTTTTTCAATCGAGATTTCTTTGTTTTCTGGTATCTTAGGGCTTATCCTATCATACTATAACAATACAGCAACTGGTCCTACCATTGTTATTGTAGCAGCAATTGTGTTTTTCTTAACATTGGTGGCAAAACCATTTGTGAAATAGATATGCGCAAAGAACAGCGCAGAAATGAGGATAATATATGCGGGGAAAAGATGTTTATATAAAGATAATGATTGATTTTTTAATTGCAATATTTGTATTGCTTGTTTTAATTTTTGTTGTACCAAAAGCACTCAAATTTTTTCTTCCATTTGTAATTGGATGGATTATAGCAATGATTGCAAACCCTGTGGTTAAATTTTTAGAGAAGAAAGTAAAAATAGTTCGTAAACATAGTTCGGCTATTTTTATCATTGTTTCCTTAGCAGTTGTTATCAGTCTATGTTATTTTGGAATTTCCTTTTTAGGCAAACAAGTTATTGCACTTATAGAAGATCTTCCTGCAATATTTAATCGTTTTCAAAATCAGCTTGCAGCTACCGAAGAAAATCTCGCCGGTGTGTACCGTGTGATGCCTGCAGAGGCAAAGGCATTTTTAGATGATATATCAAATAACCTCATGACATACATCGGAGGTGCCATTTCCAATGCCAGTAAATTTAGCGCAGCCGATGCGGGGTCACTGGTAAAAAATGTTGCAGAAACATTCTTAATGGCAATCATCACCTTTATGTCAGCTTATTTCTTTATAGCGGATCGTGATAAACTGGTGAAAGGTATTAAGGATTTGACGCCAGAATCCTTGCAAGAGAGGGTTACTTTGGTTAAGAATAATTTTACGATGGCAATTGGTGGATATTTTAAGGCTCAATTTAAAATAATGTTGATTATTGTTGTGATTTTGTTTGTGGGCTTTGAAATCCTACAAATCGATTACTCCTTTTTATTAGCACTTGGCATTGCCTTTTTGGATTTCTTGCCAGTATTTGGTACAGGTACCGTCATTTTTCCATGGGCTGTTATTGATTTATTTAGCGGCAATTATTTTGAAGCAGCGTGTTTGGTTGCGATATATCTAGTGTGCCAGGTGATTCGACAGATTCTACAGCCAAAGATGGTAGGGGATAGTATCGGGCTTAGCCCACTTGCTACGTTACTCTTTATGTTTGCAGGATATCAGATAAAAGGAGTCCTTGGTATGATTATCGGTATTCCAATCGGAATGGCAGTCATCAACTTATATAAAGCAGGACTTTTCGATAAACTTATCCAAGGACTCAAGATTGTGATTCATGATATTAATGAATTTCGTAAATACTAAAAATAGAAATTAAAAAAGCTATATTTATTGCGATCAGCCAAAAAATCAGTGTTTAAACAATGATGTGAAATACTATTTAGCAATTGATATATCATCATGCCAAAAAGGAATCCAAGCAAGTTATATAAATAAGCATCCATATTAAAGACATTTGTTTGAAAGAAAGACACGAACTCAGGAATAAGTGGTAAAAGGAAAGTCAGTATGAGGATAATTTTTCTACTGGCTTCTTTTAATAATATCGAAGCATAAAATCCAATTGGTGCAAAAATTAATATGGTTTTGAATACATAAACAAGCAAGACAAAAAGTGGCTGACCTAGATAGATACAATCTTCAATATAGGTTGCAGTGGATAAAAAAGGAATCAAGGGATTGCTAACTATGGATTTGCCGATAGGAAAACTGCTTCCAATAAAAAAATAATGCAAAACAAAGAAAAAAATGTAATACGCAGAAAACAGAATACTTGTTTTCCAAAAATAGGATCGAAATGTAACAAACTTCGGACCATGGTCCATAAAATTTCGAATAATGCTATACAATAAAGGTGTAAACCAGTTTAACAATATCAAAAAAGAAAGATTCTTGTCGTAGATTAATAGATTACCTGTTTGATAAATGTAAATAAAAATAGTTGCCCCAGTGCTTAACAGTACCGTTGTGATAGATTGTATAAAGCAACTGGAATATGTTAACGAGGTCTCTAGAAAGAAATGAGACAAAATAAGATTTAATAATACAGCAATTACCATTCCACCATATAAGGTGTTTAAAAAGTAATAACAGCCAAATTCAAGACCTATCGTAATAATACTGGTAAAAATAATAAATGATTGTACTTTAATAGAACGGCGGTTCATGCGTTTACCTCTTTTTCTAATTATGTATTTCAAAACTTTATCGAACAAGTGTCATTATATGCTAAAAAATGTTTTATTACATCACTAAGAATAATTTACTACATTACAAAGGGTTTGTACAGAGGAGATTATATGAAACTAATACATTCAGGAGATTTATCTCCATGTAAATGAGCTAAAAGAACGCATGGAAAAACAGATTGTCATAGAAAAAGAAAAAAACGGAAGTAGAATACTCCCGTTTGGACTTTCGTTATCTTAGATAAGTTATTTGTTCTGGTAAAATAGAAAGTGTCAACTGATTTGTTGTTCCAGCATATTCACCGTCTGTATGTACGATTAAAGGAGAAACCGTCTTTATTTCGATTGTTTCGCAATCAAAGGTTTCATAGCCTTTAAAACGAGACTGAATTCCTAGTAAAACAAAAGGAAGCATAAGGATTGCTTTTAGCTTTGGCATGTTATAAAAAATAGCGACGGAGAGTTTGCCATCGGTCGGAACGGCTGATGGTGACATCTGGAAACCTCCACCCTCATAAGGCTGATTCATACCAGCGATGAAGAATATGCGGGGATAATTTTTTATTGTATGACCATCAATTAAAACTTGCGCATCGGTAAGCTGGTATGACATGATTTGTTTGAATGCAATCAGCCCATAGGTAAGCTTTCCGAGTTTTACTTTGTTTAGTGCATTCTTCAAATTTGAGTGTAGTGCTTCATAACAGATAGCAGCATCAAAACCAATGCCACAGCTAATGGTAAATTTACGTCCATTAGAAAAAAGAGAATCTTCCGTATTACTTGGAGGAGTCAAGACGCAAAGCCCCTGATCATAATGAGCTGGGGTATCACTTGTAATTATGGAAGAAAGGAGTTCGTGTGGATCCTTGGAAAGATGAATGCTTCTTGCAAAGTCATTTCCAGAACCGGATGGAATATAAGATAAAGTAGCATCCTTGTAGGAATCAAATCCATTTGCAGCTTCATTTAAAGTTCCATCACCACCAATTACGATAATATGCTTTTCTCCTTCACTAAGAAGGATTTCTCTTACAAGTGTGGTTGCATGAAATTGCTTTTTTGTGAAATAATATTGGTAGGCAACTTCATGTTTATCTAATTCTGCTTTCAGATCCGTCCATAAGCGTTTACCAAGACCGCTTTTAGAAGCAGGGTTTATTATAAAGTAATACATAAGCTCTCCCTTTATGTGAATTTTGTATTATCTTATTATAACATATAATTTGCATCCGTAAAGGAAAAAATGCTTGACAATGCATGTACAACTTAGTATAATATATAAGGTATCACCGCTTTGATGTGGTACGTAAAAAAGATGGCGGGATAGCTCAGTTGGCTAGAGCACACGGTTCATACCCGTGGTGTCGAGGGTTCAAATCCCCCTCCCGCTACTGATTGATAGGAAGCCGAATTGGCTTCCTATTTTTGTACATTTCTTATGCGTATAATTAAAAAATTAAGGAGGAGCAAAAAATGCGAGTTGGAATAGGATATGATGTTCATAAATTAGTAGAAGGCAGAGCATTGATTATGGGAGGCGTAGAAATTCCATATGAAGAAGGCTTGCTTGGTCACTCTGACGCAGATGTTTTATTACATGCAATTATGGATGCACTGTTAGGGGCAGCGGCTCTTGGTGATATCGGGAAGCATTTTCCAGATACCGATCCGCAATACGAAGGAGTGTCCAGTATTGAATTATTGCAGCAAGTTGGAAAGCTCTTAGAAGATAATTTGTATGTTATAGACAATATTGATGCAACCATAATTGCACAGCGTCCGAAGATGTTACCACACATTGAAAAGATGAGGGAGAATATTGCAAATGCCTTAGCATTAGAAGTAGACCAGATTAATGTAAAAGCGACAACAGAAGAGGGACTTGGATTTACCGGTGCAGGAGAAGGTATTTCTTCTCAGGCAATCTGTTCGATTCAAAGCATAAAAGAATATTCCTACAACCCAATGGAAACAAAGGACTGTAGCGGATGTTCGGGCTGTAGGAATAAAAATTAAAGTTTATCTAAAATATAGGATTCATAGGATTCTGTTACCAGTGGTTTTGAATACAGGAATCCTTGAATGATGTCACAGCCAGTTTCTTGTAAAAAATTGTACTGTGCTAAGGTTTCAACACCTTCCGAATAAACGATAAGGCCGAGTTCTTTTGCTATTTCTATTATTTTAGCAAATATAATTCGGTCTTTTTTATTTTCCAATTTTTGATGAACGAAGCCGGTATCAAGCTTAATTCCGTCAATTTCCACGTCTCTTAGTAGGTTAAAGGAAGAATACGTATTGCCAAAGTCATCCAGTATGATTTTATAGCCAAGCGGATGAATCTCGGAAATAAAGAATTTCGTTTGTTCTGGATAATCTACAAATATTTTTTCTGTAATTTCAAATGAAATGTAATTAGCAGGAATCTGGTATTTTGCCGGTATTTTTTTTAGTTCCTTTAGAAAACTAGTATTCATAATCAGTGCGGCGGAGAGATTAAAGTTGAGTGGTAAAACAGGATGTCCGTGATCCAGCCGCTTTCGTATGTGACGACAGCCAAATCGGAGCATCAAAAAATCAAGTTGCGCACCAATATTTTTTTCTGATGTGAACGGTAAAAACTCATTCGGCAAAAGTACATTACCAGAAGGATGATTCCAACGGATAAGAACTTCGGCAGAAACAGGTTTCAAGTCATCAATTCCATACTGAGTCTGAAAATAAGAGACAAATTCACGTTGCTTGAAGGCACGTCCAAGCTCTGACTCTAAATCACTGGTAATGGGTTCATGCTTCGCCATCTTTTCATTGTAAATAGAACAATGTGTACCTGAAAAGCCTTTCAGTGACTTTCTGGCAACATTTGCCTTGTCAATTAAGTTAGTTACATCACTGTCCTCTGGTTTAATTAAATAGATGCCATATACCGATTCAAAACGATAGAAATCCTCGTTGATTTCATTGCTTCGATTTGTTTTAAGTCGGTTCGTTAACTCCACTACATCATGATACTTAATTAGAGAAACAAAATGATCTTTTTCAATGCGGGAAACAATTTCGTTTTTATTCAGTGACTGGCTAAGGTAAGAGGCATATTTTTTTAAAATCTGATTACCAATCGTAAAGCCATAATTCGTATTATATCCTTTGAATTTGTTGATATCGCTGTATACCAAGGCATAACAATCATTTGTATTTTGATTTAAGATAAAATTAGCTTCTTTAATAAAAGTGGTAAGATTGTAAAGTCCAGTTACACTATCGCAAGAATCGTTCATTTGTAGCGTATGTAGTCTATTGTGATTTACAATGAGTTGCATTATTTGCCCAAGTAGAATAAAAGCACCTATATCACGGGAGCGAAGCTCTGGTAATCCATTAGAGAATCCAATGCTTAGATGCCCTATGATTTTTGCCTCTTCCTTTAAAGCAAAGGAGATAAAAGATTTGATTCCAACAATACTTATCGTTTCTTTTAATAATGGAACCTTTTTGGATAAAACAGATAAATCTTTACAGAGAAAGACTCCGTTTTCATCAAAAAAGGAATCATATTCATCCATTACTTCAAGCGAAAAATCCGTTAGTAAATGTGCATTTCCGCGAACATCCGGTGCTCGCCACTGATGCATAATTCCATAATTTTGTTTGTAGATATTATACTGCGCTACATAGCTAAAATTTCCTTTGAATTTTTGACAAATACTTTGCAACAAGCCCTCAAAGGCTTTTTCGGATATCTCTTTTTGCTCCAAAACCATCAGGGCAGATTGAAATAGAGAAAAGGTATTTGTTAGCTGATATTGGAAAGATTCCTTTTTAGATGTATTGCCTTCAATCCGATCTGTGATTTTCTTTGAAGAGTATCCATACATATCCCAACTGTCTGGGCCGCTGTTTCTAGCGGTTAAAAGACCCAAATCGGCTTTTTTTCGCATGGTTTCATAAGGCGTATCCAAACTACGAATCAAGGTCATTCCAATCGAAAATGTGATGTTAGTAAGAGATGATCCAGTATAAATGGCGCCTGCAAGACGCTTTGAATGCATAGCAAGGTTGACAAGATCATCCTCATCTTGAACGATTGGAAATAAAATAGCAAACATATCATCTTCAATCCATTCACAAAGCGAATCTCCTAGAGTTGATCGCATTCGAAGTAGAGCCTCCTCCATAATGGTGTCACAAAATGCATCTCCATAAGTCTTGCGAATTTCGAGATTGGAATCGAGTGACATAAGAATAAAGCCATATGGAGTATCATCATTTTTTTCGTCCAAAAGATCCTCGATGGAAGTTTCTAAAGAAGCACTGCTCGATTGATTGGATATTTCTGGATGTTTGGAATCATAGGAATCAACCGGCTCAATTTTCCCAATTATCTTTATGACTTGATTGTTGTCATTCCTGATGGTAGTGCCATGTACACGAACCCAGATATAGTTTCCTAGATCATTTTTGATGCGTAACTCTAAACGCATGGATCGACGGCCGTTTTTTAATTCATTGCAAAATAAATCATACAATTCTTTATCTTCTGGATAAATGCAATTATTTGTATTGGAATAGGAGGTGAAATTTTTGAGGATGCTTCCGCTTTTTTCTGTAAATATATTACCATATTCCGTAAGCTCATCTTTTTCCATGTCATACTCCCAGAGATATTCTCCAAGTAGCTGACTGATTCGAATTGCACTCTGCTCCTGTGTATACATTTTTATCCTCCGTATTATTAAATTCTTTTTCTTAGTATACAAAAATTTACATTTTATTACAACAGAGCAATATCCCTATCTTTTTAAGTCCACGTTAACTCGTCCATCCTTTATTTCAACAATGCGATCTGCCTTTTCGGCAATCCGCCTATCATGTGTAATAATTATAAAAGTGGTTTTCAATTCCTCGTTAATGCTACGCAGTAAATCGTATATAGTCTCAGTTGAATCCGAATCTAGATTACCAGTTGGTTCATCTGCAAGAATCAATTTTGGATGATTGATTAAAGCTCTTGCAATGGCTGTTCTTTGTTGCTGTCCACCAGACATCTTTGTGGCTAGATTATTCTTTACTTTATCCAAACCAACTAGTCTCAAGATCTCTTCGGCTCTTTTTGTAATTTCCCTGGAAGCCTTACCATTTTGAATTAAAAATGGCATTAAAACATTCTCAAGCGCAGTGAATTCTGGAAGCAGGTAATGAAATTGGAATACAAAACCGATGGTTTTATTACGGTAATCGGCAAGTTGATTTGCAGTCATTTTATTTATGTTTTTACCGGCAATTTGGACATCTCCAGAGGAAGCTTTGTCAAGCGTTCCTATAATGTTAAGGAGCGTACTTTTCCCACTGCCCGATTGCCCAATTATGGAATTAAAAGAGCCTTCTTCAAACTGTAGATTAATATCATATAACACTTGATTTTTGACTTCGGAACCATATATTTTATTCACATGATTTAATTCAATGATTGTGTTCATATACACTCACCTTTCTAATTATTACGAATAATATCAATAGGATTTAATCTTGAAGAACGAATTGCGGGTACCAGTGCTGCAAGTACAGAAGCTATAATAGCAATTATTCCGGAAACTACGATGAAAGAATAATTTAAATATAGCGAAATAACTGGGGTTCCGTCCGGATTTAGGGCAAACTTGGTAAATGAAACAGATAAGATAAGTCCCAAAAGTATTCCAAGTATTGCACCGAAAAAACCTAAAATTAATCCTTCAAAAAGAAATATAAAGCGATTGGATGAATTACGAATACCCATTGCTTTGAGAATGCCAATTTGTTTTGATTTTTGTAATACAGTAATAGCTAAGACACTTGCAATACCAAGAAGCACAGATATCATAACAAACACTTGAATCATATAGCTGGAAATACTTTGACCTTGCAGCCCACTAAGCAAGGATTCGTTTTGTCCTTTCCAGTTATCAATTTTTAAAGTATCATTATTCAAAGTAGTTGCAATTTTTGTTGCAATTTCATCTACTTTAAAGACAGATGCGTCATTTACCTGCATTTCAATCGAAGTCACAGTATCTAAAGCTTCAAACATAGTCTGGGAATTCTTCAAAGATGTGATACCCCAACCGGTATTTAGACTTGCTACCTTCAAATCAAAAAACCCGACCACTTTACAAGTAAGCATGTTCTGACCGGCTGTAGTAAGGACAATATCATCATTCAAATGAATTTCATATTCTTTTTGCAAATCGACACCTAAGATAATTTCGTTCGCTTTGCTAGGAATTGTTCCTTCGACAATACGATCAGAAATATGGTAGATTCCATCTGCTTGTTCCAGATCAAAGCCTCTAATTAATAAAGATTTTGAATTTTCATTATAACTTAATAAAGCTGCGCGGTCTAAGGTAGCGCTGATATCCGTGATTGATGTATCGACGGAACGTATGGTATCCATCCATTCCTCGTAGTTGCTAATAGTAGCATCGGCTTCTTTTGAAGTAATGGTTATTTGAGATGAGTTGCCAATTGTTTTTTCAACTAAACTTTTTTGCAACCCTTGAATCAAAGAACCAATAAATATCTGTACAGATACACCGATTGCAATGCCTAGTATAATTAAAAAAGTTTGTCCCTTATTTGATTTCAAAAACTTAATTGCAATATGGAATCCTAATTTCATAGAGTCACCTCATTTACATTCAAATTCAAGATTTCCTCATAGGTGCTTGTGTAATAATCTGCTTCGACAGCATCTAATTTACTTGCCGTATCATTGTGAAATGCGTACCCACCAACCACTATGGTCAGGCGATAAGGAAGCGTTTTTCTAATCTGCTCAATCATTTTCTTAGTAGCAACCAGATTGTAATAATTACTAACACTGATGGCGACAACAGCTGGTCTTATTACATGAATTGCCTGATAAAAATCTAAATAAGGTGTGTCGCTTCCAACAAAGATGGCATCATAGCCGTATATAGTAAAAAAATCAGCGGCCATTCTGGCACCAAGGTCATGATATTCACCTGGAGGGCATAGTACAGCAGCAACCCCCTTCTTATGTAAGTTTAATTGGTCGCGTTTTTTCAATACAAAGGGAAAACAGCATTCTACGATGGTTCGTACAATAGACGTTTTTATATGCTCCTTCCATATGCAGATTCGCTTATCTTCCAAACTGCATTTCATGTTATTAAGAGCAGGAGTTAGTATCTTACTGTACAAATCCAAAACATCAATGCTATTAGTCTGCAATTTCCCTAAAATGTAGTTCAAGGTCTCCTCTTTGTTTTCATTATCTAGTAACACTTCAAATTCTTTAAAAATTTGTTCCATAGTTACCTCCCTTTGATACGATCCGTATCCTTGAATCCTTTGAGATAGTTGGGTTACATAGCATGAGTTGAAAATAATAATGATTACTATTATTTTATTACAGTATGTCGAAAAAAGCAAGAATAGTTGAAAAATTAGTCGTTTTTTTTGTCGTAAAATAAGATATAATGTAAGTATGATTGATAGGTAAAGAATCTTATTATAGATAAGAAAAGGGGAATTTATGAAACCTAGACTAAATAACATTATAAGTAAATTTCGAACTGGAAAAAATTTATATGTCATCATTACTGCAATCGTCCTTTTTCGGTTAATAGAAAAACTAATAAATAAAGTGCAACTGGCCGAAAGGGAACTAAACATAAGCGAAGAAGAATTAATAGCTTCGAATGAAGAACTTCAAAGCTATGTGGATCAGATTACACAAACCGAGGAGGAACTGCGAGCTCAATTCGATCAATTGACGGAGTACGATCAAAATCTTAAGGTTAGTGAAGAAAAATATAAGACCTTAATAAATCAAATGAATCTTGGCATTGCTTTATATGAAGGTAAGCAATGCGAGGACATACTAGATTACTGTTTGGTTGATGTAAATGATAGCCATGAAAAAATGACAGGGTTAATAAAAAGTCAGGTGCTTGGGAAATATTTTCACGAAGTCCATCCAAATTATGAAAACAAGTATTTATTAGCAATCAGAAATACCATAAAGACGGGAGAACCTTGTTGTTATGAGAGATATAAAGAAATCACGAACACATATTATGAAATTCTGGCATATCGTCCAAAGGAGGATCAATTAGCTATAATTGTAAATAATATAACAGAAAGAAAATTAGCAGAAGAGAAATTACAGTTTTTAAGTTTTCATGATCAGTTGACCGGAATATATAATAGACGATTTTTTGAACAGGAAATGATGAATTTAAATCAAAGTAAATATATGCCTCTTACAATTACGCTCGCCGATATTAATGGACTGAAACTAATCAATGATTCATTTGGGCATGCAATTGGAGATAAGTATATTATAAAGATAGCCCAAATATTTCAAAAGTCATATCGGACAAAAGATGTTGTTTGTAGATTATCTGGTGATGAATTCGTTATACTGTCTCCGAATACTGACATGGCAATGGCAGAAAGTCTTGTTCATAACTACTATGATATGGCTAGAAATGAAACGGTAAATTCAATCGATTTGTCACTTTCAATGGGATGTAGTACGCAATATAGCATAGAAGAAGATATGTTGGAAACATATAAAAAAGCGGAAAGCTATATGTATCGAAAAAAACTATTTGAAAGTCCAAGCATGCGAGGAAAAACGATAAATACCATCATTACTACGCTGCATGAAAAGAACAAAAGAGAGGAACTGCATTCACGTAGAGTATCCCAATTATGTGAAAAAATGGGGGAAGCTATGGAATATTCAGAGGATAAAATAAAAGAATTGAAATTGGTTGGATTACTTCATGATATAGGAAAGATAGCCATTGAAGAGGGAATACTTAATAAGCCAGGAAAGCTTACGAATGACGAATGGGATGAAATTAAAAAACATCCAGAGATTGGGTATCGAATTCTTAGCACCGTCAATGATTTGTCTGAAATGGCCGAATATGTATTAGCTCATCACGAACGATGGGATGGAAATGGTTATCCAAAAGGGTTAAAAGCAGAGGAAATTCCAGTGGAATCACGGATTATTGCGATTGCCGATACCTATGATGCAATTGTCAGTGAGAGAAGTTATCGGAGTGCTTTGTCCAAAGAGTTTGCAATAGAAGAGCTGAAAAAAAATAAGGGAGCTCAATTTTGTCCGGAATTAGTAAATATATTTATTAAGAAAGTAGTGTGATTTTATTAAATGGCTAAGGGGAAACAGCATGGATCAGTTATATATTGCAGAAATACAAAGTGAGTATAGAAAAATTGATAAGAAATGGTTGCATCTACACTTTAAAACGTCAGTAGGCCTAGTGACGTTTACTTTTATCGTTGAATGTTTTATGGGTATACTATTATATAAAACTGGACAAATACATTCAACAATACCACGCTATATATTTAAATACCTTATTTCACCTTTTGTACTAAATATGATTTTCATTGCGATTAATTATAAGGCACTAGATATTGCAAAGTTATCACAAAGTGTAAAGATTTATATTACCTCTTTAACATTTGTCATGATCTGTTTTATTATTTTTTCTGTACATATCATTTTTTCGGCCTTATATTTTATATTTGCAATACCGATATTGTTGACGATGATATATGGTAATTATAAATTAACATCAATTACTGCAATCACAAGTATAGTGAGTCTTACTATTTCTGAGTTGTTTGTAACATGGGATTCTGAAAAATTGAATATTCTTGAAAATGTGGACAGACTAGCAGATTTTGTTGTTTCTATTTCGATATTAGTTGCTTTTTCGGCAGTCTGTATGGTAGTAATACGGTTTGAAAAAGAAAAAAATGCAGCTAGTATTCAAAAGGAAATGGAGCGTTATAAGCTAAAGCAAAAAATACAGACCGATGAACTTACAAGAATCAATAATCGTACTGCCTTACGGAATGCATTAAATGATATGGAAGCAGATGACTCAGATAATGCTTATATATTTGCAATGATAGACTTAGACAATTTCAAGCAGTTAAATGATAGATTAGGCCATATAACGGGAGACCAGTGCTTAACTGAATTTGGTCAAATACTGAAAGAAAATTGTGGAGATGCGATACCATTTCGCTATGGTGGGGATGAATTTTGTATTTTATTTCAAAATCATACAATGGATAGTGTATTAGAAGCCTGTAAAAAAATACAGGTAGAGTTTAAAAAAGTAGATATTGGTAAAGAAATTAATTTTGTTTTAACGGCTAGTTTTGGAGTAGCAAAATATATAAAAAATACGAATGCAACAAAATTGCTTATCAATACCGATAAAGCACTATATGAGTCCAAAGAGATAAAGGATGCAATTTGTATATTTGAAGAGTAGAATAAATAAGCTACCGCCCCTTACCTTGACAAAAGGACATTTATTGCATAGAATATAGAATGATTATTACAATTATGAACGAACAGAGCGGAACCGCTAAACTTCGTCTCTTGGGAAAGACTGATAGGATACCAGTTGAAAGAGTACGAGGTTTTTTTTATCCTTATTATGATTGAAAAGGAGCTAATATAAATATGGGATTTATTCGATTTGTAAAAGAAGAAATTGAAATTATAAAAGAGAGAGATCCTGCTTTTAAGTGTTGGACAGAAGTGTTTTTATACCCTAGTTTTAAGGCGATGTGTGGCTATAAGATAGCGCATAGATTATTTGAAAAGAAGCACTATTTTTTTGCTCGTTGGGTATCGCAGCGGACTGTACGTAAGACAGGGATTGAAATCCATCCAGGCGCAGTGATTGGAAAAGGGTTTTTCATCGATCATGGTAATGGAGTCATCATAGGAGAGACTGCTATTATCGGAGAGAATGTTACTCTGTATCAGGGGGTTACATTAGGAGGTACCGGAAAAGAGCACGGAAAACGTCACCCTACCATTGGAGACAATGTTATGATAAGTGCAGGAGCAAAGGTACTGGGGTCCTTTACAGTGGGTGAAAACTCAAAAATCGGTGCGGGTTCTGTGGTATTATCCGAAGTACCACCTAACTCAACGGTCGTTGGTGTGCCGGGCAGGGTGGTAAAACGCGACAATATGAAAGTTCCGAGAGAAGAACTGGATCAGATTCATATGCCAGATCCGATTTCAAATGAACTCCGAGAATTAAAAACACGAATTGAGCAGTTGGAAAAAGTAGTAGATACTAAATAAGGAGAATTTACATGAAAGTATATAACACCATAACAAATAAAAAAGAAGAATTTGTACCGATTGAAGAAGGAAAGGTTCGTATGTATGTATGCGGTCCGACGGTATACAACTATATTCATATTGGAAATGCAAGACCGATCATTGTATTTGACACCGTGCGCAGATACTTTGAGTACAAAGGATATGAAGTGAATTTTGTATCCAATTTCACCGATGTGGATGATAAGATTATTAAAAAAGCAAACGAAGAAGGCGTGGACTCAACCGAAATATCCGAACGCTATATCAAAGCAGTAAAAGAAGATATGGAACATCTTAATGTAAAACCGGCAACGAAACATCCAAAGGCAACCGAAGAAATTGGTGGTATGATTGAGATGATTAAGACCCTGATAGAAAAAGGGCATGCATATGAAAAGAATGGTTCGGTATATTTCCGCACCAGAAGTTTTGATACCTATGGAAAATTATCTAAAAAAAATATAGATGATTTAGAAGCTGGACATCGTGATATCAAGGTGGCGAGCGAAGAAGAGAAAGAAGATCCACTCGATTTTGTACTTTGGAAACCCAAAAAAGAAGGCGAACCCGCATGGGAATCACCATGGAGTGATGGAAGACCAGGCTGGCATATCGAGTGCTCTGTTATGAGTAAGAAATATTTAGGAGACCAGATAGACATTCATGCTGGTGGTGAAGACTTAATATTCCCACATCATGAAAATGAAATTGCTCAAAGTGAAGCGGCAAATGGTAAAGAATTTGCAAAATACTGGATGCACAACCGCTTTCTAAATATTGATAACAAAAAAATGTCAAAATCAGAAGGCAATTTCTTTACCGTAAGAGAAGTTGGGGAAGAGTATCCATATGAAGTACTTCGATTTTTCATGTTAAGTGGAGCGCACTATCGTATGCCACTTAATTTTAGCCGTGAATTAATGGAAGCTGCTAAAAATGGTTTGGAACGCATTGAAAACTGTGTAAGTAATCTAAAGCGCCTTCTAAGTACGGCAGAAGAAAAAGTACCTTCAGAAAAAGAAGAAGCACTTATCGTAAAGATGGACGAATTTAATAAAAAGTTCGATGCTTCCATGGAAGATGACTTTAATACAACAGATGCGATATCCGTTGTATTTGAAATGGTAAAAGCGGCAAATATAGGAATTGATGATACCACTGCAAAAGAATGTGTACTTGGTGTATATAATCGTATCAAAAAGCTTTGCGATATCTTAGGAGTGAATGTAGAAAAAGAGGAAGAGCTTTTAGATGCCAAGATAGAAAGCTTGATTGAGGAGCGACAAACAGCCAGAAAAAATAAAGATTTTGCAAGATCAGATGAAATCCGTGATTTATTACTTGCAAAGGGAATCCTATTAGAAGATACAAGAGAAGGTGTGAGATGGAAGAGAGCGTAACAAGTCTTTTTGACCAAATCAGTCAGACATTTGGTGCACAGAAAACAGATTTGAGACAATATTCTGGACTTACGTTGGCTTACATTGGAGATGCAATTTATGACCTGATTATCCGTACCCTTCTTGTGGAACAGGGAAATGCACCAGTAAACACGCTTCACAAAAGAGCAAGTAAGATCGTAAAGGCAGAAACACAGGCACGTCTCATTCATGCAGTGCAAGAAGATTTAACCGAAGAAGAACAAGCAGTGTATAAAAGAGGTAGAAATGCGAAATCAGCAACCTCAGCAAAAAATGCAAGTATCAATGATTATCGCACGGCAACAGGTTTTGAAGCATTGATGGGATACCTGTATCTAGACAATCAGATGGACCGGGCTTTGGAGTTAGTAAAAATAGGATTAGAGAAAATAGGAGAAACATTATGAGAAGTGAAGAATTTACAATTGAAGGAAGAAATGCAGTATTGGAGGCTTTTCGTGCCGGAAAGCCAGTAGACCGTCTTTTTATACTTGACGGAAGTCAGGATGGACCAATTAAATCCATTTTAAGAGAAGCAAAAAAGGTAGATACCATTATTCAGTTTGTACAAAAGGACCGTCTTGACCAGATATCGGAAACTGGAAAACACCAGGGAGTCATTGCTTACTGTGCTGCGTATGAATATGCCGAAATTGAGGATATGTTCAAGGCAGCAGAACAAAAAGGCGAAAAACCATTTTTCATTCTGCTTGATGATATCGAAGATCCTCATAACTTAGGTGCAATTATTAGAACTGCAAATCAGGCGGGTGCTCACGGTGTTATTATACCAAAGAGAAGAGCGGCAGGACTTACAGCAACTGTGGCAAAAGCAAGTGCCGGAGCAATTAATTTTACACCAGTTGCAAAAGTTACGAATCTTTCTACTACCATTGAAGAATTAAAAGCGCGTGGCATGTGGTTTGTTTGTGCAGATATGAATGGAACTAAGATGTATGACATAGATATGAAGGGTTCCATCGGCTTGGTTATTGGAAACGAAGGAGAAGGCGTTAGCCGCTTAGTAAAAGAAAAATGTGACTATGTAGCAACCATTCCGATGAAGGGGGATATTGATTCTCTTAACGCATCGGTTGCAACAGGTGTCTTGGCTTATGAAATCGTAAGACAGAGAGGATAGACTTAAAAGGATAAGTAGAAGGGGATAGCGGTGGAAGAAATGTATTCACAAAAATGCGATGAAGAATTGATTCAGCGGATTCGCAAAAATGATACTGGGGCGCTGGACTACATACTGGAGAAATACAAAAATCTAGTGCGTAAGAAAGCAAGAAAACTATTTTTAATTGGTGGAGATCGGGACGATTTGATTCAAGAGGGAATGATTGGTCTTTATAAGGCAGTCAGAGACTATGATGAAAGTCGTGAAAGTTCATTCGGGTCATTTGCAGATCTTTGTATCTCAAGGCAGATTTATGATGCGATAAAAGCCTCCAACCGCCAGAAGAATATACCACTCAATACCTATGTCTCTTTCTATACACCTGCATTTGATAAAAAAGGTGACTATCTGTTTGCAGATAATAAAGAAAATCCGGAAGTGCTCTTGATCGACCGAGAGAATGTAACCGCACTCGAAAAAGAGTTTGGTGAGGTTTTAAGTGGTTTTGAAAAAGAAGTACTCTCCTTATACCTAGAAGGTCTTAAATATCAAGAAATCGCGCAAAAAATTAAACGGGAACCCAAATCGGTGGATAATGCGCTGCAAAGAATCAAGGCGAAGTTGGCGAAGATATATGCGTTGAAGCAATAGTGCTGGGAAAAATTTTAGTAGTGGGGTTGCCAAAAAAATAAAACGGTCCGTTCAAAACTCAATACGATTGTGTATCGTATCATTCGTTTTGAACGGACCGTTTTATTTTTTGGCATATCATTCTTTGGTGTAAAATTTTAAAATCATCATTACGTAAAGTGAAAAAAAAGCTATATTTCGCTTTGGTTAGTGATGGCGGACAGAAACAAAGGGATTCCTGTTATTGTTATTGAAGTTATTATTTCGCAGTCAAAGGTATGAGTTTGGATTTAATATTCAATTAAAGTGGAGTAAGATTAGCAATGCAGAAGGTTATATCATATAACGTAGGAAACCTGATGCGGAAGAATTCCAACAAATAGGAGAAACTAATTCAACTAGCGGTATACAATATTATTATGATTCACCGGAAGAGGGCGTTACCTACCAGTATCGCATCAAAGCCTATGATCATGATGAGCAGGATGGTGTATATTCATACGGTGACTATTCCAAAGTAAAAAAAATAACACCCCCTCTTTCTATCGTATATTTCAATATTGAAAGCAAGAAAAAGAAGGCTGTTTTAAAGAGGGAAGAGAAAAGCGGTGCCGATGGATATGATATATATATATCGACGAATTATAGTGGAAAATATAAGAAAATAAAAGTCATTAAAAAAAATGAAATTACATCTTATACTAAGAAGCAATTAAAATCAAATCAATCTTATTATTTTAGAATCCGCAGTTACAAAAAGCAGGAGAATGGAAAGAAGATTTATAGTGACTATTATATAAACTCAGCCTATATTACTTGAGACGCAATACAAAGAAATCTGTTTTCTTAATTTTTTTCAAAATGTTTCAAAAATAGGATTGACAACTAGGACCAAACTGTGCTAAAATTTTATTTCGTAAGGTGTTAAATCTTATGATGCTGGCGTGGCACAGATGGTAGCGCGCAACATTGGTAGTGTTGAGGTCACGGGTTCGATTCCCGTCGCTAGCTTAAAAATGAAAACAGGCTTAAGTCCTTTATTGTGAAGGTCAAGCCTGTTTTTTTGTATCTAATCCCATACAAAATATTCTATAAAAACATGAAATATAAGTTGTCAACTAGTTGTTTATATTAATCTATTTCAATAATCAGCCTGAGCTGTATTATTCCCTACAAAATTTTTCAAAACTCCTAAATTTGGTTCAAAGTAAATTGTGTATTCTTTGTATTTTGTACAAATTCCAAATTTCTCTCTGTAGTAAGAGAGTGCGTCATTAAGATATAGCTCGGGGACTCCTAAGTAATCGGCCATTTCGCACAAATTTGAGCAATGCTGTTCATATGCTTCGACAATACCTTTAAGGGCAATTGACTTATCATATGCCCAAGCCCTAGCTTTTCTTTCTTGTTTAATAGATTCTGTTTTTTTATAGTCAATAATGTTTCCAGAAGAGGTCATATGATGCCCTACTTCTTCTGATAATACGCAAAATCTATCTATATTATTATTTAATTTATTGCTTAAAGCAATATTCCCGTCAACGTACATCCCTTTTATACGTTGAGTATTGAAAAATACATTTTCATCAATGTTTAATCCAATATCAAATGCATCTTGCAATAATTTCTCGTAATTATTCAATTAATATCAATCCCCTATAATAAATATATTCAATTATTTTCTTTTGCTTTTTACAAATTCAATATAGTTAGATATATCTTCCATTTCCTCATCTGTAAATGCATCCCCATCAAAATGAGCGGCAATAGTGTTAGGTACCCAAACATCATCTTTTGATTCTCTACCTAGAAGATAATCGGTCGATACATTAAAATAGTCAGCGACTTTGGCAAGCCTGTCTCCAGAGGGGATAGCGTTACCCCACTTCTTTACAGTTCCATTTCCAAAACCACATTCTCGTTCTAATGATGCAATAGTCGTATTTCTAGACTTACATAGACCTTGGACCACTAAAAACAAATTACACATTAGTCTACCTCCTAAAAATATTCTTGAAATAGACAAAAAACTATTGACAATTAGGTTAAAAACTAATAATATTAGTCCACAGGCTAATATTACATTGGGGAAATAATAAAATTTAGAATTAGTAATCTAATAATCTAAGTCTTTATACTATTTATAGTCTACAAACTAACAATAGAATATTTTCTAATCTTTGTCAATAGCATATTTTAATTTAAGAAAAAGGTAGGTGATTATTTGTTATAATTCACAACTGGGATAGTAAAAATCCATCCTTAGGAAAAGTTAAGACTGTAGCAGAATATTTTGAAGTGGGAATTGATTTTCTGATTTCTGATGTTCATATTCCATCAAAAGAAAGTAGGGACTGGGCTATTCGTTTTGATGAATACAGTAAAGAACAAAATAATTAACATAAACATACCACCAGAAAGGAATATTAATCAATGAAATTTATAGAATGTCCAATATGTCATGCTAGTTTAGATTTTGGAGAAAAATGCGACTGTGAAAAAAAGCATGAAGATAATACAAAACGATTTGAATATATACATTTTGAGGTAAAAGATCTTGATGAGAAATGAAACAGGAGAAGCATTTGAATTATGCGATTTTTCGATAAACCAATACCCTACGAAAAGGCAATGTATCGTACAATCCCGGATTCTCTCCTTATGGATCGTTGGAAGGAGCTAAATGAATAAATATAGAAATAGGAAAGCTATTATAGACGGTATTAAATTTATTGCTGGTTTCATGTACACAGAAACTTCTACTGGCGAAACAGTTGTAGAGGAAGTTAAGGGAGTGGAAACAAAGGAATTTTCAATATATAAAAATATGTTTCGTAAGGGAGAATAGTTAATGGCAGAAAAAAGAATGTTTTCCAAGCAGATTATTGATAGTGACGCATTCCTTTGTATGCCATTATCAACACAGGCATTATACTTCCACCTAAATATGCGAGCAGATGATGATGGATTTGTAGACAAGCCAAAAACGATACAACGAATGGTAGGAGCAACCGAGGATGATTTAAAAATTCTTATTGCAAAAAGATATGTTTTGACTTTTGAAAGTGGTGTAATCGTAATAAAGCATTGGAGAATACATAATACAATCAGACAAGATCGTTACAATCAAACAGTCTACCTAGAAGAAAAGTCGTTGATTGAAATAAAAGAAAACAAATCTTATACAGAAAATAAGGTGATATTAGAGCTTGGTTTACCAAATGGTAACATAGTGGAACCACAGCATAGCATAGGTAAGAATAGTGTATGTAAGTTTAGTAAAGATAGTGGTGCAGAGTATTCACAGCAACAATCAGAAAACAAAAACTTTGTAGCACCTTCCGTTGAGAATGTGATGGGATATTGCAACGAAAAGGGTATAAATGTAGATGCAGAACGGTTTATAGACTTCTATTCATCAAAAGGTTGGATGGTTGGTAAAAACAAAATGAAAGACTGGAAAGCAGCGGTGAGAAATTGGAGTAGGACGGAAAAAAGGTTGGACGAGTCACCAAAAAGACCATCTAGACAAAATGATTTTAACTGCTTTCCACAGAGAAAATATTCAAAGACGGATTACCAAAATATTGAAGCTAGGTTATTGAGATGAAATGACAGCTGTTTAGAGAAAGGGTGATAAAACTGACTGAAAAAGAATTAAATCAACTTCATTGGGTAATAAAAGAAATTGAGTTGTTAAAAGTACAAAAGCAAGAATTGAATTCTATGTCATACATAAAAGCTCAGAAAATTAGTGGAATGCCATTTGGAAGTGGTATAAGTGACAGTGTTTCGGAAAGGGCAATAAAGATTAGAGAAGTAGAGGAATTAATAGAGATAAAGATAACAGAGCTTTTTATATTGCGTGGAAGAATCGAGAGATACATAAACGAAATTGAAGATGTGGAGTTGAGACTAATCATAAGGTTACGAAGTATTAATAATTTGTCATGGGATCAAATAGGCGAAGAAATAGGAATGGACAGGAGAACAGCATCTAGAAAATATTATGGACAATTTGCCCACAATGCCCATAGATAATGTGATATATTATATTTAGACAAAGATTGTTTAACCTCCTTAGAACACATAGCCTACCAATACACAAATGATGGTAGGCAACATTGGAACTTAGCTTAGCATGGCAGAGCATTCGGTATAATCCGAAAGGTCATAGGTTCAAATCCTATAGTTCCGATTCTCCAATTATTTATAAAAGCCTATAACTATTAAGTTATAGGCTTTTATAATGGAAAAATTGGTGGTTGCAATTTAGATAATTAGTTAGGAGTTGAAAGAATGAAAGTAAAAAAAGTGGTACTAGATGAAAAGATTAAGAATTGCATCTTGTGCCCATTAGTAAGAGAGTATAAGCGTGACTGTGGCAAAGAAACATCAACGAATGTAAATGGTGGAGTTGTATATGGGAAAGTACCAGACGGAAGGTGCAAAATTAGGTAATAATACAATAGTATTAAATATCTGAATCAGAATACCCGAATTCGGATTTTTTAATAAATAGTGTACAACACAATTAAAAGAAAGGAGGTTTTTATAATGAAGAGAGAGGATAATTCGGCAAATTAGATTTAGTTTTTGAATTAAGTGCTTTATTAATGAAGCAAATAAGAAAGGGAATGGTGATACAGTGTCTGATATTGGTTTTGACTTAAAGGGTTTAAATGATTTAAGTAAGGACCTAACAAAAGCATCTCGGTGTTATCCAGATATAGCAGAATCACGACTTAGGGATATAGCTAACATTTTCAGAAAAGATGTTGCTTCAGAAGAGAAAAAAGTTGTAAAAAATGATGATTACGCTAAAATAAGTAAACTGACATCCATTGAAGGGTATTCTATTGGAAAAACAAGGGTATGCAATGATAAGATAGATGTTGATTTTAGTGCAAATTCAGAAGAGTTTAATCTTGTAGAAAATGGGTGTAACCAAGTCAATAGTGATGGGAAAATAATCTGGGTGGATGGAAATCATGTGGTGAAAAATATGTGTGATAACTATGCAGTGAATGTTTTGCCATCAAAAATGGATGAATTGTTAAATGAAATTATAAAGGAGTGTGATCTTTCATGATATTAATTAATGATATATACATGGCTATAAAATCACTCCTTAAAAGCAAATATCCAGAAATAAATATTTATGGGAATGAAGTAACAGAAGGTTTTGATAAGCCTTCTTATTTTATTTCGCTGATTCCAAAGCAAATTTCAAACGAAGGTATTAATTTTAAATTAAAAGCCTACACAGTATTAATCAATTATTTTCAAAGTGCTACGAACGAAATTGATAACTTACAAAAGGCAGATGAAATATTTGAGTTGTTTGGATATTTTTTAACGGTAAACAATAAAAAACTGAGAATTACAGACAGTGATTATGAGTTTATCGGTGATAACAAAAATATTTTACAGATTAGTATTAATATCGAATATTTTGAAGCGAACGAAAAAACAGAAACGAGCAAGGTGGCACAAAAAATTAGTTTAAATGAAGAAAAGAGGTAGTAAATATGGCAATGCCTAGTGTAAATGTAAGCTTTTCAGAAAAGGCAGTTCAAGTAGTAAAACGTGGTGAACGAGGGATTGTAGCATTAATTTTAAAAGAAGTTACACTTCCACAAACTAACCCTGTAATAGTACTGGATACAACTGATATTCCAAGTACTTTGACAGTGGAAAACCAAAAGCAGATTGAGCTTGCTCTTATGGGTTATATAAATGCACCAAAGAAAGTAATTGCATATGTAATCAAAGACGAAGCAGCGGATGATTATTCACCAGCTTTAACCTACTTTGGTGTTAATAAATTTGATTATTTAGCAATTCCAACGGTAGAAATAGATGGAAAAACAACAGAGATTCTTACCTGGATTAAAGCGCAAAGAGCAGCTGGAAGGAAAGTAAAAGCTGTATTACCGAATACGCTTGGTGATCACGAGGGAATTATTAATGTTGCAACAGCAGAGTTTAAAAATGGAACCACTACCTATACTACAGAAAAATATTGCGGACGTATTGCAGGGTTAATTGCTGGTACGCCACTCACGATTAGCTGTACATATGCACCGCTTAGTGAGCTGACGGATTGTTCACGTCTAACAAAAAATGAAATGAATTCAGCAATTGACGCTGGTAAGTTTATTGTATTTTTTGATGGTGAAAAGGTAAAAGTTGGACGAGGAATTAATTCACTGACTACAACAACAGCCGATAAGGGAAGTCAGTTTAAGAAAATAAAAATTGTAGATGCAACAGACATGATTTTTGATGATATTACTAAGACAGCAGAGGATAGCTATATCGGAAAATTTTCAAACAACTATGACAATAAGTGTCTCTTGATAAGTGCAATTGGAGGATATTTTGAGCAATTAGTACTAGATGGAGTTTTATCGAGTGGAATGGTTGAAATAGATGTTGCATTGCAACGGGCATATCTAAAATCAAAAGGAATTGCAACAGATGAAATGTCAGATGATGAAATCAAAGTTTATGATACGGACGATAAAGTTTTTTTGAAGGCAACAGTTAAAATTTTGGATGCAATTGAAGAAATTAATCTTCCAATCAACATTTAAGAAGGGATGTGTGACTAATGTATAGATCAGAACAAGTAATAAACGGAACATGGGGCGAATGCTGGGTTGATAGTGATTATATTCAGGAGATTACAAGCGCTAATGCAAAAGTAACACCAAAAACAGAAACAATCAGCCAGACACGACAACTTGTAGACGGCACAAAAATCGTAGGACTTGAATGTAAGGGTGAGCTAAAAGTCAATAAATTTTCATCTAGATTTATTAAATATATGAGTGACGATTTGAAGAACGGAAAGCAAACAGAATTTACTATCATTTTAAAGATTGACGATCCAGCAGCGCTTGGAGCTGAGAGAGTAAAATTAGTCGGTTGTGTATTCACAGAAATGACACTTGCTGATTGGGAAATGAAAAAGAATGGTGAAGAAACAATTCCTTTTGTGTTTAGGGATTGGGAATTACTTGATACAATCGAAATTTAGGAGGAAATTATGAGCTTAACAGAAAAATTATTAACAATTGATGCTGCAAAGTATAGAGAAAAAGCAACAAGCGAAATCGAGATTAAAAGGCTTTCGCAGATGATCGGAGAGCCTTTTATTGTAAAGGTGCAGGAAGTAGAAGCAGAAAGATTGCAAGAAATTCAATCCATGCTATTTGACAAAAAAGGAAACTATGATTTGACTCAGGCAAGAAAAGTAAGCTCATTGGTTTGCTGTGCTGGTGTTATTGAACCTTCCTTAAGTGACAAGAAGTTACAAGACCATTTTAAAGTTGCAACACCAAAAGAATTGGTAGATGTACTATTTAAGGGTGTTGACCTTAACACTGTAGCAGATGAAATTGCAAGAATTAGTAACTTTGTGCAAAACGAAGATGAGGAAGTAGAAATAAAAAACTAATTTTTGATGAAATTGATACAAATGGGGAAGTACAGCTAATGTACTTCCTTTTTCGATTTCATCATATCATGCCAAGTCAATTCAGAAAACTAGGAATAAACGAGAAAAAAATAATGAGAGCGTTTATGTACAAGCATTTAGAAGATAGAGAAGAAGAATTCAAAGCAATGCGAGGTGATTGTTAATGTCAAACGTGATAGTTGCTACTTTACGATTCGTAGACAAATTTACAAGTCCAATGAATAATGCAGTCAAATCAATGGAGAGAAGTGCAAAACAAGCACAGCAGATGGGCAAGGAAATTCAAAAAACAGGAAAAAACATAACGAATGTTGGTAGTAGTCTGAAGAAAGTTGGAAACAGTATAACAAAAGGGCTTACGGAGCCAATGCAAAAGGCAAGAGATGAAAGTGTTAAACTGGCTAGTGATTTAAATAAATCAATGAAAAAAGTAGATAGTGCATTTGACAAAAATTCAAAAAATATTAAAAATTCGTCAAAAGCAACATCGACAAGTAGCGGTAAAGCTAAAGGTGCTGCTCAAGATTTTCAAAAAATGGGAAAAAAGATAAGTGATGTTGGAAGCGGCTTAACAAAAAGCATTACCGTACCAATTTTAAAAGTTGGAATTGAGAGTTTTAAACTGGCAAGTGATTTGAGTGGTTCAATGGATAAAGTGGATAATACATTTGGTAAAAATTCAACAAATATAAAAAAATGGTCTAAAACAACCTTGTCTAGTTTTGGTATTTCACAAGGAACAGCACTTGATATGGCATCTTCTTTCGGGGATATGGCAACTTCACTTGGATTTACAGACAAAGTTCAAGATATGTCCCTAAATATGGTTAGCTTAGCAGGAAATTTGGCTTCGTTTAAAAATGTTGGTGTTGACGTTGCAAACAATGCATTAGCTGGAGTTTTTACAGGTGATACGGATTCATTGAGTCAATTAGGCATCGAAATGTCAAAAACTAAATTAGCGGAATATGCAAGATCACAAGGTATAAAAAAATCTATTGATAATATGACGCAACAAGAGCAAGTTCAATTAAGATATAATTATTTAATGTCTAAGACAAAAAATGTACAAGGTGATTTTGCTAAAAATTCAGACAAAGCAACGAATCAACAAAGAATATTTTCTGAAAGTTTAAAACAGTTAGGAGCAACACTTGGCACTAAATTATTACCGGTAGGATTAAAAATTATATCTTGGGTAAATTCCATGATTGCTAAGTTTAGTGGACTGAGTGATAGTCAAAAGGGCACAATCTTAAAGTTTGCAGGAATTGCTGCGGCAATTGGCCCTGGCATAACGATTTTTGGAAAATTAACAACTGGAGTTGGTGGTACAATTACTACTTTTAAAAATGTTGGTGGTGCAATTGGTAAGGGTGCAAAAGCTTTTGACAAATTAAAGGATGTAGGAAAAATAGGAGGAGCTTTTTCAAAATTTGGAAGATTAGGGAAAGCTGCATTCATGGCAGTATCAAGCCCTGCATTTATAGCAGTAGCCGTGATCGCTGCAATTGCAATAGCTGCGTTTTTAATAATTAAGAACTGGTCTAAAGTAAAAATGTTTTTCGGAAAACTTGGAAATTTTATTAAAGGAGTATTTGTAAAATGTGGTGGTGATGTAAATATGTTCGGAAATTTATTTAAAAAAGCTAAAAATGTTATATCACGGGCTGTCGCAAATTTAAAGCCAGTTATTAGAAGTATCATTCAGTTTTTTACACCGACAATCAACTTTCTAAAAGGAGTGTTTGTCACTAGAATAAAAATTGCATTCAAATTATTTTCTAGTATAGTATCAGCAAGGGTAAAAGCGGTCATAGGGTGTATTTCAGGGCTTCTTACTGTATTTGATGGAATAACAACATTCATATCCGGTGTATTCACAGGAAACTGGTCTAAAGCATGGCTAGGTGTAAAAAAGATATTTTATGGTATTTTTCAAAGTTTTACTGCAATTGTGAAAACTCCTATGAATATCGTGATAGGACTAATAAATAATGCTATTAACGGAATAAATAAATTAAGTCTTACCATACCGGATTGGGTACCTAAAATAGGAGGAAAAACTTTTTCAATTAACGTTCCAACCATTCCTATGCTTGCAAAAGGTACTAACAACTGGAAGGGCGGTCTTGCTCAAATAAATGAACCTTGGATAGGTGGAGAAATTGTTGATTTGCCTAGTGGATCTAGGGTATACCCACATGATAAATCTGTTCAGATGGCGAGAAAAGAAGGAAAAAGTGGTAGCATTACTGTGAAAATTGAGAAACTAGCTGACAAAATCGAAGTAAGAAGTGAAAAAGATATTGATGTTATAGTTAATAAATTGGCTAATAAGCTAGAAAAAGTATTTAATAATACTGGAAAGGTGGTACCAGCATAATGGAAATTTGGTTAAAGCAAGGAAATGAGCTTAGATTGCCGGTACTCCCATCCGGCTTTGAAACAGGTGTATCGCAACAAAACACGATAGTAAATGTAACGAGTTATGGAGAAGTTAATCTGATTGGAAAGAGAAGTCTTAAAACGATTTCGCTTTCCTCTTTTTTTCCAGTAAAAGAATACGGGTTTGTACAATATAAAGGATTCCCAGAACCTTATGAATGCGTACAAATGATTGAATCGTGGATGGATAACCCTGTTCAACTTATTATCACGGGAACAGATATCAGTATGCAGACTACCATAGAATCTTTTACCCATTCCGAACAGGATGCAACAGGAGATGTTTACTATACCATAGAGTTAAAAGAATATAAAAAACCCTCTCTTTCAGAGAGCGTGATAACGTCAAAACTAAAAGCATCAGTTATTCTACTACCTTTTATAGGACGGGTAAGTAAACCGGTTAAAACTACAACCTATACCGTAAAGAAAAATGATACTCTTTATGATATAGCAAAAAAACTTACAGGAAGTGGACAAAACTATCATGTAATTGCAAAACAAAATGGTTTATCAAAGCCGTATACGTTAAAAGTTGGCCAAAAGTTGGTGATTAAGGTATGAAAGTAAAATGGATTGGTCAAGAATGTGAAAAAGACATTACAAAATATGTATCAACGGTAAATTGGAGCGGTTCCATAAGTCAAGCGGCAAGAACATTGGAAATTACAATGCTATATTCTCCTTTTGATGATAATATAGCTGACATAAATATTAATCTTGGAGACAGGATTAAATTATATAGTGATAATAGCGAGCTTTTAATCGACATAATGGTTTATTACAGAGAAAGAAATAGTGAAGCAGGTACCGTTACGTATAGTGGTTATGATGAATTAAATCATTTATTAAGAAGCAATATAAGTAAGAACTTTAAAAATATTACACCAGAAAAAATAACTGAAATAATATGTAATGAATTAAAAATAAAAATTGGCTCCATAGAAAAAACAAACGTCAATATCAAGAGTTTATTAGCAGATAGTACAAGTGGATATGACATCATCATGCAAGCATATACAAAGGCTTATAACACAAAGGGAAAGAAATATATGCCTATTATGAGCGGAAAGAAATTATATATCATTGAAAAAGGATCTGTGATTGAAAATTTTATATTGAGCGACTATATAAATGTTACGAGCTCCAATTATAGTGAATCGTTAGATTCTATGATAAACAAAGTTAAAATTTATAGCAGCAAAGGAAAACTAATCGATGTAGTTAAAAATGACAATTGGATTAGTTCGTATGGATTATTCCAGGGAATTTACGCAATAGAAGATGGCGTGAAGGCCACTGCTGCAGCTAAGAGTATACTGAAAGGGTTAGATAAAACTGCCAGTATAGAAGCCATTGGAAATACTGATTGCATAAGTGGATACGGTATAAAAATAGAAGATAAACTTACTGGATTAACCGGAATATTTTGGATTGACTCAGATGCACACACGTGGCAAAACGGGATTCACACAATGAGCCTTGAATTAGCATTTAAAAACATTATGGATACAAAGGAGTAATGAAGTATGGATGGATACGAAAAATTATTGAAAATAATATCAAATTTAAACACTTCAACACCCAATACTTACTTGACCACAATGGAAAGTGCTTCGTCATGTCGCGTTGGAGATCTACTCCTTGAGAGTGAAGATTTTCTAATTGCAGAACATTTAAAAACAGGATATGTAAAAAAGATTATACAATCCGATGGCGCGGTAACGGTAGAGTATGCAGAACCATTAAAGCAGGATGATATGGTAATTTTAATGAAATTAAATAACAAAAAGTATGCAATATTGGAAAGGGTGGTGTAAATGGCTTTTCCATTTGAGACAGAAGAAGTCGAAGTCGAGGAATCGTTAAAAATTCCCAAAGAGTATGAAATTGATTTCACCACAGGACAGCTTACTGGTAAAATTGTTGAAGGAGTGGAAGCAATAAAAGTATGGATATACAATGCGCTTAGAACTGCTAGGTACCGATATAACATATTTAGTTGGGATTATGGAAGTGAAGTGGAGGAATTAATAGGTCACTCATATTCACAGGAATATCTTAACGTGGAAGCAAGGAGGATGGTTGAAGACTGTCTTCTAATTAATGAAAATATCACAAGCATTACAGGTTTTTCTATATCACTAGTAAATGATAAACTGAATGCAAATTTTACTGCAAATACGCTATTGGGGGAGGTGAAAATAAATGTTTGAAAATAGAACGTATGAAAATTTAATGCAAGAAGCATTGGCACTAATTACAAGTGATGTAGATAAGCAGGAAGGTAGCTTAATTAGGACTGCACTTTCACCTTGTATTTATAAATTAGCAGAAACCTATATAAACTTGGATAATCTAATGGATCTATTTTACCTTGATACGGCTGTTGGTGAATATTTAGACCACTTGGCTGCAGACTATGGTAATTCTAGAAAAGAGGCTAGCAATGCAGTGAGAAAAATCGCTACAACTGGTGCAGTTGATATTGGTACCAGATGGGGTATTAATGAGGCTATCTATTTAATTACAGCTTATCTATCAACAAATGTGTATAGTTCAATATGTGAACAGTCTGGAGAAATAGGAAACATCTACTCCGGCACTTTAGAAAATATAGATGGTGATTCTGGAGTAACAGCAGCCTTAACAGATATCATAACGAGTGGATCTGACGAAGAAACAGATGATGAATTAAGAGTGAGAATAAAGGAACATCTATTAAATCCTTCACAAGACGGCAACGTGGCACAGTACAAAAAATGGGCTATTGATTATGACGGTATAGGTGTAGCAAAAGTATTTCCGTTATGGAATGGAGGAAATACTGTAAAAATTGCAATTACAAATGCAAATTATTTGCCGGCTGAAAGTAAGTTGGTATCAGATTTTCAAAATTATATGGATCCTAATGCAGAAGGAAAAGGCAATGGAGTTGCTCCGATAGGAAGTAAGGTAACAATAACAGGAGGAACACAAAAGAATATAGCTATTACTGCAAATATTGTGTTAGCAGATGGATACACCGATGCAGAAGGAGCAACTGAGACTATAGTAGACTATTTAACTACCGTTGCATTTATAAAAAACACAGTAAGTTATATGAGAATCGGCAGTGCCCTTTTAGATTGTTCCAGTATATTAGATCTGAGTAATTTAAAGATTAATAACGGAACATCAGACATTGTGTTAGTTAATGATGAAATACCAGTATTAACTAACATTAGTTTGGTGGTGACAACATGATAGATTATATTACATATACGATAGATGGCAAAACATATAAGCTTACGAGTGATGATGATAATAACTGGAGTAGAAACGAAACTGCCCCAAGTGTAGCTGGAAATTACGAACTTACATTTACAATAAGTGAGAATGGAATTATCTCTACTGTTGACAGCTCAAATAGTATATACGAAACTTATTTACAGGTAGTTGTAGAGACAGAAAGAGTTGTTTATCTGGAAGATCTTGTGCCTGATAATATTTCTGAGATTGAAGAATTTCAAACTCTTTTTAAGATGGAAAATGAAAATCTTGATGATCTATATGCAAATATTGGAAATGTAAAATCAGATGCATTTATAAAGACGGCATCTGAAAAAGGTATAAAAAGAAGAGAAGATTTTATAGGGATTAAGGGAAGCGGAACATTAAACCAACGAAAAAGTTATCTTGTAGCTTTGAGAAGAAAAGGGAAAAAACTAAATGAAGAGGTCATTAAAAGTATAGTAAATACAATAACTGGCTCGGATTGCATAATCACTTTTTTTGGTGCAGATGAACCCAATAATCCGTTTCCAGGAGATGGTTTAATCAAAGTACAAGTTTTAAGTCCTGATAACACCATAGATTATAGATATGATGATATTTCTAGGGCATTAATACCATTGGTTCCAGGACACCTAGATTTGAAGATAGTAAAATATTTTGCACTGTGGGAAGATGTAAAAAGTAATTTCGCTGACTGGACAGCTGTTAAATCTATGACAGATTGGCAAATGGTAAGGGATTATAAAGCACCGGAATAGGGGGATGGCTTCATGTCAGTCAGAATCGCTAGCGTAAAATTAGTACCTAATTATACATGGGACAGTGTGGAAAATTTAGCCGATTGGAATGCAGTAAGAAGTAATAATACCTCATGGCAATCAATAGCACAGACTACAATAACTAACCAAAGTGTTAAGATTGAAGTCGACATAAAAGAAAAAACATGGATGTCATTAAAGCAAGATTTTGTGTCGTGGAATACAATTAAATCCAGTATCTCGAATTGGCTAGGTATAAAAAATGATTAAGGAAGTGAATAAATGGCAGTTAAAACAGTAAGAGCAAGGATTAACGGAATATGGACAAACCTTACACTAAATTCATCAACCGGAAAGTACGAGGGAACTATAGCAGCACCAAGCGTGACGAGCTACAATGTTAATACAGGGCATTACTATCCGGTAACGGTAGAAGCTACAGATTTAGCTGGGAATGTAACATCAAAGGATGATACAGACGCTACAATAGGAAGTAGCTTAAAACTAACCGTTAAAGAAATAACGGCACCTGCAATTTCATATTCAACTCCATCAAGTGGAGCGTATCTTGCTACCAATACACCTACTATTGCATTTACAGTTGTAGATGAATCGAATGGATCAGGTATTAAGATAAGCTCTTTATCTATTGTTTTGGATGGAGGATCAGCAATAACAAATACAAGTTCTGGAGTTACGGTGACATCGATTACTAATGGATATTCTGTTAGTTACATTCCGCAGACTGCATTATCAGATGGAAGTCATACTATTACAGTAAATATTCAGGATAATGACGGAAACGCTGCAACAGCAGTGTCAAGATCCTTTAAAGTGGATACCGTACCACCGACTTTGTCGATTTCAGCACCTGCAAATGCAACAACATATACAAATGTAGAAACTGTATCGATAGTAGGTGCAACGAACGATGCTACGAGTAGCCCAGTTGCAATAATGGTAAATGGCACTACGGTAACAGTTGATGCAAGTGGTAACTTTGGTAAAACTGTCGTTTTGTCAGCAGGCTCGAATACTATTACGGTTATTGCTACAGATGCAGCAGGCAAAACTACGACGCTCACAAGAACGGTAATATTAGATCAAACAGCACCAGTAATTAGTGCAATTACAATTAGTCCAAACCCTGTAAATGTTAGTAATAGTTATATGATATCTATTACTGTTTCAGATAAGTAAAAAGGAGGAGAAATATGTTAACAACCACAAACTTTGGATTCAAAAAAATGGAGCTTACAGATAGTCCACCAGATATTACAGTTCCTAATTCTAATTGGGATACTGTGGATACAAAATTACATAGAGCAGTTAAATTTGAGACTGCAGGTGGGACAGGTACAGCAATCACGCTATCAAATGTAGAATTGTCGAATGGATTTTGTAAGTCTTTTATAGTACTTACAAACAATGGTGGAGCGGCTACAAGCATCAATTCAAAGCCACTTTACAAACCTGGCGGAACGACAGCTCCAACTTTAATCGCAGGGAAAGCTGTTACCGTGTGGTACGACACTGCAAAAACGTGTTTTTTTATCAAGGCTAGTGCAGAGGGAACAGCTGTTGCTGCAAATGTACTAGCGGGGACTACTTTCAGCAACGATTCAGATACGGGTATTCAAGGAGGAATGTCAAACAAAGGTGCAGTTGCTATTACACCAGGAACTTCAAATCAGACAATACAAGCAGGGTATCATAATGGTAGTGGGTATGTAGTTGGAGATTCGGATTTAGTTTCAGCAAACATTAAAGCTGGTGCGAATATCTTCGGTGTAGCTGGAGCTTTTACGAGTGATGGAAACCTTGAAGCAAGTAAAATGTTGGCGGGTCAAAAAGGTTATTCAAAGGGTGTTGAAGTAAATGGGAATATAGAGACTATACAAGGTGACTATAATGACCAACTCCAAGCCAATAATCTTATAGTCGGGGCTTATTCTGGTGGCACTACCCAGTTTTTATACATGTCAAAAGTAGAGCTTATCAATAAGTATGCTAAAAATATTCAGTTTTTAAGATATCCTTTGGCTGAGGTATTGGTAAATATTGGGGCAAAGAGATATGCAAGTGGCACAACAAAATCTCAAACCACTCCACAGTTTGCAACCGAACGATATTCTTCTGATACACTGATGCACGGTACCGGTTTCCCTGTATATGTTAATGGTCTTAGTTTTACACCTAGTAGGGTATCATTATTCGTACCCGGAAGTGCTGTTAAGTATGAAGTAAATTATGACGTAGAAACCGCAGTTAGAACTGATGATGGATATGGTAATAACGTATCCCTTTTATCTAACTCAGCTGGGATACGTTGTATCAATGGTGGATTTAGTGCTCTGGTAGTGGGCATGTATGTGGATGTAAATTGGGTTGCATATGAATAAAGGAGAAAATGGATATAAATACATTAATTAATAAATTATGATAGTTTGACAGGTGTATTAGTGACACCTTGTACTGGTAGTTTTACTAGACCAGACGGAGACAGAATAGCAGTGCCTAAGAGCCTTTAGAGAAAATCTAGAGGCTCTTTCTTTATGAAAGGAGAAAAATGGACGCATCACTTGCGGCAACACTAGGAGTGCCTCTCATTACAGGAGCGGTTACATTGGTAGTATGTTTGGCAAATAACCATTACCAAAATAATACAACACGATCTTTAATTGAATACCGCCTTAAAAAGCTTGAAGAAAAAGTAGACAAACATAACGGAGTAATTGACAGGACCTACGAATTGGAGAAGCTTACGCTACTTCAAGAGGAAAAAATCAAAGCAGCTAATAGCCGAATCAAGGATTTAGAAGAAAAGGAGAAATAACATGGATATTAACTTTTTATTAAACTATGTGAACTTAGTAACTTTAGGAATCTGCCTTTGCATTGGATTTGTAATTAAACAGAGCATTACCTTTATTGACAATAAGTATATACCACTCATTATGCTAAGTGCAGGTACCGCAATTAATATTGCTTGTAATATGCCTAATATTAGTGCGGCTGTAGTTCTTGGTGGGATGATAAGTGGATTGGGTTCAACTGGACTATATGAAGCTATGAGGAATCTAATTGATAAAGACGCAAAAAAAGAGGATAAATAATATGAAAATAGGAAAAGCTGGATTGGAATTGATAAAGTCATTCGAAGGCTGCCATCTGGAAGCCTATAAATGCCCAGCAGGAGTATGGACCATTGGATATGGTCACACCAGTAAGGTAAGCGGTAAAGCTATCAAAGCAGGATTAAAAATTACGCAGAAGAAAGCAGATGCGCTATTGGAAAAGGATCTGAAATCCTTTGTTAACGCAGTTAATAAGGCAAAGAAAGATTTTGTGCCTACGCAGAATCAGTTTGATGCTCTTGTTAGCTTTGCATTTAACTTAGGCGAAGGGAATCTCTGCGTGTTGCTTGATAATGGGACAAGGGATGGAAAGACAGTAGCTGGAAAACTTCTTTTATACAATAAGGCGAATGGAAAAGAGTTGGCCGGACTTACACGCAGAAGAAAAGAAGAACAGAAATTATTCAATAATTAGTTGTAGAACCTCGGAAATGAACAGCCTTTCTTTTATCGAAAAACAAGTAGTGTTTAGTGTCGTGCAATGATGGGATTGTCTACAGGTGTTTTTGTCACAAGTATTGAGAAACATTCGGGTAGTCAATTAGTAGATTGGGATAAGCCTGTTTTTTGTCTAGATCTGTCCGAAATATTCCGAGAAAGTATGTAATATGTTGGATAAAAAAACCTAGCATACATGTGAATTATGCTAGGCTTTTTTATATTTGTCAATTTATTTTATCTTGATTTTCTTAGTTGTGCTCTGTTTTGTTTCTTCATTCATTTTTATACTCTCCTTGTACTTATTAATAATCGGCCTAAGCTGGATTATCCGTCCAATATACCGAAAATTTACATTGATTTCCAGTATATTTAATTAAAAACTCTAGGTGAAATGTAAGAACCGTATATAGACAACGTAAATATTGACATATATTATTATTAATAGTACTCTTTCTCTATCTAACAATCGAGGAGCAAACGTGGAAGCAATGAAGAAAAGAGACAGTTATTATGACAATGCCAAATTTATTTTAATATTTTTGGTTGTGCTAGGTCATTATTTAGAACCATTCATTAATATAAATAAAGGTGCGTATGGAATATTTGGTTTTATTTACATGTTTCATATGCCTGCCTTTGTATTTATTTCGGGATTCTTTTTTAAAAAAGAAAGGAACAAAAAATCGTTATATAAATTAGTAATCGATTTTTTAATACCGTATATAATAGTCCAATTGCTATTTATTACATTTACTCAATTGATTGGATTGGAACAATACCATTATACTTTATTGACGCCTGCATATATTTATTGGTATTTGTTTGCAATGTTTATCTGGAATCTTGCATTAAAGATCGCAGTATTTGTATTTGATTACTTAAAAATCAAAATCGAATATATGATAGGGCTTAGTTTTGTATTGGGTTTACTGGTAGGTTATTTTGATTTCATTTCATGGAAATTAAGTCTTTCACGAATTGTTGTATTATTTCCTTACTTTTTATTGGGGTATTACTTTAAGACAAAAAAGATAAAAGTGAGCGATATGATTGAAAACAAGGTGGTGGCTGCGGGGATAATTATAATGGGCATATTATTATCATTTGCGTTTTCAGGAGTATTTAAATTTGAGTTACTAAGCTGTGCAGTACCATATAAAAAAATGGGATTTGCTTTATATGGGGGGATGTATCGGTTCTTTTTATACATGATACAAATAGGAATGATGGTATCATTTCTTTCATTGATTCCGAAGAAGAAACATAGATTTACTATAGTAGGAACGAAAACCCTTACTATTTATATTCTACATGGATTTATAATAAAAGCATTAGTCGCAGTATCATACTTCGATGATTATACAATGTTAAAAGTAATAATTTCACCTTTGCTCGTATTTTTTACGGTATTAATTTTAAGCAAAATCCCAGTGAATTTAAAAATCTATAAAAATAAATCTATAAATGAAACCAATAAATAACCATTCGGTAAAGAAAGATGGATTTGCTTATGAAGCATTTGATAATAAAACCTATCGGATAATTGGTTACTTTAGGGTTTTACGTATTTGGTCACTGCACATCGCATGACAAGGTGAAGGGTTGTCCAAAGCTAACCAGAAATTGCAAAGAATAAGTGAAATCGATGAAAAAACCTAGTCTTACAAGATGTCAGCATCAGAAATTAGATATTCTGTTGGTGGCATGATTGTTTTTTAAGAGCCAGAGCGTCGCTGTAAGTATTTTCAAGTGGAGCGGGTTATGGTAAATGGAAGCTATGCAATGGACGTTGGGAAAAATGGGTTCCATGTCCTTCTTTCCACGCAAGTGGAAGGACGAATCTGCCGTGGTGACTGCAAATTGGACATAAAGACGTTGGATTGCGTCTTTATACCAGCAGATGCGCATGATGTAAAGGTGGAAGGTAATCTGGAATTTTTGAAGATTTGTTGTTAATACGATTTTTACTGCCTCTGCATAACTTGATGCTAGAAAGGAATGTCTTTTTATGAAATCAAATCGCACCATCCTGGCATGGCTCCTGGTCTTTCTTTGGATGACCATTATCTTCTCTTTTTCAGCCAGACCAGCAAACGCTTCCAATGAACAGTCTTATATAGTCGGAAGGATGGTCTGCGGCATTATTATCCCTGATTTTAATGAACTGCCGGAAGCAGAGAAGGTAACACATCTTGAGACGATCAACTTTGGAGTACGAAAGACAGCTCATGTGACAGAATATGCAATATTAGGAATCTTACTTGCGATTGCTATGAATAACAAAAGAAAAACCTTGGCACTTACGATAGGCGTCCTTTATGCTGGTATGGATGAATTTCACCAGCTCTTTGTAGTGGGACGAAGCGGGCAGATAAGGGATGTAATGATTGACAGTGTGGGGGTATTGATAGGTATATTTATGGTAGCAATTGTTTTTAGAGGGAAGGCTCGAAAGGAAAGCACAAATTAATCAGAAATGATTCCTTAACGGCAGCACAATCTTTAGTGTAAAGATTCCATCGTTTGCGGTATACAAATAGTAGCCTTGATATTTATGAACGATTGCCATGATACTTTTAACACCAAAGCCATGCCCTTGTCTATGAGTTTGTGGCAGGCCGTTTTCCATTTCTACTTCACCGGTATAGTTGTTTTCGATAAAGATCAGCATATTTTCTTTATGTAGTTGACAATTGACACGCAGTATTTTTTCATTTTCATCGGGAACTTTTGTACAGGCTTGAAGGGCGTTTTCCAAACTGTTGGATAGTAAAGCGCAAAGCTCGGTTTCCATGATAGAAATGGTTTGGGGTATCTTCACATCAGTGAAAAAAGTAACACCTTCTGCTTTTGCTCTGTCTCCAAAGTGGGAGAGAATCAGGTTGATGGTATTGTTCTCGCAATAGCGGACAGGGGTAAATTCTTTAATTTCTGCCTGCGTATTGCTAATATATTCGAATGCGCTTTTCGTATCACCGGCTTCCAGATAACCTGCGATTAGATTAAGATGATGACGCATGTCGTGGCGGTATATCGCGGTTTTTTCCTGCGATTCTAAAAATGCGGACAGTTCGATTTTTGCCTGATTGATCTGTATAGACATTACCATCCCTTCGCTTTCGGCATTGCTTCGTCTTTGCATCTCGCTGTAGTAGATAAGGATGAATACAAAGTAAAACATGGACACGAGAGAGGGCATAAAGAGTACAGCCATTTCAATTCCACGATATAGTAAATCGGTGTAAACAGTTGTAGTATAGTCGAATAAATAGTACATAAGTGGTACGATACCAAATAGCAGCAAAGATCGTTTGGATATGTTGATCAGCTGGTTGATGGAGCGTACCACATATTTTTTGAGTAAAAACAGTACAGGAACTATAGCCAAGGAATTGACAATAAGGTAGGCTAGCCTGCTATCGAACAGATAAAGAGCCATTGTGGCAAACCATCTTGGTGTCTGGCAACACAGATAGGAAGTTAGTACGCAGACAAGAGCAATAGTATAATTGCGCTTGTAATAGAAGGTAATAAAAAGAATCAGTGGAATATGTACAATAAAAGGATATATTTTTCTGGTGGTGTCGTATCCGAAAAATCGCCAGCTTGCATACTGTACCACGAGAAGGAATAAGACAAAGCAAATGGCTGCCAAACGGTTCTTACGTGATCGTTCGATTCCGGCAAAGTAGATCGCAAGCGATACTCCAAATAGTAATATCAGTCCATAGTTAACGAGGCTCACAGTAGTAATCATCATTCTACCCCTTTTTCTAAAAATAGATAATTCATATAAATTTCGCGTACCCTTGGATACAAAAGTCTGGATACAGGGATGCATTGCCCGGTAGCAGTTTTAATCGTACCGGAAGTTAGTTCCTGTGTGTGATTCATATTTACGATAATAGAACGATGAACTTTGAGGAACTCCTCCTTGTTAAGAAGTTTTGGCTCGTAATCGGAAAGTGAACCATACACTTCTTTTATACTGCCATCGGTCAGATGGAAATATAGTTTTTTGTTCCTTACTTCTAAAAATTCCAGGTTGTAAAATGAAATACGTACAATTCCGGTGGCAGACTTTATAAACAGACTTTCTGCTTCTTTTCGTGTATCCAGAAAAAGTTTATCTAAAATAGGAAAAAGTTTTGTTTCGGTTGTAGGCTTTAGCAGGTAGTAATATGCATCTACTGCATAGCTTTCGACTGCAAATTCGGGAGAAGAAGTCAGAAAAATGATCTTTACAGTCTGATTAAATTTACGTATTTCATGAGCTGCCTCAATTCCAGTTATCCCGGGCATAAGCACATCGAGCAGTAAGATATCATAGCCAACTTTTTGCATGCGTTCCAATAGCTCTAGGGCATTGGAAAAAGCATCGTATTGAAAAGCTTCACTTTTTAGTTCCTGATATCGGTTCAATAATTTTGAAATACGGGAAAGCTCCTGTATTTCATCGTCGCAAATGGCAATTCTAAGCATTATTTCCCCCCTGACCGCTTGTTTAACATTTCTATTTTAGCATGAATGAAAAAGAACCTCAACAATATATGGATACATTTCAGGGTCAAAAAAATGCATTTAAGGGTGAAAGCAGTATTTTTCATTTTCTATTTGCTATATTAAATTTATAAAAACGGTTTTTCTAAAAAAGGAGTGAAGTGGTGACATTCATGATAGCCTACGTAATAGCAGGAATATCTGGCGCAGCCTTTCTTGCCCTGTGGTTTAGTGTATCCTACCGTAAACTGGCTGACAGGTATCATGAGGTGGAGGCTGCAAAAGAGCAGATTAAAATGCACCAAGCCATCTTCCGGCAAGAGCAGGATAGTATAAATATACAGGTGGCAAGAAGAATGCTTGAAACAAGTCGTTTGATCTACCGGGAGGCTGTAAATGATTACAACCGGGTCTACGCAAATCCACTCTATTGTATCCCGGGGTTTATGTTGGGTTTTCGGCATGTGAGGGAGATGGAAGCGGGCTTTTGAAATTGTGTACCAATAAGAGAAAAGGAGTTATGAATGAAAGTGGTTATGAGAGAGAAAAGAAAACGATATTTACGTTCTGGATTTGCGTTGTTCCTTGCTATTGCTGTATTGTCGACATCCGTACCAGACATAGGAACTACAAGTGTTTTGGCAGCAACTTCTGGAACAACAAATGCTGTGAAGGCTGAAACACAGGTAACGGTAACAACGCAAAAGAAGTTATTAAATGCACTGGCGGATAAGAATATTAAGAGGATTACGATTAAAACGACGAAAGCAAGTACGTTTACTATTCCTGCGAAATCCTATCAAACAAAGACAATCGTGGTTGATGCAGCGAAAGCATCGGTTGTAAATAGTGGAACTTTTAAAAGTTTCATTGTCACGGATGCAGCGGCGATAACGGAAAAAGCAAAGGGGAACAAAGTTGTTATCCGTGATAGCAAGCTGACCTACAAAGCTTCAAAAGGTTCCAAAGTCAAAACATTAACTTATGATGTTAAGAATGCAAAAGGTGTAGTATCAGCCTACGCAGCGATTGATAAGATCGTTCTTGCAAAGAAAGCAGAACTTGTAGTAAAAGGGAGTGTAAGTAGCAAAATCCCAGTTCAGATCAAGAAATCAGCGAAGGGTTCTACGATTACTGCATCCGTTCCCATAAGTGTAACAACGGTAACCGATGCAGATATTATCCTTAAATTAGGCGCAGAAGGAAGTTTGATAACTTCTACAAATAAAAGTTCCAAGCTTAGTATTTCAAATCAGACAACAAAACGTGTGAAATATATTACGCCAAACGAAAAAAAATATATTGATGCACATTCTAAAATAACAGATCAGGGAAAGGATGAAGATAAGTCAGAAGATTCTACGCCTTCTCCTTCTCCTTCACCGAGCAAAACGCCAAGTAAGAACAATGGTAATGGTGGATATTCCGACGAAGTATGTGCCGTAACCTTTGTGTCAAATGGTGGTACTGCGATCGATGCACTCACGGTTCCAAACGGTGAAACGATTGACAGTTTACCAGCGCCACAAAAAAGCAACAGTATCTTTCTTGGATGGTATACCGATAAAGGATTTCAAAAAAGTTTTACGAAAGATTCTCTGGTTTTAGGTGATATAACACTTTATGCTAGGTATTCTGAAATTGAGATGGAACAGCAGATGCTGGATGATTCTTTCTCACTGACAGACCAACAGACAGGACTTGTCTTTGAGATCCTTTCATCGGATTTAGCAATGTCGGAAAATGATGTCATAAGTGGTATCAAACTGACTGCTGCCGATGGATCAGAAGCAGTCAAACTTAAGGCACAAGGAAGCGGGGGAAGCTTTGTTGTTTCACCCCAGGGCGGCTATGTAGAAGGAGCCTCCTACAATCTGGAATTAAGTAACACTAAATTAAGCTTTAAAGATCACGATGCCATAGTTCGAAAATGTGATTTCGTGATAAAAAAAGCAGAAGTATATAGTATTGAGTTTCATGACGGAATTCTCTTTATACCAGATAGTGTAGTATCGGATATGACAGAGAATGGCCAGCAGGTAAAGCAGCTTTCCGTTCCAGTTGTTGATTTTAGCAGCGAGGAAAGCACAGATGATAGCGTTAATGGCTCATTTACTTATCTAGGAAATACGCAGTTAACGGTTGGAGATGTTCTTTGTATATACAGTGAGGACAAGCCAAAAGCTCCTACGAATGGTGCAGATGATGCCTCTTATCTGGATGATGATATCGCGTATATCAAGGTAGTAGCAGCTACGGGAAGTATCGGAAGCCAGATGGTTCAATATACGGATGCAGCTGCAAAAGAAGTAATTTTTATGCCGGATGTGTTACCGATTGCTGCCGGTGCTGACAGTAAACTACAAAACTATGTCCCTGCTACCTCGGATACCGTAGGTTCCTTTGCGATAGAGGAAAAGGATCTGGATTTTTCTGCTCATGTAGACATGGGATTATCCGAAAAAACAACGGTTGATAAAGGAGACTTTATTGCGCTGTATTCCGGAGCATCTCCAAAAGATAGCAGCGAATCTGAGGTTTCATATGGTGAAATCACCAGTGTTACAAAAGAAAATGGTGTCTATTCTATAAGTTTTACTGCGACAAATCAAAATAAGATGCAGGAAGTGCTGGATTACTATTCAAAAAATAGTACAGATGGCGACAGTCTGCTAAAAGACGTTGATATTGCTTCTGTAGAAAAAGAGATCGAAGACCAGGTTGTCGAAAGTGGTTATGCCGAGAAGGCATCTCTTTATATGACGGCATTGGCGGTAGAGACCGATGGATTTAGCGAAATGTCTGGAATCGGAACAAATATGGATACGTTATCCATTAAGATGGCGGATGGATCCAATGCCAGTGTAGAGGAAGTAAAATTGATGGCAGTATCCGCTGCTGGATCTAAAGTAAAAATTGAAAATTTAAAAGTAAAAGCAAGTATTGGTAAGAACTTACAAAAATTAAGTGGCAGCGGTGTACGGTGTGCTGTTAGTGTCAGCTTTGATGTTACGGTCAAAGCAACGGATGACAGCAATATTAAGATTTCACTGTCCTCTACTTTTATCGAAGAATTAAAGATGGATGTGGGAGCATCCGGAAAAGCAGTATGGAAAAAGAAATGGATTTTCCCTTATATTGCAGATTATCAAATGAATGCTAATATTGATATTTATAACTATACCGGAATCAGCTTCAAGGCAGTAGTTGCCACAAAGTCAGCCTCGATTGATGTCTCAAAGCAGATTCAAAAGATAATGTCCTCCACAAACCCAGAAGAAATATCTGGTGGTGTGAAAGAGCTGTTTGAACTCTACAGCGATATGATGGAAAATGACACCGATTGGATCGAGATTTTTGATAAAGAGATCATATCACAAGAGCAGCATCTGCTGTTGGGTATCATTGCAGTCAAAGAATCCGTTGATTTTGTAGTCAGTGCCAATATCAATGTAGCCCTTGGATGTAACTTTGAATACCAAAATGGTACCAGATATTGCTTCTGGGCAAAAGTTCGTGCCAGGGATGCAGGCAGCAATACACTCAGTCTGATGGATGAAAAGTATACGTTCCAGTTCTATGTTATGGGAACCCTGGGACTGCGGGCCGGAATCCGTCTGGAATTTGCAGTTGGGCTTTTCTCGACAAAATTAGATAGTGTTGGGCTTACTGCAGAAGCAGGAGTATATACCAAAGTATATGGATATTTCTTCTATCAGCTCGAATCTGTCAATAAAGTGAAAAATTCGAAGATGTCAGGAGCTTTGTATCTAGACTTTGGCATTTATCTGGAACTTGCCTTTAAAGCACAGGTTCTGAATGGCAAATACCAGTATAATCCGACCTTGTATGAAAAGGAATGGCCATTATTAAGTGCGGGTACAAGATATAATGTATATGATTTTTCGTATGATGCGCCAAAAACGTTAATTAAAATGAAGGATAAGGTCAAAACATATACCTTACCCGATAGTACCTTTGGTATGACCTATCTCGATTTGAAAGAAGGAGATATCAGTACGAAAAACTATAAGGCAAGTGATTATACAGTCAGCTTTACAAACAATAAATTTAGCTTATCCGAGAATACAGTAAAGGTATCCGTTCCTTCCGGAACGCATAAGCTGGAATCGGATATGACGGTTACCTGGAAGGGTACATCGCTTGCATTTTCTTCTATGCCGGTTTCGCGCACGTTCCACCTGGTTTGGGACGATGTAAATGATAACGGTTATACCATCAGTTACAATTCTATGGGAGGAAGTGCCGTAAGCAGTTCTACATATTTGTATGAAGCAGCGCAAAAAGCCCCAGCAGCTCCACTCAGACAAGGATTTACGTTCAGTGGCTGGTACAAGGACGAAAAATTGACAACACCATTTGTCTTTACTACGATGCCTGCAGAAAATATCGTACTTTATGCGAAGTGGACAGAAAATACTACGACCCCTTATCAGGTGGAACACTACCAGCAAAACCTTGCAAATGATGAGTATACGTTGTATGAAACGCAGATGCTTGCAGGAACGACAGGACAGACGACAACGGCGTCAACAAAATCGTATCCAGGATTTACATATGACAGCAGGGTTGCAGGGACACTAACTTCTGGAACTATTTTGGCAGAAGGCAGTTTGGAATTAAAGCAATATTATATACGAAATAGTTATACCTTGACCTTTAAGCCAGATAACGGAAGTGCCAATATTGTAAAGACGTTGAAGTATGGCGCGTCTATTTCCGCTCCGGCAGTGGTGAAAAATGGATATACCTTTAGTAACTGGGGAAGTACAGTGGAATCCACTATGCCTTCGAATAATCTGACTTATACAGCGGTATGGACTGCGAATAATTATTCGATCGACTTTGACTCAAACGGAGGAAGTGAGGTTAGCAAGATTACAGCGGCTTGTGATAGTGCTATCACGGCACCTGTAGCACCTGAAAAAGAAGGTTATCTGTTTGTTGGATGGTACAAAGACAGCAATTTGACAATACCATATACATTTTCAACAATGGAAGCGGGTAATAGTAAGCTTTATGCGAAGTGGGAAGAGAATAATCAGATTGCTTATAAAGTAGAGCATTACCAGCAATACTCATATGGAACAGGGTATTCACTTGCGTCTACAGAAAATTTGACAGGTCTCTATAGTACAACCGTAACTGCAACACAAAAGACCTATACTGGTTTTACGTTCAACGAACAAGCAAGCCAGAATATAACGTCCGGTGTTGTTGCAGCCGATGGAAGCCTTGTGCTAAAGCTTTATTATGACAGAACCAGCTATACCATGACGTTTAAACCAAATAACGGAAGTGATGATATTGTTACTACCGTAAAATATGGTACTTCTATCACGGTACCAACAGTGACAGGTGCAGGAATATACATTAGCGGATGGTATAGTGACAGTGAGCTAACTAGCTTGTATACTAACAAGTATATGGAAGCACAGGATGTTACCTTATATGCAAAATGGCTTTCGAATACAGACAGTTTGACAGTAAATGGTGATAATGCCTATGTTGAAGTGGGTGAACCATATGCCGGTGATGTGGTAGAGGTTAAAGTAAGGCACGATGGTAGTAGGTATATACTTTATGTCTATGGACTTAAAAATGATGTAAAAGTAGATGCATCGGGCTTTAGTAGTGCAATTGTGAATGGATCGCCTTCCGTTGCATCCGGGAACGGATGGGCTGCAGGAACCTCTATGACAAATAACGGAAAAATCACAATCACACTTAAACTTGGCGGTTCGTCGAAACAAATTGTGGTTACAGCTAACGGAATTATTTAAAACAGTTCTATTTTCTATGAGGGAGAGTGAATAAACATTAAAATATCACGCAAAGATCGTTTTTTTCTTTGCGTGATATTTTTTATATTAGTTTGTATGAAAGGTAGAGAAATTGGTGGAAACAGTTTGGCGTGATGAGGGGAGAGTGGAAGTTCATCTATAAAGTTTGCAATCAAGTGGGAAATGTAAGTCAGAGAAGCTATATAGACAAATAAAGAATAGTTAAGGAGACATATGGGAAAATACATTAAAAATACAATAAAATGCCTCATCTTGTATACAGTCGCTTCATACATATTTGCTGCACCAGTTAGAATTCATGCAGAGGAACTCGTTGCTATTCAACCGATACATATTACAAATGATAAAAGTAATGTTCAAATCACTTGGAGTATGGTAGAAGGGTGTGACAAGTATGAGGTTAGTGTACTTGATTCTTTGCAGGGACAGATCGAAGTGACTATAAGTGAGAATACAGCAGTATTTATTGCTGATCCAGAAGAGTCTTATCAGATAAAAGTAATCGCTTGGATGGTCGATCAATGTGTGGCAGAAAGCAGTACCATAGAAATAAAAATACCAGCTAATATTAGCCAGATCCAGACAACGAAAGTATCAAAAAAATGCGTTTATTTAGCATGGTCGGAAGATTCAAACGCCAATTATTATGAAATAAGACGTAAGAAAAAGGAATCAAAAGATTATAAAATCTTAAAAGTCACGAAAAAAAATGATTTTTATGATAAAACGATAAAAGATGACCAGACCTATATCTATAAAATAGTACCAATCTATCAACAAGACGATACCATTCTTATATATGGTGAGGCAAAGAAATACACGTTTAAAAATACAGAAATAGTGGATACCTCCAATGCAAGATATACATACGAAGAGTATGAGGCAGACGTGAAGCAGCTACAAATGAAATATTCACAGTATTGTACTACTTCAGTGATTGGGAAAACGGAGGATAACCGGAATTTATACAAAGTTGAAATTGGAAATCCTAATGCAAAAAAGCACCTTTTCGTGGTTTCTAATTTGCATGCGAGAGAATATATGACAAGTTTGTTATGTATGAAGCAGATTGAGTATTATCTGGAAAATTATAATAAGTCCATTGCTGGTGGTAAGCCAGTTGACTTACTGGAAACGATGTCAATTGTTTATATTCCTATGGCAAATCCAGATGGTACTACAATAGCCCAGGAAGGGATGGAAGGTATTCGTAGTAAGAAATTAAGAAAAAAACTGTATTCGATGATGGGAAAAACGAAACCGACAAAATGGAAAGCAAACGTCAATGGCGTAGATCTGAATCGTAACTTTGGAGTTGGTTTTAAAACAATCAAAAGTAAAAAAGCTGGACCACTGGGATACGGTGGAAGTAGTAAATTGAGCGAAAATGAGACAAAAGCAATTGTTAAAATATTGAATACTTACAGTAAAAATAAACATAAGATCATTGCAATTATAAACTATCATGCGGCAGGAAAAGTTATCTTTAGAGGATGCGCAACTTCGGTCAACAAAAACACCTCTTTCGTAACAAAGAAGATGTATTCCTGTGCACACAAAGTGACTGGATATCGGAATGCGGATACGATATATACGGATGATACGGCAAGTGGTGATTTTCGAAGCTATCATATGAGATCTTTAAATATTCCAGGTATAACAATAGAAATCGGGAAAGGAAAGACCCCTGTACCATATAAAGAATTTGCATCTGTATGGAAAAAAAATAAAACATTAATAATCGAAGAGGTAAAAATGCTTTGTGATCTTCACAAAACGTGAGATCCCGCTTAACTTCCTATTCTTACAGGTATACATAACCGTATGAAAATAAACACGCTCGTGCGTTTGTATGAAATACTTCATACCCAAGGTAAAGACTATATAGTAAATGATATTATCGACTATATGAAAGAAGAGGGGGTACTGCAATGATTGTTTATCATGGCTCTTTTGCTGAAGTGAAACATCCAGATACGATACATTCTAGAGATAACGTGAGGATAAAAACGACAGCAGAAAATGAGGCTTAGAAATTCGGTATGTATTGACATGCATATAAAATTAAATTAAAATAATTTTATGAGCATAAGACCAAAATAAGATATTTGCTCATTCGTGTTACAATTTATAAGGAGAGTGAATGGTAATGTATTCTGATAAAGTAATGGAACATTTTATGTGTCCGCAAAATGCGCATAGCATGCCAGATGCAGATGCAGAGGGAAGTTTTGGAGATCCCAATTGTGGAGATTTTCTAACAATGTATTTGCGGATTAAGGATAATAGTATTGAAGAAGTTAGCTATCTGGTATTTGGATGCTGTGCGTCTGTTGCAACTTCCAGTATGACATCTGTTTTAGCGAAGGGAAAATCCTTAGATGAAGCAATGAAAATTACAGAGGAGGATATCGTAGAGGCTTTGGACGGGCTTCCTGAAGAAAAATTACATTGTTCCAATCTGGGTGTAAGTGCTTTACGAAGTGCAATCGATGATTATAAAAATAAAACAGATGGAAAACAAGTGAGTTCGTATCATGATAAAAAAGAATCGATAGATTTTATGGATATTATTGAAAAGATGATGATTGACAAGTATGGAGAGACGCTGGTGAATCATATGAATAAACCACGCAACTTTGACGTATTGAAAGATTCAAATGGTTATGTATCTTATACTGGTGAATGCGGCGATATTATGCAAATGTGGATTAAGATAATAGATAATATCATAAAGGATATTTCTTTCTGCTCCGATGGTTGTGAAATCACGCTTGCTGCTGGAAGTATGATAACTGAATTAGTAAAAGGAAAGAATATATCGGATGCTTTGAATATTACTCCGGCGGATATTGAAAAGGCATTGGGATGTGTACCTGACGATCATTACCATAGTCTAGTGCTAGCAAAGGATGTTTTAAAAAAAGTAATTGAAAATTACAAAGAAAACAACGAGAATCATTGATAAAAAGCCGTGGCATTAAAAAAGCATTTAAACGTAGAAAATTAGAGTTTGAAGGCTCTTTTTTGTAAAAACGGAAATCATTGTAATCTCATTGTAAGTATGGCTTATTTAAAATCTATGTAGGCGATTACAAGAAGAGACCTAATATGATAGGGGATAATAAAACAGTTGCACCTGCAAATATAAAAGGTGAGAAGGCTAAACTATTGACTAATTATAATCAAATTTTAAATGTAATCCTCAAAATAAAAAGCTTGGAAATTATTGTAAAAATGCTTATTCCAAGCTTTTTTTTGATTATTATGGATTTTTTTTCCTGTTATAAAGTATAATGTAGGAAATAGATTTTTTGGTTATGTACATAATGGAGGAAGCCTATGTATAAAGTTTTTTTAGTGGATGATGACGAGCTTATACTAAAAGAGATAGTGAACACAGTCCCATGGATGGATAATGGATTTGAGGTGGTTGGTTTTGAGAATAATGCAAAAAAAGCGATTCCAATAATACAAGAATTGCAACCAGATGTGATATTTAGTGATTTAAAGATGCCAACGGTAGATGGACATAGTTTCATGAGATGCATTAAGGAAATAGGGATGGAAGTTGAGTTTGTAATGCTAAGCGCGTATGGTACCTTTGAGGATGCTTGTATTTTTTTCAAACAAGATGGTTTTGATTATCTATTAAAACCAATACAACTAGAAGAAGTGCAGCTGGTACTGGAAAAGCTGGCAAATAAGTTGGCGAAAAAGTATCCGATCGTAAAAGAAACAGAAAATAAAAAAATGAATGAATCTTTTATACAAATGCTTGATTATTTGAAAAACCATTTTATGGAAAAAATAACTTTGGAAAGGCTTGGAAAGCAGTTTGCACTTAGCCCAGGGTACATCTGTAACTTGTTTTCTAAATACTATAATACTACCTTGACTTGTTTTATAACTGATTTGAGGATGGAGAATGCAGTCAAACTTATGAAAGAAAGCAATTATCAGTTGAAAAAGATTGCTGTGGAGTGTGGATACAAAGATTATTACTATTTTAGCAAGGTCTTTAAAGTTCATTTCGAAATGACACCTAGTCAGTATCAAAATGAATTGTCATAAGGTATAAACAGATGAGGTGGTAAATACGATGGAAAATAAAAAGAAGCAAAGTTTGTTTATATATTTCGTGATCATGCTGGTTTTTTTATTTAGTATAGTATTTCTGTTTTTGTTTTATAAAGATTTAAAAAAGGATAAGAATACTGAAACGATTACGATAGCTATCATGCAAAACGATAGAGTACAGGATTTTAATTCAAATTACTATAAAATTTGGCTGGAAAAACAGACAGGATATAAGATTAAGTTTGTATATATACAGTCTACTTATTACAAAGAATATATTAGAGCATTGCTTGAAACCAAAGAAGGAACAATTGATGCAATCTTTCTGCCAGATGAGCAGGAGATTATTACGAAAGAGGAGTTTCAAAGTTATGTAAAGGCAGGATATTTTGCTGATTTATTAGAATACATAGATTCGGATAGTAATCTATGCGAGTTGTTTGATGCCTATCAGGATATCCAGTTAAAGGGTAAGATGACAGAACAAGATGGTGGTATCTATTATATGCCAAATATGAATACGTCACGTCAGGCTAGGAATTTTCAAGTATTGTGGATTAATTTCAGCTGGTTAAAAAAGCTTGGGATTAATGCTCCTAAAACGACAGAAGAATTTCACGATGTTTTAAAAGCATTTAAGGAATTTGATGCAAACGAAAATGGAAGACAGGATGAAATTTCTCTCATTAGCTGCGAGGAAGAATATGCCCTGCAAAGCTATAATTATCTTTTGAATGCATTTATTCCAAATGATCCGGTCAGAGGAAGAGTTTTTTGCAATTCGGCAGGAGAAATTGTTGATTCGTTTCGTCAGGATGCGTTTCGAGAGGGACTTACCTATTGTCATACGCTGTATGAGGAAGGGTTATTAACAAAAGAAGGATTTGCTTTTTCAAAAAAGCAGGTTCAAGAATTAGTGAATGATCCAGCAAATCTGGTAGGAGCTTTTACGAGTCAGAGTATTGCAGATATTGTGTATGCGAATTCTCCGGATGTGTTAGCAAGATACATACAGGTAGCGCCACTAGCTGGTCCTACGGGTGAGAAGAACGCGATTATGTTGGAACCAGAGCCTTGTTTTGGCGGGATGATTCCGGTAAACAGCAACCATCAAAAAGAAGCCTATGAGATTATGGATTTGATGCTATCCAAAGAGGCTTCGCTCATTGCTGAATTTGGTGAAGAGGGAGTAGACTGGAAGTTTTCGAAACAAAGTGATTTATCTACTTATGGAAGCAAAGCAAAAATCACAACAATCCACTATCTCAAAGACAAAGTGCAGAATCAAAATTTTATGAAAGCTGGTCCGTGCGTGATAAAAGAGAGCTACATAAATGGTGTCACATGGAATGGAAACAGTTCGAATGTGGAATATATTGATTCCAGAGCCATTATGAGGTATGAGCCATATTATCTTACGAAATATCCGGACAAGGAGATTGCTTTGCAGAAAGATTTTGCTTTAAAGAGCGATAAAATAATACCGATGTTTATCAAAGGAGAACTCAATATATTGGATGATACTGCCTGGAATGTAGTACAAAAGGCATTGACGAAAGGGAGACAATGAGAATAGAAAATCAAAAGCAAAAAAAAAGAATTGCTAGATTGTGCGTAATCACTTTGTTATTTATTAGTGGCTGTAGTCAAAAGGATATGAAAACAAGCCAGCAAAAGGATATGGAAAAGTGGCTTGATGAAGCCAATCTCGATGCAGTGGAAACGAAAGAAGAACTCTATGAGGCTGCGCTATTGGAACATACACTTGTGATCTATACCGTAAGTACCAGAGTATTTGATGTGAAGGAAAGTTTTGAAAAGGAATACCCAGGTCTAACGGTAGAAGTTAATCATGTTCGATCGAGTGATGTAGTAGATCAGTTGCTCCAAAATTATAAAAAGAAAGATTATTTATGTGACTTGGTAATCTGCAGTGACAACGATGTAAGTTTGTATGATCAGCTAGTACAGCCGGGAATTATATATCCCTATATCCCAAGCGATATTGCGCCAAAAATGAAAGAAGGACATGCAGATGAAGAGCTGACTTTTTTGGGGGAATCGTTGATGTTATTTTATAATGGAGAAGTTTATAATGAGGCTCCTATTAAAAATATCTGGGAGTTGACAAAGGAGCAGTACAAAGGAAAAATTATTATGGCAAATCCACTAAGATCATTTTCTACCTATGGTTTTTGTTCTATGCTGTTAAAAGAAGATAAAAAGATCGAACAAGCCTATGAAAGATACAAAGGCGAACCACTTAAGATATCACAAGGAAAAACGGCAGGTGAAATTTTGTGGGAGCAGATGGCACCCAATATTGTATTTACTAATTCAAGTGACGAAGTGGCAGAAGGTATAGGCAATAGCGGGAAGGATGGAATGGAAATCGGCATCATGATTTCTAGTAAGATGCGACTAAAAGATATAGGATATCAGTTTGAGCCTGTTTACAAGCTAGACCCTTTTGCAGCAGTATATACACCAAATTGTATTATGTTTGCAGGGGGATGTAAAAATATCAATACAGCCAAGCTTTTTGTGAGATACATCATGGGAGAAGCAGATGGAACCGGAGAGGGAAGGATGCCCTATTCCACAAAGGGGACATGGTCTACAAGAATCGATGTGCCAGACGGAAATGATGTGCCACTTTCTAAGATTGATGTGATACCGCTTGACAGAATATATATTCAGGAAAACAAGGAAGAGATTCAACGTTTTTTTGAAGAACTATTAAATGAAAATATAACCGAGTAGATATAGGACAAAAGGCAGGAGGTTTGGATGAAAAGAGAAAAGAAGTCTTTACTGCAACAGCTGAAAAGAACCATTTTAGGATTGTGTTTTGCAATGATTGCTTTGTGGCTTCTTTTTTACTTTTATATGAATTTCGCAATCAAAAGCTACACAATGCATAATATGGAACAAGTATCGGAAAGTATTATTACCAAATTGGAACAGACATTTTTGGAACTGGAGGATATTTCGTTTACGGTGTCCGAAAATAAAGTCATCAAAGACTTTTTGACCACAAAAGACAGGATTATGGTTCATACTAAGTCGAGTCAGATTATGGAAGAACTGGACAAGGTGGTCAGTCAGGATATATTGGCAGAAAATCTGATTTTATACAACCAACAGGGAGAATACTATCGTTTTTATGGCAATATTAGCAATACAGCAGCCCAAAGTATATACAATACAATACAAAAAGAGACAACCAAAAAGCAAATGCAGATTAAAGTTGGGGGTGTGAATTATATCGGTTATGTTGATTCGGTTTATTACAAAAATGAAAATTTGGGAAAAATCGTGATGCTGATTGAGGAAAGTGAAATTTACAGACTGTTTCAGGAAACTGGCGGGATAGAGGATATGACAATCGCACTAGCGGCAGATAATCAGATTATTGTAGCGAATGAAGAAAGAGTAGTTGGACTAGGAGCAGAAGAGTTCATGCGATCAACAAAATTTCTGGTGCATAAAGAGGTTGGGTTTACTCCTTTTGAATTGTTTGTCGTGTATGGGAATACGAATCAGGTAATGACTTACTTTTTTATGGGAGCAATTATTATCACTGCATTTGTTTTATGGTTTATCCTAATCTTATTTCTACATTTTTGGAAAAATAACTTTTTTGAGCCGATACAAGGAATTATACAGGAAGTGGAGAAATTTGATGGCGGAAAAGGAGAAAAACTAGGAGGGACAAAAATTGAGTATTTTGATAGTCTCGTGACAGGAATCAATGAGTTGCTAGTTCGAATGGAGCAAAAGGAGATAGAATTATTTCAAGCTACTTTTTCTTTACAAGAATCAGAAATCAAGAAACAGAAGGCATTGATTGTATCATTAAAGAAGCAGATAAATGCACATTTTACGGTAAATGTACTAAATAATATCAAAGCCTTATCTATTTTGGGAGAGAACGAAAAAGCAGGTCTTATGTGTGATGGATTATCCTATCTGCTTCGCTATGCCAATGGTGGCGAAAGCATGGTAAATGCTATGGAAGAATTTTTTGTTTTGAGTAAATATATAGATATTATGGAAATTCGTTATCCAGGACGATTTTTGGCAGAGGTGGAAATGGAGGACTTTCTGGAAAATATCAAGTTGCCGCGCATGTTGATACAACCGCTGGTTGAAAATAGTATTTTGCATGGCTTTGCAGATAATAGCAGAAGTGAACAGGAAGGTATTCTTGGAAAAATTCATGTATATTGTAAGGCGATGGAGGACAGTGTTCAATTTATTGTAGAAGATAACGGCGGTGGAATGGAGGAAAGGACAGTAAAAAAACTTCAAAATGATCTGGAAAATGTGATAACAGAGGATGGGGTAGATGTAGAAGGACTGTCCCATGTAGCACTTCTTAATATCCATCGAAGAATATGTTCATACTTTGGGAGTGGATATGGAGTCAAGATTACTTCAAAAGAGGGGAAAGAGACAAAGGTGGTACTTACCATACCCATTGTATAGAATCCTATTGCTTGAATAAAGATGTGAAAATATTACCAACAAATGTGAATATAATATATTTTTTTGTAATAGTAAGGATGATATGCTTAAAGGGTGAACATTAAAGTGAGCACCAAAGAATAGAATAATAGGGGAAGGAGCGTGGATTCACGCTCTTTTTTAAAAACAATCATGGTATTTGGTGTATTCCAAGAAAGAGAAAAAGGATGAGGATAAAATTTTAGAAAATTGGACGAAAAGTATGAGGCTAGCCTAATGGGAGGATCATATGAATGGTAAATATGAAACAAGAATATTATAATAAACTTAGACAAAAGGCATGGTATTTGCGATTCTTTGTAATCTGTTATATGTTAGGATTTATAGTTCAACAAATATTTGCAAGAATTGTTGGTTTCTCAAGCAATAAGTCTATTTTAAGCGCATTATTGCCAATACTTATTATCGCAATACCAACCTGGGTTATTATGATAAGATATGGGGTAATTGATGTACTGGATAATATTTTTAGCCTAGAAGACTATGAGGTATTTGTAAATGAAATTAAGTCGGAAGAAAAAAAAGATGAACTGCAAGATAATATGGATATTATGAGAGCTGCCATTTTACTTATTCTCACTATATTTAGCTATCTCATTTCGGTAGTGATTATTCTAATTAGTACGGTAACATTACTAATACAGGCATTGCGTTACAAAAAGATAGATGAGACAAGCGCAAAGGAACTGTTAAAGCCGATTGGTATTACATGGCTTGGCGCATTCATCTCATATACGCTACTCACAATTGCGATTAACGTATTTTGGTAATTGTAGATTACATCAGGAAAGAGTTCGTGTACAAAAATAATTTTTTGGGAGGAAAGTAGGATGCAAAAAAAGAAGGTAAGTATTCGATTTATTTCATTTTTATTATCGTTAATGTTAGTGGCAACCATGATGCCATTACAAGCAGATGCGGCACTCACAAAACCTAAAATTACACAGGTGAGCAATGATGAAGCGGGTGGCATCGGGGTAATGTTTAATCGTGTATCTGATGCGAACAGATACCAAATAGTATATTCAAAAAATAAGAATTTTTCGAATAAAAAGACTATAGATACAACAAGTACTTATTATGGACAGATTTCTTGTCTAGAAAAAGGGACTTATTATGTTAAAATGCGTGCCTGCGTTACGAATAATGGAAAAGAAGTCTTCAGTGGCTACAGTAATGTGAAAAAAGTTAAGGTGAATAATGGAGCTACCAAAATTAGTCTTGGAAAAGAAAAGAGTGGGAAATTATCAATGGAGAAGTCAGGGGTGTCTTTTTATGCTAACTTTAAGACAGCAACCTGGGTAAAATTTAAAATCAGTGCATACGCAAATGATAGTAGCAATCCAAAAAGTGAGTGGTGCTTTATAGCAAAGCAAGGTGAATGGGAAGATGCAACACTAATGAATACAGACGATAATGTGGTGAAAAATACGATCGATGATTCTCCTTATTATACCTATACATCACCAGAGCCTTTATTTATATCAGCGGGAGATCACAGCTTTAAACTGAATGTTTTAGAGTACATGTTTGAGGATGCAAGCAACTATAAACTAAATTATAAGATTACAATTATCGAAACAGACCGTCCATTTTAGTCAAATCCAGTCTATTTGTCATCCAAAAGTGAAGATGGTGGAGTGGCAGGAGTGAATAATGCGTCAGGCGGCTTGGTATCGGCATGCATTTCACTTTATTTACCGGTGAATCCAGAGGAGAACGGGCATGGGGTAGATGAATAAAGATGTGAAAATATTACCAACAAATGTGAATATAATATATTTTTTATAATAGTATGGATGATATACTTAAAGAGTATAAAGTGATAGCGTGTCATACGTGATTAAAGCGAGCAGCAGAAATATGGATTTTGACAAAGTAGATAATAAGAAATGGAGGTAAAAATGGATAGATTAAAAAAAATAGTATGCGCAGGCATGACATGTGTCATGACAGTCTTTTTATTCACTGGATTTGAAGGGGTAGGTGCTGTTACGGCTAAGGCCGCTTCCTCGGTAGAGGTTGCTTCTTCTGCAGCTACATTGACACAGGATCAGGCAGAGGAAATCGTAGGCATGTCTATGATATATTCTGAGAAAGCATCGGATGCAAAGGAACTGATGACAATTATGGCTGAAATGGGCTATGAAAAAGCTACACTGAAAAGAGCATTCCAGTTAGTTAACAGTAAATATAAAAGTAAGGCTGCGGCTATTTTGCATTTTAATGAAATGTATGGAAATGATATAACAAAAATATACAATGATTTATACAATGCCCTAGTTGGAAATACAAAAGCTAAAGGTGGTATGATTTCCAAAATGGATATCGTTGTTATGGATGAGCAACTCTATTCCGGTAAAGAAATTAAATCAGCAGTCACAATTACGGATGGTGGGTACGAGCTGAAAAAAGGAACGGACTATACAATAACCTATTCAAACAATAAAAAAATAGGGAAGGCAACCATTACGATTAAAGGAATCGGAAAGTACACAGGAACGGTAAAAAAGAAATTTTCTATTGTTGCCATTAAGGCCTCGGATATAGCAACGTTTTATGTGACCATGGTAGAGGTTGTAGATAATAATGTCCATTTATCATGGAATAAATTTGGAAGTGATGAATGTGATGGAATACAGATTTTACGATCAAAAACGAAAGATGGAAAATATTCAGTAATCCATACTATTACAAAGACAGATCAGTCTGAAAGTAATTATAATGGTTACATTGATACGACAGCAAAAGGAAAATCTTATTATTATGCGGTTCGTGCCGTTGTGAACTTAAAAGGGAAAAAGTACCTTGGAGAAATAGATAATAAGGCGAAAGCGGAGAAAACAAATAATAATTGGTACAAAGGTGATACGGGTTATATTAAGGTAATAGAAAGTAGTGACAATACATTAGAGAACTTTGTGGAGTATGACACAAATGGAAATGTCTTTTGGAATTGTGATTGGCCTGTTTCCTCAAATGAAGAAGAAGCTACTTGGGTAACAAAGGAAAATGACGAAGATGTATCCCATACAAAATCAGTCAATTACAGCCTATCTACGCCGGGTGAATATTATGAAAACGGACAGAGCGTAGATGTGAAAGTATACTATGGTAAAAATGTATTTTACTATATATGGACGCAAGACGGACATGGGTTTATTGCATTGTTTGATAAATATAATTAACTTAACTAGGATGTTTTTTTGATAGATTTATCTGTCTGGAAAACATCCTAAAAAAATAAGTGAGTAAAGTAGAGTTATAGAATCCTATCGCTCGAATAAAGATGTGAATATATTACCAACAAATGTGAATATAATATATTTTTTTGTAATAGTATGGATGATATGCTTAAAGGGTATAAATTTATAGCGTATCATAATAAAACTTAAAAGGAGCGGAATAAGTTATGAAACAAAAAAGAACATTACAAAAAATTATTACATTTATGTTGGTGTGTACCTTCCTCTTGACAGCGACTCAGCCTGTTTTTGCAAGTGCAGCATCAACTACGGAAAAGAAAGCATCTGTGAAATTCACGAAAACAAAAGCGACGGGATTTACGTCTATTTCATCGTTGCGTTCTACGAATCAGTATTTAATTGCATTTGGGGAAAAGAAAAGTGGGAATGTATTATCCTACAGCAGTGATGGTACCACATTTAAAGACATTGATCTTGATAAAGAGATTGAAAAAGAATATAAAGGACACAGCTTTTCTGCGATTGAATTAAATTCATACGTATCGTATATTAATGGGAAAAGTGCATACTGTGTGATGGGAAAGGCAACCACAAACGATAAAAAAGAGTACCATTTCCTTGTAAATATCTCTTCTGATATGAAAAAAGTTTCAGTTCTTAAATTGGATCAAGCAATTGAGGATTTGGATAAAAATGCGAAGAACATTGAAATGGAGAGATATTTCGATTACGATTACGAAAGCGGAATCATTATAGCAAATGGAAGCTACGAGGATACTTCAGGGACAAAAACGCCTGTTTATCTGGTAATAAAAAAGAATTCAGATATGAATGCTTATAAAAACCCAAATGTAAATTGTGACAGGGTAGATATGGTAGGAAAATATTTGATTTGTTACAATTGGCAATTAAAGCTAACAAGTGACTGGTCACAGTCGACAGTAGGGTATTTTTACTATTCAAAAGACTACAAAACTTGGAAAAAAGGCGAGACACCGGATGTGGATGGTGTTGATTCATGGAACCGCGCCTATTATGATTGGGAATCTTTTTGTGCAGCGCCACAAAGCTCTTCGGATACCTATACTCTATATTACACCAGTAATATGAAAGACTATAAATCGATTAGCAAGGATTACGTGATTCAATCAAACAGCAGAAATATGGATTTTGACAAAGTAGATAATAAGATATATGCGGTTGAGCGAACCTATGGAGATAAGGGGCAGCTTGTAATCTCAGTAAAAAGTGGTGCAAAATGGAAACAGTTATTCAATTACAAGGCAAAATCCAGTGAGTTTAATTACATGGAGGAACGCTGGATAGCAGATGGGCTTGTAATTCTCAAAGATGGAAAAACAAAAAAACTCTTTCAATATGGAGCAGGGAAAGAATATAGTACAAAGCTAGATGAAAGTAAATTGAATTTAGCTGGTAACGATACGAATATGTGCTTTGGAACCTATGATAGCAAATATCTGTTAGCATCCAAAAATGGGTTGGCAAAATACTATTTATTTGAGACACCAGCAAAAGTAAAAGGAATGGATAACTGGTCAGGGAAGAAGACAGAAGAGCGTTTTTATGTGTATTCAGATACAGCAATATATTATGTTAATAAGTCAGCAGTAACCAAAGCAATGAAATAAAAAATGTTTATTGCATCGTTTGACAAATATAATTAACTTAACTAGGATGTTTTTTGGATAGATTTATCTGTCTGGAAAACATCCTAATTAAAAAACAGGGAGATTAGATAATGAAAAATAAATGGAAAAAAGTATTATCATTTTTATTAACGTTTGCAATGATTATATCGATTTTGCCAGTGCAATCGGTGGAAGCTGCAAAAAAACCAGTTAAAACAACCTCGGTATCGACTACAAATGTAACGTACAAGACAATAACGATAGACAAAGGTAAGACCTATCAAATAAAAACAAAAGTAGAACCTGAAAATGCAACTAATCAGAAACTGATGTGGTCTACAAGCAATAAAGAGATTGCAACGGTTACAAGTACTGGAATAGTAAAAGGAATCAACAAGGGTACATCTGTTATTAAAGCAACAACGAAAGATGGAAGCAAAAAACAGATTTCCATAAAAGTAACGGTTGGAACCAAGGTTTCCAAAGTAAGTGTTGCAAAGAGTAAAGTATCTCTTAAAGTTGGTAAAACCAGCACAATTAAAGCAACGGTATCATCCAAGGCAGCTTCAAATAAGGAACTGGCTTATAAATCCTCCAATAATAAGGTGGCAACGGTATCATCAAAAGGTAAAATCAAAGCAGTTGGCAAGGGAACGGCAACGATTACTGTAGAAGCCAAGGATAACAGTGGAAAAAAGGCAAAAGTAAAAGTAAAGGTTATAGGAAATGACGCAACAATTAGCGAAAAAAATGTAGAAAATGGTACGGTAAAGGTATCAAATGCTTCTTATGATGACTTGACTATTTCAAACAGTGTAGGAAATGCTTCCATTGTATTGGATCATGTAGTTGTCAGAGGCACTCTTAAAATGCAAAATGGGGCAGATTATACGGTAAGCGTAACCAATTGTAAGATATCTAATGTTAAGGTAGATGAAAAAGAGGCAGACGTAAAGACAATGGCAGTAGGACTTGACGAGCAGAAAGTAACAGATGCAAGTACAGTACCTACACTGATTGCAGGGAAAGGAACTGTAATTGTTGAGCTAGATGCTGTTGGAAATGTATCAATAAAGCAAAATGGATCTGCTACCATTAAATCGATAACGGTTAGCACAAAGTTGAATGGTGATATAACAGTATCGTTGGATGGATTTAAAGGAAATTTAGAAATTAAATCTGCAACCAATTCGAATGTAAATATTGAGACAAAAGCATGCGAAATTGGAACAGCAACGGTTAGCGGAAGCGTTACAGGGCAAAAGATTCAATTGGTGGATAAGGCAGCAGAGGGAGAAACGGCTTCCAAGATAGAAAAGATTAACCTTACATCCAATGCCAGTCTAAAAGTAGATATTCAAGCTAAAACACTGCAGATTGATAAAAAGGCAGCAAATGCACATGTTACCATTGAAAAAGCAATTGATTCAGTGAAAAATAACGGAAAAGATAGCAATCTTACTATAAATGCAGATATAAAAGAATTTACTTCAAGCGGGGATGCGGCGGTTGTAAAGATTGGCGGCGGAGCAACGATTGAAGCGATACAAAGTGATGGAGCCAATGCAACGATTTCAGTTGCACTAGGTGCAACCGTCACAAAGGTTACCACACGTGGGGATAAAAATACCATTGAAGGTGATGGTAAAGTAGGAAGTGTTAAGGTAGAAGGAAATGATACTAAAGTTAATACAAAAAATACACAGCTTGAAATAGCAGATGATGCAAAAGGAACCCAATCGTTTGATAAAACAGTAAAGCCTGGAGAGAACGTAAATACTGGAACTACAGGTGGCAGCACAGGTGGAAATCCAGGTGGAACAACAGATCCTGGAACCGCAAGTGGAGAGGCTGTTCAAATCGTGATAGAAAATCCAGGTACGGTAGTAGCAGGTACACCAGTTACATTAAAAGCAAATATGTCCGATGTGACATGGAAGGTATACAATAGCATAAGCTCTAGCATGGGCAATGCAACAATTGATGCTAGTACAGGAAAAATCAATCCAATCGACCCCGGTATCGTTCGGGTTGAAGCTCGCTCTCAGACAAACAAAAATGCATATGGAGTAGTCGATATCCATATTCAAGGTAAAAAAGTAGTAAGTTACAAGGAACTTCCAACCATTGTTCTGAATAAAGATGAAAAAATTGTGGATCTAACTCAGTTAAAAGCATCTGGAAAACTTCCAAAGGATGTTGAAATTATCTATGAAGATAACAATATCGTTGGAACCTTAAACACTACATTAGATGATTATTGGTATGGTGATTTTGATGGAAGAAGAACGGGCAAATATATGATAACTGGTTATAGTAATCTTCCAGATGGCTATGGCGGAGACGACTACTGCAACATTTGTGTTATTGTCGATGTACAGACAAAGCAGACCGACGATCGAATTGCAATCACCGGGTATGACCAGCTACCAGAACTTACATTGTCAGAAGATACACATGCAGTAAAAGGGCGAGATGTATTAAGTCAGTTTGTATGGTCGAATAAAAAGGATAATATCTTTACGCTCAACGCAGAAGACGGTACCACCCACCCATGTGAAATCAATAGTTATTATAGTTCTTCTACGGATCAGTTCAATGGAACGGTTCCAGGAAAGTATACATTCAAATTTGATGTAGAAGTACCAGTAGGATACAAATCAAAGCAAAAGGATGTCTCCAGTGGAAGATATCTGGTGGAGAGAACGGTAAATGTAGTGACCCCTCAAACAGTAAGTAGCGTTGACTTTGATGAAGATAATGAAGCTCCGAGTACAACTCAGACAGCGTTTAAACCTAAGACGGAGGCAATAACTATTTCGGTAATTGAAGTAAGTGCACCACTAACCATAAAAGTTGGCGAGGTTTTAAACTTAAATGCACTTGTAGCGGTAGCGCCAGATAAAGAGGCATATAAGTTTGTAACATGGCAGTCAACTAATGGCAAAATCAGTCATACCAATGGTACCTTTTTAGCCACATACAAGGGTATGACAACGATTACAGCCACTTCCAGAACTGACAAAAATGTGTATAAAAAAATCAACATAAGTATTGAAGGAATAGATGCAACTGGATATACGCCAATTACCCCAATAGAGATAAAAACAGATGAGCATCTAACCGATAGGGATGTGGTAGCAGCTTCGATATATGCGAATAAACTACCAGATTCCGTAGAAATTATCAGGCCTTCTGGTGAAATAGATATGATACCAGTATACAATTGGAATTGTTATTCACAAACAACAGTAACAGGAGGAGCGATTCAGTATACCTTTGATCCAAGCTTTGAGTACAAATATGAGGCATATTATAATTATGATTTTAATAAAATTAAGGCAGATATTATAGTTGATCCGATCCAGACGGAAACACGCCCTGTAGTTACTGAGATTTCTTATACGGATACTCCGATGGAGATAAAATCTGATTTGTTTTTATGTCGAAGCTATCAATTGAAAAATCAGTATTTTGAAAACAAGAAGGTAACTCTTACAGCAAGCTTGGAAGATGGGACCACCAAAGAAATAATAGCAAAAGTTGATGGCATAAACGATCAAAATAGTTGGTGGAGCGATGAGGGAAGCCCATATGAAGGTGAGATTGGTACGTATACATTTGATATGTATTTGCAATTGCCAAAAGATCAGTATAGGTTCTGGTGTTCGAGCGATGTAAAACAAACGTTTCAAGTAACTGTAAAACAGACACCAAATGAAGAATCAATCTGGGTTACTCAAAAACCAAAGCTAACTTATAAGGTAGGAGAAACACTGGATCTATCGGGTATGCTGGTGCAGGTAAGAACCAACAATCCTGAAAACTACAAGGAAGTTAAGATTGTAAGTAAAGATGCCGTTGCTGCCGGAGAGATTAAGATAATCCTTCATTTAAATGGAACGAATGATGAAGTCGAAGTAAAGGAAGGAACTCAGATAACAGCAGAGTATGATAAAGCAGTAATTGAAGTTCAGGATGATAAAAATTTATATAATACCATTTTTGGACGCTTACAGGTGAACTAACAATAGCCTTTTTATAAGTAACGTTATGTAAGATAATTGAAAGAGCTCACCTGCTTCGGTGGGCTCTTTTTGCTCAGTGCACAGAAAGGCGGATACGGTTTTAACTAGACCAATTTATGAAGGGAGTAATTAAATGATGAGGAAAGTATTAGTAGTCGTGTTAACAAGTATGCTGCTATTGACTATTACAGCATGTGGACATAAGGCTCAAGATGATCAAGGAGCAACTGCCAATCAAGAAACAACTGGCAATCAAGATACAAAGGATCAAACGGTTGAAATAAGTAATCTGACAGAGGAGGAGAAAACTCTTGTAGGAATATGGGAAGCAGAAGATGGATGGCTTTTGGCTATTAAGGAAAGGAATCTTGGAAAAGAAGAAAAAGCGGATAATTTTGATTTTGATTGTATCGTTTATGATAGCAAAGTAGGTGAGTGGTTTAAGGTTACAAGGGAAGAATCTTCTTTTAATAAAGAAGAAAACAATTTTATAATACAGGATGTGCATATGTGCCCAGATCCTATGGACCCTGAGGGCTCATCTAATGTTAAAACAACATATCGCCTCGAATATAATATTGATGATGATAGTATCGATTACTGTTATCTAATTGAGGAGGAAGAAGTGGAACCTCATACATTTTATAGAACAGACAAGAGCGTTGATGAAGCCGATTGGGATTGGTACTATGATATTCATCCAAGGAGAAAATAGGTTTGAAACAATTAGCAAAAACCCGTTAGGCATGAAAGAAATCATTGTTGCGAAAAGAGTAAGCTTAGGTGTATAGTAATAATTATGTTAAAAAAATATAAGAATGCAATTTTATTGCTGTTGTTTGTTTCCAGTATCAGTATTTTTTTCTATTATAAAAATGAAAGTAGTTCCATGCGTGTAAAAAATGGAGCGGTAAATCTTTTGGAAGTCAAAGCTCAGAAGACAGGCGTGTTGGAACTCAATGGTGCATGGGAATTTTATTTTGGCAAGCTTCTTTCACCCGATGATTTTGATGGAAATGAGGAAGCACCTTCCTATATGATGGTGCCCGGAAGCTGGGATCAGGATATGTCTGGCAAGTCATATCCTGATCATGGATGTGCAACCTATCGGCTTACAATAAATCATGTGATTCCGAATACATTTTATGGTATAAAAAAACAGAGCATTCGTGTGAACTGTAAGATTTTTGTAGATGGAAAACTAGTGTATACCGACGGTAAACCTGGCGATTCCCTAAAAAATGAAGTGATGGGAAATGATCCGGGAATCCTGTTTTTTGAAAGTAATAGCGATACGCTGGAAGTAATTATTCAGCTGTCCAGTCATAAATATGCGCAGGGGGGGATTGCAGAACCTGTCTTATTTGGATTACAAAAAAATATTGTTCAGATGAATAATACGAATCTCTTTTTTGAGGTCGCCCGAATTGCTTTTATGATTGGTATTGGTGCTATTTATGCGATGATGGTTCTCTTTATTCCAGCGTATCGGAAACGAGAACCGGCCTCTGTAGTATTTCCCTTGGTAGTGATTTTATTTGCCCTTTTGAATGCTACACTCGGAGAGCGGGTACTAAAGCTTTTGATTCCATGGATTTCTTCAGAAGGATTGATTCGTGTGGAAACAGCGATTATTTGCATGTATATCGCTTCCCTTGTGATGCTGGTTCATAAGATGGAGGAACGAATCATCAGTAAGAGTTACCGTAATCTTGTTTTTTACATGCAAGGAATTTTATTACTGACTGATTTTGTCTATCCAGCATATGCATATACGCTTTGGAAAGGTGTTTGTGCGCTCAACTTTTTTATTCTGTTAGTTCTTGCGCTGCGCCTACTCTACTTTTATTGGAAAGAGACCTCCCTTGGAATCAATATGATTGAACATACCTTTTTGCTTCTTGTGCTTTATGCGGTCAATGTCTTTGATCTGGATGTTATCATGTTTACAATGGGAAAAATAGGGAACAAAAGACTTGCGATATATTCCAGTGTGTTTTATATTTTATTTTGGCTTTTTCTTATGATATATCGTTATCATGAGATTTTTCAAAAAAATGAAACACTTACAGTAGCTTTGCTCGAAAGCAATTATAATATGGAAAAGATATCAACGAGTGCAATGCGAAGTGAAGTAGCTTTTTTACAGGCGCAGATTAAACCGCATTTTCTTTTTAATTCGCTGAGCAGTATCATGAGCCTTCAAAAAACCAATCCGCATAAAGCATATGAACTGTTACAACATCTTTCCGAGTTTTTAAAACATTCCTTTTATGTGGACAGTTCCAAAGAGTATATTGGACTGGAAAGTGAATTAGAAATCATACAATCTTATGTATTCATCGAAAAGGCTCGTTTTGGAGACCGAATCCAGGTAGATTTTTTTATAGAAGAGGCGTTGAAAAAACAAAAACTGATTCCACTGCTCATCCAGCCTCTGGTGGAAAATGCGATCCGTCACGGTGCACTAAAGAGGGAAGAGGAAGGATATGTTAGTTTGTCCATATACAAAAAAGAGGAGTATGCAATCATTTCCGTTTATGACAACGGGCCTGGGTTTTCAAAGGTAAGCAGGGAGAGATTGCAAGAAGAAACAAAAGATGATAAAAACATTGGAAAAATGGGAGTTGGAATTCGTAATATTAGAAATCGGTTAGCACATTATTACCAGGAAGAGTTACATATTGAGGAAGTGGATAAGGGAGTAACGGTCTGGTTTCAGATCCCTTTACATAAGGAGGAGTAAAATATTGCGGGTAGTGATTGTGGATGATGAAATCCTGGTGTTGGAGTATTTGGCAGAAATGCTAAAAGAACTAGGGGTAGAAATTGTAGGGACGTTTACCAGTTCCAGAAAAGCGCTTGAAGAAATTCCAGGAATTTCTCAGGATATAATTTTTCTGGATATTGAAATGCCGGGTATCAATGGAATTGAGTTGGCGATTGAGTTATCAGATCAATTGAATGGCGCAAAGATAGTGTTTGTTACGGCATACAATCAGTATGCAATCGAAGCATTTCGTTTAAATGCGCTTCATTACATATTAAAGCCTCCCACAAAGGAGGATATCGCAGAGGCAATTACGAGGGGGGATTTCAAAAAAGATGCACAGGAAAAAGTGTTACATCATCAAATGGAAGTACATTTTTTGGGAACGGTTGATATCATAGAAGGAGAAAACTCTTTGATTGCATGGCCGACGCAAAAAGCAGAAGAGCTGTTTGCCCTTTTTATGATATACCGAAAAAAGGGGCTCAATAAATGGGATATTATTGAAAAATTATGGCCGGAATCAAATAATGAGAAGCTGGAGCATTTATTATATACGACCATCTACCGGATGAAAAAATCGTTGGAAGAGGCAGGAATTGCGTTTCAATTAAAAAATAGTTTGGGATATTATACGTTTTCGATTGAAAATGTCTGTTATGATGTGGATGAACTGGAGTGTATCTATGAGCAGATACAGGGTGAGGATTGGAAGGAGGATGCGGTAAAAGAATCCTTGTTTCAGTTTTACCGGGGGAATCTGTTTGGCAGCAGAGACTATCTGTGGGGCGAACCTGCAAAATATGCATCTCAAAATATGTTTGAAACAATATGCAACCGTTTGATCTGTGCATATGAGAAAAAAAATGAAAAAGAGAAGGCAGAGGAAGTCTGTATTAAGATGGAAGAGAAGCTTCGTATGTTTTACTCATAGAAAGGTACTTGTCACCATGCATGGTGGCGGGTATTTTTTTTGTGAGAATTTTGTGAGATGCATATTATATAATAAAAGATATTTGTAAAAAGGAGATAAAACGTATGAATGAGTATGGAAAGAGAAAGTTTTTAAAGAAAGGACGTAGCATATGGGGAATTATATTGTCAATCGCTATGGTGGTGACGAGTCTTTATCTGGCACCCCAAAAGGTGCAGGCGGCACAGTATGGATGGGTTACGTTAGGGGAAAACGTATCTAGCGGAAGTGTAGGCTGCCCCCAAGTAGTAACGGATGAAGCTGGTAATATATATGCAGCTTATATGGATAAGTATAATCAGTCTGGTGCAACGGTAAAAAAGTATGATAAGGGGAATAAAAAGTGGGTTACCCTTGGAAAAGAGAATCTTTCCGAAGGGAAGGTAAGTGATTGCCAATTACAAGTTGATGCCAAAGATGGATCTCTTTATATTGCATATAAGATAGGTAGTACTATTTATGTAAGAAAGTATAACACAAGTAAAAAAACTTGGGATACATATGGAGATACAGCGAAAACAAATAATTCTTATGTCTATAAACTATCAATGACGGTTTATAATAGTATTGTTTATGTTGCATATTATACATCAGATTCACATACAGTGCGGGTAGTAAGATATAAAAAGGATACTACTACCAATATAATTACTACAACAGCATTAACTGATATAGGTTCTGCTACTTGTAATGCAGCTTATTATACCATTGGATGCAACAAAAATGGATATCTATATTGTGTCTATGAGTTGACATCACCTGGAAAGCTTTATGTTAAAAGATACAAGAATAATCAATGGTCCGATTTTGGAAGTTTTAGTAAGAGTATTGATGGTATATATCCTACAATAAAATTTGGTTTAGGCGGCAATCCATATGTAGCTTATTGTGAAGCTGGAAAGAATTTACAATTAATAATGTGTGATGGTCCGGATGGTACATGGAAAACTGTTGGCGGGATTATTGAAACCGGAAAGGCTTCTTATCCACAATTAGTCATGGATAGAAATTATAATCCGATTGTTTTTTATAGTGCGGGATTGAAACAACAATATGTTAAAAAATATAACAGAACCTCGTTAAAATGGGAATTGTTGGGGTCAAAAACAGGTTTTGATTCGGATTCTTTTAGTTTAGCAATTGATAATAATGATATGCTTTTAATGGGGTATGCTGATAATAACAAAGCAAGTAAAATGTATGTAAAAGCCTACATGCCGATAGCAAGTGTTGAATCTGTCACAACATCTGCTTCTGCTAGAACCTATAAGGCTTGGAATTCGATCTCAATTATGGTGAATTTTAGCGGGTCGGTCGCTGTCACAGGGACACCGACACTGACACTAGAGACTGGAACTACGGATCGCACGGCTTCGTATAAATCGGGCAGTGGAACCAAGCAGCTGACCTTTACCTATACCGTAAAGTCAGGAGATAATAGCGCAGACCTTGATTATGTGAACAGTACATCTCTTGCTTTAAATGGAGGAACGATCACTGACATGGCAAATGGAAGTGATGCCGATTTGACGCTCCCAACGCCTGGTGCCAAGGGGTCGCTTGGTTATAATGGTGCGGCCGTTATCGATGCGCTGGCACCCGAGTCAGGCAGTATCAAGATCAAGGATGGGAAGACGAAGACAAATAAAAAAGAAGTCACTCTGACCCTTTATGCAAAGGGAGCCAGTGAAATGATGATTAGCGAGGCTTCTAATTTTTCGGGGGCTTCGTATGAGACCTACCAGACCACAAAAGAGGTAACCTTAAGTGATGGCGATGGGGACAAGACCATTTATGTCAAGTACAAGGATGAAGCAGGGAATGAGACCGATGGTAGCTTATCAGCTAGTATTACCCTAGATCAGAAAGGACCAGTTCCGACGATAGAGAGCAGTCTGAAAAGCCCAACCAGGGAGAAAAGCATTCCAGTAACGATTAAGTTTAGTGAAGACGTTACGGATTTTATAAAAGAAGATATCCAGGTGGACAATGGAAGTGTGAGTAGCTTTACGCAAGAAGATGCTTCGACCTATCAGGCAAAGGTCGTTCCCATAAAAGATGGAGATGTGTCGATTACAATCATCACGGGAGCAGCCATCGACGTGGTGGGAAATGAGAGTTGTGCAGCGGACGTATTTCATATAGTATCGGATACGAAATATCCAAATTTAGATAATGGAGCGGCAGAGAGTGATGGATATACGGCATATAAATTTACCGATGTATCATTAGATGAAGTGGGTACGTTTTACTATATCCTGGTTTCTGCAAAAGGAGCCAAAGAGCCAACGATAGATCAGCTCAAAGCAGGTGAAGATTATGAGGGTGGTGTTATTGTTGCAAAGAGAAGTGTTAAATATGAAGAAGCATTACAAGTTCGGAATATCTGTTTTGAGAATCTCGATGCGGGGAGCAGTTATAAGGTATATTGTATGACAGAGGATCTGGCAGAAAACCATAGCCCAATTTATAAGTATGAGTTTTCAACCCTAACCTATGACATAGCAGGGCTTTCTTCGATTGCAGCGGTAGATGCCGGAACAGAAGGAAGTGCTACTTATAAGGATGCAAAAGGAGTCATAGCTGCCTTGCCCGACAAGGTGATAGCTTCGACGTTAACACCGGCAGGAAGTGCTGATTCCAAAAAGGGAGAAGATGTGAGCCTGCAAATAGCAAGCTGGGCAGATACAGACGGCTACAAGGCTGATAAAGCCGGCAGCTACACCTTTACAGCAACGATTACTCTGCCAAATGGGTGCCATAATCCGAGCAACAGTCAGGCGACGGTTGAAGTAGTCGTGGCAAAGAAGTCGTATTCGATCATCTATCATGCCAATGGAGGCAGTGGAACACCGCCAATCGATACGAAAGCATATTATAGCGACGATACTATATCCTTAAAAGACAAGGGAAGCATGTATTTCATACACCACACCTTCCAGGGATGGTCACTGAAGGCGGATGGAACGCCTCTGGATAAGACAGAGATCAAAGTGGTGGATTCGAACCTTACCCTGTATGCCATCTGGTCAGAAGATACCAAGCATATGGTGACTTATGATTTGAATGGAGGAGAAGGAACGGCTCCAGTTGATCAAGGAATTTATTATAAGGGGGACAAGGTTTCGGTCGCAAGTGGAGAAGGGCTTTCGATGTCACATCATACATTTGGAGGCTGGGCTGTGACAAAAGATGGTGGAAATGTCGGTTCTTCCTATACGTTTCCAGATAGCGATACCGTGTTTTATGCCATCTGGATCGAGGATGGGAAGTATATGGTGAGCTATGATGCCAATGGGGGAAGTGGAAATGTACCGGTGGATAGTAAGAAATATTATGCCGGAGAGTATGCTGTTTTACTAGATGGCAGTGCATTAATAAAAGAAAAGCATTACCTTATGGGATGGTCATTTTCGAAAGAGCCAAAAGTGGTATCAGGAGCTTCTATTATAATCCCTGCAAACAATGTGACCTTATATGCAGTGTGGACAGAAAATCCCAAGAGCCAACAGAAAGAGATTACAAGTTTTAACTTAAGTGATTTTACTCCAGGAATTGCTGGAACTGTGAATGAAACAGAAAAAACAATATCATTGATGGTGCCGTATGGAACGGATGTAACAAAGCTGGCACCAACCATACTTCAAACAGGAATTAGCGTATCGCCAACAAGTGGAGTTGCACAGGATTTTACGAAGCCTGTCTCTTATACGGTGACGGCAGAAGATGGGACAAGTCAGAACTATACGGTGACAGTAACGGTGAAAGAGTATGAGGGACCATCTCCTTCCTCATCCAATGGAAATGCTGAGAATGCGGAAACAATTACCGTTGAAGTAAAAGAAGGGGAAAGTGACAGTACTGCCTCAAAGATAATCGTACATCGGGAAACAACTGCAAGTGGAGAAAAAAATGATAAAATTGTCTATGAAAAAGAGAAAGCGATGGAGACAATTAACAAGCTGAAAGAAGCCCATGAGACAGTTGCCCGTATTTTTATACCAGACAATAAGGATGAAGTATCAAAGACAGATATAGTTGTCCCAACCAGTGTGGTTAGTCTAATGGTAGAAAATGATATAGATTTAAAAATTGAAACAGAAAACGCAAGTATTGTGGTTCAAAAGGAAACACTTCAATCAGTAAAAGATGGATTAAAGGAAGACCTATATTTTAATCTTGTACCAGTAAAAAGGGAAGAAGAGAAGAACACGATTGTTTCACAGACAAAGATTGAACTTGAAGCGCTTAATCATGTGGATAGAGATAATGTCTCGGTAATAGGAAGACCAGTAGAGATTGAAACAAACATGCCATCTTCTAATGTGGATATCATCCTTCCACTAACGGGCATTGATCTTCCGGAAAATGCCAATGAGAGAGAAGAATTACTAAATAAAATTGGCGTATTTATCGAACATAGTGATGGTGAAAAAGAATACACCAAAGGTGAAATTGTTTTATACAAAGAGGGAGTTTACGGTATAAAATTTACCATTAATAAGTTCAGCATGTTCACAATTGTCAAAGTAGAGGATGAGAAAGCAATAAAATCTTCGAATTGCAAGGTTACAAAGGTAATCGTGCCAAAACAATCCACGCTCAAACAGACAACGATTGAATCGGTGGTAAGTAATCAGGCAGAATCTATCGCTTTGAAATTAAATGTTAGTGAGAAAGCGACCTGGAAATTATACAAGGATAAGGCTTGTCAGCATGAAATTTCCAGTAAAAACCTAGGTCTTACAGTAGGAAGTAATCAATTCTATATCAAGGTTGTGGCAGAAGATAAGACGTCTAAGATCTATAAGATGAAAATAAAACGTAGAGAGAGAAAGGAAAAAGTTCTTTTTATAACGACGAAGTATGATGTATCAGATTCAGTAGCAAGTAGCGTCCTGGCAGCGCAATATGGAGGGGAAATCATTCGCACGGGGATAACGACAAGTGATGCAGCTAAGACAATACGCTATATAAAGAAGAACTATAAAACGACGGCTCGCGTGTATATCATAGGGCTTGGAAAAGCAGTAAATAAAGACCTGGAACGCTTGCTGAATGAGGAAGGATATCAAAATATTATCAATATAGGTGGAGGGGATAAGTATGAGACAGCCGCAAAGATTGCAAAAAAAGTAAAGCTGCCAATACATACAAAAGTGGTATTAATCAATGGACAACAAAATCCACAAGATATTCAGGCAATTCAAAAAATTAGTGCCAAAAATACATATCCAATCCTGTATATAACACAAAATGATCTTACCGATGCAACAAGAAATGCATTGAAACGAATAAATCCAGAAGAAGTATACGTAATTGGAAATAAGTCAGAAGCAAGTGATCTAGTAATATCTGAAATAAAGGCATTATTAAATATTTCAGATGACAAAATAAAACGTACCAACAAGGGGATTAAAATTAACTAAAATAAAAGGTGTCTGTCTAAGGTGACAGGCACCTTTTTGGCTTTTTTTGTGAGAATTTTGTGAGATACGTATTTTATAATAAGGGGGAAAAAAGTATTGGGGAAAAATGAATGAGAGGGATTGAAGTGAAAAAACATTTACTTTTAATTAGTAATTTAATCATAGTTTTAGTGATTGTTGCTGGATTTTTTGGAGTAGTATATCGGGATAGCAAAAACTATCAGGAACTAGGCGAAAGATATTTGGAAAATATTGTGAGCCTTGCAGATATTAATATTTCAAAGCAAATCGAAAACTCAATGATTAAGCCAGTGACAGTGGCAAAAACCATGGCAAATGACGAGTTTTTAAAAGGATGGATCTCACATGAGAGTAAAAATGTGGGAAATGAGGAATATTTAAATAAACTCTATGACTATCTGAGAACATATCAGGAGAAATATAATTATGCTACGGTGTTTTGTATTGCTGCAAAGACGGAAAATTATTATTATCAGGATGGTTTTAATAAAACCATATCACCAAATGACGATCATGACGTGTGGTACTATAATTTTATTGAATCTGGCAGTGAATATGATTTGGAAATTGATACCAATGAAGCGGATGAAAATACCATTACAGTATTCGTAAATTTTCGGATTGAAGATGAGGAAGGAAGACTTCTAGGCATCATCGGTGTTGGACTCGAGGTATTCTCTATCGAGGATACGATTCAATCGTATGAAAGAGATTATGATCTGTCCGTTTATATTGTAAACGTCGGAGGAGTAATGACCTCTTTTACCAGGGAAACCGATATTTTTGTTAAGGAGGATAAACTTGCAGAACTTACAGGAATCCAGAAAAAGATTAAATTAAATACTTCGGATAAAGCAAAGATTCAGTGGTATACTTCTGGAAAAAAACGAAAGTGTCTGATTACTACATATGACGATTCGCTAGGATGGTATCTGGTTGTGGAAAAAGATACAAGTACCATAAACCGAGCTTTTCAAGAAGGAATAAAAAATAATATAGTTGCCATGCTGATATCCATGACATTGTGTATTATGGTGACTTCCTTTGTTTTTGTCTACTGCAATCAACGGTTGATTGCGCATGAAAATATGGATGAATTAACCGGTCTTTTGAATCGAAAACTATTTTGCAGACAGTATTTGGCTTTTATACGAAAATACCGTACGCAAACGTGTTCCGTATTTATGATGGATATTGATTGCTTTAAGAATATTAACGATACCTATGGTCATATCTATGGAAATGCAGTATTAGCCATGATTGGTAAAAACCTAAAAGAAATGATAGATGGATGTGGAATCGCATCCAGATGGGGTGGGGATGAGTTTATTGGAGTCCTTTCAGTAGAGACAAAAGAGGCAGAACGTATGCTACTCTCATTTATGGAAGAGCTTAAATTGGAAGGAGAGAATGTGCATCATCAGGTAACCGTTAGTATAGGAGTCGTAGCAGTCAGTGAAAAAATAAGCGAAGATGAGATGATGAAAAAGGTAGATGAGGCAATGTATCATTCCAAGCAAAGTGGCAAAAATCGGATTACAATTGTTTAGTTTAACACGATTGCGTTCCAATTTTATTTGCAGGAATTCAATTCAAATTGTATAATTATGGAAACACGTAATGACAAAATATTTATCAGGGAGGTAAATAAAATGGAGTTTAACGTAATATGCAGTAAGGGTACCGATGATTATGATAACGTTACAATTACCGAATCCGACGTGGCAGGTTTGCGTGGTAAAAAACTGTCGGATTTACGAGATGTTTTAGAAAAAAAGCAGGTAAATGGGCAGAGTTTTATTTGTACGGATGACAGTAACAGTCAATATCGTTTTGTAATGCCAAAAGCGGAAAAATGCAGTGAAAATTATTCCGATCGCATCGTGGCGAGGACAACGGAGCGGTTCATACCGTTAGCCGATATGTTTATCAACGAGCAAAATCAAATTATCCTAACGAATACTAAGAAACTTAAGAAACCGGATTTGATTGGTTTCGCCGCAGATTGTTGGGCAGGTGGTAAATTACAGGTAAAATGCAGACTGAAAAAGTCCGATGAGTCTACTCGGACAATCAACAACGATAAATTTGAACCAATCATGCTTACCAATGTAGTGCCTACCAATGAAAATTTACAATTGTATTATGATAACGTATGTATATGTTGTGAGGATTCGGTGGTTGAATTTCCACTCCGTTGTTACGGAACCGTAGGTTTTGAATTCAAGGCCTCCATTGCGTCTGGTGAGGTTATCAGGGGAAGCGCAGTGCACTGGACTCCTTATGATAAAAACTTATACGGAGAAACCATAATTAATGCTTGGAGGAGCGGCAATGAAGATAGAAATATCGTGCTTAAGGCGATTGATCATGTGAGCGGTATTGATCCAGCAACCAAAATGCAATATCAAAAAGTTAGTTTTATAGCGCGGGATATGCTTGCCTGGAAAGATGGAGATGCTAAGGTTGTCTATAATGCAAATTCACAGAAAATGAAGCTAGAGAGTGTGGGAGGTATTTCCTTTTTAAACGAACTGGATTTAAACATTGGCGATACACAAATTGCCATAGACGGCAGTGATATCAAACCAGCAACACCTGTAAAAGGCGATAAAACAAAGGTTTGCTACGGAAACTGGAGTGTGGTTGAGTCCAAACCGTGGGAAGAACCACAAGGAATAGTTAATGTTTATTTCTTTGTATTTAGTTCCAAAGAGAAGGCAAAACAATATATCGATCGATATAATATTTTGCCGCCAAGCATGCAGGAAGAAATATGGAGGTAATCTTATGTCAACACGATTATTAACAATCAAAAATACGAATGGAAAAAGTACATCTGTAAAATTAGATACAGACAAGACGCTCTTAGTTGTACGTGGAGAATTGGAAAAGAGGGAAGTTATGTCGGGATCGGATATTTTTTTACATAATGATGCTGAAATTCTCCCTTCGGATGAGCAAGATATTCAGCTCTCTGATTTGATAGATGCAAGCGGCACGATATATGTCGGAAGCAGTTTGGATAAAGGGATTAAGGCAGATCCAGATATGGAGGACTACAGGGACTTAACCGAAAGTCAGAAAACAGATCTTTTTAACAAGTGTCAAATTTTTAGAGGATTGATTTTTTCAAAAAACGATGGGATAACAAAATCGTTCAAAGATTTATTTTCATGGAAATTACTTCCGTCTATGCAAACACCGCGGATTAATACGGAAGAATTATCGTATTACTCGTTCTCTAAAGTTACGCAGGATTTGAATTTAATCACCAACGACAAATTGTCGGTAGCACTGGATACCCCTTATGTTAAGGTGGATTCGGAATACAGCAATGAGAAGAGTAAGTCATCAAGCGCTAGTACGGTGACGGAATATTTGCTTGCGAAATATGTTGTTTCAAAGGCAAGCTTTGATATTGATACCTCAACTCTTGCTGCAAACGATGAGTTTGTAATAGCGGTGAATCAGGCGGTATGCTCGGAAGAGTCAGACAAGGATAAAATGTGCAACCTTCTCCATGTTTTGAACGAGTGGGGTCTATATATTCCGCAAAGATTTACCCTTGGAGGAGCGTTGTACTCTACAGAGGAAACTAAGATTTCGGATTTTAAACAGTCGGAAGAGGAAAAAACCGCGTTTACCGCTTCAGTGAAAGCTTCTTATGCCTCTGTGTCAGGAGGGGGGAGCTATAGTCATTCAAGTAGCGAAAAGAGCGAAAGCTCTTCGTCAAGTAAATATACCAATATCGTGATTAATCAGATTGGAGGCACTCCTGGACAGACCAAAAAGAAGGACGGTCTGGCAGAATCTCTTCGTTTCGCGCGTTATTGGCAAATTGTGAATGTTGAAAATTTCTATCCGAGCCTGATGTTGTTAAATACTTCAAAGGCCTCTGGGACAGACCCACGTTTGCTTGCAAAATGTCTGAGGCTAATGAACAATAATGTATACCATGGTGCAGTAAAACAACTTCAGCCATACGTAAATATGTACAATTACGCAACAAGTATTGAATCGCTTATTAATCCATTTTAAGCAAAAAAAAAATTAAAAGAGGTATCTAAAAGGTGTCTGTCTAAGGTGACAGGCACTTTTTCTGCCTTTTTGTGAGAATTTTGTGAGATTGAGGTTTTATAATTGAGTTAGTGAGTAAAGGAGGTTTTTTATGAATCAATATTTAGGCGAAATTCAGATTTTTCCATATTATTTTACACCAAAAGGATGGAGGATATGTGATGGAACGATTCTTTCGATTCAAGAGTATCAACTATTATTTTCTCTCATTGGTACTACGTATGGCGGTGATGGGAGAACTATGTTTCAATTGCCAGATTTGCGTTATGCGGCGATGTATTCCTCAGGCAAATATTACGACGGACCATTATGTGCGTATTTTATAGCAATGGAGGGAGCATATCCCTCAAAACCATAAGTAAAAAGCGATAATAAAATTTAAGGAGGTATCTGTATAATGCATTATTTAGGACAAATTCAACTATTTCCGTATGGTTATGCACCACGTGGATGGGAGCTTTGTAAAGGACAACCTTGTTCTACCATGACTTTTGTGGCTTTATTTGATGTGCTTGGTTATAATTATGGTGGTAGCGTTCCAACCATCTTTGATTTGCCGAATCTTAGGAATGCAGCACCCTATACGTTTGCAATAGGTGAGGATGAACCGCTCTGTGCGTATTATATAGCAATGATAGGAGATTATCCGTCAAGAAACTAAACTGGAGGTATTACAATGGATGAAATGGATTTATATGTAGGAGAAATAAGGCTGTTTCCCTATCTGTTTATTCCCCAAAACTGGCTTTGTTGTGATGGGGCAATCTATCCGGCAAAGGATTATGATGTACTCTATCATTTGATATTTAATAAGTATGGAGGGAATCCAGAGCAGACCTTTGCGGTGCCTGACTTGATGGCTACACAACCCCATCCGGCTATGAGATATTGCATAGCAACACAAGGTAGTTGGCCGGGAAAAAATTAACAGGATGGAGGAGAAAATACGATGCCAGATCCTAAGATTAAGGATATAACGATGAATAAGGGAGCATTAGCGAGCAGCTATATGATGCCGTATGAGCCGAAACGAGCAGTGGATGGATTTACTGATTTTTCCAATCGCTGGGTGTGTACGGATGCGGAAGAAGGCTGGCTGATGATACGATTAGGTGGTTATTTTAAGGTAACTCGTTGGAAGGTTACTTGTGCAGGTTATGCAGGATGGGATGCATCTTGTAATCTGAATAGCTGTAAGCTTCAGTGCAGTGTTAATACAAATGGGGAATATTCGTGGATGGATATTCCGAGACAAAGTGTGATAGATAATAGGGATAACACCTTTGACCGAACGATACAAACTCCTGTTTTGGCAAATGCATTAAGGCTCTACATAACAAAAGGTGATGCAAGACCTAGAAACCATCTTGCCTCTGTATTAGATTTTACCGCGTATGGTTATCCTGTTTCCAACAATGCAAATCTTTCAAGCCTGATTTTAAGTGATGGGATTTTAACACCTGTTTTTTGCAGTAATTGTAGTTGGTATACTGCGAAGACAAGCAAACAAAAGATAACCGTTACGCCTACGGCAGCAGATCCAGAGGCTACAATTTTAGTAAACGGACAACCAGTAGCAAGCGGTACGAGCTCTAATGAGATAGATTTATTTAACACAGAAAGTGAAATACGCATCGAAGTAATATCTCCGGATACGACAAATAAAACAAGCTATTATATAGACGTGACAAAAGTATCAGACGATGCAGGATTATCTAGGCTTACGATTAGTAATGGAACTCTTAAGCCTGCATTTCAAAGGGGAAAGCTTTCCTATAGCGCAGTTGTTGGAAATGAGGTGGAATACATTACGGTCACCCCAACAGCAAATACCATTACCTCAACTATAGCGGTTAATAAAAAAGAGGTAGATAGCGGCTGTGCTTCAGAAGAGATTCCATTGGTGGTGGGAGAAAATACCATAGAGATCGTGGTTACGGCTGAGGCTGGCAATACTAAAAACTATAAGCTGGTAGTGAAAAGAGAAGCAGCAGTTAAGCCTGTCATAGAAGAACTTTCGGTCTCCTATGTAAAAAGAGGATTACATACAGTTCCTGCTAATAGGGAGGAAGGGACGACTTCGTACCAGGTATCGATTCCAGCGAGTGTTGCAAATGTGATTCCGGTCACCTCCGATCCTTCTTATATCATTGAGATTAACGGTATACAGGTAACAAGTGGTGGCACCTATCCTGTCGCAAAGAGTGATACTTCAGGATGGCCACTTATCACAATCATTGTATCGGATGCGGATAAAACGGCAAGCACGACGTATACATTAACAATCATATAAAGATTTTTGAGGGGGAGAAGTGGTAAAACAAATGAAACAAACAAAACAAACAAAACGAATTAGAACGATTTATTATTATTTTTTTGTTGCAATGATGTTGGCTGTTTTCGGACAGACGAGTTTGGCATATGCACAAACGGCTGTATTTGATCGACCAGTGAATAATATAAAAACAGCGGAAAGCAATGACGTGGCCTATGTGGCATATACAACGGATTCGTCGTCGGAGGAAGGAAGCTATAAAATATCGGTTGTAAAGCTTATGGATGGTACCTGGCAATATGTTGGTGAACCCAGATTTTCGAATGCATGTGCACAAGATGACAGAAGTGACTTTATTATGAATACAAAGATGTCACTTTCTGTGTACAATGGAACACCATATGTATCGTATGTAACAGAATCGAATAATAAAATTGAAATATACCGATACGACGGAAGTAGCTGGAATGCTCTAGACAGTATTGTACTATCTGATAGTACAAATAGTGAATGTTCTCTATATGTCTATCAGGGTACACCATATCTTGCTTATTCTGTATTTATTTCAACAAGCACAGAAGGAACAATTTATATTCAAAAATATGATACTGCTACGGGAAGCCTTGGCTGGAATTCGGTTGGCTTGCCTTCAAATGGGGGAGGTAATTATTATTTTGATACTGTTAAAGGCAAAACACTTTATTCTAGCAGTACGGTAGGGATAAATTTATTCGTAGTGGAAGGAGTTCCCTACATTTCATACAATAATGCTACAAGTAAAACTGGGTCATTGAATTTAGGAGGATATGTTTTATGTGCAAACGGTACCTCGTGGGAGTTTATGGGGTGTACAAATACATCTCCCTTCTCAGTAGAAGGAGCATATTATAGCCGCATTTTCAAGTATGGCGGTGATTTTTATTTATCCTATGAAAATTATGAAGAGGGTTGTATCGATAAATATAATAGCACTGGAAATTCATGGGAGGCAATTACAACAAAAATATTTGCGCCAAACGCGTATGCAATCTCAACATATATAACAAGCGATGGTTCGATATATAGTGCGTATTCATATAATGATGGAAGCAATGGATATGGAGGGCTTGGAAAATGGAATGCGACTTCTAGTTCATGGGAGCCTGTGGGAAGTAATCTTATATCGAATACAGACGTACTACAGATGACATATAGCAATGGTATTCCTTATGTTATTTATTGTGATGTAGCGACCAAGATGATGCATATAGAAGATAAGAAACCGCCTGTTTTAACAAAGGGATCGGCAAGCCGTACTGGAGATACAACGGCAACGGTTACCTTTATAACGGATGAGGATGGCCAATATTATTATAGTATAGTGGATGACGGTGAAACGGCACCTACGATTGATACTAGTACAACTGGAACTGCTTGTAGTGAGGGAAAGGTATCGCTTTCTTTGACAGGGCTTTCAAGTGGTGCAAAAGATATTTATATTTGTCTCAAGGACACCGGAAGAAATAATAGCAATGAGATTCAAATAGATATTCCAAATGATTATTCCGCGCCAGTGCCTGGAAATACAGGAACAATAACAACATCAAATCTTTCGGATCAATCTCTAGATTTAGCCTGGACATTGGCTACAGACGATGTTACGGCAAAAGAAAACCTTCAATATAAAGTTGTATATTCTACTACAAATAATATTCCATCAGTGGAAGATGCGCAGACGAATGGAACCATAGCGATGGACTGGAAGAATAATGCCAATTCCTATTCTATGACAGGGCTTTCTCAAAATACAAAATATTATTTTGTGGTTTTGGTAAAAGATGCCTCGGGAAACATAGGAGCATATAATGAAATCAATATAAATACGAAAGCAACTACCTATAGCATCACCTATCATCTGGACGGTGGAACGAATCATGCGGATAATGCGGCAACCTATACCTATGAAACAGGTCTTACATTAAAGGCACCAACCAAGGATAACTACACATTCGCAGGATGGTATAGTAATGCAGAATTTACAGGAAGTGAAGTAACGAGCATCACTACGACAGAGAGTGGAGCCAAGGAATTCTATGCGAAGTGGACAGTCATAAGCTACAGCATCACCTATCACCTAAATGGTGGAACGAATCATGCGGACAATGTGGCAACCTATACGTATGGAACAGGTCTTACATTAAAGGCACCAACAAAGGATAGCTACACATTCGCAGGATGGTATGATAATGCAGAGTTCACAGGAAGTGCAGTAACGAGCATAAGTAGTACAGAAAGTGGAGCCAAGGAATTCTATGCGAAGTGGACAGTCGTAAGCTACAGCATCACCTATCACTTGAACGGGGGAACGAATCATGCAGACAATGCTGCAACCTATACCTATGGAGCAGGGCTTACATTAAAAGCACCAACAAAAGCTAACTACACATTTGCAGGATGGTATGATAATGCAGAGTTCACAGGAAGTGCAGTAACGAGCATCACTACGACAGAGAGTGGAGCCAAGGAATTCTATGCGAAGTGGACAGATGCAAGTTATGGAATAACTTATCACCTGAACGGCGGAACAAACGCGACGGAAAATGTGGCAAGCTATACATATGGGAAAGGTTTGTCGCTAAAAGCAGCCACCAAGGAAAACTATGAGTTCGCAGGATGGTATGACAACGCAGAATTTACCGGAAGTGCAGTGACGAGCATCAGTAGTACCGATAGTGGAGCAAAGACTTTCTATGCAAAATGGACAGACGCAAGTTATGGAATAACCTATAACCTGAACGGCGGAACGAACGCGACGGAAAATGTGGCAAGCTACACCTACGGAACAGGTTTGTCACTAAAAGCAGCAACCAAGGAAAACTATGAGTTTGCCGGATGGTATGATAATGATTCTTTCACAGGAACTGCAATAACAAGCATCGGAACAACGGATAGTGGTGCAAAGACCTTTTATGCAAAATGGACAGATGCAAGTTATGGAATAACTTATAACCTGAACGGCGGAACAAACGCGACGGACAATGAGGCAAGCTATACGTATGGAACAGGTTTGTCGCTAAAAGCAGCAACCAAGGAAAACTATGAGTTTGCCGGGTGGTATGACAACGCAGAATTTACCGGAAGTGCAGTGACGAGCATCGGTAGTACCGATAGCGGTGCAAAAATCTTCTATGCAAAATGGACAGACGCAAGTTATGGAATAACCTATAACCTGAACGGTGGAACAAACGCGACGGAAAATGTGGCAAGCTACACATATGGAACAGGTTTGTCACTAAAAACAGCTATTAAGGAAAACTATGAGTTCGCCGGGTGGTATGACAACGCAGAGTTTACCGGAAGTGCAGTGACGAGCATCGGTAGTACCGATAGCGGAGCAAAGACTTTCTATGCAAAATGGACAGACGCAAGTTATGGAATAACTTATAACCTGAACGGCGGAACAAACGCGACGGACAATGCGGCAAGCTATACATATGGAACAGGTTTGTCACTAAAAGCAGCAACCAAGGAAAACTATGAGTTTGCCGGGTGGTATGATAATGCAGAATTTACCGGAAGTGCAGTGACGAGCATCAGTAGTACCGACAGTGGAGCAAAGACCTTCTATGCAAAATGGACAGACGCAAGTTATGGAATAACTTATAACCTGAACGGTGGAACAAACGCGACGGAAAATGTGGCAAGCTATACATATGGAACAGGTTTGTCACTAAAAGCAGCAACCAAGGAAAACTATGAGTTCGCCGGGTGGTATGACAATGCAGAGTTTACCGGAAGTGCAGTGACGAGCATCAGTAGTACCGACAGTGGAGCAAAGACCTTCTATGCGAAATGGACAGATGCAAGTTATGCCATAACCTATCACTTGAACGGAGGAACGAATGCGACGGAGAATGTGGCAAGCTACACCTACGGAAAAGGCTTGTCGTTAAAAGCAGCAACCAAGGAAAACTATGAGTTTGTCGGATGGTATGATAATGCAGAGTTTACAGGAAGCGCAGTAACGAGCATCAGTAGCACCGATAGTGGAGCAAAGACCTTCTATGCAAAATGGACAGACGCAAGTTATGGAATAACGTATAACCTGAACGGTGGAACAAACGCGACGGAAAATGTGGCAAGCTACACGTATGGGAAAGGTTTGTCGCTAAAAGCAGCCACCAAGGAAAACTATGAGTTCGCAGGATGGTATGATAATGATTCTTTCACAGGAACTGCAATAACAAGCATCAGTAGTACCGACAGTGGAGCAAAGACTTTCTATGCTAAATGGACAGATGCAAGTTATGGAATAACTTATAACCTGAACGGTGGAACAAACGCGACGGACAATGCGGCAAGATATACATATGGAACAGGTTTGTCACTAAAAGCAGCAACCAAGGAAAACTATGAGTTCGCCGGATGGTATGACAACGCAGAGTTTACCGGAAGTGCAGTGACGAGCATCGGTAGTACGGAAAGTGGAGCCAAGGAATTCTATGCAAAATGGACAGAGGCAAGTTATGCCATAACCTATCACTTGAACGGAGGAACGAATGCGACGGAGAATGTGGCAAGCTACACCTACGGAAAAGGCTTGTCGTTAAAAGTAGCAACCAAGGAAAACTATGAGTTTGCCGGATGGTATGATAATGATTCGTTCACAGGAACTGCAATAACAAGCATCGGTAGTACTGATAGCGGTGCAAAGATCTTCTATGCAAAATGGACAGACGCAAGTTATGGAATAACTTATAACCTGAACGGTGGAACAAACGCGACGGACAATGCGGCAAGCTATACGTATGGGAAAGGTTTGTCGCTAAAAGCAGCCACCAAGGAAAACTATGAGTTCGCAGGATGGTATGATAATGCAGAATTTACCGGAAGTGCAGTGACGAGCATCGGTAGTACCGATAGCGGTGCAAAGACTTTCTATGCAAAATGGACAGAGAATAGCAAACCAGTTGTGCCCCCTGCAGTTGTAGTAACAGTGAATGATTCTACAAACAAAATCGTAGGAGCCGATACGACGATGGAATATTTCATAGGTACTGCAACGAGTGAGGCAATCTGGATAAGCTATGATCCGACAAATGAACCCGTATTTGATGGAAATAAGACGGTTATGATAAGAAAAAAAGCAAGTGGAAACAATCTGGCAGGAGAGATTACAACAATCGTTTTTACGGAAAATATAATCCCACCAGTAATCCCGGCAGCACCAAGTGTAACAGTGAATGATGCTACGAATAAGATTGTAGGAGCCGATGCAACGATGGAATATTTCGTAGGCACTGCAACCAGTGAGGCAATCTGGATAAGCTATGATCCAACGAATGAACCTGTATTTGCTGGAAATCTAACCGTGAAGATAAGAAAAAAAGCTAGCGGTACTAATTCGGCGGGAAAAATTACAACAATAACGTTTACAGAGACTGTAATACCATATACGCCTTCCACGCCAGCAGCATCGACGGAAGTAGAAAAAATTGCGGTTGACGTAAAACTTGGAGAGACAGAGGATACTGCTTCTAATATAACCATTGAACGTACAACAGATTCTACGGGTAAAAAATCGGATAAAGTGACCTATCAGTCGCAGAAGGCAGAGGATACGGTTAATAAACTGAAGGAAGCAAAGGAAGAGGAAGCAAGAATCGTGATTCCATATACGGAGGACGAGATTTCGGACACTACAGTTAGCATTCCATCGAATTCAGTCGATATTTTATCAAAAGGAGATGTCAATTTAAAGATTGATACGCAGGACGTAAAAATTGAAATACCTAAGAAGTCTTTGCAATATACAAGTGAAAATTCAAAGGAGGATTTATATTTCAGATTAGTGCCGGTAAGAGAAGGAAAAGAGCAAAGTGAAATTGAACAACGTGCAAAGGTCGAAATTACAAGAAAAAATGATGAGGGTAACAATATCTCTGTTATAGGTGTTCCTGTAACAATCGAAACCAATATGCCTTCATCACGGGTGGATATTACGTTGCCGTTAAATGGAATCGAAATACCAAGTGGACAGAAAGATAGAAAAGCTTTTCTAAGTCAGCTTGCAGTATATATTGAACATAGCGATGGCGAAAAAGAATTAGTGGAAGGCAAAATTGTAGAATACAAAAATGGAATCATGGGTATAAAATTCTCTGTTACAAAATTTAGTATCTTTACAATTGTTAAGACAGATGCGTTCACAAAATCATCCTCTTGCGAGATTAAAAAAGTGACAACACCAAAGCAAGCAAAGATAAAGGGAAGGGAAATATCCGCTACGGTGAACAATCAAACAACAGCTATTTCTGTTAATATTTCAGTAAGTAAAAATGCCACTTGGAGAATCTACCGCGATAAAAAGTGTACGAAAAAAATTGCTGGTAAACGTGTAAAGCTATCAGAAGGAAGAAATAAAGTATACCTTAAAGTAACGGCAGAAGATGGAAAGACAAGCAAGATATATACGTTACAAATCACACGAAAAAAGGCCGCAAAGAAAGTAGTGATTGTTGCAACAAAATACGATTTTGCAGATGCAACGGCAGGTAGTGTTTTAGCAGGACAATTAAACGGAAAGATTGTTCGCACCGGTATTACAGAGCAGGATGCAAAGAAGCTGACCGCCTACATCAAAAAACATTATAAGACCAGTGATGAGATCTACATTATTGGTTTGGGAAAGGCTGTAAACGGAAAGCTGCTTAATCTATTAAAAAAGGCGGGATATAAACAGATTAAGAGCATCGGAGGATCGGATAAATATGAAACAGCAGCCAGGATTGCAAGGGAGATTATACTTCCAAAGCATGCAAAAGTAGTCCTTATAAATGGAGCGATTAAACCAAAAGAGCTGAATGCCATCCAAAAGACATGTGCCAAAAATGGATATCCAATCCTCTATGTAAAGAAGGACAGTCTTGGTAAATATACCAAAGAGGTATTAAAAGAAATCAAACCAGAAGAGGTATATCTAATTGGTGGAAAAACAGCGATAAGTGATAAAGTAGTTGATGAACTAAAGATGCTTCTTGATATGACAGAGGATAAAGTCAGAAGAGATTTTAACAAATAGGTCTGATAACCTTATAGGATAAAAACGAAGGGCTGTGTTCGATTGGGAACGCAGTCCTTTGGTGGATTTAAAGATAAAGTTAAATATTGAATTAATGGATAATACGCCTAAAGGAATAAAAAAGCATAATATGGGATATTATAAAATTATCCATAAAATAATATCGAAAGTTCAAAACGGAACATTTTGTGAAAAAAATGAAATCCAAATTGATTATTTCTAGGTTGTGTGATATTATAATATCATATTGGAGGTGTGAAGCGTGAATCGTTCAGTTGTTAGAATAAAAAGTATTTCTATTACAAATTTCAAAAATGTAACTCACGGGGATTTAAGTTTTGAAAATAGCAGAAAGCCATATAAGGCAAGTGTTGTTGGGGTATATGGGCAAAATGGTTCTGGAAAGACAGCATTAATCGATGCAATGCAATTACTGAAGCTGACGCTTACAGGTCAGTCGGTTCCAGTTCGGTTTGCAGATTATATCAACGTGGATGCTGAATTTGCTACGATTCGTTGTGAATTTAAAGTTGAAATATTGCAGACAATTTATGACGCAATTTATGAATTTAGTATAAAAAAAGAACTTGATATGTCTACCCAAAATTTAGATTTTCAAGATTTAGAAAACTCCAGATATATAGCAACTATTTTTGGTGAGACATTAAGTTGTTCCTATGAGGCACCGGGAGATAAGTGTCGCATGAGTACATTAATCAATACTCGAACAGATGAAGTGTTTTTACCAAAAACAAAATACAACATTATTATAGGGAATGATAAGGCAACATTTACTGACCTGTTGGTTGATAAAAAGATGACAGCTGTGACTAGCAGATCGTTTGTGTTTTCAAAGAAGCTTCTGATGGCTATGCGTCAAAATGATAAAAATAAAGATGAAAATTTGCTTGAATTTCAGCGCTACCTCGCTTTGTTAGAGGCTCTTATTACATTTGGCAACTATGAACTTTTTGTTATTAATACTACGAACTCAGGTCTTATCAGTATGAATGCTCTACCAATTACTTTTAAATACCAGGAGAAGAGTATTGGAGCAGTAGGAAATTTGATGCTTCCCTTAAATGAAGCAGCGACTATTCCACAGGAGGCATTTGAGGTTGTACAAAAAGTAATTTCAAATATGAATGTTGTTTTAGAGCAGCTCATTCCAGGACTAACAATCAGTATACGAGATTTGGGAACGCAGGTGTTAGAAAACGGCAAAGTTGGCAGCAGAATTCAGCTCATGTCTCTCAAAAACAATAAAGAGATTCCTTTGCAATATGAATCAGAAGGAATTAAAAAGATTGTATCTATCCTTCAATTACTAATTGTGGTATACAATCAACCTTCCATTACGGTTGCAATTGATGAATTGGATGCTGGTGTCTTTGAGTACTTGCTGGGAGAGATTCTTCGCATTATTTCTGAAAAGGGAAAAGGTCAACTCATTTTCACATCACATAATTTAAGACCTTTAGAGACGATAGATAGGGGATTTATCTCATTTACAACAACAAATCCGCTTAACAGATATATTAGGATGAGTAATGTTAAAGATAATAACAATCTGAGAGATTTTTATTACAGAGATATTGTTCTCGGAGAGCAAAGTGAAGAGATTTATGATACCACCAATAACTCCGAAATAGCCCTTTCTTTTAGAGAGGCGGGTGAGTTGATTGGCTCGTAAAAAGATTGTCTTTGTTATTGTGGAAGGTCCATCGGATGATACTGCATTTGGTGTTCTCCTAAATAGAATTTATGATAAAAATATGGTTCATATCGAAATTATGCACGGAGATATCACAAGTGATTTATCGGTAAATTCTTCAAATATTGTTGCATATATTGGGGAAGGTGTTAAGGCATACGCAAAGGCGAACCATTTTGAGCAAAGCCACTTTAAGGAAATTATTCATTTGATTGACATGGATGGAGCATATATACCAGATGAAAATATTTTAGAAGACAATAGTGCGGAAAAGCCAATTTATAGTTTGAAAGATATTCGAACTGTTAATCCGAAAGGGATAGTACTGCGAAATGCTCGTAAACGTGAAAATATAGACAGGATATGTAGTTGCTCCAAAGTTTGGTCGGTTCCATATAGTGCTTATTACATGTCATCAAATCTAGATCATGTGCTTTATGGAAAGTTTAATAGCACGGATGACGACAAGGAAGATGATGCATATGTATTTGTTAAACAATATAAAAATAATATCCATGGGTTCATAGAATATATTTCAGATTCGGATTTTTCGGTTTCAAAGGATTTCAAGGAATCTTGGAAATATATTAAGGAAGAACTTCATTCTTTAGAGAGACACACAAATTTTGGTATTTGCTTTAAAGAAATTTAAGATGCGATGCATAGCTAGCAAAGGAACTGCATTTAGAATGTCAGAAAAAATAGGTAACCTAGTAGGTGAAGGAGGAAACCGTAATATGAAACAGCATTTTATAAATGATGAAAACTATGAAAGTGAACTTAGCTCTATTTTAAAAGAAAATAATGTAAAGAGTATATTGTTAGTATGTGGGCATTCCATAGAGCAACTGGATCTCAATCAGTTGTTTTGTGACTTGCCAACTAATTTGAATATTAACGTCACAAGATTTATGGACTTTGAGCCAAACCCTAGGTATGAATCAACGGTTGCAGGGGTAAAAGTGTTTCATGAAAATGCCTGCGATTTTATCATTGCGGTGGGGGGCGGAAGCGCCTTAGATGTTGCAAAGTGCATTAAAATGTTTCACAGTATGGATGAGACAACAAATTATCTGGAGCAAGATGTTATTCCAAATGATACCAAGCTACTTGCGATTCCAACGACGGCTGGAACAGGAAGTGAATCGACTAAATTTTCCATTATATATTTGAATGGTGAAAAACAGTCGGTAAATGAGGTGAGTTCCTTACCGGATTATGTATTATTGCATCCGGATGTTTTACTTTCCCTTCCAGACTATCAAAAAAAGGCTACGATGATGGATGCGCTCTGTCATGCAATCGAATCCTATTGGTCGGTAAAATCTTCAAAAGTGAGTAAGGAATATGCAAGAATTGCAATCTGTGATATTATGCAAAACGCAGATGATTATCTTCAAAATATGGAAACTGGAAATAAAGCCATGCTGGATGCCGCAAACATTGCAGGGCAGGCAATTAATCTTACGCAAACAACGGCGGCTCATGCGATGTGCTATAAAATTACAACGCTGTATGGGGTATCTCATGGACATGCGGCACTACTTTGCTTAACGAAAATTTGGCGTTATATGCTAAAGAATATGGACTGCTGTAATGATCCTCGAGGGAGTGAGTACTTATCCACGACATTTAGCGAAATAGCTGCTTTTATGGGATGTGATTCAATCGAGCATGCCATTGATAAATTAGAGCAGCTAACACAAAATTTTGGTTTAGAGACTCCAAAGCTACAATCAATCGATGAATTATATAAGCTTGTAAAATCGGTGAGTGTAGATCGTTTACAAAATCATCCGATTAAATTTGAGGAGTTGGATTTGCTCCGGATTTATAATCAAATCTTTGGGCTGTAGAAAGAAAAGGCGGTAGCTAAAACATAAAATATTTTATGGGGAAATAGATACAAAATATAGATGCAAGGATATTCAATATATGGATTTCCTTGCAATTTTTTCGTTTTTTTCGTGAACCGCCTAAAAATCATACAGGAACAGCAGGTGATTCAATTTATTTTCTTTTCTTTTATTACCAATAGTATAAGCGCGATGTGTGTCTAAATGGTAAAATGCATAAATAAAAAAACAATAAATCATGAAACTGAATGAAGTGTTGCTAATTTTGAGATATATTACTTTTTGTGGAAATACAAATTGCATTTTCGCAAATTGAATGATAAAATAGAAATTAATACAGTATTAAGCGAAAATTAAAGATTGGTTAGTACTATTTTGCTTATTTAAAGAGACGAAGTATTTATTTTTATGCAATTAAGAGCAAGCCGATGACTGATGGTGGCAGATTTGTTTGTGGTAATTCAATTATTACGAAAATAAGGAGGGAAAAATTAGTTTTTATAAAAAGGATAGTGATATCCTTAAAATAAAAGTTTTGAAACTACCTACAAAGAGAAGGGGGAACGGATATGAAATCTATAAAGAATCAGTTATTGCTAAGTATGTCAGTCAGTATCATAGTAGTTCTAGCGATAATTATTGGAGTTGTAGGCATAACTACATATAATAATACAATGAGTCAAGCCTATCGTTTAGGAGAAAAAGAAGCAGAACTGGCGTCTGCAAAAGTAAAATCGCAATTAGATGCTGGATTGGATACAGCAAGAACGTTGGCTTATAGTTTTGAAGGACTAAAAATTGAAAATTGTGCAGATAGAGCTGTTATGAATGGAATATTAGAGAATGTATTAAAACAAAATTCTGATTTTTTAGGCGTTTGGACAGTATGGGAACCTAATGCTTTAGATGGAAATGACAATAAATATGCAAATTCAAATGAATATGATAAGACTGGAAGGTTTATTCCATACTGGTATTGGAGCGGAAAAGATATTAAGATGGTGCCTTTAGAATCATATGAAGAAGAAGGAGCAGGGGACTATTATTTATTAGCAAAAAAATCAGGTGAAGAAACAATTTTAGAGCCATTTAGTTATACAATTGATGGTAAAGAAGTTTTGATGACTTCGATTGTAGTACCCATCCAAGTTGATGGAACGGTATTAGGAGTTGCAGGTGTTGATATTACCTTAGATGAATTACAGTCTATAAGTGATATGATCAAGCTAATGGAAACAGGATATGCTACAATTATATCGAATACTGGAATATATGTTACACATCCTAAAAAAGAGCTAGTAGGAACTAACATTTTTGACACAGAACTACAAAATAAATCAGAGATTAAACAAGCAGTAGAAGAAGGAAATCTGCATACTTCTATACAAACAAGTAAAACGACAGGAAAACAAGTAAATGCTGTGTTTTCCCCAATTAATATGGGTAAAGTTAAAACACCTTGGTCTGTAGCAACAGTTGTTCCTGTTGATGAAATAGCTCAAGCTACTTATAAATTAATTGCTATTTTAATGGTGCTATGTGTTTTGGGAGTACTATTACTGGTTTTAATCGTATGGATTATTGCTGGAAAAATATCTAATCCTATTAAGGCAGCGACTAAGCATGCTCAGAAGATAGCAAGTTTAGATATTACGCAAGATGTTCCTAAAATATTTATGAAGCGTAAAGATGAAATAGGAGAATTATCTAATGCATTTCAAGTTATAACGGATAGCATGAGGACTTTTGTTAAGGATATTGCAATGATGTCTCAACAAGTTGCTTCTTCATCAGAAGAATTGACAGCGACTGCTCAACAATCAGCGGAAACATCCGAGGAAGTTGCTAAAACTATAGAAGAAATAGCTGATGGAGCGAGTGAACAGGCGAAGAATACAGAAAAAGCGGTGGGTAATATTGCAGAGTTAGGAAGATTGATTGAAGATGACCAAAAGAAATTAAATGAGTTAAATGATTCGATTAATCAAGTTATGGCTTTTAAAGAAAATAGCGTTCATAATATGAAAAGACTTGTGGAAAAAACCAAAAGTAGTCAACAAGCTTCTAATGAGATCAATGAAGTTATATCTAACACGAATGACAATGCGAAAAGGATAGAAAGTGCTAGTCAAATGATCAAAAATATTGCAGATCAAACCAACCTTTTGGCTATCAATGCAGCAATTGAAGCGGCACGTGCAGGAGAAACCGGCAAAGGGTTTGCTGTTGTTGCAGATGAAATTCGCCAATTAGCAGAGCAATCAGAAAAATTTACAGGAGAGATATCAAATATCATCAATGAGTTAAAATCTAAAACTGAGAGTGCAGTTATTACAATGGATGAAATAAGGAAGATAGTAAATGAGCAAGCAGATAGTGTTAAAGATACAGAAAGTAATCTGGAGGGAATTGCTGTATCAATAGAAAAAACAAAAATAGTTATTAATATTTTAAATGAGTCAGGGCGCTTAATGGATAATAGAAAAGATGATATTATAACTGTTATAGAAAATTTATCTGCTGTTTCACAAGAGAATGCAGCAGGAACTGAAGAAGCTGCAGCAACTATAGAGGAACAAACCGTTGCTATAAAAGAGATTGCTAATGCAAGTGAAGATTTAGCCAAATTCGCTGAAGATATGAATGAAAACGTTGCTAAATTTAAATATTAAACTTTAGTGGTAGGGATTGTAGTACAATATTATATGGAAGAATAGATACAAAATATGAATGCAAGGATATTCAATATGTGAATTTCCTTGCATTTTTTTGTGTAAAATTGATAGGTATCGTTTTTTAGAAGGAATAATCTGTTAATTGGAAAAAATAACCAGTCAACAGCTCGATTTAAAGAAAAAATTGTAATAATTTAATAAATATTGTATAATTATGTGTACAATTATATTCATATTATAAAATAAAATTATTTAGGAGGCCAAATTGATGAAAAGTATCAAAACAAGGATTATGGCGCTTACGATTGGTATCATTTTAGTAGTTAGTGCAGGAATTGGTTTGATTTCATATGAAATCTCATCGCAACAATTGACAAACAGTGCAAAAGAACAATTGGAAGAGTTTGCAAGTCAAGGAGCTAGAAATATTGAACAACATTTATTGATTGAATGGAATACCTTGGAGGCTCTGGCATTAAACGACATACTCGTTGATAGCGAGGTAGCTTTGTCTGAAAAGAATGCGTTTCTTCAAAGAGAAGTGGAAAGAGTAGATGCGGTTAATGTGTCATTTGCCAATGCCGAAGGAGAAACACTGGCACCAGATGGAGTAACAGTCATTGATGTAGGGGAAAGAGCCTATTTTCAGGAAGCAATGCAAGGAAAGACAGCAGTATCCGACCCAATCGAAAATAAAACAGAACCAGGAAGTATGATTATAATTTATGCAGTGCCGGTTAAGAATAACGACACGGTGGTCGGTGTTTTATTCAAAGTTATGGATGGAAATGATCTAAGTGACGTAACAAATACCCTACAATTTGGAAAAACAGGGAAAGCCTATATGATCAACAATGTGGGCACGACAATCGCGCATTATGACAAGGAATCTGTCCTCAATGCAGATAACATGATGGAAAAAGCAAAAACGGATAAAAGCTTACAAGGTTTTGCTGATTTGTATGGCCAGATGTTTGAAAAAAAAGCAGGAGTAGGAAGTTATACATATAAAAATGTCGAAAAGATGGTAGGTTATGCACCAGTAGAAAATACAAATTGGTATGTTGGTATCGCTGTGCCGATGCATGAAATCTTAGCTGGTCTTGATCGGATGAAAGTTCTGATTCCGCTAAGCACTTTTATTATATTAGTAGTCTGTTCCTTGTTTGTTTTTTTACAGGCAGGCGCAATTGCGAAACCAATTAAAGTGATAACAAATAATCTAAACAAGATTGCTTCTGGCGATTTAAGCGAACATATTTCTGAAAAATATCTCAATAATCGGGATGAGACAGGAAGTCTTGCGAGGGCATTGGTTACCATGCAGACATCGATGAAGGACTTGATTACTACCATACAATATGAATCTTTAGAAGTTAAGACCAGTTCTTCTCGTGAAGAAAGTAATGTGATTGGCCTTCTAAAGGAGATAGAAGATGTAGTTGCTACTACAGAAGAATTATCTGCTGGGTCAGAAGAAACGGCGGCGTCTTCGCAGGAAATGAATGCTACCGCTACTGAAATTATGCAGGCAATTGATTCCATTGCCCAAAGAGCACAAGAAGGCTCCAACACAGCAGGTGAAATCAGTAGGAGAGCCAGGGACTTAAAAGAGGGAGCACTCTCTTCGAAAAACGCTGCGATGAAAATATATAGCGAGTCAGAGAGTGTATTAAAAAATGCCATTGAACAATCAAAAGATGTGGAGCAGATTAATTCTTTAACCGGCGGGATATTGGAGATTACGTCACAGACAAATCTGCTAGCCCTCAATGCCTCCATTGAAGCGGCGAGAGCTGGAGAGGCTGGAAAAGGATTTGCAGTCGTTGCAGAAGAAATCAGAAAACTTGCAGAAAATTCAAGGCAGACCGTAACCGAGATTCAATTTGTTACAAAAAATGTAGTGGAGTCTGTTGAAAATCTTTCGAAGAGTTCACAGAATCTATTATCTTTCATGGATGAAAAGGTAATCCACGATTATGAAAAATTTGTTAATACCAGTGAACAGTATAATGAAGATGCAGTCTTTGTAGAAGGATTCGTTACCGATCTTAGTGCGACATCAGAAGAAGTGGCGGCATCTATGGAAAATATGATGAAGGCGATTGATGAAATCACAACATCAACAAATGAAGCAGCGTCAGGGACAAGCATTATTGCACAAAAAAGTGTCAACATAACAGAAAAAGCAAACAGTGTCCTAGAGATTGCCGAGCAGACAAGCACAATTTCGGAAACATTAGTAAAGGCTATCGAAAAATTCAATGTCTAGGGCTAATGTGTGCTCGAATGATTGCTTTTAAAATTCAAGATGGTAAAGAGATATACGTATAATTCCGGAGGCTGATTTAATGATCAGACCTTCGGTTTCTTTTCGTGCATCTACTGCATAGCTTAAATGCATTTCAGGGCAAAAAAAATGCATTTTAGGGGGAGGATAATAATTTGCAAAATCCATTTGCTATACTTAACTCATCCAAAAATTCCTGGTTTTATGCTGGGATTTCGGGTTGTGAGTGCGGTGGAAACGAGTACAAATCAAAATTATGAGTAGATAAAAGGGAAGGAGTTACGAAAGAATATGGTGAGAGACAAAAGAAAGCGTTTTTTACGATCTGGAGTTGCACTGTTTCTTGCAATTACGGTGTTGTTAACTTCCGTACTAGATACTGGGACTACAATTGCACAGGCAACGGCACCAACATCTAGCGTGACAAGAAATGCCGAGAAAGCAAAAACTAAGCTTACGGTAACAACCCAAAAGACGCTGTTAAAGGCACTGGCGGATAAGGACATTAAAACAATTACGATTAAAACGGATAAATCAGGAATATTTACGGTTCCTGATTTATCCTACAAATCAAAGATACTGGTAATTCAATCGGCGAAAGCATCGGTTGTAAATGGTGGAACCTTTAAAAAGCTTGACGGTAATGGATGTCAAAGTGATTACGGAAAAAGCAAAGGGGAATAGTGTTGTAATCACTGATAGCAAGCTGACATATGAGGCTTCAAAAGGTTCCAAAGTGAAAAAGGAAAGACAAGAAAATGAATGTGAAAAGGAGCCATATGAAAATACATTAAAACATAATAAAATGCCTCATCATATATACAGTCGCTTCCTACTTATTTGCTGTACCAGTTAGAATTCAGGCAGAGGAACTTACGGACATTCAACCCACACAGATTACAAATGATAATGGTAATGTTCAAATCACTTGGATGAAGGTAGAATGGTGTGATAAGTATGAGGTTCGTGTACTTGATTCTTTGGAAGGACAGATTGAAGTGACCATAAGTGACAATACAGCAGTTTTTCTTTCTGATCCGGAGAGTCTTACCAGATTAAAGTGATCGCTTGGATGGGCAATCAATGTGTGGCAGAAAGCAGTGTCATCGAGATTACGATACCTAGTGCGATTAATAAGATTCAGACGACAAAAATATCAAATAAGTGCGTTTACTTAGTATGGTCGAAAGATAGCAATACGAATTTCTACGAAATAAGACGTAAGAAAAAGGGATCGGATGGTTATAAACTATTAAAAGTTACAAAGAAAAACAATTTTTATGATAAAACAATAAAAGAAAATCAAACCTAAAACTACGAAATAGTACCAATCTTTCAGCAAGATGATTCCGTAGTTTTATATGGTGAGCCAGAAAAATACACGTTTAAAAATACAAAAATTGTTGACACCTCTAATGCAAGATATACATACAAGGAGTATGAGTCAGATGTTAAACAGCTACAAAAGAAATATTCACAGTATTGTACAACTTCGGTGATTGGAAAAACAGTGGATAACCGGAATCTATACAAAGTTGAAATTGGGAATCCCAATGCGACCAAGCATCTATTCTTGGTTGCTAGTTTGCATGCGAGAGAATACATGACAAGTTTGTTATGTATGGAGCAGATGGAGTATTATCTAGAAAATTATAATAAGACCATTGCTGGATGTAAGCCAGTTGACTTACTCGAAACAATGTCCATCGTATATATTCCAATGGCAAATCCCGATGGGACTACAATAGCCCAAGAAGGCATCGCTGGTATTCATAGTAAGAATTTAAGAAAAAAACTGTATTCCTTGATTGGAAAAACAAAACCGGAAAAATGGAAGGCAAATGCCAATGGCGTGGATCTGAATCGTAATTTTGGAGTTGGCTTTAAAAAAAACAAAAGTAAAAAAGCTGGACCAATGGGATACAGTGGAAGTAGTAAAGTGAGTGAAAATGAGACAAAAGCAATTGTTAAAATATTGAATACTTACAGTGAAAAGAAGCATAAGATCGTTGCAATTATAAACTATCATGCGGCAGGAAAAGTTATCTTTAGAGGATGTGATACTTCGCTCAACAAAAACATTTGTTTGGTGACAAAGAAGATGTATTCTCGTCACACAAAGAGACTGGATATCGGAATGCGGATACGATATATACGGAGGATTCGGCAAGTGGTGATTTTTGAAGCTATCATATGAGTTATTTAAATATACCAGGCATAACCATAGAAATCGGGAAAGGGAAGATTCCGGTACCATATAAAGAATTTGCATCCGTATGGGAAAAAAATAAATTATTAATTATGAAGGAAGTAAAAATGCTTTAGGTTTTCACAAAACATTGCGCAGAATCAATAACTATAATAAAATACAAGTAAAACATAGCAGCTAGGGAGGAAGGTAACGAAAGCATGATCAAAATAGCAATCTGTGATGATGAAGAGAAGGAATTACATAAGACAAAAACGATGTGTGAAGCATATACAAAAGACCATCCGGAACAAAAGATAAGCATAGCTACCTTTCACTCTTCGCTCGATTTATTAGCTTGTATGAATCAAAAGGATCGTTTTGATCTTTTATTCCTAGATATTTACATGCCAGATATGTCAGGAACCGAACTTGCCCATACATTAAGAGAAAAGCAGATCGAATGCCAAATTGTATTTCTTACGACCTCTTTAACGCATGCTGTCGAGGCATTTTCCCTTCATGCAGCCCATTATCTATTGAAGCCATTTACAATGCTGCAACTCGAGGATGCCATGGAAAAAGCAATCTCTTTTGTTAAAAAAAGTGAAAGCAAGCAGATTCTGTTAAAATCTTCGATTGGAGTACATAAGATTTCCTTGGGGCAGTTTCTGTATGCGGAAACATCAGGACACAAACAAACGATTTACCAAATGGATGGAACTTATGTCGAAGTTCGTATGACCTCTGGCGAATTATTTGAGTTACTCATATCGGATGAGCGATTTTTTAAGTGTGGCAGTACCTATATTGTAAATCTTGCAAAAATCAAAGAAGTAAATGCCAAATTTCTTTTATTTGAAAATGAAAAACAGCTACCGATGCTTCGAAGGCACTATAAAGACTTACTTTGTAAGTATACGGAGTATTCGCTGAAGTAATTTATATACTAATGATGAAGTATGGAAGGGGATAGGAAATTGGATTTTTCGGCTATATTAGTACCCGTGATTTCACTGATGATTGCACAAAGCATCGTAATGGATTTGGCACAGTTTCGTTTCAATAGAAAAAAGGTGCTTATCATACTTATTTTGGAACTTCTCTTCCAGGTGGCAATCAATGGTCCGATTTTAATGATAGGTGGACTTGCTCTTTATGCAAAATGGTATGTATTAACGATTAATCTACCAGCAATTCTAACGTTTGTTTATATTACAAAACGACGAGATTTAAGGGATTTGTTCACCATTTTAACGACAATGTTTATTAATTTTATTATTTATCTTGTGGCAATATGGATTACACATCTAAGTAAGCAAGGTTATGGGATGTACAATCTTACAAGAATCGTTTTGTTTTCCATTATTTTTTTTGTTCTACATAAATTTATCCGTAAAAGGTATATGCAGATACAAGATGAGATAGAAAAAGGCTGGGGAATATACAGTATGCTTCCGTTAATCGGATCAATCGTCGTCTATCTTGAATATATAAGGTACAGCGTAAATAAAGATTTGTTAGAAGTACTGGTGGTTAGCACTGTTATTATCGTGTTTATGATTGTTTTATTTGTCGTCTTTTATTACGTATTTATGGAACTTCACGATAAGTATTTGGTTCAAGAGCAAAAGCGAATCCTTTCCATGCAAAATAAAGCACAGCGGGATCAGTTTATTCAGCAAAAGGAAGCGGCAGAGAAAACAAACCGGCGCTGGCATGACCTAAGGCATAATACCGAGGAGTTGATTGGGCTTTTGGAGGCAGGATATACGGATATGGCACTTGCTTATTTGAAAGAACAAAGAGGTATGAATGATATTCCCAAAGAGGAATATTGCCTACACCAGCCGGTGAATAGTATCCTTTGCTTTTGGACAGCAAGAGCGAAAAAGGAGGGGATTTTGGTAGAGATTCAAACCGATGTGCCAGAAACCTTGGCAATCGAAGGGATGGAACTATCTGCCCTTTTTGCAAATGCGTTTGAAAACGCATACAATGCTTGCATTTGTCTTCCTAAAACAAAAAAACGCTACATAAAGGTGGAATCAAAGTATAATGGCAAACGCCTTGCCATTGGAGTTACCAATAGCTGTAGCAATGAGGTAACCTTTGAAGGTGATATGCCGGTATCTCAAAAAGAGGGCGATGGAATCGGTACAAAAAGTATGGTCTATACCGTAAGCCGTTACCAGGGAACCGCGTATTTCGAAGCTGTAGATGGTGAGTTTATTGCGAGATTTGTGCTAAATGTGTAGAGGCGGGGGAAAATAGCATAGAGAAATTTGTGCAACAAAAGGGGGCTGTCGCTTTAGCGATAGCCCCCTTTCGTGGTATGCGTATGCGGAACTTACTAGTGGATTGGAAAAATATGACATAAAAAGCTCAATTTTGCCAACCACCTTTTTTATTTATGGCATTTCTAATATGATAAGATATGGAGCAAATCATGTTAGAAGGAGTGATGGATGATGTTTTCGAATAAAGACCGAACGTTAGAAGTAGAGGCATCTTTGGAAGGAATATCCGTAAAGTCTACGGATTACTGTCAATATCACAAAAGACATCCAGATACCTTTTTGTTTCGAAAAGAATGCTGGACCTGTTTGTATAGTGACTTTGGAATTGATAGTGGCTATCCGACAGACACAGGAAGATGTAATTTAAGCCATGAGAAATGAAAGTAAACATATGAAACTAAAAATAAAAGGAGGATCAATATGGTCTATGATGTATTATTAGGAGAAATACGACTATTTGCGGAAAATTATGCACCAGACGGTTGGGTGTCATGTGATGGACAACTTCTTCCAATCGATCAAAATCAGTCATTGTTTAGCTTATTGTCAAATCGATTTGGAGGAGATGCAAGGGTAAATTTTGCAATACCAAAGCTCAATGAGTATTACATAGAAAGTGGAGCTAATTTTGGTCCAGGTAATCGACTTAAGTATTACATAGCAGCGCAGGGCATATATCCCTCAATAACATAGTAGCAAAGAAAGGAGATTAATTATGATTGATACTTATATTGGAGAAGTTCACTTATTTTCCTTTAGTTATGCCCCTGCGGGGTGGGTCCTCTGTGATGGAAGTACACTTCCAAAATATGGAAATGACTTATTGTTCTCATTACTGGGATACACTTATGGGGGAGATGGAAGAACAAAATTTGCACTTCCAAATCTCAATGCTTATAACGTAAAAGGTGGAGCTAATTTTGGACCAAATATGTTTTTATGCTACTACATAGCAACGATGGGAATATATCCAACGCGGTCATATTAAGGAAGGGAGAATAGAAACTATGTGGAATTATTATTACGGAGAAATTATTCTATTACCGTACAACTTTACACCACAAGGTTGTTTTCCTTGTGATGGTAGGTTGCTATCAGGTAAGGAGTATCCATGTTTGCTTGCTTTACTTGGATGTACCTATGGTGGAAATCAAAGTGAACGAACCTTTAATATACCCAATTTACTGGGGATGGAGCCAGCCAAAGGACTTAAGTACTACATTGTTTGCGACGGGGCAGAGTATCCAATTCGAGAATGATAATAATAGTATGAATCAGGTACTTATCATTCAACAGTCAAAAAATCACGCATACGAAAGGATGAGGTGTTATGGGAGCAAATGTTGTGGCCGGACGACCGGCAAGTGCTACAAATTTTTTATTGCCATATAAACCGAGCAGAGCGCTCGATAATAATATATCTTCAAATTATCAACAGAGCAGGTGGAGTACTTCAGTCGTACCAGCTGCGCTAATGGTAGATTTAGAAAGAGATACCTTTATACAACAATGGAATGTATATGGACTGCCTAGCATTGGATGGGATGAGAATTACAACTTGAAGAGCTATTCTCTTCAGGGAAGCTTGGATAATATAGCATGGTTTTCCTATGATGCTGTAGACAACAATGATTCCTCTTATACAAGTAGAAGATTGTCAAATCCAGTAAAGGTCAGATTTGTAAGGTTAGTGGTATCGCAAGGATTTATGTGTAATCTTAAGATGGCTTCAGTGGTTGAATTTCAGGTATACGAGGCAGACACTACGCCAAATGGATTAAGTGGTTTATCCGTTTCCGATAATAATAGTCAAGAGGTAGCTTATACACCTACTTTTTCGGCGTCTGTGTTACAGTACAGTGCAAACATCGCAGACACCGTTAGCAGTGTCACCATTACACCAACTGCACAGGATGAACAAGCGATCATCACAGTCAATGGAACTAAGGTGAAAAGTGGAGCGGCGTCTACTTCAATCACCTTAGCCAACAAAATTACTGTGATTTCAGTTGTTGTTACACCTTACAGAGGGAACGCAAAAACGTATAAAATAACTCTTGTCAAGCCAATAAGCACAAAATTGACGAATCTGGTTGCGAAAGATACCAGTGGGAACAATCTTTCTGTAACACCAGCTTTTTCAAAGGACATTACTTCATATGAGGTTGATATTCCCTATGATACCACGATTACAGGCGTAAATCTCATACCAACGGTAGAGGATACCAATGCAAGCATAACGGTAAATAGTACACCAGTTGCAAGCGGAAGTGCGTATGGACCAGTCGTTGTGCCAGCGTATGGAAATAAAACAGAGGTACCTTTTGTAGTAGCGGCTACGGGAACCGTAAGTACAACGTATAACGTTTCAGTAGTTCGAGCAAGTAGTCCGTATTTACAGAGTATTAAGGCAAGCGGTGGGTTAGTGACTCCGGGATTTAAACCAAACTTATTGGATTATAAGATGACTACAAAATATGCCTCTGTTACGCTTACGGCAACTCCTGTTGATTTGGGTGCTGCGGTTATTCTCCTTTTGAAGGGTCAATCTTATGCAAGTGGGGACTCGATACCAGTAGATATCGGAGATAATGACATTCGTATACAGGTTACATCTGCAATCGGAAAGGACATCTGCAACTATAATATAAAAGTAACCAGGAATAGTTAACCTAGTTTCTGGATTTTGTGAGGATACGAATAATGAAAAGAAAAAGAATACAAGCAATTATTTTGGTACTGTGCTTAATTATAGGCATAGTACCAGATATAAAATCAAATAGCATGATTGCTCATGCTGCCTCTGCTGGTCAGCTTCCTACATCGGATGAGATCTGTGTGTATTATAGTGGAAGTAAGTGGCTTGACGAAAAGAAAACGGATGAAGTGTTGCTTGGTTGGTATGGATTTGGAAATAATGCGGATAATACAGGGTTTACTGATCTTCAGATTGCCTTGAAGTATAATTTGACATCGCAATCGATTCCTGGTTATATAACATCTGCACAATTAAAAATTTTTGTGGCTGATGTATTTAATACAATATCGAATACTATTAACATTAATGGTTATACGGATAATTCATGGAGCACAGATAATGTGGCTCAAGCTGTGAAGGATAATCCTGAGAATAATCCGATGCAGATTAGTGCTAATGATCAGATCCAAACAGCAACTATAAGTGGTAGTGGATCTTATTCTTATGATGTTACATTATTTACACAGCGGCAACAGGAGATGCCAGATCAATTCGTAAGCTTTATAATTACTGGGAGTACGGTGGTAGGAAATGGTGCTTTTATTGAAAAATCAATTCCAACAAATTCGAATCCACCAGTTCTGCTATACACGTATATCCCTTATCTAGATACAACTGTTGCCAAAGGGAGTGTCTATGGAACAACAAAAATTACTGCCTCGACTAATCCGGGTAATCATCTGGCATATAAAATTTCTAATACGCCAGCAGCAATACCATCAGAGGGAGATATTATTACTGGTGCAACGACCTATATATCAGAAAGCGATATTTCAGGTGTTGATGCAACAACGAACAAGTATATTGGTATTTATGAGTTAGATGGTGATAATCGTGCTGTTAAGTTCAAAAAAATTGAACTGACTGCAGATAATATTAATGACACTATGCCAAGCTACACGGTAAGCTTCAATAGCAACGGCGGAAGTAGTGTAACTAGTATCCCTGCAAACTATGACACGACCATAACCGCACCGACGGCACCAACGAAGACCGGTCATACGTTCGGAGGCTGGTACAGGGAAAGTGGTCTAAGTAGTGCATGGAACTTCAGTACCGATAAAGTAGTGGCAGACACCACGTTATATGCAAAATGGGATGTGGCAAGCTACACGGTAAGCTTTAATAGCAACGGCGGAAGTAGTGTCACAAGCATCCCAGCAAACTATGATACGACCATAACCGCACCGACGGCACCAACGAAGACCGGTCATACCTTCGGAGGCTGGTACAAGGAAAGTGGTCTAAGTAGTGCATGGAACTTCAGTACCGATAAAGTAGTGGCAGACACCACGTTATATGCAAAATGGGATGTGGCAAGCTACACGGTAAGCTTTAATAGCAATGGAGGAAGTAGTGTCACTAGTATCCCAGCAAACTATGACACGACCATAACCGCACCGACGGCACCAACGAAGACAGGTCATACGTTCGGAGACTGGTACAAGGAAAGTGGTCTAAGCAATGCATGGAATTTCAGTACCGATAAAGTAACGGCAGACACCACGTTATATGCAAAATGGAATGTGGCAAGCTATACGGTAAGCTTTAATAGCAACGGTGGAAGTAGTGTAACGAGTATCCCAGCAAACTATGACACAACTATAACAGCACCAACGGCACCAACGAAGACCGGTCATACCTTTGGAGGCTGGTACAAGGAAAGTGGTCTAAGCAGTGCATGGAACTTCAGTACCGATAAAGTAGTGGCAGACACCACATTATATGCAAAGTGGGATCTAGCAAGCTACACGGTAAGCTTTAATAGCAATGGAGGAAGTAGTGTAACGAGTATCCCAGCAAGCTATGACACGACCATAACCGCACCAACGGCACCAACGAAGACCGGTCATACCTTCGGAGGGTGGTACAAGGAAAGTGGTCTAAGCAATGTATGGAATTTCAGTACCGATAAAGTAGCGGCAGACACCACGTTATATGCAAAGTGGGATGTAGCAAGCTATACGGTAAGCTTTAATAGCAACGGCGGAAGTAGTGTAACTAGCATCCCAGCAAACTATGACACAACCATAACCGCACCAACGGCACCAACGAAGACAGGTCATACGTTTGGAGGCTGGTACAAGGAAAGTGGACTAAGCACTGCATGGAATTTTAGTACCGATAAAGTAGCGGCAGACACCACATTATATGCAAAGTGGAATGTGGCAAGCTACACGGTAAGCTTCAATAGCAATGGAGGAAGTAGTGTCACTAGTATCCCAGCAAGCTATGATACGACAATCACTGCACCAACCGCACCAACGAACACTGGATACACCTTCGGAGGCTGGTACAAGGAAAGCGGTCTAAGTAATGCATGGAATTTTAGTACGGATAAGATAACGGCAGATACGACGTTATTTGCAAAGTGGAATGTGGCAAGCTACACGGTAAGCTTTAATAGCAACGGCGGAAGTAGTGTCACTAGTATCCCAGCAAACTACGATACGACAATCACCGCACCAACGGCACCAACGAAGACCGGATACACCTTCGGAGGCTGGTACAAGGAAAGCGGTCTAAGCAATGCATGGAATTTCACCACCGATAAAGTAGCGGTAGACACCACGTTATATGCAAAGTGGGATGTGGCAAGTTACACGGTAAGCTTTAATAGCAACGGCGGAAGTAGTGTCACTAGTATCCCAGCAAACTACGATACAACAATCACTGCACCAACGGCACCAACAAAGACAGGATATACGTTTGGAGGCTGGTACAAGGAAAGTGGTCTAAGCAATGCATGGAATTTCAGTACCGATAAAGTAGCGGCAGAAACCACATTATATGCAAAGTGGAATGTGGCAAGTGCTCCAACACCTGTCATCAATGTTGATAATAACAATAAAAATGAGACGACAGAAAAGATAACGGTAGAGGTAAAGGAAGGAGAAAGTGAGTCAACGGCGGCTAAGATTAATGTAGAACGTGCCACCGATCAAGCTGGAAATAAAACGGATTCGGTTACGTTTGAAGCTGTAAAAGCGACAGAGACGATTACGAAGTTAAAAGAATCCGGGCAAACAACTGCACGAGTTGTAATACCAGATGCGAAAGATGAGGTAGCAGAGACCAAAGTGAGTATACCATCAACTGCCTTAGAAACGTTGGCGCAGGGATCTGTTAACTTAAAAATTGAAACAGCGAATGCTTCTATTTTGATTCCAAACGATTCTCTCGTGAAGACAACAAGCGAGTCGATAGAAAACCTATACTTTAATTTAGTTCCAGTCAAGCAAGAGGAACAGAAGAATGAAATCGTAACTCGTACAAAATTAGAGCTTAGCACGATGAACCAACTTGCTTCCGATCGTATCGCTGTGCTTGGAAGACCAGTGGAGATTGAAACAAATATGCCTTCTACAAAAGCAGATATTATACTTCCTTTGAACGGAATTGAACTTCCCAAAGATGCAAAAGAACGAGATGCATTTTTAAGTCAGCTTGGTGTCTTTATCGAGCACAGTGATGGGGAAAAAGAATTCGTAAAAGGAAAGATTGTTGAGTATAAGGAGGGTGTGCTTGGAATCCAGTTTACCATTCGGAAATTTAGTACGTTTACGATTGTAAAAGTTGAGGATAAGTCTTCTGCCTGCAACATTACGAAAGTGACCGTGCCTGCAAAGTCTACCATGAAAAAGACAAAGGTTACGGCTACAGTGGCAAATGCAACGTCTTCTTCAACAATTAAACTGACGGTCAGCAAAAAAGCAAGCTGGAACCTATATTTAGACAAGAAGTGTACCAAGCTTGTAAAGAGCAAAAAGGTAGCTCTAGAAGTAGGAAAAAATCAATACTATATAAAAGTGACCGCACAAGATGGGACTGCTAAGGTGTACACTCTTACAGTCGAGAGAAAAGAAAAAGCAAGAAAGATTATTCTTGTTGCAACAAAATATGATTTTGCAGATGCAACTGCAGGAAGTGTACTGGCAGCACAACTAAAGGGAAAAGTAGTGCTGACAGGAATCACAGATCAGGATGCTAAGAAGATGACTGCCTATATTAAGAAACACTATAAGACCAGTGATGAAATCTATATTATCGGACTTGGAAAAGCAGTAAGTGGCCAGTTGGATAAGCTTCTAAAACAAGAAGGATATACACACATTAAAAACATCGGTGGAGAAAATAAATATGAAACGGCAGCAATCATTGCCAAAGAGATCAAACTTCCTAAGAAGGTTAAGGTTGTCTTGATAAATGGTGAGGTTGAGCCAAAGGAACGAAGTACGATTGAAACGATATGTGCGAAAAATGGTTATCCTATCTTATATGTAAAGAAAGATAGTCTTGGAACGTATACAAAAGAGGTGTTGAAACAAATCCAACCAGAGGAAGTTTACCTAATAGGAGGCGAAAACACGATCAGCGATCAAGTAGTCAAGGAATTAAAAGAGCTTCTTGGAGCAAATAAAGTTAACATTACAAGAAATCTTAAGAAGTAAGTTGTGGAAAAGTCTTCAAACAGTGAAAACCGTTTGAAGGCTTTTTCCTTCTATTTGTAATGTTGGATATTCCGTCTCTTTTCTACTGTTTTTCATTAAACAGTAACTTTAAAAAATGCTGTAAATTATTACGTTGAATTTTACAGCACTTTTCTTATAATATAGGTGTAAGTGATAACGAAGTATTTTGAAAGGAACAAGATTTTATGGCAACTATATTACCTGTTTCAGATTTAAGGAATTATAATGAAGTATTGAAAAACTGTCAGATTGGTGAACCTGTTTTCTTAACAAAGAATGGCAGGGGACGTTTTGTGGTTATGGATATTGAGGATTATGAGCGTGAGAAAGACGAGAAAAAGCTATTGTTGAAATTGCAGGAAGCGGAAGACGCTATAAAGGAAGGGAATGCTTGGTTGACCCTAGAGGAATTGAAAGCAACCATAGGAGAATAAATGATGATAAAAGTACGCATTAACTCATTGGTTGTGGAGGATTTGAAAAAAATCAAGGAATTTATCGCGGAAGATAATCCTGAAATGGCGATAAAGACGGTACAGGAGATTTATAGCAAATTTGAGAATATACAACAGCATCCAGGAATAGGAGCAGATTTGGCTAGAACCATTTTAATAACCATTGAAAATAATAATGTATGGCAAACAATAACTCTAACTGATGCAAATATAGTTAATGATGCCAAATGGTACTTCCCTTACGGTATCTGCACATAATGAAAAGCCAGTGACTATAAGTTGCAATGAAAAGAGCACCAATACGAAGAATCTGAGTGTTGAAAGTCAACCTACCCAAGTAACTCCAACAAATCCTTCTACGACTGCACAAGACAAAAAGACCAGTCAGTTATATACAGTAAGTATTACCAGAAAGAAAGCAGCAAAGAGTGTTGTCATTGTCGCTACAAAATATGACTTTTCGGATGCATTGGCAGGAAGTGTTCTAGCAGGACAGTCAGGCGGAGAAGTTCTACGCACTGGCAATACAAAAGAGGATGCGAGAAAGATTGTAAGTTACGTGAAAAAGAAATATGATTTCAAAGATCAAATCTATATCATAGGATTAGGTAAGGCCGTTTATCGTGAATTAGATCAGTTGCTACAAAACGAAGGCTTTACCAACATCATTTGCATTGGCGGTGAGGATAAGTACGAAACAGCAAAAGAAATCGCTGAAAATGTGAAAGTCTCCAAAACAGCCAAGGTAATCCTAATCAATGGAAATCATGAGCCTGAAAATGCGAAGGAAATCCAGAAAATCTGCATGAAGTTAGACTATCCAATCTTGTTTGTAAAAACAAAGAGTCTTACCGAGGATACGATAGAGGTACTAAAGAATATAAAACCAGAACAGATCTATCTTGTCGGTGATAAAAAACAGATAGATCTAAAGATGGTTGAGGAGATTCAAAAATTAATTAACATCAAGGATAAAAATATTATACGAGTTAGTCAAAGTAGTCAAATTAAGTAGTATGTAATAAAATAAAAAAATTAGTTGACGAAATGAATAATTGGTGATATAGTAAAGAAGTGATCAATATGAATTTTAAAGCTGACAAGAATTTCAAGTCGTTTTTACTAGGATTTGATGTTTTGTCAGCTTTTTTGTTTTGATACTAATATAAAAGGAGGTACTGAATATGAATTACGGTACAGTTAAATGGTTTAACGCACAAAAAGGTTTTGGATTTATCACTAACGATAATGGTGGAGAAGATGTATTTGTACATTTCTCAGCAATCGTTTCTAACGGATTTAAGAGTCTTGAAGAAGGTCAAAAAGTTACTTTTGATACAGAACAAGATCCTAAAGATTCAAGAAAATTAAAAGCAACAAACGTTTGTGTAGCTTAATAGTAAAACAAATAATTGATTGGGAATAACATCCCAATGCTTGAAAAGAGCTCCAAATGAAAGTAATTTTATTACTTTTATTTGGAGCTTTTTTTGTTATCCAATACTTTTTGAGCATGATAGAAAGAATTAGGTAATTTATGGTATATTGTTTAAAGACATGTAATATTTTTAAATATGTATAATGGAGGGCTTTTTATGAAGAAAACGGCAAAAAAATTAGTAATATCGCTTAGTATGGTTTTTTGTATGATATTGTCAATGCTTGTGGTTCCTCAAAAAACTTTGGCAGCTGAAACTTTAACAGCTCCTGGGGCAGCGAAGGAAACTGCAACACGATTGGATTATATTACAAATGGCTATTATGCACAAAGGGGTAGTGCGGATGCGGATTGGTATTATTTTACGGCACCATCAACACCGGCATACACAAGCCTGTATTTTAAAAATACAGGAATGAATTCGCATGCCAATATAAATATATACACAGCAGCCAATGAAGAACTTTATTCCTCTTATTGCTACAATGGCAATAGTAGAAGCTATGAAGCAAAACTGGGGGCAAATCAAAGCTATTATATTAAAATCACAAAGGGTAATGCAGGTGGAACCTATCTCTTATATTTAGCTATGACATATGATGTGATTGGAAATACAAAAAATGAAGCAAGTTTAGTGGGTTTAAATCAGGAATATATTTGGACAATGGATGGAGCAAATGATGAAGATTATGCTAGTTTTACAGTTATAAAAAGTGGAAAATACAAATTTACATATAAGAATACAAATATTGGAGATAGCCTAGATTGTAAAATACGTCAATGGACTACAAATCAAGAAGTCTTTTCTTCCTATGCCTATTCGAATAATGAAAAGAGCGATATTATTAAATTAGAGGCGGGACAGTATTATTATATTGATTTTTATGGTACTGGTTCTAATAAAGGTACCTATACCTTCTCTATTTGCAATCAGTCGGTAAGTACCATTGATCTATCCTGCAAAGAAATGACATTAAAAACAGGAGAATCGTATCAATTGGTGAAAACGATATATCCGATAACCGCATATGATACAAGTGTAACCTGGGCAAGTAACAATACGAATGTTGCAAGCGTAAACTCAAGTGGCTTAGTCACGGCACAAGGTGCGGGTGAAACCTTAATTACCTGTACTTCAAATGATGGAAATGGTGCAATCGGAATCTGCAAGGTTATTGTTTTACCTTTAAAACCGTATAGTTTATGGGTGGATACGAGCGTTAGTAGTAAGACTAGGATTTCTATAGTGTGGGATAGTGTAAGAAATGTTTCTGGATACACCGTGTATGCATATGATAGCAAGAATAAAACTTGGCCTGAGGTGCAATCAGTCGATGCGAGCACAACAAATGCAATTATTACTTACATACAACATAATGGTATTTTAAAAAATATAAAAGCTGGAGCAACGTACCAATTTAGAGTAGCCGCGTATACACTTGTCGATGGGAAAAAATACTATGGTGATGCAACGAACAGCTTATCTGCAGGAACAGCACCCGGTAGTACAAAAATTAAAAGTCTTACGTGCAATTCTTCACGTAAAGTAACATTAAAATGGGAAAAAGTATCGGGTGCATCTGGATATTATATTTATAGAAAAAATTCTAGCAAGGGAGATTACAATTATTATGCTACAGTAAGCAAAGGAGCAAAAACATCATATTCTTCCAAGGCACATAAAGGCAAATATTATTATAAAGTGGCGGCATATAAGACAGTGGATAGCGTTACATTAACAGGAGCGTTCAGTAAAGCCAAACAAATCACAGTACGATAACGTATTCAGCGTATTATTTATACTTACTAAATGTGCGGTAGAAGTGTATGAGCGAAAAAAATATATGAGGTATAAACTTGAACGGGGCCCCTTACATTGAAAATTCGATGTAAGGAGCCCCGTACCCTGTATTGGATGTTGTAGAAATGGATTATAGAAATGGATTATAGAATCTGGAACCATCATAAAAGGTAATCACCATAGCAAGGATGCTAAAAAGAAGGATGGATGCGATGATGATATAATCTGCAATCTGAAACGCTCGTTCGGAATACCAGGTTCTTTTGTTTTGTTTTCCAAAGCCCCGAAGCTCCATGGCATTACTTATCGTATCAATGCGCTCAAGGCTTGAAAATATCAATGGAAAGATTATCGCAACGATATTTTTAATGCGGGGAATAAACTTCACGCTCTTCGACATGTCGATACCTCTTGCTTCCTGAGCCGTCTTGATTTCTTGAAAGTTTTTCTGGATGTCGGGGATGTAGCGAAGGGCAATGGCAATGGAATATCCAATGGTATATTTTACTCCCAGTTTGTTAAGGGAAGCTGCAAATTCACTTGGGTTCGTAGTCACAATAAACATAAGTGCCACCGGAATTACTGTAAAATACTTCAGTATAATATTGAGTTCGTAGAATAACTGTTCTTTCGTAAAGGTATAGTAGCCTACCAGATGGATAAGATCCGTCCGTGTACCATAGATTTTGGTTCCCTGATAAGGTGAAAAAAAGAATATAGCAACTACGTTAACCAACAGGAAAAATAAAATTACTTTGAGTACGGCCGCTACCTGATGGTATTCGGTCTTTGACATCGTAAATAAAAGAAGGCTGCTTACAAACATGAATATTAGGATTCGCGTGTCATAAGTAACCATTCCGACTATGGACCAAAGAATGAAAAAAAACATCTTGGTTACCCCACACAGCCGGTGAATCCATGTATTTTTATTGGAATATGTTAATAATCTTCCCATGCTATTGATTCACCTCTCTATCATATCGGATAAAGCTTTCTACAAATCCTGTAGTATCTGTAATCTGACAAGCTTCTGCTAGATAGTAAAGGGAAGTTACCTTTAGGTTGGCCTGTTCTACAATTATAGGCGTTGTCAAAATTTTAGCTGGTCGGTCATTGGCAATGAGAGTTCCGGAAGATATTACGATGGTATGATGGGTATATTCAAGCATTAGGTGCATATCATGGGTAATCATGATGATGGTAATGCCAAACTCTTTATTGAGTCCTTCTAAAAACTTCATAATCTCGGTGTAATGTTTAAAATCTTGTCCGGCGGTCGGTTCATCTAGAATTAAAATCTCTGGTTCCAATACAAGTATGGAGGCAATGGTTACTCGTTTCTTCTGACCAAAACTAAGAGCCGAAATCGGCCAATTACGGAAAGGATAGAGACCACATACTTTAAGTGCCTGCTCCACCTTTTTGGTAACGGCTTCTTCCGAATATCCTCTGGTTCTAAGACCGAGAGCTACCTCATCAAATATCATTGGCTTGGATATCATCTGATTTGGATTTTGCATAACAAGACCGATTTTTTCTGCACGCCGTGCAATGGATTCTTCGGACATGTCAGACCCCTTGTATGCGATGATTCCGGATTTAGGACGGATGAAACCACAGATTAACTTGGAGAGTGTGGTTTTGCCTGCTCCATTTCGTCCGACGATGCTTATCATTTCCCCTTTTTGAATGGAAAAAGAAATATCGGAGAGAACGGGCTCTCCATCTTCATAGGAAAAGGTAAGGTTTTGGATGGATAGAAGTTCTTCGTTATCAACGACAGGTTCTGCTTTGAGAATATTATGATACCAGTTTCTGACCTTGTCCTTATTATCCAGTAGGTTAATACCATGAATGTCGGATGGATGATCCTTTGGATTTATAATACCGCCGGAATATTTGATGGCAGCGATGTGTAGTGGTTCACGGATACCGTTTTCCTTTAAAGTTGACTGGCTCAAGAGCTCATCGGGTGTCGTATCCGAAAGAATGGTTCCTTCCCCAATTACAAGAATGCGATCTACCGACCGATGAAGTACATCTTCTAAACGGTGTTCTATGATTACAATGGTTTTGTTTGTCGTTTGATGAATTTCATCGATCAATTCAATGGCATATTTTCCAGTGGCAGGATCCAGATTGGCGAGAGGTTCATCAAACAGCAGGATATCTGCATCATTGGTCATGATCCCCGCAATCGCAACACGTTGTTTCTGACCTCCGGAAAGAGCGGAAGGGGCATGCCCTAATAAAGATTCAACTCCTACTAAGCTGGCACATTTTTCAACAGTCTCTTTCATGTAGCCTTGTGGCACACAATCATTTTCCATGGCAAAGGCAATATCCTCACCTACGGTGAGTCCAATAAACTGGCTATCGGTATCTTGCATGACGGTACCAACTACCTGTGATATTCCAAAGATTCCGGCTTTCACGGGATTCCTTTCACCAATGAGCACATTCCCTTCGATTTCACCTTCGTAGGAGTTTGGAATCAGGCCATTGATACAATGAACCAGAGTTGATTTACCAGATCCAGAAGGTCCCACAATCAATATTTTTTCGCCTTCGTAGATGGTCAGATTAATATTGGTTAATGTAGGTCGTTTTTGTGTTCTATATTTAAATGTAAAATTAGTAAACTGAATGATTTCTTTTTTCACGTTTCCTCCTAGTAGCAAACAGGAATCCTTGAAAAGGATTCCTGTTATGTAGTCTAGTCTTCTCGGTCAAGACTAGATGAACTTGCTTTTACTTTGGTATAAGCGACTGCAAGTAAAGTACCAAGGATACCGATGGTAATGATGTTTCCGAGGAAAGCAAACGCACCTTGGGTAAATACTTTGTTAGCAGGTTCTGCATAGATGACAATATCAAGAATTGGAGCCAGTACAATCCATGCAAGTGCATTTGCCACAATCTGAACAACATTAAATAAAACAATCTGCTTGGTTGCAAAGCCACCTTTTTCAATCTGATATTTGCTGGCAAATATACCAGCAAGGATTCCAAATACAGCATCTGGGAATACCCAGCTCCACCATACGCCACCATACTGGAATGCATCTGCTAAGATATGACCTAAGAGGCCAACGGCTCCGCCAACAATAGGACCAAAGATTGCTGCGAGCAGTGCAAGTAGGGCTGTTCTTGGCTGAATTGCTGTGTTAGGAATGAATGCGAGAGGAATAGAAACCAAGGATAAAACAATGTACAATGCGGTTCCGATTCCGATTGCTACTACTGAGCGGATAGTAAATTTTTTCATAAGATTTTCCTCCTTTTAATCCTCGTAAACAATGCGAGGTGCTTTCTTTAGTTGAATTTTCCAGCTTGTTCCGGTGCTGATATTATACGCTTTTGCAAAAGAGCCCTGATTAATAGCCACTGCCATATTTTGTAGTGAATTAATATATACCAGGCTATCACCAGCATATACATTCGCAAACGATTTGTTGTAAGCTATAATGTTGTGATAAACATGCCTTGTATTGTTACGAATGGTAACTTCCACCCGGTCACCGGTTTTGATTTCCAGTTGTTCAAACAAATCATATGGAATATTTGTCCATAGACTACCGAATCGGACATCCAGCACGTCAATGATTCCTTCAATTGCATTTTTCTCAAGCTTTGGCTCTAACGTTGGTAATTGAACAATGCTTTCTACCAAAACCTCGTCTCCGATTTCTTCAAAGGATATAAGGCCAGCCGCCAATTTTGCACCTACATAGGCATATACATCTCTTCCATGAAAAGTATAAGATAGCTCCGAGTGAGGTAGATGATTGGATTTTTCATGGATAATCCGTGCTTCTTTAATTCCAATCATTCGTTTGATATGGGTGAGTGTCCCATTGTCCGGGGTGATGACATACCTTCCTGATAAAGTTTTGATCGCAATACTTCTTCTTGACGAGCCAACACCAGGATCAACGACAGATACAAATACGGTTCCTGCCGGCCAATATTCAACAGTTTGAATCAGGCGGTAGGAAGCCTCCCAGATATCGTATTGCGGAATCTCATGGGTAAGATCAAAGATCTTTAGATTTTCATCTTCCGAAAAAGCAACTCCATGCATAGCAGAGACTGCTCCATCCACAAGACCAAAATCCGATTGAAACACAATTGCATTCGCCATAAAATCTCCCTTCTTTTAAGTAATTAGTAGAATTAATATACGGATACTATATTATAATTTATTCTGTTATGCAAGCATTTTCTTTTAATAGAAAATTTACTGTTTTTTAATAAATAAAAAGTTATTGACAGATGATAGAAACTATCGTATACATAATACATATAAAACATATAGGAATAGTGTGAAATGTATAAACTCTGTCCATTCCTGAAAACAGTAGGAGGTGCTTTAATGAAAATTTCTTCAAAAGGAAGGTATGCAATGCATATTATGTTAGATTTAGCATTAAGTAATAATGGAGAAACGATTCGGTTAAAAGATATAGCAAAAAGACAAGAACTTTCTGAGAAATATTTGGAGCAAATTATTGCAGTTCTAAATAAAGCTGGGTATGTTAAGAGTGTCAGAGGACCACAAGGTGGATATAGTTTAGCAATGAAACCGAAAGAATATACGGTTGGTATGATTTTAAGATTGACAGAGGGGTCCTTATCACCGATTGCTTGTTTGGATAGTGATGTGCAAGAGTGCGCGAAAAGTGAACAGTGTGTAACGCTTCGCTTATGGGAGCAGCTGGATGAGGCGATTAAAGGTGTCATAGACAGGATTACACTGGCAGATTTAGTTGAATGGCAGCAAAAAAAAATATATGATTATGTAATTTAATCGACGTTTTCGAGTATAAAAAGAGGAACGGAGTATTCTGGATCAGGCATTGCAGCAGTTAAAAGAGACTATTTAGTTAAAGAAACCATAAATCGTTGACAGTGAGGAAAATTAATGCTAAAATACATACAGTTCCTATGGGAATAGTATGAATTAAAGGATGTGGTAGTTTGAATTCTGATTTTATAGTAAAATATGCTCCGATGTACCTAGATGCTGCAAAATTGACATTACGCCTAGGAGCTATGGGTATTTTACTTTCTATCGTTATTGGACTTTTCTGCTCACTGTTACTTTACTACAAAGTTCCGATTTTTAGACGGATTGCGGCAGTCTATATTGAATTATCGCGTAATACTCCATTACTAGTACAGCTATTTTTTCTATATTTTGGATTGCCCAAATTGGGTATCATTATTAGTTCCGAGGGATGTGCCATAATCGGATTATCTTTTCTTGGAGGAAGTTATATGGCGGAGGCATTTCGAAGCGGATTTGAAGCGGTAGAAAAAAGCCAAGTAGAAGCAGGACTCAGCGTTGGATTAAGCCACGGACAGGTTATGAAATATGTAATTTTTCCGCAAGCGCTGTCGACTTCTGTGCCAGGACTATTTGCCAATATTATATTTTTAATAAAAGAGACGTCGGTATTTAGTGCGGTTGCTCTTGCTGATTTAATGTATGTAGCAAAGGATTTAATTGGGCTTTATTACAAAACCGGTGAATCGCTTCTTATGCTTGTGATAGCATATTTGATTATTTTATTGCCGATTTCCATTTTAGCATCATGGCTCGAAAGGAGGTTACGATATGCAGGATTTGGGAATTAAAGTTCTGTTTATGGGAAATAACTTCCAAAGGCTGTTAGATGGTTTATGGATAACAGTAAAGATATCCTTGATTTCAGTCGGATTATCCATTGCGCTTGGTATTTTACTTGGAATGCTGATGACATTAAAAAATCCGATTACCCGATATACTACCAAAGTATATCTAGAATTTATTCGTATTATGCCACAGCTAGTACTTTTGTTTTTGATATATTTTGGATTAACGAAAGCATTTGGTATCAATCTTTCAGGACAAACGTCAGCGATTATTGTATTTACCTTATGGGGTACTGCAGAAATGGGGGATCTTGTACGAGGAGCATTGATTTCCATACCAAAGCATCAATATGAAAGCGGTATGGCGTTAGGATTAGTAAGCTGGCAAGTTTATCTTTTTATTATTATTCCACAGACATTAAGGCGTTTGCTTCCTCTAGCAATTAATCTTACAACACGTATGATAAAAACAACGTCACTCATTGTATTGATCGGTGTGGTAGAGGTGCTGAAAGTAGGACAGCAGATTATAGAAGCGAATCGATATACTGTTCCAACGTCAGCATTATGGATTTATGGAACAATCTTTTTCCTTTATTTTATCGTATGTTGGCCAATTTCTATGATGGCTGGGAAATTAGAACGCAAATGGAAGAATTGAGGTGAAAACGTGAAAGAAGAAAAACTGTTGGAAATTCATCACTTAAATAAAGACTTCGGGAATGGTCCTGTTTTAAACGATGTATCTCTCGATGTTCATAGAGGAGAAGTGGTGGTAATTATAGGTTCATCCGGTTGCGGAAAAAGCACATTATTACGATGTATAAACGGGCTAGAGTCCATCCAGTCTGGAGAAATTTTGTTAGATGGAACTGTCATTACAGGTGTAAAAACAAAGTGGAGTGATGTTCGTCAAAAGATTGGTATGGTATTCCAAAGTTACGATTTATTTCCGCATATGACGGTTATCGATAATATTCTTTTGGGTCCACGAAGAGCACAGAAGAGGGATAAAAAGGAATCAGAGGCTGCCGCTGAAAAATTATTAGACAGAGTTGGTCTTCTAGAAAAAAAGAATGCTTATCCTAGACAGCTCTCAGGTGGGCAGAAACAAAGAGTTGCAATAGTCAGGGCATTAATCATGGAACCTGAAATGATACTCTTTGATGAAGTTACAGCAGCACTTGATCCAGAAATGGTACGAGAGGTACTGGATGTCATGTTAGAACTTGCCCACAGTGGCTGTACCATGATGATTGTAACCCATGAAATGCAATTTGCAAGAACAGTTGCAGACCGTATTATTTTTATGGACGGTGGAAAAATTTTGGAATCGGATACACCGGAGAAGTTTTTCAATCAACCAAAAACCGACAGAGCACGTCGATTTTTAAATATATTCTCATTTAACTCTTAAGAAAGAAGGTATATAATATGAAAAAAATTACTTTATTATCAATGGTATTAGTACTTGGAATCTCTGTGTTGGCTGGATGCGGATCTAAGGATACCAAAACAAATGACACACAAAAATCAACAGCAGAAAGCAGCTCAGACACTGTTTATCGAACATTAGATGAAATTAAGGAAAGTGGAAAAATTGTAATAGGTGTATTTAGTGATAAAAATCCATTTGGTTATGTTGATGAAAATGGTAAATATCAAGGCTATGATGTATATTTTGCTGAAAGAATCGGACAGGATCTAGGTGTAGAAATTGAATATGTATCAACAGAGCCTGCCAGTCGCGTAGAGTATCTTGAAACTGGTAAAGTCGATTTGATTCTAGCAAACTTTACAGTAACAGATGAACGTGCTGAGGCAGTGGATTTCGCAGCACCTTATATGAAAGTGGCATTGGGTGTTGTATCACCAGAGGATGCATTGATCTCTTCTCCAGAAGAATTGAACGGAAAAACTTTGATTGTTGCAAAAGGAACGACAGCAGAGACATATTTTACAGAGAATTATCCAGAAGTAAAACTTCTAAAATTTGATCAGTATACAGAAGCTTACAATGCATTAATTGATGGACGTGGAGATGCATTATCCACTGATAATACAGAGGTACTTGCATGGGCACTTCAAAACAACGGCTTTTCTGTTGGAATTGAATCTTTAGGCGCCCTCGATGCAATTGCACCTGCTGTATCAAAAGGAAATACAACACTCCTAAACTGGATTAATGACGAAATTGTTACTTTAGCCGATGAACAGTTCTTCCACGCTGATTATAAAGAAACACTAGAACCTGTATACGGCACAGCAGTAGATATTGACAGTCTTGTAGTTGAAGGCGGCGTAATATCAGAATAACTGTTATCCCAATTTGCAATTCAAGGCTCCAATATACGAAGTGCAAACCGAATTAAACGATTATTTTAATAAGACAATAGCAAAAGCGGGTGTTTAATCACCCGCTTTTCGCTGTTTATGGCTTATTAAAATTGACAATCGTTTTGAGGTTCGTACTTCGTATATTGGAGCCTTGAATTGCAAATTGAACAAAGACTTACGGTTAGCCGAATCGAACTTATCGTGTTATAAACTGCCCAACCAACCCATTGAGTGCTTCTGCCTGTGCCGTAAGCTCTTCGCTTGTAGCAGAGCTTTCCTGTGCGGTAGCAGAAGTATTTTGAACAACGGCAGAAATTTGTATAATGCCTTTGTCAATCGCTTCCATAGAGTGAGCCTGCTCCACAGAAAGTGAAGTTGTTTTTTGAATAATATCACGCATCTTTTCAATCGAGGATACCACCTGATTTAGAGATGCAGAAGTTGTCTCTAGAATTTCATTACCACTTTGCACTTCATTAACAGTAGATTGAATTAATTGGCGTGTATTCATTACTGCATTTGCACTTTGATTTGCAAGTTCCCTAATTTCATCGGCAACAACAGCAAATCCTCTTCCAGCCTCACCAGCTCTTGCCGCTTCAATGGCAGCATTGAGGGAGAGTAAGTTTGTTTGCGAAGCAATGCTTTCAATACTTTGAATGATAACTTCGATCTGTGATGAAGTCTCAGTAATACGTGCCATGGCATTGGTCATTTGCTGCATTTGTTCACTACTGTTTTTGGCGTCATTTGTTACATCAGCAGCCATACGATCTGCTACTTTAGAAGAATTTGCAGTATCTTCTACCTTGGAAGTAACTTCTTGCACGGTAGCTGTTAATTCTTCTACAGCACCGGCTTGATCCGTTGCACCTTCTGCCAGACTCTCTGCACCTTCTGCAAGGTTTTCGGCACCTTGAGCCACCTGACTGGCAGCTTCTTTAATTTCAGAGATTGTACTACTCAATGAAGTAGCGATATTATCCATTGCAGTTAAAATAGGAGCATAATCTCCAATATAACTATTGCTACATTTGCTTTCAAAATTAAAGTTACCATCCGCCATTGTCTGTAAGCAATTACCCATATCATCTACGATTTTTGAGATACCTACGGTTGTAGTTTTCATACTTCTTGCAAGACTGCCAAGTTCATCCTTCGAATCGTAAGTAATATCAACATGAAGACTTCCTTTGGACATCTGCTTTGCTGCATTTTCAATTTCGTAAATGGGTTCGGTAAGACCTTTTACCAGACGGCGTATACTGCTAATAGTAATGTAGATGCTAAAGATGGCAAGCAGGATACAAAATATGATAACAATGATTTCTACAATATTGGAACGAGCATAATCACTTGCTGCACCTCTTTCGATATCGATACCGATTTGAGTCAAGATATCTTTTACCTTTTCGATATTTGGTGAGTAGTTCGTATTATAGACATTCATTGCGGTGTTATGATTATTTGCTAAAGCACTGGTGTAGATAAGTTCTTCATATGCTTGGCTGCCTTTGAGAGCGTCTTCGAATTTCTTAAGGGAATCCTGATTCTGTGAATACAGGGATTTTAGTGTTTTATAATTTTTATTTAATGCCTCAATCTCTGATTTTGCAGTATCAACATATTCCTTCGTTGAATTCGAATCATAAGAAGTGCAGGCCAATAAAATATTAATGGAAGCGTTATCAAGATTTTTCTGCATTTTCCATTGCGTATTTACAACAACATAAGAATTATTGTAAAATTGGTTAAAGTTACTGCCAATAAAAGCAATTGCAGCAATTGAAAAAATCAGAGCAACGATAAAACTGATTGCAGGAATTAGAAAAGAACGTTGTAGCTTTTTAGAAATGGATAGGTCTTCAAACTTTTGTTTTTCTTGTCTCTTTGTAACTTTTGACTGGATCACCTTTTGTTTGGCAGAATTTTTCTTTGGTTTCATAAGACAGTAAAATCTCCTTTAATCTAGTAATATTTTATATAAGTATAAAAATATTATAAGTTATTTAGTTAAATAACACAACTATAATGGTAAAAAATACAATTCAATCAACCCAAGCACTCAATAAAAGCAAACTAATTGCACTAAAATAACCGTACTACGGCGTAATATAAGCATGCATAGTAGCAACAAGAATATAGCTGTTATCCCAATTTGCAATTCAAGGCTCTAATATACGAAGTGCGAACCGAATTAAACGATTATTTTAATAAGACAATAGCAAAAGCGGGTGTATAATCACCCGCTTTTCGCTGCTTATGGCTTATTAAAATTGACAATCGTTTTGAGGTTCGTACTTCGTATATTAGAGCCTTGAATTGCAAATTGAACAAAGACTTACGGTTACCCAAATGCCCTATATTGACCCGAATCGAACTTATCGTGTAACAAACTGCCCAACCAACCCATTGAGTGCTTCTGCCTGTGCCGTAAGCTCTTCGCTTGTAGCAGAGCTTTCCTGTGCGGTAGCAGAAGTATTTTGAACAACGGCGGAGATTTGTACAATGCCTTTGTCAATCGCTTCCATAGAGTGAGCTTGCTCCACGGAAAGTGAAGTCGTTTTTTGAATGATATCACGCATCTTTTCAATCGAGGATACCACCTGATTTAGAGATGCAGAGGTTGCCTCTACAATTTCATTACCACTTTGAACTTCATTAACAGTAGATTGAATTAATTGACGTGTATTCATTACTGCATTTGCACTTTGATTCGCAAGTTCCCTAATTTCATCGGCAACAACAGCAAATCCTCTTCCGGCTTCACCAGCTCTTGCTGCTTCAATGGCAGCATTGAGGGAGAGCAAGTTTGTTTGCGAAGCAATGCTTTCAATACTTTGAATGATAACTTCGATTTGTGATGAAGTCTGAGTAATACGTGCCATAGCATTGGTCATTTGCTGCATTTGTTCGCTACTGTTTTTCGCGTCATTTGTTACATCAGCAGCCATACGGTCTGCTACTTTAGAAGAATTTGCAGTATCTTCTACCTTGGAAGTAACCTCTTGAACGGTAGCGGTTAACTCTTCTACGGCACCGGCTTGATCCGTTGCACCTTCTGCTAAACTCTCAGCACCTTCTGCAAGGTTTTCAGCACCCTGAGCAACCTGACCAGCAGCTTCTTTGATTTCCGATATTGTACTACTCAATGAAGTAGCGATATTTTCCATTGCAGTTAAAATAGGAGCATAATCTCCAATATAACTATTGATACATTTGCTTTCAAAATTAAAGTTACCATCCGCCATTGTCTGTAAGCAATTACCGATATCATCTACGATCTTTGAGATACCTACTGTTGTGATTTTCATGCTTCTTGCAAGACTACCAAGTTCATCATTTGAATCATAAGTAATATCAACATGAAGACTTCCTTCTGACATTTGTTTTGCGGCACTCTCTATTTCACTCAGTGGATTAGTAAGAGTTTTTACTAATCGTTTGATACTACGAATAGAAATATAGGTGCTAAATAATGCTATTAGAGTACAAACAACAATAATAATCATCTTAACCATGTTAGAACGGCTATAATCACTAGAAGCACCAATTTCAACATCCTTATTAATTTGAACCAGAATTTCCTTTACCTTGCTAATGCTTGGAGAATAGTAGCTGTTATAGACTTGGACAGCAGCTAAAGTGTTGTTTGCTAGCGCACTATTAAACATGAGCTTTTCAAATTGTTCATTATTATGAAGTGCTGTTTCCAAATCTTTCAAAACTTCTGGATTTTGTTTGTAATATTTTTGTAGTATCTCAAAATTAGTATAGACAGAATCAATTTCTGCTTGAGCATTATCTACGCACTTTTGTATTATTTCTTGTTTAGATGTAGTGCAAGATAATAAAATATTTGTTGATGCAGACTCTAGACTCTTTTGCATAGACCATTGAGCTGTTACAACCTTATAGGAGGTGTTGTAAAAACGGTTAAAATTGCTTCCAATAAAAGCAATTGCTGCAATTGAAAAAATGACTGCGATAATAAAGCTAATGACAGGAATAGCAAAGGATTGCTGTAACTTTTTTGAAATGCTTAGATTCTCAAAACTCTGTTTCAGTTTTGTTCCTTTCAGTTTTGTTTCTTTCTGCTTTTGTTGCTTTGTCTGTTTTGATGCTTGCTTTTGTTTCATAAGTTTTTCCCCGGCTCCTTTTCTTTTGTATAAATACTCATGAACTTATTATAATTTAACTAATTGATAAGTTCAAGGTTAACTATAAAATAATTTGGGTTAACAAATAGAATCTATTTATGAATCGCTTTGTAAAATTTGTTGATTTCGTCCCATGCTTGACGGCTCTCTGGCAACATCTCACCAGACATCTGAAAGACATGAAACATTCCTTCATAGATAGAAAGTTTTACTTTAAGTCCTTCCTTCTTAGCTTTTTGTGCAATGGTAATGGAATCACTTAGCAATACTTCATGTGTTCCCACTTGTATCAGCATCGGTGGAAGGCTTGAAAAATCACCAAAAATAGGGGAAATATAAGGTTCCTTTGGATCATGGTCTCCTATATAGGAGGAATTGTAGAGCATGTTATTTGTACTGTTACCAAAGAGTGGATCAATTTCAAAGTTGTCGATATAACTTTGACCACTATTGGTAAGGTCTGCCCAAGGCGACATAAGTACAAGTCCGGCAGGAGTAGGATATTGGAGATCTCGAAGATACATGGCAAGTGCTAAAGCAAGGCCACCTCCGGCAGAATCCCCAGCGATAATGATTTTTTCGGGAGCATATCCTCTAACTTCTGTCATAAATAGATAGGATGAAAAGGCATCCTCAAGAGCTGCAGGATATGGATGTTCTGGGGCTACACGATAGTCAATTGTTACGACATCACTTTCACCACATTGATCCTGATAATTCATTGAAAAGCGACGATAGGCATTTTTCATTGGACCGATATACCCGCCGCCATGAAGTTGCAAAATAGAATAATCACTGTTTGTTTCGTCTTTCTTTAAATATTCCAAAGAAAAATGTTCCAGGCTTACTTTTTCACAGTGATATTTTGGTTTGTAGATAAATGGAGGCTCTTTTGGATTCTTGCGATATTTTCCGGTTTGAATCGATTCCCCCAGATAGTGAGTGGATGTAATGTCTGCAATTAATTCTCGCATTAAAGTACCCTTGATGCTGGTTTTTCTCATTTTCATAGTAATTCTCCTGTATTAATTCAAGTTAGGTTCTTACACTACACTGTACATAAATTATAGTGTAGATGAACTTCATTTAGAAAGCAACTCTGAATTGAAAAGAGGTAGAAATGTTTTAGTAAGTTTGTTATAATACGAACAGTAATAAATTTTTTTGCATAAAAACCATATTATGTCTATAGGAATAGTATGCAATTAAGATGAGGTGAAATACAAGATATGTTAAATCAATTTTCAAGAACACAGTTGCTATTGGGACAGGATGCAATGGATTTTTTGAGGCAATCAAGAGTTGCTGTTTTTGGTATTGGAGGTGTCGGTGGATACGCTGTTGAGGCCTTAGCTAGAAGTGGTGTTGGAGCATTTGACCTGATAGATGACGATAAAATATGCCTGACAAATCTGAATAGACAGATAATTGCAACTAGAAAGACGGTTGCTAAATATAAAGTAGACGTAATGAAGGAACGAATTTTAGAAATTAACCCGGAGGCCAAGGTGACCGTTCATAAGTGTTTTTATCTACCAGAAAACGCGCAATCATTTGATTTTTTAAAATATTCTTATGTCGTAGATGCAGTAGATACGGTTACAGCTAAGATTGATATTGTAATGCGGGCACAGGAAAACAATGTACCGGTTATAAGTTGTATGGGTGCTGGAAACAAGCTGGACGCTTCTTTATTTAGGGTAGCTGATATTTATAAGACTTCTATGTGTCCGCTTGCAAAGGTAATGCGCAGAGAATTAAAAAGGCGCAGGGTGAAACATTTGAAGGTTGTGTATTCGACTGAAAAACCCAAAAGACCATTGGAGGATATCTCCATTAGCTGTCGAGCGAATTGTATATGTCCACCAGGTACACAACATAAATGTACGGATAGACGGGATATACCGGGGAGCGTAGCTTTTGTTCCACCGGTTACAGGATTGATGATGGCAGGAGAGGTTATAAAAGATCTGACAGGGGTCAGATGATTAGAAAAGGGAGAATAATATGAACATAACGAATGGATCAGATATTACATGGATTCAGCTACAACAGTATTCAAAAGAAGAGTATATAATCATAGATATAAGAGACGAGGTCTCTTTTAATCATGGGAATATTCCAGGAGCGGTCAATATAAGTGCGGAAGACTTGAATGAAAACGAAACGAAATTGCCAAAAGATAAGATACTCGTATTATGCTGTAAGAGTGGCAAAATCAGTAAAGATATAGCAGTTTCATTCGCGGAGAATGGATTTACAGCATATAATCTTGCAGGCGGGTATCAAGAGTGGCTTTTAAATAGTTTTAAGGAAAACCGTTCAAAAGAGATTGAAAAGAGCTTACAAAAAAAATTCCGTAAGAACATCTGGTGCAAATTTACAAAGGCAATCAATGAATATGAAATGGTTAAGGAAGGCGATAAAATAGCAATCTGCATTTCAGGCGGAAAAGATTCTATGATCATGGCAAAGTTGTTTCAGGAACTAAAAAGACATAATAAATTCTCCTTTGAAATAGTCTTTCTGGTCATGGATCCTGGCTACAGCGAAGTAAATCGTAAAGTAATTGAAAACAATGCCAAACTATTAGACATTCCAATTACTGTATTTGAAACGGATATATTTGATGCCGTATTTGATGTTGAAAAATCGCCTTGCTACCTATGTGCCAGAATGCGTCGAGGACATTTATATAAGAAAGCGAAAGATTTAGGGTGCAACAAAATTGCGTTAGGACATCATTATGACGACGTAATTGAGACAATTTTGATGGGTATGCTCTATGGCGCGCAAGTTCAGACGATGATGCCAAAGCTACACAGTACGAATTTTGAAGGGATGGAATTGATCCGTCCAATGTATTTGATTCGAGAGGATGATATAAAGCATTGGAGAGATTATAATGATCTGCATTTTATTCAATGTGCATGCCGTTTTACCGATACCTGTACAAGCTGCAATTCTGGAAGCTTAGAACATACTAGTTCAAAAAGACAGGAAACGAAAAATTTGATCAAGAAGTTAAAAGAGGTTAATCCCTATGTAGAAAGTAATATATTCAAAAGTGTAGAGAATGTAAACCTAAGTACGATCATTGCCTATAAGCAGGAAGGAACGGAACATCATTTTCTGGAAACATATGATATGAAATAAGAAAAGGAAGGTGCATAAAAATGAAACTATCAGTGGAGAATTGTTATCAGGATATTGCATATGAAAGAAAAGAAGATATGCCAGATTCGGTACCGCTTAACATCATAAGCGGTGGATGTCACCTTTACGGATATCTATTGAAACCAGGAAAGTTTTATGACGCACCACATCCTTGTGTCATTATGTTTCATGGATTCCCGGGATATACGACAAATAATGACCTTGAGTATGCTTTAATGCGTATGGGCTGTGTGGTAATTCATGTAAATCACCAAGGAGCATGGGGAAGTGAAGGATTTTATCTGTTTTCCAATTTGGTAGATGATGCTGTGGCTATCACAAAATGGGCGCATAATGAGACCATTGCAAATAAATATGGGATTGATAGAGATTCTATATTTATGATAGGGCATAGTATGGGTGGCATGACGGTATTAAATGCAGCAAAAGATCTTCCATTTGTACGTGGTATTACGGCAATTACACCATTTGATCTGGCATATTGCTTTATGAATGACTGTCAAAATAGCTTGTTCGAAATGATAGAAGGAGAGGGACAGTGTCTCAAAATGACTTCAGTCAGTGATGTATTTGAAAATGCAGAAGCATACTATGAGAAGCTTTCGATACAAAAAACATTCGAACACTTAAAAGAGAGAAATGTATTGTTCATTGGTGCCAAGAATGACGATGTAGCACCGCCAGAATATATGATTCGTTCAGTATATGAAAAACTAAGGAACTGGAGTGGACAAGGAACTTGTAGCAACATCATACTGCCTACAAATCATGGACTGTGTGGACAAAGAACGATTCTTGCAGAAAAAATTGGTACATGGATGAAGGAACAATTGTCAGAATAAATTTTATAAAAAGTATTGACAAAGATGCTATAAAATGTTAATCTATACAAAACCTATAAGAATAGTAGGAAATAAGAAAGGACATAATACGATGAAAACATTTATCATAAAGATTAACAGAATAGAGTGTTGTTGCAGTCACAAGTACAATTTAATAGCGCTTGGGCCTGTTGCTTTATGCTGCTCTAATCATAAACTATGAAAAATGTATTCCGGATTAAGTTTTGAATACGTAATTATAGGATAGAAAACAGGTGCATGAAAATGTATCTGTTTTTTTTATACGAGTAACTATTTGATTCCCCCTAATTTTCAGTCCGCTAAATCGGCAGATAGGAGCAATTATGTTGAAAAATGAACCAAGTATAACAGCTAAGGTGTGCGCATTTGCGAGAGCGCATCATTCTAATTACGCAAGCGATAAAATATACGATGACTATTTGGCATATGATTTGCTTGGAAAAAGTGAATATGATCGAATAAAGGAAAAGATTGTTCAGATATTAAGCGATCAAAACTGGCAGATACCGGAGTTGGATTCCTGGGAAGATTTTCTGGATGAATTGGTATCACCGATTATACTTTCCAGAATTAAGTATGCAGAAGAAACGCTCATGCAATATGCAGCTACAGAAAAAACGATGCAATATGTAATTTGTGGTGCCGGTATGGATTCCTTTGCTTTCCGAAATGAAAATCCAAATATTGAAATTTATGAACTGGATCACCCGAATACACATAGGTACAAATTAGAAAGAATCAAGGAGCTTGGTTGGACGATTCCAAAAAATGTACATTATATTGAAATTGATTTTGAAAAACAAAATATGAAGGATGCGTTGCTGGAAGTAGGATTTGATCCTAAGATAAAGACATTGTTTGCAATACTCGGTGTCACTTACTATCTTGAATTAGAAGCGCTGGGAATAACCTTCCGAAATATGTCTGAACTGACAGAGAATGAAAGCTTGATACTTTTAGACTATCCGGATAAGGAAATTATCAATAAGGATAAAGCGAGAATGCAAGTATTAAAAGATATAACAAATGGATTTGGAGAGCAGATGAAAGGTGGAATGGGCTTCGAAGAACTAAAAAGTGAATTGGAAAGAAATGAGTTTCAAATTTCAGAGCGTTATGACGCGGGAGCAATTCAAAAAGCATTTATCAGTGGGAATAGATTGAAAGCCTATGAAAATGTAAATTTTATAACAGCAATCAAACAAGTAAAGCAATCATAAACAGGGTATGCGCAGAAAAACACGCAGGAATGGAGGAAAAGAATGAGCGAATATAAGAAGATTTCGACAACACTAATTCACGGGGGTATTGATGGAGATGAAAGAACAGGGGCGGTGAATGTACCAATCTATCAGACATCCACCTATAAGCAAGATCATTTGGGAAAGCATAAAGGGTATGAGTATTCCAGAACCGGAAATCCCACTAGGGAAGCATTGGAAAAACTGGTGGCAGATTTGGAAAAAGGTAACTATGGGTTAGCTTTTGCATCTGGAATGGCTGCAACTTCTGCAGTGCTGACACTTTTTAAATCAGGGGATAAGATATTGATTTCCCAAAATGTATATGGTGGTACGTTCCGAGTACTTGACAAGATATTCAATAATTTTGGCATCACCTATGAAATTGTGGATACCACAAATTTGGAACTATTTGAAAAAGCGATTACAGATGAGGTGAAAGCAGTCTTTATTGAAAGTCCAGCAAATCCACTGATGACAGTCACCGATATTAGAGCAATCGCAGATGTAACACATCAGCATCAGAAACTCTTGGTGGTTGATAATACATTTATGACACCATATTTGCAGCGCCCACTGACTCTTGGAACGGATATTGTCGTGCATAGTGCAACCAAATATCTTGGAGGGCACAGTGATCTGATAGCAGGGCTGGTAATCGTGAACGATGAAAAATTAGCACAAAGACTGTATTTTATTCAAAATGCAACGGGAGGGATCCTTCAGCCATTTGATTCATTTCTTTTAATCCGTGGAATTAAGACCTTAGGAGTCCGTCTTGACAGACATCAGGAAAATGCAATTTCAATTGCTCAATGGCTAAATAAGAATACGGCAGTAAAAAATATATATTATCCAGGACTTGAAACGGATCAAGGGTTTGAAATTCAAAAGAAACAAGCGGACGGTCCAGGTGCCATGATTTCTTTTGAATTAACGAAAGATTATGATGTTGAAAAGTTTTTTGATGGACTAACATTGATAGCATTGGCCGAAAGCCTTGGTGGTGTCGAATCACTTGTATGCCATCCTTCCAGTATGACGCATGCTTCGATACCGGAAGAAATCAGAAAGCAAGTTGGTATTACAGATAATCTTATCCGACTTTCTGCTGGTATTGAAGATAAAGATGAAATTATTGAAGATTTGCAACGAGCAATTGATGGAGCTAGAGTGAAAGAATCTTAATGAAAGGATAAATGCAAACACATAACTTTCACCCTATGTGTTTGCGTCTCAAATGAGCATGCTAGCATGTTCGCTGGAGACTTGGTATAAAAATATGTATTATGAAAACATGCTAGGATTAATTGGAAATACACCAATTGTTAAATTGAATTATGTAGGTGCACCGAAAGGGGTGAATCTTTTTGCAAAGCTTGAATACTGGAATCCGTCCGGTAGTGTAAAAGACAGGACAGGATTGTATATGATAAAAGATGCGGAGCAAAAAGGTCTGCTTCATCTAGGAAGTACCATTGTGGAAGCCACGGCTGGAAACATGGGGCTTGGTATTGCTATGGCAGCATTAAACAGAGGATATAAAGTTATCTTTGTTGTACCTACGAAGTTTTCAGCAGAAAAACAGACGTTGATGAGGGCGCTCGGAGCACAAGTAATTAATACTTCAAGAGAAGGAGGCATGCTTGGTGCCGCTGAGAAGGCAGCAGAATTATTGAAAGAGATACCAGATGCTATTTCCTTAAAACAGTTTGAAAATTCAGCAAATCCAATGGCACATTATGAAACAACTGGAAAAGAAATTTATGAAGACTTGGAAGGAAAAATTGACTATTTTGTTGCAGGAGCAGGTAGTGGTGGAACCTATTCTGGTATTGCAAGATATTTAAAGGAAAAGAATCAAGCGATAAAAGGAGTACTTGCTGATCCGGTCGGTTCGACAATGGGCGGAGGCGAGCATTCAGATTATGATATTGAAGGTATTGGAAATGATTTTATTGCGGATACTATGGACATGAATCTTGTAGATGATGTCGTGAAGATAACAGATGTCGAGGCATTTGAAGGTGCAAGGCTTCTCTTGGTAAAGGAAGGCATTATTGCTGGCTCATCCTCTGGAGCTGCGCTTGCAGCAGCATTAAAGCTCGCAAACAAAATTGGAAAAGGTAATATTGTTACACTGTTTCCAGACAGAGGAGACCGTTATTTTAGTAAAAATCTGTATGAATAAATAAGTAGGAAAACTCCAAAGGTTAAATAATAAAATTAAGATAGGCGAATCAATATTTGTTATAGGAAAAACTTATAACTGACGATTAAATTTGGATATTATCACTTTCTTTTTTATACTGCTATAATATTGATTGTAGAAAGAAATGAAACGGAAGCAAGAAAGGGGATATATTATGCGTACACGATTATCAATGAAAATTACAAATATGATGATGTGCTGTGGTTGTACATATATGTGTATGAACACATTTATAAAAGTGCGCATGAAATCCTGAACATTATTTTAACGATAGTGAATATAAACAGGTGCACACAAGAAAAGTGAGTACCTGTTTTTTTATTTGAGTAAGTTATAGCCTTTAATAAAAAAAGAAAGGAAAAATAAGAATGATTACATTAGAAAATGTAGGTAAAACATTTACAACCAAAGATAGAGTGGTTGAAGCTGTAAAAAATGTAAGTCTGCAAGTTGAAAAAGGTGAAATATATGGAATCATTGGTTTTTCCGGTGCGGGAAAATCTACATTGGTAAGATGTATTAATTTATTAGAAAGGCCATCGGAAGGTAAGGTCTTCTTAGGAGAAATAGAATTGACAACACTAACCGATGCGCAGTTACGGAAAGAGCGCAGCAAAATCAGTATGATATTTCAGCATTTCAACTTGTTTTCTCAAAGAACAGCGTTACGTAATGTATGTTATCCACTTGAAATTGCAGGATTTTCTAAAAAGGAAGCAATCCAAAGAGCTGAAAAGTTGCTTCAGTTGGTTGGATTGGAAGAATGTAAAAATTCATATCCTTCTCAATTGTCAGGTGGGCAGAAACAAAGAGTTGCCATTGCCCGAGCACTAGCAACGAATCCAGAAGTATTGTTATGTGATGAAGCAACGAGCGCACTTGATCCAAACACAACCATATCAATCCTCGATTTGTTGAAACGTATAAATAAAGAAATGGGGTTGACCATTGTTATTATCACACATGAGATGAAAGTTGTGGAACACATATGTGATAAAGTAGCTGTTTTAGAGAATGGAACTTTAGTTGAGACCGGTAGTGTTCAAGAGGTTTTTATGGCACCAAAGTCACAGGTAGCGAAAAAACTGATTATGCCACAAGGTGAAACTGCAAGCTCATTTGAGAATCACAAGATTTTAAGAATTGTATTTGATGGTCAGTCATCCTTTGAACCGGTTATTTCCAATATGATATTAGAATGTCGTGCTACCGTAAATATTTTGGGAGCGAATACGGAAAACATCGGAGGAAAAGCATTTGGGCAAATGATATTGCAACTACCGGAGGATGAAATGGTAATTGGAAGAATTAAGAATTATCTGGATACAGTCGGTATTCACTACGAAGAAGGAGGTGCTTGATTTGACAAACGAAGTGGTGACTCTTTTAAGGAATGGAATTTTTGAAACACTTTACATGACGGTTGTATCAACTGCAATTGCTTATTTAATAGGGATCCCAGTAGGAGTTTTGCTTTATACAACGGGTGAAAAAGGAACCGGTCATAATAAATTAGTAAGCAAGACACTCGGAATTATAGTAAATCTGGTTCGTTCAATACCATTTATAATCCTTTTGGTCGCGATTCTTCCATTTACAAGGATGGTAGTAGGAACCACAATTGGATCGACAGCAACAATCGTGCCTTTGATAGTGGCAGCAGCACCATTTGTTGCGAGAATGGTGGAATCTGCACTAAATGAGGTTGACAGTGGAGTAATCGAAGCTGCGGTGTCCATTGGATCAAATCCGTTGCAGATTATTATAAAAGTACTTCTTCCAGAGGCAAAACCATCCCTGATTGTAGGCAGTACAATAGCAATAACAACGATATTAGGCTATTCAACAATGGCTGGCTTTGTTGGGGGAGGAGGATTAGGAGCAATTGCAATCAACTACGGATATTACCGTTATAAAACGGATATTATGCTGATAACAGTGGTGTTACTGGTTATTATAGTTCAGATTTTTCAAGAAGTAGGTACAAAAATAGCAAATAAAACAGATAAGCGAAAAAAAGCTTAATTTAGGAGGAGATTATTATGAAGAGAAAAGGATCGATTATTATTTTATCATTATTAGCATTAACAATTGGAACACTTACAGGATGTGCAAGCAAAACGGCACAGGAGGATAAAGCGAAAGCAGAGGATAAGACTATCACAGTTGGTGCATGTGTAACTCCACATGCTGAAATCCTTGCAATTGCAAAGGATACTCTTGCCAAAGATGGCTATACGTTAAAAGTTGTAGAATATAATGATTATGTACTTCCAAATACAGCATTGGAAAGCGGTGAGCTTGATGCGAATTATTTCCAACATCAGCCATACTTAGATGACTTTAATAAAGAACATGATACCCATATTGTCCCTGTAGCATCGGTTCATTTTGAGCCATTTGGAATTTATGCTGGAAATACTGCAAGTTTTGCTGATTTAAAAGATGGTGCGAAAGTAGCAGTACCAAATGATACAACCAATGAAGCAAGAGCATTACTTTTATTAGAAGCACAAGGACTGATAACATTAAAAGAAGGTGTAGGACTTCAAGCAACCGTGATTGATATCGCTAAAAATCCATTGAATTTAGAGATCGTAGAACTGGAAGCAGCTCAAATTGCAAGAGCATTAAGTGATGTTGATATCGCCTGCATTAATGGTAACTATGCAATTGAAGGTGGGCTTACTGTAAAAGATGCACTTGCTGTTGAAACAGCTGATTCAGTAGCAGCACAGACCTATGCAAACATAGTAGCAGTAAAAGAAGGAAATGAAGAAAGTGAAAAATCAAAGGCACTTGTTAAAGCACTTTTGAGTGATGAAGTACGTGAATATATCAATAGCACATATAATGGTGCAGTTGTACCAGTATTTTAATAAGACAGTAAGAAGAGTAAGCAGTAGTATATATTAAAATAAATGGGAGCGAAAAACAATGTATAATTTAGAAGATTTGAAGAATTTAAAAGATCTGCCAGTGGCAGTACTTGGTGGTGGAGCGGTTGGTAAAGCAGTGGCTGCAGACTGTGTTCTTGGTGGCAATCATGTTAGAATTTTTGATTTAGAGCCATTTGCTAAGACAACGCTAGCAAATATAGAAAAAACAGGCATTACGCTGACCGGAACACCAAAGAATAAGTATGGGTTCTCTCGTTTAGGAACAGCACATTTTGATATGATAACTACCGATATTGCAAAGTGTGTGAAAGGCTGCCGTTTGATAATTGTGGCAATTCCATCAATCGCCCATGATACATTTTTTGAAAAGCTCGTTCCTGTATTGGAAGATGGTATGATCATACACATTATTCCAGATAACTATGGTTCACTAAAACTTAGAAAAAAAATGCGAGAAGCTAACATTCAAAAAGATATTATAGTTGGTGGATGGTCTAGCGCACCATATGGTGCAAGAGTTGTAACAGAAGGTAGTGTTATGACACCTGATATATCCTTGGTTTACCGTGCGATTACCTTAAGAGGAGCTTCCTTACCATCAAAGGATCAATACATATTCTTGGAAAGTTCAAAATATCTTGGCTGCTTTGATTCCATAAATCAAGGAGATGGACCAACTGGTGGCAATACAGTATTGGATATTGGTTTTAGTAATGTAAATCCAGTATTACATTGCCCAGGAACAATTTTAGGTGTAGGAGTTATGGAAAACTGGGGCACTATTTTTGGTGGAAATGATAAATACACGTATTCTATTTATTCACATGCTTATTGTAAGTCAATTGCTGAGGTACAATATGCATTCTATCTAGAAGAGGTGGAATTAGCAAAGGCAATCGGAGTTGGAATACAGGAGTTCGAAAAGAAGAATTTTATGTCACGTACGAGTATTCTTGGACCAGAATATATGGGTGATGATTGTATTGTTCCATTCGAAGATCAATATACTACCGCATATGGAACGGGTCCATTTACAATTCAGAATCGTTATGTTACGGAAGATGTACCGGTAGGATGCCATATTTACCATGAACTTGGAAAAAAATTCGATGTGGAAACGAAGGTGATCGATACGATGATCGTATTGGCATCTACTATGACTGGAAATGATTTTATGAAGAATGGAATGACGCTGGAGGATATAGGAATTGGTCATTTGTCAAAAGAGCAACTTCTTGACTACTTGAATGAAGGAAATTACGTGGAGTGAAATAAAAAGAAAGCGATAAAGAGAAAGCAATAAAAAAGGAGAGCAATGAATGAACGGTCTGAAAATATTACAAACAACGCAGGATTTATATCAAAAGATATCTGCTCCGGAAACTTTTACTGCTGGACACTCCATAGGGATTATTGCAGTGGATTTAATTTATCCAAAACTTCCGGGTAATGTGGCAAATGCTACAACATATGCATACCCGGTACTCTATAAGAAAGTTAGTTTTGATATCGAACAATTGTTTAAAGGGGAGTCACAGATAAAGAATCAAATTATAGAAGCAGCAAAAGAACTTGAAAAAGAAGGTGTAAGCGCAATCATTGGAGCCTGTGGTTATTTTGCACATTTTCAGAAAGAGGTTGCACAAGCTGTGGATGTGCCGGTATTTTTATCTAGCTTATGTCAAATTCCTACGATCAAGCTTTCATTGAAGCCAACACAAAAAATTGCAATACTAGCAGCTAGTGCAGAAAATATAACAAGGGAGCTGCTACTAAAGGTAGGAGCGAATCTGGAAGATTGTATAGTAAAAGACGTGGGAAGCCTTGAGAGTTTTGCACCAATACGCTTTGGAAAAACAGAGCTTGATAACGGCCAATTGACGAAAGATTTAGCAAATGAGGTAAGTGAACTTGTTGCGAGTCACCCAGAAATTGGAGCCATTTTATTGGAATGCAGTGATCTTCCACCTTATGCTTATGAGATTCAAAGAGTAACAAAATTGCCAGTGTTCGATTTTATTACTATGATTGACTGGGTACAGCATGCGGTTGTACAAAGAAGATACTTTGGATATTTATAACAAGAAAGCAGCGGATGGGAGCAAATGTGAAAGAAAGGTATTTTCACACTCCCTGAATTAAAGTGCTGCTAAAGCAGCGGACGGGAGCAAATAAATATGAAGTCACTAAGTAGAAGAACAGAAAATTTTACGGATTCGGTCATTCGAAGAATGACAAGAATATCAAATAAATATGGTGCAGTTAATCTATCTCAAGGGTTTCCGGATTTTGATCCACCAATAGAAATAACAGAAAGATTGGCAGCAATTGCAATGAAGGGACCACATCAATATGCTCTGACCTGGGGTGCTCAGAATTTCAGGGAAGCATTGGCAAGAAAGCAGGAACATTTTTCTGGTATGAAGGTAGATCCAGACAGGGAGATCGTTGTGACGTGTGGCAGTACGGAAGCTATGATGGCGGCTATGATGTCTGTTACAAATCCAGGTGACAAAGTAATTATATTTTCTCCTTTTTATGAAAATTATGGAGCAGATGCAATTCTATCGGGAGCACAACCAATTTATGTACCTTTGAAACCACCTACTTTTGAATTTGATGCAAATGAACTTGAGGATGCATTTAAGGAGGGCGTGAAAGCCTTAATTCTTTGCAATCCATCGAATCCATGTGGTAAAGTATTTACGTATGAAGAATTGAAGGTAATTGCAGAGCTAGCTATCAAATACGATGCATATGTCATTACAGACGAAGTCTATGAACATATTGTTTATGAACCAAATAAGCATACTTATATTTCTACATTAAAGGGGATGCGGGAACGGACGATTATTTGCAGCTCATTATCCAAGACATATTCTATTACTGGATGGAGATTAGGATATGTAATTGCAAATTCCAAGGTCATAGACCGAGTAAAAAAAGTGCATGATTTTCTGACAGTAGGGGCAGCAGCTCCACTTATGGAGGCAGCAGTGGTTGGACTCGGTTTTAATGATGAATATTATAATGAATTGCAGGCACATTATTCGCATATGAAGGATTTGTTCCTAGGTGGTTTAAAGGATATTAATTTGAATTATATGGAACCACAGGGTGCTTATTATGTACTGATAGATGTATCTGAATTTGGAGTAAAGGATGATGTAAAGTTTTGTGAGTGGATGGCAGCGGAAGTAGGTGTTGGGGCAGTTCCTGGTTCTATCTTTTTTAAAGAAGATGTAAACAACTTGGTACGCCTTCATTTTGCAAAGAAAGATGAAACGTTGAACGTTGCACTTGAAAGACTTTCAAATCTAAGAGAAAAAGTAAAAAGTATTTAATTGGAGTGAAAAAAATGACAAGAGATGAAGCGTGGATTTTGTTGACGGAATTTAACAAAGACGAATTTCATTTGGAGCATGCACAGATTGCTGAAAAGACACTGCGCTATTTTGCAAAAGAATTAGGTTATGGAGAGGAAGAAGAATTTTGGGGAATCGTCGGCCTTTTGCATGACCTTGATTTTGAAAAATATCCAGAAGAACATTGTATTAAAAGCCAGGAAATTATGAGAGAACGTGGAGTAGATGAAAGAATCATCCGTGCAACAGCTGCTCATGGATATGCAATTACAGTTGATATTAAACCAGAACATGAAATGGAAAAGGTGCTTTATGCAATTGATGAGCTTACTGGTTTGATAGGAGCAGTCGTTATAATGCGTCCATCAAAAAGCGTGAAGGATTTGGAACTAAAGTCAGTGAAGAAAAAATATAAGAGCAAAGGATTTGCCGCAGGCTGTTCACGAGAAGTCATTGAGCGTGGAGCTGATATGTTGGGTTGGACTATGGATGAGTTAATTCAAAGAACAATTACTGCACTAAAAACATTTAGTGTCTAAATCTAAATAGTATCTAAATCTAGATATGAAATCTTCGAATTAACTCATTTTTGAATCCTTTGTCTCCAAAAAGAATGGAACCTATAAGGCTCAAGACACATATGATACCTGCTGCAATAGCAACTTCATCTCTCGTAATAATCTTTGTAAAACATAGAGCGAAAGAAAGAACAGAAAAAATTGTTATAGTCAGCTGGTACATAAAATAGGTCTGACGTTTCATTGGATTCACAATCATAAGAATAATAACTACAAAATTGGATATAAGGATGAGCGCCGGAATAATAAAATTGACGGACCATCCTTTATAACCGATGACATTGTCTATGATAACGCACAGAATGCTGGCACCAATCGTTTGGACGAGAATTTTGGATGCCAGATTGGAATTATTTAGTATGGAATAGTAAACCGTTATCATAGCATAGACAATCGCAGCTACGGAAATGAGAGACCAAAGTAGCGGAGCGAAATCATAGGTTGCATAGTTAATGATAAACATAGTGAGTGCAGTAAGTAGAGCAATAAAGGTAAAGATTTTTCGAAGTAGGTGAAAAGCACCTAAATTAAATTCAATAGTAGGATACATTGACTTATATTCACATTCTTCATCTTTATTCTTGTTTTCGTTGAATAAAAGCTCACCGCAAAGAGGACACAAATTCCCTGTATCTTTTACAGAAAGATTGCATCGATTACATTTTTTCATTATGGACACCATTGCTTTCTACTGTAACAGGGATTCCTTGTTTTGTGAGTGCACGAAAAAACGCCTTCTGTAAATAGGTATCTTTTAGCACGGAGGAAAACGTTACAATTAAGTTGTCTTGATAAGAACACATACCACACTTCATATTTTGGCGTTTGGATACTCCGATTACAAAGTGAAAATTTTCAATTTCAGATTCAAATTCTTTGGAAACCTTGATTGCTCCCAGGTTTGAAAGGGTAGTGGTGCAAGAACGGCTGGAACGTCGAAACATAAATTTAAGAATCAACCATTTCATTGGAAGTGGTGCCATTCTAATGTACCACATTTTTTCACTCGAAACATTATACGAAATAATCTCTTCCATGCGCTCCTTGGTAATGTTTTGGTCCATCTGCTTGCAAACAAAAGAGAGCACTTCTTCAAACGTATGATTTTCTCCATTGAACAGAAATTTTACGGAAGTAACTGCAAAAAAATTTGACGTCGTAGTGGAATCAAAAAAGGAACGTAAATTAACTGGAAGATTAATGACAACCGGATGTTTATCACCTTGACGATTCATATATTCTTCGTATATACAATATAAAAGCAAAGCGGTCACGTATTTGGATATACTTACGGAGGCTTCTTTGCATTTTGCTTTTAAAGCGGGTAAATCAACATAACCGTGAATAATACTTACTGTATCAAGGTATAGCGGTTCTCCTTTTAGTAGAAATGCTTTTTTCGCCGGGTACATATTGGTCGGGCGCTTTTTATAATTTTTAATATAACTGTCTTCAACTCCTAAGATACATTCGTTGCTAGGAATTAAATTTGTCTCGCCTTTTTTGAGGCGAAGATACATGTAAGTTAGTTCTTTTAAGAAGTTGATAGCCCCCATACCGTCGGTAATTGCATGAAAGACTTCAAGATTGATTCGGTTTTCATAGTAAGATACCCGAAATAAAAAGTGTCCAGGTGCATGAGGATCTAAGTATTTGCATGGATAGGTTACTTCTTTTTCGATGTTTGGTACCTTTTTCTTTGATTCAAAGTAGTACCAAAAAATTCCACGGCGTAATCGTACATTGATGCCTTCAAACCATGGTAATACTTCTGTGAGTGCCTGCTGCAGGATATCTTCATCTATGTTATTTTTTAGCGTAACGCAAATACGGAACACATTGGTTAGATTTTCACTAGATACTACGGGAAAAAGTTTCGCTGTATTGTCGAGACGCCGCCAGCTTCGATTCTGCTGCTTATGGTTATTCATTCTAATCTCCATTCTTACGCAGTTTTTACGTATTTAAAGTTTGTGCAAATTGTTTTGTAGGCACAAACTTTGTGAGAAAAAGTTCGATTGAAATTATTTTACTATAATATCCTAGGATTGTCCATTTTATTGGATGCTTTCATATATAAAAAATGTATAAAATAAAAAAAGCCCCTATAAACGAGGAGAGGCCCGGTAAAGGGTAACATCTTTACCGGGCTGTTTATGAAAAAAATTTTGTTTAGCACTAACTATTAGCATGACTTTATTATATACAAAAGATATGAAGAAAGTTTGTTGTTACTCTAAACTTTTTATGAACATTGCAGTCGCATTTTGTTCACAATTTGTACAAATTGTGATATAATATATGCAAAGGGCAGAGGAAAAGCCGCAAGAACGTGAGCAGACTTATGATGCTCAAATCAATATGCCTGCTTATGTTCTTGCGGCCTTGACGAGCGAAGCGAGCTTGAAAAATCTTTGAGTTTTCAAGCTTCTGCATAAACTTTAGACAAAGGGCAGATTATAAGGGTATTCTTAAGAAACCAATAGGGAATAATAAGAGAAGGATATAACGAGTATGAAAAATAAGAAATATACATTTCAAGAGTTAGAAGAATTGGTAGAATTAGGAGAAGAATATCAGGTCCTGGAAAAAAATGGTCGCTTGCTTCGGCTTCCATGTCAATTAGGTTCATTGGTTTATCGTGTAGAACCGGATTGTAAAAACTGCTCGAAATCAATAGATGGCGAAACTTGCAAAGCCTTACTTAGAAACAATTGCAAAAAGAAAGTTATGCCAGGAGTCTTTACGATTGATTTGTATGCGGAATTTGGAAAAACCGTATTTGGTACAGAATCGGAAGCAGTCGTAGCGAGTGTCTCTTAATAAAAATGCTCTAACATGTGAGGGGTGAAAGAATGAATATAGGTTTGTTTACAGAAACCTATTATCCAGAAATTAATGGAGTTGCAACGTCAGTGTTTATGCTAAAGACAGAGCTGGAAAGAATGGGACAGCAAGTATATGTTTTTACTACTACTACACCCGGAGCTCCAGAATTTGAACACAATGTATTTCGTGTACCAAGTCTTCCCTGTGTATTTATCACGGAACGTAGAGTGGGAATGTTTTATTCTAATAGGCTGGCACATGTTATTAAAAAATTGGATTTAGATATTATTCACACGCATACTGAATTTTCACTTGGTATCTTTGGGAGGATTATGGCAAAAGAACATCGATTGCCAATTGTTCATACCTATCATACTATATATGAAGATTACACACATTATATCAATAAAATGCACATCGAAGCGGTGGAGCAAAAAGCGAAGGCATTTATGCGAATGTTTTCTAAGATTTATTGCAATACCGCAGAGACGGTAGTAGTACCAACGATAAAGGTGAAAGAACTTTTAGAATCCTATCATGTTACAAAAACGATTGAAGTAATTCCAACTGGTATTGATTTGGAAAAATTTAATCGAATTCGATATAGCACAAACGAAATGAATCAACTTCGTCTATCCTATGGAGTGAAGGAAGATGAGAAACTAATTCTATCGCTTGGACGAGTTTCTGCAGAGAAGAATATTGAAGAATTATTACGTATTATGCCTACTTATATGAAACAGCATGACAATGTGAAATTTATGATTGTCGGAGATGGTCCAGATTGTGAGAGACTAATGAAATTGGCAGAAAGTCTTCCATACAGTGATCGAATTATATTTACTGGTTCGAAACCTTGGGATATGATTGGCAAGTTTTATCAAATTGGTAATGTGTTTGTAAGTGCATCCAATAGCGAGACTCAAGGACTTACGTTTATTGAAGCTATGGCTTCGGCTCTTCCAGTTGTTGCCAAAGTGGATCCTTGTCTTGACGAGATCTTGGAAGAAGGCTACAATGGATATACCTTTCAAAATGAAAAAGAATGTATGGATGGATTGGATAAAGTACTTTATTCGACAAATGAAATAGACTATTGTAACAATGCAGTAAAGAAGGTGGAGAAATACTCAACTGCCCAATTTGCAGCAAATATGGTGCAAGTATACGAGAAATTATTAGATTCTCAAGTCCAAGGAAGTGCACTACCAATCAAGTAATTAATAAACTAGGATTGATAATTTGAAAAAAATGTGATATACTAATCTTAACAAAAACATCCTGGAGTGTACGATCATCTTGATATTTTGAACCTACATTTACGTTTATGGGACACCTATATTTTTAGTTGGATGTCAGGCCTCCATTATGCAGGGGAAGGCAGAAAACTAAGTGCGGTAACCCACCTAGCTTTGGCTAGGCGTCAAAATTCAAGAACCGGCATTTTGGGACAATTACAAAAGATAAGGGCAGCTTTCTAAGCTGCCTTTTTTTGAAGTAAATTCCATAAATGCTAGATATTTAAAAGGCATGGGGATAAGTTGAAAAAATCTTTCAACCAAAAGATTTGTGCCTGCGAGGGCACAGTCACAAACTTGGTATGCGCAGAAAACATGCGCTGGAAACATGCGCAGGAATGGGGATAAAAATGAAAGACGGATTTGTAAAAGTTTGTGCAGCAACACCAAAGATACAAGTTGCTGATTGTCAGTATAATGGAACTATAATAAAAAAAATGATAGAAGAGTTTGAAGCCGAAAACGTAAAGTTAGTGGTATTTCCTGAACTTTGTATTACCGGATATACCTGTAGCGATTTGTTTTTACAAGATACCCTGCTTCGGGAAGCGTATGAAACTTTAGAAGACATAAAGGAGTCAACAATGGACAAGGATATCCTTGCTATCGTTGGACTTCCTATTATGCTTGAAAATAAATTATATAATGTAGCAGCGGTTTTACATCATGGCAATGTCTTAGGTATGGTTCCAAAGTCAAATATACCAAATTACTCTGAATTTTATGAAGCAAGGCATTTTCTGAAGGGAAATGATAGAATTAATTATGTGAAGGGGATTCCTTTTGGAAAGAATCTGTTATTTAGTTGTGAGAATTTGCCTTCCTTTGTGCTTGGCGTGGAAATATGTGAAGATCTTTGGGTGCCAATACCACCTTCTTGTAAACATGCATTAGCGGGAGCAACAGTGATTGCCAATCTTTCTGCAAGTGATGAGATTACTGGAAAAGACGTTTATCGTAGGGAACTTATCAAAGGACAGTCCGGAAGACTTACTTGTTCCTATATTTATGCGGATGCAGGTGAGGGAGAATCTTCCACGGATTTAGTCTTTGCAGCACATAATTTGATTGCTGAAAATGGAATGATCGTCAAAGAGTCGAAGCGTTTTCAAAATGAAAGCATTATTAGCGAAATTGATTTGGGAAAAATAGTCAGTGAACGCAGAAGGATGAGTACCTTTGAAGTGGATTTGGAATCGGAAACTTACACAAAGATTTCATTTTCCTTCGAACTTTCAGACACACAGCTTACCAGATTCTATACGAGTACACCATTTGTACCAAACAAAAAAGATGAGCGAGATAGAAGATGTGAAGAAATTTTGAACATTCAGGCTATGGGGCTCAAAAAGCGATTGGAGCATACAAACTGTCAATGTGCAGTGCTAGGAATCTCTGGAGGACTTGATTCTACATTGGCACTCTTAGTGACGGTTCGTGCATTTGATATGCTAAACATTCCAAGGAAAAAGATTATGAGTATTACAATGCCTTGTTTTGGTACAACCGATCGCACCTATCAAAATGCAATAACCTTGGCAAAAGAACTTGGAACCACATTAAAGGAAGTTGTGATTAAAGAAGCAGTAGAAATTCATTTCCGCGATATTGAGCAAGATATGGAAACACATGATATCACCTTTGAAAATGGACAAGCAAGAGAACGTACACAGGTGCTTATGGATATTGCAAATAAAAACAATGGTATGGTAATTGGTACCGGCGATTTGTCAGAGCTAGCACTTGGATGGGCAACTTATAATGGTGACCATATGTCAATGTACGGAGTGAATGCTTCCGTGCCGAAAACACTAGTTCGTTATCTTGTTCTTTATTATGCAGAAACGATGGAAGAAGGAGAACTAAAGGATGTTCTCTTTGATATTTTGGATACACCGGTAAGTCCCGAATTATTGCCACCAAAAGATGGTAAAATAGCACAAAAAACAGAAGATATCGTCGGCCCTTATGAACTTCACGATTTCTTCCTTTATCATATTATGCGATTTGGATATGAACCGAAAAAGATATACCGGCTGGCAAAACATGCATTTGCCAACCAGTATGATGATGCCACGATTGCTAAGTGGTTATGTACCTTCTATCGCCGCTTCTTTTCTCAACAGTTTAAGCGCTCTTGTCTTCCAGATGGACCAAAGGTAGGAAGCGTGGCACTTTCACCAAGAGGTGATTTGAGGATGCCAAGCGATGCCAGTGCGAAAGCATGGATGCGTCAGTTAGATGAAATATAAGCTTTTTGTAAGAGTTCATCAATCGCTTTTACCAGTAACTCCTGTGTGTATTGATTTTCAGCAGGAAGTACTACATTTTCAAGCGCAGTACCGGAAGAAATCTGTTCTGATATTTCAGAAAGACAAGGTTGCATCAGCGGATACATCGTTGTCACGGATTCCTCGAGATTAACGAAGCTGATGGAATTAATATGATCAGCATCGACTGTTAGCTCTAAATTTAATGAATTTTGTCCCAAGGTAATTTGGGAAGTATAAACACCCGGATGATATAAGGCTTCACTTTGTTCATCCGGTGTTTTTTTACCTGGACGGAACATTAGAATGAGTAATAAGATAAGTAGTAGCCCGAGGCCAATAAAAATTGCGGTGTATATAATCTCTTTTAGCGAAAGGATAACTATTTTGGTTTTTGACATATGAAAACCTCCAAAGTGATTGCTGTGGACACGATGATTGCATAAAGCTTGGGGGGAAAGACAAAAGTGGGAGATGGCTGGGAGTGATTTATGGATTAAAAAGCCAACCGCATTGGGCATTCCACTGAGCTTCTGGGCGATAGAATCTCAGCTCCATAATGCTAAAATGGCTTTTGAATCCATAAATCACTCCCAGCCATCTCCCACTTTTGTCTTTCCTTAGCAAGTTTTACTTTATGTAATTAACGTGTGCTATTATTGATATATCTTATTAAAGTTATACATATTTTATGTTAAAATAAATTAAAAGAATGAAAATTTTGCAAGCATAATTTTTTATACTTATTGATTTAAAATGGAGTTACAATATAGTAAATATTATTAAGGGTAATTAACAGCAAAGTCTCAAAAACATGTCGGGAGATTATACTAACAGCAAAGTCTCAAAAATATGGAGGAAGATTTTACTAACAGAAAAGTCACAAAAACATAGAGGAAGATTATACTAACAGCAATTGTCTAAAAACATGAAAGAAGATTTCCTACTTAGCAAACTACAAAGAAAACAATTACATCTGCAATGAAGATAAGACCCATGCGATATGGAGGGGAACCCGAACATGTCACTGCCTTGCTGGGGCTTATCGGAATTCCTGCAGATGGTTTTCGTGTAGTTTGCTAAGTAGGAAATCTTCCTCACAGTCTTCAACAATTGTGTCATGCGAATTACGTCATGCAAATTGTGTCATGCGTATTGCATTATGCGACGTTAATGAAAGGAGATTTTAAATGTCATTACAGCTGATTTTAGGAGGCTCCGGATCAGGGAAGTCTCATTATTTATACAATAGAATAATTAAAGAATCCATAGACAATCCAAATAAAAACTATCTGGTTATCGTTCCAGAGCAGTTTACGATGGAGACTCAAAAGGACTTTATCAAAATGCATGAAAATCATGGAATTATGAACATCGATGTCTTAAGTTTTATGCGTCTTGCTTATCGTATTATGGAAGAGATGGGAATGAAAGATACGACCGTACTTGAAGATACGGGAAAGAATATGGTGCTTCGCAGAGTATTAGAAGAAAAAGCAGATTCTTTATGTTATTTCAAATCAAATATCCGTAAGCCTGGTTTTGTGGATGAAGTGAAATCAATGCTTTCAGAATTGTATCAATATAGCATTGGTGAAGAAGAACTTGCCCAAATGATTGAACTGGCAGCGAATAAGCCTTTATTAGAAGCAAAATTGAAGGATTTACTCATTATCTATGAGGGCTTTGCAGATTTTTTGCGGGACAAGTATATTACTGCGGAAGAAATAATGGATGTATTATTCGATGCCTTAGAGCATTCTAATATTGTTAAAAATAGTGTTATCTGCCTGGATGGATTTACTGGATTTACGCCATCTCAGTATAAGGTTTTAACTCGACTTTTAACGTTAACCGATACTGTGTATGTTACGGTTACCATTGATGAAAGGGAAGATTTAGTTAGAGAGGGCGAAGAATTTCAGCTGTTTCATCTGAGTAAAAAGACCATAAAGAAGTTAGAAAAGCTTGCCTTCCAAAATAAAGTAGAAGTTTTAGATCCTATTTTTCCGAAACGAATAGATGGAACCCTTTGGAGATTCCATGAAAATAAAGCGCTCGCAGCGCTCGAAAAAAACTTATTCCGTTATCCATGGGAAGCGTATGAAGAAAAGCAGGATAGTATCTTCATAAGAGAGTTGAAAACTCCAAAGGATGAGGCACGCTTTGTTGTGCGAACAATCAAGGAAATGGTACGTAAAGAGGGGTATCGGTATCGTGAGTTTGCAGTTGTTTCTGGGGATATGGAAAGTTATGGAAGATTGATTGAACAGGAATTTAGTGCAACAAAGATACCATATTTCTTAGATGATAAGCGTGAAATCAAGAAAAATCCATTCGTCATTTTAATTAACAGTATGCTTGAATTAACCAGAAGACAAATGGATTATGAAAGTATGTTTCATTATCTTCGTTGTGGGATGGTACCCTTTGCAAAGGAAGAAGTAGATCAATTAGAAAACTATTGCCTTGCTTTTGGAATCAGGGGAAAGAAGAATTGGAATCATCCGTTTATCAAATGCATGAATAGTATGGATGAAGAGGAACTGACTGTACTAAATGAAATCCGCGAACGTGTAGTAAAGAGCTTAGCATATTTAAATCCTTTGTTACAAGGAAAGAAACATAAGGTACGTGAATATGTAGAGAATCTGTATGATACAGTCATAGAACTTGGATCTTTTGAGAAACTTGCGATAATGGAGGAACGCTTTTTGGGAGAAGAACAGCTTTTGCTTGCAAAGGAATATGGGCAGGTATATAGCAAGGTCATGGAAATTTTCGAACGTATGATAGAACTGTTAGGAGACGAAGAAGTAACTCTTTTGGAGTTCCAAGATATGTTAAATGCGGGATTTCAAAAAGCAAAGGTCGGCGTTATTCCGAGTGGAATTGATCAGGTGGTTGTCGGAGATATTGAAAGGACTCGACTAAAAGATATTAAGGTGTTGTTTTTTATTGGGGTAAATGATGGAGTAATTCCAAAAGCAGCATCAGGTGGTGGGATTCTTTCCGATATGGAACGAGAGCTACTAAAACAAAAGAAAGTAGAACTTGCACCAACAAAGCGAGAAAAAATATATACAGAAAGATTTTACTTATATCTAAACTTAACAAAACCAAGCTGCGAAACTTACCTAACCTATTGTAAGATGGATGCCAATGGAAAATCAGTCAAAGCGTCATATCTTATTGGAAAGATATTGCAACTGTTTCCAACAATCACAATAAAGGAAGAAGAAACGGAATGTGTTAAGCTAGAGCATATCATGGAGGAAGACGGAGGAAGAAATTGTCTACTGGATGGTATCCGTGACTTTGAAAGCCCAGAAAATTCAGAAAATTGCTGGCAGTTAATATATAGTTGGTATATTCAAAATGACAAGTTGAATCATAATTTAACAAATAAAATATTGGATATCTATCAATATAATAAGAAGGATAAATTAGGTGAGGCGGTTGCAAAAGCATTGTATGGAGAAAATCTAGTGGGCAGTGTTACCCGCTTAGAACAGTTTGCTGCCTGTGCCTGTGCACACTTTTTATCCTATGGATTAAGGATTCGGGAACGTCAGGAGTTTAAGATGAATATTCCGGATATGGGAAATATATTTCATACATCGCTAGAGTTATTTTCAAAAAAACTAAAGGAGCGAAAACTTACTTGGCAGACCATCACACAAGAGAATCGTGAACAGTTAGGTGAAGAATGTGTTCGTGAAGTGACAGGTGAATACGGAAATTTTATCCTCCACAGCTCAAAACGAAATGAATATATGATTGAACGAATTAGCAGAATATTAAAGCGAACTCTTTGGGCTCTTACCAAACAACTATCCTATGGTGAGTTTGAGCCAAGTGGATATGAACTTAAATTTTCTTATTTGGATGATTTGCAAAGTGTTAGAATTCCACTGGGTGAGACCAATGAAATGCGTTTGACCGGAAGAATTGACCGTGTGGATATGTGCAATAAGGACGAAGACATCTATGTAAAAATAGTAGACTATAAATCGGGAAAGAAGTCATTTAATATTCTAGACTTATATTATGGACTAGAACTTCAACTTGTTCTATATATGGGAGCGATGCTTGAGAAGACAAAGAAAGAATATCCAGAAAAGACAGTCGTACCAGCCGGCATTTTTTACTACAATATGGACGATCCAATTATTGACAAAGGAGATCCGCTATTTTATGAAAATGATCTATTAAAGGAACTTCGGGTAAATGGACTGGTGAACGAAAAATCAGAAGTAGTAAAAGCGCTTGATCATTCCTTTGCAGAAGTAAATACCGAGGGATTAAAGCAATCGGTAAAGTCAACGGTGATACCGGTAGAAACGGTCAAATTAGGGGAATTTTCAAAATATTCAAGTGTTGCTTCACAAGAAGAGTTCGATCGTATCATTTCTTATGTTAGAGGTAAGATGATTCATTTTGGACAAGGTATCATGGAAGGTCACTGTGGCAAGAATCCTTATAAATTGGGAGATAAAACAGCATGTGATTATTGTAAATTTGGGGCAGTATGTGCATTTGACAAAAAGAGTGCAAAGGATAATTATCGTATGCTGGAACGTTTAAGTAATGAAGAGGTGCTTCAAAAGATTTTAATGGAAAGTGAAATAAAGACGGATATAGAAGGCGAGGATAAATGATATGAAATGGACGAATGAACAGCAGAAAGTAATCGACCTTAGAAATCGAAATATTCTCGTTTCAGCCGCCGCTGGATCTGGTAAGACAGCTGTATTGGTAGAACGTATTATAAAAATGGTTACCGATAAGGTGCATCCGGTAGACATTGACCATTTGCTCATCGTTACCTTTACGAGTGCAGCTGCAGGAGAGATGCGTGAACGTATTGGTAATGCAATCGAAAAAAGACTTTTAGAAGACAAAGATGATATGCATTTACAAAAACAAATGACATTAATCCATAGTGCCCAGATTACTACCATGCATAGTTTCTGTCTGTCTATTATACGAAATTATTTTAATGAAATTGATTTAGACCCGGGATTTCGAATTGGAGATGAGGCAGAGCTTCGACTGATGAAGTCGGATGTACTTTCTGAAGTCTTGGAATCTAGATATGAAGAAGCAGAACCTAACTTTCTTCATTTTGTGGAGAGTTATGCAACTGGAAAATCAGATTCAGGTCTTGAAGATATGGTTTTAAAGCTATATGACTTTTCTATGAGTCATCCTTTGCCAAATGAGTGGCTATTGAAAATGAAAAAAGCCTTTTGTGTGGAAACAATAGAAGAACTAACCGATTCTTTGTGGATGAAAGAATTATTATCCTATACGAGGCGAATGGCAGAGGGAGCTCTTACGGATAATGAAAAGGCCATGGCTCTTTGTGAAGAGGGAAATGGACCCTACATGTACATAGATGCACTTGCATCAGACCGAACTTTTTTAGAAAAATTTGCAGCATGTAAAGATTATCAAGAATTTGAATCCATTATACAATCAATGGACTGGATGCGTTTGTCCACGAAGAAAGACCCGACAGTCGATGTGGGAAAAAGAGAACTTGCAAAAGAGTTAAGAAATCGTGTCAAAGGAAATATACAGGATATAAAGAATCAGTTTTTTTTCCAGGAACTCGATGAAAGTCTTAGTGACATGAAGAAAGTGAAACCTGTAGTAGAGGCTTTGGTGACTCTTGCCCTCGATTTTGCAGATGCTTTTGCGGTCAAGAAAGCGGAAAAAAATATACTGGATTTCAATGATTTGGAACATTTTGCCCTGAAAATTTTGATTAAGAACGAGGAGCCAACACCGGTTGCTATAGAACTTCGTGATTATTATGAAGAGATTTTAGTAGATGAATATCAGGATACGAACTTTGTACAAGAAACATTAGTAAGTAGCATTTCTAAAGAAAAGTGTGGACAGCCAAACCGCTTTATGGTTGGAGATGTAAAGCAAAGTATTTATAAGTTTCGACTTGCAAGACCTGAATTATTTATCAAAAAGTATAATAAGTATACCACCGAAGATAGTAAGGAACAACGAATTGATCTTCACCAAAATTTCCGTAGCCGAGGTAGCGTATTAGAATCTATTAATCGTGTATTTGAACTGATTATGCACCGCTCACTTGGAAATATTGAATACGATAAAGATGCAGCTCTAAATCATGGTGCTGATTTTCCCGAAACACAAGACGGTATGACTGGAGGACAAACAGAAGTGCTGCTGCTTGATGGAAAAGAGGAAGCTAGTGATTCCTTTAGCGCAAAGGAAAAAGAGGCGGAAGCAATAGCTACAAGAATAAAGCAATTCAAATCGGAAGGGTATTTGGTCCTTGACAAGGAAGGCTACCGACCAGTTGATTATCAGGATATGGTTATACTTCTTCGAAGTATGACTGGCTGGGCAGAAGAATTTGTGGAAGTGTTATCAGCAAGGGGAATCCCTGCATATGCGGATACTCAGACGGGATACTTCTCTGCGATAGAAGTTAAAACAATACTTAATTTTTTGCTTATTATTGATAACCCATTACAGGATATTCCTTTGACAGCAGTACTTCGTTCCACAATCGGAGGATTTACGGATGAAGAACTAAGTTTGATTCGTATCAACGATTCGCAACGTACCATGTATGACAGTCTTGTATCTTACCATAAAAAAGTAGTAGGTATAAAAGTGGTAGGTAAAGAAGCAGTAAATAAAGAAGCAGTAAATAAAGAAGTTGTAAATAAAGAAAAAGAAAATACAGAAGAGATATATTATGATATAAATATCATAGATAAGATTGAAAGATTTCAAACACAGCTCAATCATCATCGAAATATGGTCCCATATACAACTGTATATGACTTGCTAAAAGATATTTATCAAACCAGCGGTTATTATGACTATGTTACACTTCTTCCAGCAGGAAATGTAAGAAAAGGTAATTTGGATATGCTACTTCAAAAAGCCTTAGATTTTGAAAAAACAAGCTACCAGGGACTCTTTCACTTTAACCGTTACATCGAAAAGCTACATCAATATGATATCGATTTTGGTGAAGCTGGTAGCGGCAATGCGAAAAATGCAATCCGCATTATGAGTATTCACAAGAGCAAAGGGTTGGAATTTCCAATTGTATTTGTGGGTGGTATGGGAAAACAATTTAATCAGCAGGACGCAAGAAGCAGATTGATTTTGCACCCGGACATGGGTATTGGACCAGATTATGTTGACTATGAGATGAGAACAAAAACGCCAACGCTTGTAAAGAAGGTCATTCAAAAGCAAATTGTGTTAGAAAATCTTGCGGAAGAACTACGTATTTTATACGTTGCAATGACGCGTGCAAAAGAAAAGCTCATTCTAACGGGGCAGGTAAAAGATGCCACAAAGAAGCTGGAGCAATGGGGAATGCAAAAAGACTTGTCTTTTTCTGAAATATCATCAGCTACTAGCTATTTTGATTGGATTATGCCATGCGCACTGAATTGTTCAGAGGAGTTTTTGATTCGAAACATGAGCCTGTTAGAAATGATAGGAACAGAAATTAAGGAGCAACTTTCAAGCGAAGAAAGAAAAGAAATTCTTTTATCGTGGGATAGTAAAAAGTATCTATCAGATGAAATGAGTGAATCAATGAACTCTTGGATGAATTATGAATATCCGTATTTAGCAGAGCAAATCATTAAGTCCAAAATTTCAGTATCCGAATTAAAACGTAAAGCCTTCGAAGAAATAGAAGAAGCCAAGGAAGAACTTTATAAGGAAACGGAAAAAACGCCTTATGTTCCAAACTTTAGAAACGAGGCAGAAGAAATTTCAGGAACCCAACTTGGTACCTTATATCATAAGATTATGGAATGTCTATCATTTGAAGCGGCAGCTGATTTTAAAACCCTCGAAGATGAACTTTCACAATTGGTGAAGCTTGGACGACTAAAGGAGGAAGACATCAAAAAAATAAAGCTTTCAAAATTTGTGAACTTCCTAACTTCATCACTTGGAAGTCGTATGATAGAAGCACAGAAGCAAAATTGTCTTTTTCGTGAGCAACCATTTGTACTAGGCTTACCTTCCAATTCTATCTATAAAGACATTAAAAGTGAAGAGTTGGTTATCGTTCAGGGAATCATAGATGCATTTTTTGAAGAGAATGGGGAACTCATTCTAATTGATTACAAAACTGATCGTGTAAACAGTGAAACAGAACTGAGTGACAGATACAGAGCACAGCTTGACTACTACCAGGAAGCACTAGAGCAAATCACTGGGAAAAAAGTGCGGGAGAGAATCATTTACTCTTTCTATTTGGAAAAAGAGATTGTAGTTTGAATCTAAAACGGACGCGAGGTTTTTTGGGAGTGACGTCAAGAATAGAGAATCGCTGTTTCACTCTCCGGATCCCGGTTTGTATGCCCGCCTGGTAGAAAAAGCAAGCGCATAAGCACTTCACATAACCTCTAGACATAAAATAATGAACTCGTTTGGGAGTTCATTATTCTATAGAGTTTATGTTACATATGCTTTAATGCTTTTTCTACCAGGCGGGCATACAAACCGAGACCCAGAGGGCGACAGCGATTCTCTATTCTTGACTGATTTCTAAAATTTGCTCGCTGTTTTATGCACACTATGGAGGTAAGAGATTTGAGAACAAAAACAGTTGTAGTGGTTCCATATGATAATCAGTGGAAAAGTAAATTTACTAAGATTAAAAATATCCTGCAAAATAAATTAGGAAATTGTATTATAACAATAGAGCATGTTGGAAGTACTTCTGTTGAAGGATTATCAGCCAAACCAATTATAGATATTGACATTGTAATTGAAAACTATGATATTTTTGATAAAGTGAAAACAAAATTAGAAGGATTAGGATATTACCATGAGGGAGATTTAGGCATGAAAGATAGAGAGGCTTTTGCTTACAATAATAAACCAGAACTTATGACTCACCACTTGTATGTATGCCCTAAGTATTCTAACGAGCTTAAACGTCATATTGTTTTCAGGGATTACTTAAGAACACATAGTGATGATAGGGAATTATATGGTAAAATTAAATTAGAATCTGCCAAATTGTATCCAACAGATATTGATCGTTATATCATGGCTAAAAGTCCTTGCATAGAAACTATATATAGAAAATGCGGCTTGCTAGCTATATAAAGATAGAAGAAAAGAAAAACTGTTATATCGGATTTTATTCAAATAACCCATCATTAAATAACAAAAAGCGAACTGCCCCTGATGGACTATGAAAAAATCATTATTTACATGGAGAGAAGACCAAAGCGAGATAGAATAGCATTCTATGAATATCTCGCTGCCTTGCTTGGGCTTCTCGTAATGACCGTAAATTTTGTTTTTTCATCGTCCATCAGGGGCAGTTCGCTTCTTAGCATCAAGGCAAAGGGTTATCTGAATATAATTCGTTCACAACCTTCTGTCAAAGGGGCATCTGAATGAAATTCGTTCACAATCTAATGTCAAACGTTATCCTCAAAAATTATAAAAATGCCTTAATCCGTTCTATCAGCATTCCAATCGCAACTTCATTTCTACCACCTCGAGGTACGATAATGTCAGCGTACTTCTTGCATGGTTCTACAAATTCTTCATGCATAGGTTTCACGGTAGTTATATATTGATTAATAACAGATTCAAGACTTCTGCCACGTTCTTCAACATCACGAAGAATACGACGGATAATACGCTCGTCCGCATCTGTATCAACATATATTTTAATATCCATCATGTTTCTTAGGGTAGGGTTTTCGAAAATTAAGAATCCGTCAATGATAATGACTTTAGCAGGATGAACCGGTACGGTTTCGGTAGAACGATTATGATTGGAGAAATCATAAACGGGACGTTGAATGGATTTCCCATTTTTTAGGGAATCAATGTCATGAATAAAACGCTCTGTATCAAAAGCGTTTGGGTGATCGTAATTTAATTTCGCTCGTTCTTCCAATGGCATATCATCGTGTGCTTTGTAGTACATATCATGGCATAATAATACGACGTTTCCTAGAAATTCTTCTTTTAATCGATTGACAACAGTAGTCTTTCCAGAAGCAGAACCTCCTGCAACACCTATAATAATTACTTCTTCCATGTGTTCCTCCTAAAATGTGTTTGGCTAAAAAATTCTTTTTTGCTATCTTATCACAAAATAATAGGAATTGAAATACAAAATAGAAAATTCCTTGATATTCTTTACTTCATCGTTTAAAATGAGGGGTGAATTAAATGGTAATAAATAGAATATAGGAGTTTATAATGGAAGCATATACAGGATTTGCGCAAGTCTATGACTTGTTTATGGATAATATACCATATGAAGAATGGAGTCAGTATTTGATTTCTTTATTAAAAGAATATGGAATAACCAAAGGATTGGTTGCAGATTTGGGGTGCGGTACTGGTACAATTACCGAATACTTAAATCAGGCAGGATATGACATGATCGGTATTGATAATGCAGAAGAAATGCTTGAGATTGCCAGAGAAAAGGCAGATGAAAAAGATTTGGACATTCTATATTTAGAGCAGAATATGCAGGAAATGGAGCTTTTTGGAACCGTTTCAGCTTTTGTTAGTATCTGTGATAGTGTGAATTATATTACGCAGGATAAAGATTTACTTCAAGTCTTTCGTTTGGCTAACAACTATCTTGACCCCGGCGGGGTATTTATTTTTGATATGAATACAAGGTATAAGTATGAGAACATTCTAGCGCAAAATACCTTTGCAGAAAACCGAGAAAATTGTAGCTTTATCTGGGATAATTATTATTATTCGAAAGAACAGATGAATGAATATGACTTAACGATTTATGTCAAAGATGAAGAAAATGTTGAAGAGGATGTATTTTATCGGTTTGATGAGGAACATTATCAAAAGGCTTATAATCTCGAAACAGTAAAACGGTTGCTAGAAGATGCGGGCATGGAGTTTATAACTGCATATGATGCATTTACGAAAGATGCACCTAAGCCAGAAAGCGAGCGCATCTATATTGTTGCGAGGGAACAAAGACAGGCTGGGAAATATTATAATTGTTAATTTGATGGATAAAAAACTTGGTATGTGCAAAAAAATCATGTGCAAGAATGGAGAAAAAATGGAAGATTATATAGTTAGAGCAACTGCGGCGGACAATCAGATACGTGCATTCGCTGCAACAACAAGAGAATTAGTAGAGCATGCAAGGAGTGTACACGATACGAGTCCAGTAGCAACAGCAGCACTGGGAAGGTTATTAACTGCGGGTAGTATGATGGGGCCTATGATGAAGGGCGATAAAGATATATTAACATTGCAAATAAAGTGTAACGGACCAATTGGCGGACTTACCGTTACGGCAGATTCGAAAGCAGATGTAAAAGGATATGTAAACAATAAAGACGTTATGCTTCCACCAAGTAGTAAAGGAAAACTGGACGTTGGGGGAGCCGTTGATCTTGGCGTATTAAATGTAATTAAGGATATGGGTTTAAAAGAACCATATGTAGGACAGACCCATTTAGTATCAGGAGAAATTGCAGAAGACCTTACTTACTATTTTGCAACTTCAGAGCAAGTACCTTCAGCTGTTGCACTTGGAGTATTGATGAATAAAGATAATACAGTGCGTCGTGCAGGAGGGTTTATCATTCAGCTAATGCCATTTGCAGAAGAAACGGTAATCGCTAGACTAGAAGAAAAGATTGCAGAAATTTCAGGAATTACAGATTTGCTGGATCAGGATATGACACCAGAAATGATACTGGAACATGTACTAGGTGAGTTTGGGCTTGAAATAAATGAAAAATTGCCAACTAAGTTTAGCTGCAATTGCAGTAAAGACCGCGTAGAACGTGCAATTGTGAGCATTGGGAAAAAGGATATTCAGGAAATGATTGATGATAAAAAGCCAATCGAAGTGAATTGCCATTTCTGCAACACAAATTATATATTTGAGCTAAATGAGCTGAAAGACATAATAAAAAGAAGCCGATAATTCTAATGACACAAATATGCCATAAAATGGCTATAATCTAAGTTCTACAAGGGTAGTCACTAAGGAAAAAGGAGGTCGAAAGATGAGTAAAAAATCTCTTTTGACAGTATTATTAACTTTAAGTTTAATTTTCGGGTTAAATTCATTTTTTTGTTATTCCGATAGACTTGTAGTAGAAGCAACAACAACATCACTAAACATCCCTGCAAAAGTTATAGCAACTACATTAAATGTAAGAAAAACAGCATTGATAAAAGGTACACAGCTTACCGTGAATGGGACCAACGTATCTTTAAAAAAGGGTACCGCACTTACGATAATAAAGCAAAAGGTAGTGAATGGACAGAAATGGTATTATGTATCCTTCAAATACAGTGGAGCAGCTAAAAAGGGATATGTGTTAAGTGATTATGTATGTATTAATTTTAAAAATAATGTGAGTGCCGTAATTACGACATCATCAAAAGTAAAGATTCGAAAGGGAGCTGGAACGGACAAGTCATATTTGAAAATTAATAAGGCTACAGTTTCTTTGAAAAATAAATATGAAGTTACGATAATGAAGGAAACAACAGATGCAAAAGCAAACAAATGGTTCAAAATTTCCTTTATTTATAAGAATGAAAATCAGGTGGGATATGTTCTCGCAAGCGATACCAAGCTAACTGGTATTTCGTATAAAATGGGAGAAGTTACAGCGACCTCCTTAAATGTACGTAAAACTGCCGGACTGAACGGAGAAAAACTTACGTACAATACTACGCCAGTTTCCCTAAAAAATGGAGCAATGGTTACAATTAAAGCGAGTAAGATTGTAGATGATGTAACATGGTATAAGATTGATTTTACTTATAGTGGGACAACGTTTTCAGGCTATGTATCGGGACAGTTTATTACAATTTCAAATAAAACGGGGATTTCAGCAACTGTGACACCAACGCCTTCTACACAAACAACACAAAAACCTGATACTACAAAAACACCAGAGCCAAGCAAGACACCGCAGCCAAGTAAGACACCGCAGCCAAGTAAAACACCAGAGCCAACCAAGACACCAGAAGCCACGCAGACTCCAAGCGATTCATCTCCAACCCCAATACCAAATAGCGAATTTCAGTCCTATTTAGTGAGTCAGGGATTTCCGGATAGTTATAAAGAATCATTAACAGCGCTTCATAATGAACATCCAAATTGGATTTTTAAAGCTTATCAGACTGGACTTGATTGGAATACAGTAATATCCAAGGAGAATGCAGTTGGTCATAACTTAATCAGTAAAAACAAGACAAGTGGTTGGAAATCATATGTAACGGGTGCTTACAACTGGAGTAATGACAGCTTTGTTGTATTCGACGGAAGCACCTGGATTACTGCTTCGAAGGAAGCGGTTGAATATTATATGGATCCAAGAAACTTTTTGTTTCAAAACTCCATCTTTCAGTACGAAGCATTGGAATACCAATTGGAATATCAGGTTAAGAGCGGTGTAGAATCCGTATTAAAGAATACTCCAATGGCGGAGACGACATTTACGTATGCAGACGATGTCACAGGAGAAGAAAAGACAACGCTTTACAGCCAGGCTTTTGTTGATGCGGCCGTATCTTCCGGAGTAAGTCCATATCATTTGGCTTCCCGAGTAAAGCAAGAGGTAGTAAGGAATGCAACGACTTTTAGCGATTCAGTTACTGGAACAGTAGTTGGATATGAAGGATATTATAATTTTTATAATATTGGAGCAACCCATAGTACTGCAGCAGGCGGAGCCATTGCCAATGGACTTAATTTTGCAATGGGTAATACGATATCCAATGAAACCAATCGATTAAAATACAGCCTTCCTTGGGATAATCGTTATAAGGCGATTGTGGGAGGCGCTAAATACATAGGAACAAATTATATTAATCGTGGACAGAATACGATTTATCTACAAAAGTTTAATGTTAGTCCTAACTCTACTTATACACACCAGTACATGGCAAATGTAGAAGCTGCAAACTCAGAAGCAGCAAAGACTTATACCGCTTATAGTGGAATGGGAATAATAGATACGGTGTTAGTATTTAACATTCCGGTCTATGAAAATATGCCTGAGTTGAAGAGTCCAGCACCTACGGTAGTTAAAAATCCAAATAACTGGTTAAAGACATGTAATCTTGGAAGCTATAACTTGACACCGGCATTTAAAGTAGCATATGGTGGATATCAGGATTATAAATTAGAGATTAACGATAGTACCGTTACAGACTTAAGTTTGTCTGCAACGACAGTGACTAGCAGTGCTTCTATGAAAGTCAAACTAAACCAAAATGGTGCGACTACGACAATTGCCTCAACTGGCACGGCAACCATTCCACTTATATTAGGTGAAAATGTGGTTACAATTATTGTAACGGCTGAAAACGGGGATGTTAATACTTATATGGTAACTATTACAAAAGTTCAATAAGAGGAAACGAATATGAGGCAAGCAAAAAAGGTGCGAACAACAATAAAATACATTTTTCTTTCCATTGTTTTGATACTCGGAAGCATTTGCGTACCACAGACAACGGCTTTGGCAGCAAGTGCGGCAGTCAATCTTAGCTTAAGTACGGAAAATGTAGAGGTGGACAGCACCTTTTCTGTTGTACTGACAGTGCAAGCAAGTGAAGAAATCGGGAATTTACAATGCTATCTTTCCTTTGATTCAAAGGTACTTAAGTTTGTTTCAGGTGGTGCAAATGTAACCGGTGGCAATGGCGTGGTTATGATTTCAGATAAGGATTCTGCTGATGAATCGACTAGTAAGAAATATTCCATGAAGTTCAAAGCGATAAAGAGTGGTGAGTCCACCCTATGGATTGAGGAAAATGCAAGCATTACATGTTTGCTCGATGATACTACAATGTCAGTTTCTTGTAATCAGCTGTTGTTTCAAATTACCGACCCAGAGAGCGTTAGTGATGATACTACTTTGGCAAAACTGTTGGTTTCAAGTGGTAAGCTTTCACCAGAATTTTCATCGGATGTAAAGAAATATAAGATGGAAGTGGATCAAATGATTAACCAGATTTCAGTAAATGCAGTCCCATCGGATGAAAAGTCTACTGTAAGTATTACTGGAAATACAAAGCTTCAAACGGGAGATAACACAGTGAAAATAACAGTTACGGCTCCTTCTGGGAATAAAGCAGTGACGAAAATAATTATTACGAAAAAAGGAAGCAAAGTGATAGACGATGAGAAGACTGGCGATGACCCAAAATCAGATACCATACAAAATGCTGGTGTGATGGCTACAGAAGATGAAGCGGGCAATCGATTCCTATCAGAAGAACTTAGATTGCAAATTATTTCTCTGGAGGATGAAAGTTTGCTTCCGGAAAATTACGAAAAGACAACGATAGTATTAAATGGGTTACCAATTACAGTATATAACTGGAAGTATGATCTTAATAGTGATAACCTGTTAGTCTACGGGATGAATCAGGATGGAGAAACCGGGCTGTATCAATATAACAGAGCGAATAATACATTAACGAAATATACAAAAGTAAGTGAGCCAATTGATACAAAGGTAAGTACCACATCAGCTGAATTGGAGAATACCGTTTCCCCAGCAACTTCCTACATGATAGTCATTTGTATTTTGGCAGGTGCATGTATCGTACTTACAATTTTACTTGTTTTGCAGAAGATGAAAGCTTCCAATGTACACTCCAATCCAAATGAAAAAGAAGATGACTTTTTTTAGCCATCTTCTTTTTTATTTGGATTCACTTCACGTTAGATTTTCTACTACAACTGCACTCGGAGTCATAGACAATGGAAGACAAATATTGATATCCTCGTAAATCAGTCTAAGTATAGGACGCAATCCTTTTATTTTATTTCGATCAGAAGCATAGGTAATGGGCACTGAATCATTGTTCCCTATCAACACCAACCCCTTGTTTTCTATTTCTTGATTAATCCAGGCCTTCACAATACTAGTTATATCTACATCTGTATAACTGGAGCATTCCTCAACTTGGAACTTCTCTCTTTTGCTATAATCTATTTTCGGAGGAGTAAATAAACAGCTATAGATACTAAAAAAGTCTAATAATGGATATATGCTATAACTGTTACATCCTTTTATCGTTTGATTTTCTGAATTTAAAGTAGGTATTTTAAATAGAATAAGCCTTGCTTGCTGTAAATTTCTTAAACAGGAATAAGAAGCAGGTAAATTAAAAGATAAGTATGTTTGATAATTATTACCTAAGCATAAACATTCTTTGTTCCTATCAATATGACAGCAATCTTTTGAAGAACTGACGGAATTTTGACACATTAAATCTAGTAAACTCATTTTTTCACCCCTTATAGTTATATGCGTCTACGGATTTAATGGTGCATGTATTGCATCGTACAATTTGACATTTTTCACGTTTTTTCGACTGCGGCATATCTTATATATTGAAAGTGTATTTAATGACTTTCAAAAATTTTATTAATAGGGAGGTGAAACTATGGCAATTAATGTAACTGTGGCTAATGCTGAAAATTTTGATACTAGTGAAGAAAATGTGTTTTTTGATATTACGTTTACTAATACAAATGCGTTTAGTTATGCAGCAAACTCAACTATTTATTATTACGCATTCCTTACTGACTCAACCTCAGGTACTGCACTTACAAGAGAAGTAACCTTTGCAGTTGACGAAACTGCTTCAGGTACTATCGCAGCTGGTACCCCTATAACCTTTACGTTCGAAAATACTACAAACTTAGTCCCTGCTATCACTCCATCTGATGGTAGAATCTTCTTTGTAGCATAAATAATTAGTGATAATATCTAATGCGAAGTACTGAATATTACATGGGGCTTTTGCAAAATGGATCAGTAAAATCATCTGTGGAGCAAAAGCTCCTTTTTAGTCCTCTTCTTTTATGTATTCATATAAAAAACCATTTTTTACATGTCTCATATGTTCACCTTGAAAACCTCGACGTCTTAATTCTTTTTGAAAGTTGTATAACATAAATCCGTGGAATACAATTAATATATTCTCTTTTGACCAGTCAATCTTATCCATAAATTCATTGATTCTTTTTTTAGTTCCGTGAATGGATTCAGGCTGACTTTTTGACTTGAAAAACCAGGCAAGACGACCACATATATGCCATACTTCAAAAGGAAGTCGAATACGTTCAGTATGTATAAAAGGAGCATTGTCCACTTCTTGAAGTAATTTATCTAGAATAATATTGCCACTATATACTTCTTTGGCAGTGATAATAGCACGAGGTAAATCACTTGCGTAACAGATGTCCCACTGGATACCACCCATCTCAACCGATTTTTTAGTTACTTTTGAGTGCTCATATTTCTCAGACCAAGTTCTGAACTCTTTGGATGTCATCATTCGCTTATGAGGACATTGTACCTTAAAGTGCCGTAATAATCCGATTCGCATATTATAATCTCCATTCTAAACTACTCATAGTTTAAATCAAAAATTGAAAATTATCAACGATTTTTATTCATATATTATACAGTTCATAGAATGTTCACAAGCGAAAATCTTGACTGAACAGGGTCACTATGTTATACTTCGGATATAACAACTATAACTGACTGATTTAGGGGGGAAGAGAATGATTGTTGAGATCGATTTTAACAGTGATGAAGCGATATATATCCAGCTTCGCAATCAAATCGTCATAGGGATTGCAGCTGCTGAAATTATGGAAGGCGAGAGCTTACCTTCAGTACGGGACCTGGCAGAGCACATAGGAATTAATATGCATACGGTAAATAAAGCATATACCATTTTAAAGCAGGAAGGTTATTTACAGTTAGATCGTAGAAAGGGAGCAATTATTGCAATTGATCCAGAAAAATATGATACACGTCTTGTTATGATGGAAAATATGCGGGTCATATTAGCAGAAGGTATCTGCAAGGATATTTCGTGCGAAGAAGTACATCAAATTGTTGACTCGATTTTTAGGGAATTCAAAAAGGAGGTATAAAAATGTTATGTGATATTTGTCATAAAAGAGAGGCAAAAATTTATTATACCGAAATTAAAAATGGTGAGAAGAAAGAACAATATTTATGTGAAGAATGTGCTGCGGAACAATCCTCTTTTCAGAGCAATAAAGGAGAATATAGCATAGAAGGCACAATTAATAACTTTTTATCGAATATCCTCGGAAGCATTTATGGAGAGGGCGAACAAAAGGAAAATAAAGACACCATGCCAAGATGTGGAAGCTGTGGTATCTCGTATGATGATGTACTTGAAAATGGTAAATTTGGATGTGCACACTGCTATGATAGTTTTAAACTTATGGTGGATAAGAGTTTGCGTCAGATTCAAGGAGCAAGTACACACATTGGAAAAAAACCAGAAAGAGCAAAAGATACTTCCAAGTCTTTCGTTCAAAATATGACTGAGGTGGAAAAGCTTTCCCTCCAGTTACAGGAAGCAATAGAACGAGAAGAGTACGAAGAAGCAGCAAAACTTCGGGATCGAATGCAAGTACTGAAAGGAGAAGAAGAATGCTTAAATGGTATGAAGAAGAAGGAGAATACAGCGATGTAATCATTTCAAGTCGCATCCGTTTAGCAAGAAACTTAAAGAAATACCCATTTTCTCCAAAGCTCTCACAGGAACAGGCCGTTGTATTAAATTATGAGGTAATGGAAAAGCTGGTAGATATAAAAAATGAGTCAGGCCCTTATCTTACTTGCAGTATTAACCATATGGATGAAATCAGTAGGATGAGTATGTTGGAACGTTATATTATTAGTCCAATTATGGTGGAAAAGAAACAGGAAACCGGGCTCATGCTTGCACCGGATGAGAGAGCAAGTATCATGATAAATGAAGAAGACCATTTGCGGATTCAAAGCTTAACTGGCGCAATGAATATGAAAAAAGCATTGGAAGAAGCAAATAAAATAGATGATTATATTGAAGAAAAGCTGGATATCTCGTATCATAAACAATACGGGTATTTAACTGCCTGTCCTACCAATGTGGGAACCGGTCTACGTGCATCCTATATGGTGTTTTTGCCGGCGCTTGATGCGGCAGGGAATATGACTCAGCTTATGAATGAGGCAGGTAAGTTTGGAGTTACGATTCGCGGTATGTATGGGGAAGGTACCAAGGCTTGTGCAAGTATCTATCAGATTTCAAACCAAAAGACATTAGGGATGACGGAAGAAGACATTATTGAAAAATTAGATAGTGTGGTGCATCAAGTGATACATCAGGAACGAAAACGAAGAGAGTATATTTTAAATACTAATTTTTCTGTTCTAGAAGATCAAATATATCGTTCTTATGGAGTTTTAAAATATGCAAAGCAAATCAATACAAAGGACGCTATGACACTTTTGTCGCAGCTTAAGTTTGGTGAAGATACAAAAACAGTAACGCTAGAAAAACCAAATAGGATCTTTCAAATGATGATGGAAATTCAGCCTGCGAATCTGCAGCAAAAACTTGGGAAAATTGCAGGAAGCGCACAAAGAGATCAAAAACGGGCGGAATATATGAATAAGTATTTGCCTGAACTTATAAAATAACGGAGGACATAATTATGTATGATAATTTTACAAACAACGCATTGGAGGCCATTCAAAATGCAAAAGAAATTTCTTATGCTTTGTCACATAATTATATTGGGACGGAACATTTACTAATAGGACTTTTAACTGCTCCTGGGGTTGCGGCTACAGTACTTTTAGAAAACGGTGTTGATAAAGAAAAATTAGTAGATTTAATCGAACAATTGATTGCACCACAAGGAAATATAAGTATGATGGAGCAAGATAACTTCACGCCAAGATCAGCACGAATTTTAGATCAAAGTGCACGGGAAGCTGTTCGCCTGAAAGCACAGAAGGTTGGAACAGAGCATATTCTTATTTCACTGATTAAAGAGTCTGACTGTATTGCAGTTCGTCTGCTTAATACGTTAGGTGTAAATGTTCAAAAGCTGTATGTTGACGTTATGACTGCAATTGGTAAGGATGTCGGAGCAGCGAAAAATGAATATATGGCAAGTAAGGGTAAGGTAAGAGGAAAGTCCCAAACACCAACACTTGACCAGTACAGTAGAGATTTGACTCAGCTTGCAAAAGAGGGAAGACTGGATCCTGTTATTGGAAGAGAAAACGAAATTCAGCGTGTTATTCAGATTTTGAGTAGAAGAACCAAGAATAATCCATGTCTTGTGGGTGAACCAGGCGTTGGAAAAACGGCGATTGCAGAGGGACTTGCAAGTCGAATCATCGCTGGAAATATTCCAAGTACGATTAAAAACAAACGGTTATTGACTTTGGATTTATCCGGTATGGTTGCAGGCTCAAAATACCGTGGAGAGTTTGAAGAGAGAATAAAAAAGGTAATAGCAGAAGTAATTAGTGATGGCAATGTATTGCTTTTTATTGATGAAATTCATACTATCATTGGTGCTGGAGGAGCGGAAGGTGCAATTGATGCATCCAATATTTTAAAACCTTCCCTTGCAAGAGGAGAAATCCAGTTGATTGGTGCAACAACAAGAGAAGAATATCGTAAATATATTGAAAAGGATGCTGCACTCGAGCGTAGATTTCAGCCGGTTTCAATTGAAGAACCTGCCGAAGATGAGGCAATCTTAATCTTAAAAGGGCTTCGCGAACGTTATGAGGATCATCATCACGTTACGATTACAGATGAAGCTTTGGAAGCTGCTGTAAAGATGTCGGTAAGATACATCAATGACCGTTACCTTCCAGATAAGGCAATTGATTTGATTGATGAAGCATCCTCAAAGCTTCGGTTAAGCACCTATATTGATTCTCCAAAGATTAAAGAACTCGAAACACAAAATCAACTCCTCGAAAAGAAAAAGGAAGATGCGATTAAAGACGAGGCGTTTGAAGCTGCCGGTGAAATTAAGAATCTGCAGAAAAAGAATATAGAAAAAATTGCTCATTTGAAAGAGAAGCAAGAAAATGAGCAGAAAGAAAAAGAACTCATTGTGGGTGAGAATGAAATTGCTGATATTATTTCATCATGGACAAAGATTCCGGTACAAAAGATTGCAGAAGAGGAAACGCAGCGACTTAAAAAGCTGGAATCCATCCTTCACGAACGCGTCGTTGGGCAAGAAGAGGCGGTTTCAGCAATCGCGAAAGCAATACGTCGTGGCCGTATTGGGCTAAAAGATCCAAACCGACCAATTGGTTCCTTCCTGTTCCTGGGTCCTACTGGTGTTGGAAAGACAGAATTATCAAAGACTTTGGCGGAATCCATGTTTGGAAGCGAGAATGCCATGATTCGTGTTGATATGTCAGAATACATGGAGAAACACAGTGTATCAAAACTCATTGGTTCACCTCCAGGATACGTTGGGTATGATGAAGGTGGCCAACTAAGTGAGAAGGTACGTCGTAACCCTTACTCAGTTATCCTATTTGATGAAATTGAAAAAGCACATCCAGATGTATTTAACATTTTACTTCAAGTACTTGATGATGGTCATATTACAGATTCACAAGGCAGAAAGGTGAGCTTTAAAAATACAATTATTATTATGACATCGAATGCAGGAGCGCAACGAATCGTAGAGCCTAAAAATCTTGGATTTGCCTCTGTACAAGACGAGTCCTTAGATTATAAGAAAATGAAAGACGGTGTAATGGAAGAGGTAAAACGACTTTTTAAACCGGAATTCATCAATCGAATTGATGAGATTATTGTCTTCCATTCCTTAACCAAGGACAACATCAAACAAATAGTAGGTATTATGCTAAAGGGTATTATCAAACGTTGTGAGACCCAGATGAATATCACACTAAAGATAACAGCAGGAGTGATTGATTTTATCGTAAGTGCGGGTTATGACCATAAATATGGTGCAAGGCCACTTCGTCGTGCGATACAAACAAACGTTGAGGATAAATTAGCCGAAGAGGTATTGGATGGCAAAATCAAGCCCGGGGATGTAGTATCGGTGCGAATGAAAGGGAAAGAAGTCGCATTTTATATAAAATAGTAGAATTCTAAGAGAATTTATAGTATAATAATTGAATACTAAATATATTGGTAATAAAAAAATAAACAATTCGGATAAGTATTCGGGAGGACATGAAGATGCCAATTATCAAAGGTTTAATCAGAAAAGAAGACGATAATACACTAAGTTTTGGAGATTATTCGTTAGAGGCAAAGACTAAAATTTGTGATTTTGAATTTGAAGGTAATATATACAAAATTAAGACATTCAACGAAGTAACGAAATTAAAGAAAAATGAACTTTTGGTATATGAATCAGAACCTGGCACTGTAGTTCATAACTTCAAGGAAACGGCTGACCTGGTTGAATTTAGTGTTGAAGGACCAGAAGATGCCCAGATTACATTAGAATTAGAACCAGAACAGGCTTATGAAGTATTTATAGATGGTGAAAGTATTGGATCGGTAAATACCAATCTTGGTGGTAAGCTTATGTTAAGCGTTTCTCTTGAACCAGAAAAAGTGGTTTCTGTTAAGGTTGTAAAAAGAGGATAAAAACACTTATCCCTTGAAGATAGGATAATAAGTAGATGGCAAAAAATAAAGCAGTATTTTTTTGTAAAGAATGTGGATTTGAATCTTCTAAGTGGCTGGGACAATGTCCCGGCTGCAAGGTATGGGATTCATTTGTAGAAGAACCGACGGCGGGAAAGACAAAGTCGGTTCTTTCTAATAAAAGTAGAACCGGATTAAAACGAGATCCGGAACCCTTGTCAAAAGTACTTACTTCGCATGACGAACGTCTTAAAATTGGAATCCATGAGTTTGACCGTGTATTAGGTGGCGGGATAGTCGTGGGAGGTCTTGTTTTGGTTGGCGGAGATCCGGGAATCGGAAAGTCTACATTGCTTTTGCAAATGTGCAGACAGCTAACAGGGCAAAATGAAAAGGTACTATATATTTCTGGAGAAGAGTCTTTAAAGCAGCTAAAAATGAGGGCAGATCGTTTGGGTGTTTTTAACGGAGAACTTATGGTGCTTTGTGAGACTGATTTGGATTTGGTGGAAGAAACAATTACCGAAATGCTACCTTCTGTCGTTGTAATCGATTCCATTCAAACGATGTTTCGAGAGGATATTTCTTCTGCTCCGGGAAGCGTAAGCCAGGTTCGGGAGACGACGAGTGTATTGATGCGACTAGCAAAGAGTCTTTCGGTATCTATTTTTATTGTTGGACATGTAACAAAGGAAGGAATGGTAGCCGGGCCGCGTGTATTAGAGCACATGGTGGATACCGTTCTTTATTTTGAAGGGGATGGAGCAGCTTCCTATCGAATACTTCGTGCGGTAAAGAACCGATTTGGCTCAACCAATGAAATCGGTGTCTTTGAAATGAAGGGCAGCGGTCTTGTTGAAGTGGCAAATCCATCGGAATATATGCTAAAGGGTAAGCCGGAAGATGAAGCGGGGTCTGTAGTGTCTTGCTCCATTGAAGGGACCAGACCGATCCTTGTAGAGATACAGGCACTTATTTGCCGTACAAACTTTAATATGCCAAGACGAACAACAGCAGGAACGGATTACAACCGAGTGAATCTTCTCATGGCAGTTGTGGAAAAGCGATTAGGCATTTCTTTGGGTGAATGTGATGCTTACATCAATGTTGCAGGTGGAATACGTATTAATGAACCAGCACTTGATTTAGCTTTAATTGCTGCAATTATTTCGAGTTATCGTAACGCCTGTTTTGATGGTAAGATGATTCTTTTTGGCGAAGTTGGATTAACCGGCGAAGTCAGGGCAGTTAATATGATAGAACAAAGAGTAATGGAAGCCTCAAAAATGGGATACAAGGAATGTATTCTTCCGAATGCAAACATGAACTCTTTAGACAAGCAACCGGGTATGGACATGAAATTGATAGGAATCAAAAACATTAGAGAACTACTTAATTACATGTAACGGAAGAGGGATTGTACGCAATGGATGAGAAGGTAATTGAAATCACAAGAGTGGCAGAAATGGTTAATCAGTTAGATGAAACACAGATAGTGCTGGAAGGAATGGCATATGATATATTGAATTGCTCTGATTCTATAAAAAATGCAGCACTTAAAGTGATGGAGACGCTGAAACTGAATGGTGTTTTGGATGTTACACAAGAAAACCAGACAATCATAGAAATGTACAATTGCCTGGAAGAATTAAGTACATACACAGAGGACATGTCCATGTGCGCACACTATAATGAAGAATTTTCTTCGAAACAACATGAGGTTGTGGAAGACATTAAGGGTGCACTCGAATATTATTATAACAAATTATCCAATAGCTGATTACTAGGTGGACAATATAGAGATGGAATTCCGTGCTCGGTAGGGCCAAAGTTCTTTATCAGAAACAGGGAACAAATCTCTTCATATGTTTGGCGAGAATACTTTAAGTTAAAGATTCTCGCTATTTTATCGAACAAAACTGGTGCAATAGAATACCCCCAATAGGTAGAACCATTGATTAGTTCGGTTCGGTCTAGCGTCGACGGAGTAATTTGATATTCTTTATTGGTCTGCATATTTTTTGCAAATAGGCAAACAAAATCAGTTTTACTATCAATCGTAAAACATAATTCACAAATTTCGGAAGAATCATTTCGTAATTGCAATTCTTTCAAGATGTCAAAGGTTGGCTTTAGTTCCAAAGAATCGAGTGCATCTAATCTAACTTTGTTGATATCATTATTACTGATTAAATGGATCAATTTATCAATGCTATTCTGGCTCAATACATCTCTTGTGACACCTTTTTCTTTTTCAGAAAGAAAAGTAATTAAAGTATCAATTTCTTTTTGGGTTAATAGGGAAAAACTAGACTCATTCATAACGGTTTCCTCCAACATAAGTATTTACTATGCTTTATTTTACCATTTAATGACTATATGGTAAACAAAATTTTCATAAATATAAATAAGAATGCAATTACTAAAATGTGTAGTAATTACCTGTTATTTTGTTTATTAGCAAACGGTAGCATGCTTATAAAAATAAATAATAAAAGTTTAGTTGATTTTTCTCCGCTTTTTACCTATAATTAGAGCCATTACAAACGCGTAAACCATACAAAAAAACGGAGGTAAAGAATGCAACTTTTAAAAGAAAGAATACAAAAAGACGGAAAGGTAAAAGAAGGCAATGTGTTAAAGGTAGACAGTTTTTTAAATCACCAGATGGACGTGAAGCTCTTCGTTGAATTAGGTAAGGAATTTAAAGAACGGTTCAAAGATTGCAATATCAATAAAATATTAACGATTGAAGCTTCTGGTATTGGAGTTGCTTGTATTGTTGCGCAATATTTTGAGGTTCCAGTTGTATTTGCAAAGAAAAACCAAACGAAAAATATTGCAGGAGATACTTATACCAGCAAAGTTGAATCTTTTACGCATGGTAAGGTTTACGACATTATAGTTTCCAAAGAATTTTTAGGACCAGAGGATAAGGTTCTTATAATTGATGATTTTCTTGCAAATGGAGCGGCACTTCTTGGATTGACAAAGCTTGTAAGAGATTCCGGTGCATCTTTAGTAGGAGCAGGTATTGTTGTTGAAAAAGGTTTCCAAGAAGGCGGAAAAGTAGTGCGTGAATCGGGTGTTCGAGTGGAATCATTAGCAATTATTGAATCTATGGATGCTAAGACGGGCAAAATTACATTTCGTGACTAGATTCTTAGGATTGTTTATTCAATACAGAACAGAAAAGTATTCTATAAAGATATATTTATATAAAGGGGCTGATGCAAAATAAGAAATTTGAATTTTGCGTCAGATCCTTTTTTGTTATAGAATGACAATACTTAGAGGTGAATATGTATTGATGCTACTAGGGCGATATGATAAACTGAAATTAAATTAATAGGATGGTATATTTCTGAGTTTTTAAGATGCGGAGGTGATTGGAATTACTCTTCAAAAAAAATTGATTCTAACGTTTACGATAACAATTGTTACACTTGGAGCGTTAATTGGTATCTATTCCTATGTTGATGCAGAACGTATTGTAATAAATAACAAGAAAAGTGAAATGGTTGATACCATCAATCGTATTGATATTAATATCAATACAAAGGTGAGGGGTATGACCGAATTAGCACAGAATTTGAGTATGAGCGAGATTGTTAAGGAAATTATGGAATCAAATGATGATGAAAGAAAAGAGACAAAACAAGAATCTTATATCAAGGAAACGTTCTCCAATTTTGTTAGTTCCTTTGAGGCAATTTCAGATATTATGATTGTTGATATGAATGGAAGCGTTTTGTATAGTTATAATCAAAGATTTTCAATTGTGGAGAAAGAAGAACTGAATCAGTATTATGAGATAGCACTTAAAAAACCTGAAAAAGCAAATTGGATAGGTACGGCAAAAGATTTGTGTGCTAAGAAGGAAACGGATGATGATATTGTCGTCTCTATGGTAAAAGCGATTCAAGACAAAGAAGAATCTAAAGACTTGGGACTTTTGATAATCGAATTAAATCCTGATATATTTAGTAATCTTCTTTTAAGCAATCAAAGCATGTTTCAAAATCAATATACCTTTATTGTTGATAAAAAGGGTGATGTTATTTGTACGAATAAACATATGCAACACACATGGCTTAGCAAAATGGAAGAGAATTTTGAAAAGGGGATTCGTAAGTTTGAGCTTATATGGGAGGGAAAGACATATTATGTATGTGGACAATATAACGGAGTAACCGGATGGAAGACTTTTTCTGCGGTTTCTTTGAATGATTTTTTTCCACAATCCTCTGTTTTAAGAGAATCGATATTTACGTTGGTATTTATATCAGTAATCATTGCTTGGATTGTAGTTTTACTGCTATCGTATACGATGACAAAACCTATTAATGATTTAGTTGAAGCCATGAAAGAGGTAGAAGAAGGTAACTTTTCATTACAACTTCCAAATCAGCGAAGAGATGAAATTGGGAATTTAATTGATTCATTTAATTTTATGCTGGATAAAATAAATACTTTAATTAAAGAAGTATACCAAGAAAAGATTGCACAAAAGAATGCAGAACTTGGAGCGTTGCAGGCACAGATTAATCCACATTTTCTTTATAATACCTTGGATTCTATTAACTGGATGCTAATTGAGAGAGAAGAATATGATATTAGTGAGGTGGTAATTTCATTGGGAGATCTGATGAAATATTCCATTCATGGGAAGGATTCTTTGGTTTCGTTAGAAGAAGAACTTCACTATATTTTAAGTTATTTATGTATACAGAAGAATCGTCTGGAGGAAAGATTGGAGTATGAAATAGATGTTCCGGAGGCAATGAAAGGTTATTTGGTGCCAAAACTGATTTTGCAGCCTATTGTTGAAAATTCAATTTTACATGGAATAGAACCCAAAAAAGAAGGTGGCAAAATATGGATAAAAGGGCGTGAAAAGGCAGAACACTTTTATCTTTCGATTGCGGATAATGGGGATGGAATACCACAGGATAAACAAGAAAAACTTAGGAGTGAACTATGGCTTAAAGAAGAATCAGAAAGCATAGGAGTCCGAAATGTGGATCGACGGATTCGTCTTCATTACGGCGACGAATTTGGCTTGGATATAAGAGGTAAATGGAAAAAAGGAACGGTAATTACTTTATGCATTCCAAAATGAAGCAGGAGGTGCAAAATGAATATTGTAATTGTAGATGATGAACCTAAAATTCGAAATGGATTGAATAAATTATTGGATGCGAGAGAAAATTGGAATGTGGTGGGGGCGTTTGAAGATGCCAAGTCGGCGCTTAAGTTTTTATATGAACAGGAAGTAGATGTTATAATAACGGATATTAAGATGCCTGAGGTAAGCGGATTAGAGCTAATTAGTCAAATAAGGGAAAAAAATAAGGATGTTTGCATCATAATATTGAGTGGATACAGTAATTTTTCTTTTGCACAAAAAGCAATTCAATTGGGGGTTACCCGTTATATGACGAAGCCAACTAATCCAAAAGAGTTGATATCTGTGTTAAGGACGATTGAAAATGAAAGGAAACTGGGTAAAGAGGAAGATAGAAAAGAAGATAAGAAAGAAGAATTTGAAGTAAGCAATCTTTTAGTATTAAAGGCGATGGAATACATAGAAATGAATTATTCCAAAAAAATAGCATTAAAAGATATTGCTGCGGAATTATTTATTTCTCCAAATTATTTATGCGATTTATTTAAAAGGCACATGGGAAAGAATCTATCGGAATATATAATTGAATATCGAATGCAAAAAGCGAAAAAACTCTTGGGACAGTTAGAATATAAAATTTCAGATATTGCAGATATCATAGGATTTGGAGATGCGAAATATTTTAGTAGTACTTTTAAAAAAATGTATGGAGTTACCCCGCTTGAATACCGAAATGGAAAAATTAACAATTTGTAGTAGGAAAAAGAGAAATGATTGTGCAAAATGATCACTTCTCTTCTTTTTTACAAAAACACAGTAATATTTTAGATAAAATAGTAATTTGCTGCAATTTTATGTTTGGCGAAAATGTATATAATTAAATAGTATCAAATAGAAAACGGAGGAGATTAGTATGAAAAGGAAAAAAAGAATTAGTGTTTTGTTATTTGTGGTTATGATTATTTCATCAGTAGGACTTATGAGTGGATGCGGTGGTGCTAAAAATACCGATTCAAAATCTGAGGCAGTAGAAGGAGCCAAAGGAGCAGGTGATTACAAAATTGTTTTAATTCTGCCAGGCCCTATTAATGACCAAAGTTGGAATGCGACAAACTATGCCGGCTTGGTAGCTTGCAATGAAAAGCTTGGTACGAAAATGGAATATGTCGAAAATGTTCAGGCATCTGACTTCGAGTCTACATTTAGAGAGTATGCAGAACGTGGATATGACTTGATACTATCTGCAGGATCACAGTTTGATGAAGCAGTTGCAACGACTGCACCAAATTATCCAGAAACTACGTTTTGTGTAGTAAATGGCTCGAAATGTGATGGGGACAATGTCGCACCAATTTTTCCGAAAGAATATGAAGCAAGCTATATCGCTTCCATCATTGCTGGAAACGTTTCTGAAAATGGAAATTTTGCAACAATTGGAGGATTTCCAAATGAACCAATGGAACATTTAATGGATGTATATGAAAAAAATGCAGTGGCAATCGCAGAAAGTAGAAACATAACTGGAGCAAAAGCTACAAGAGCTTATGCAAATAGCTGGGATGATGTTGCTCTTGGAAAACAAATGGCAGAGCAGATGATTGACAATGGAGCAGATACTTTATTTGTATATGCAAATGAAGTTGGACTTGGAAGTATTGAAGCAGCAAAGGCAAAAGGTGTTAAATTTATTGGATTCTCAAGTGATCAGACAACGATTGATCCCGATACGGTAGTTGCTTCTGTAGTTTTTGATTTTGAAACCTTTTACGTTTGGGCAATACAACAATATATAGATGGAAAACTAACTGGAAATATCGTACATGAAGCAGGAATTAATGAAAGTATTTTTGTTCCCGTTTACACAGATAATATTTCACAAGCAGTCAAGGATGCTGTAGATGTAGGTATTCAAGATTTTAAAGATGGAAAAGTTGATTTAAAGGCAATGTTTGCACAATAAGAAAGCTATAATGGCGCTCTATTTGGGGCGCCATTCCTAAAATATAAAATAAGGGGGATGCTAGCGTGGAAGTACCATATTTTGAACTTCGAAACGTGTCAAAGTATTTTGCAAGAGTTATTGCCAATAAAGATATTTCTTTTAGCGTTGGACATGGTGAAGTAGTTGCTCTTTTAGGAGAAAATGGAGCTGGGAAAAGTACAGTTATGAAAATTCTTTATGGGCTTTATAAAGCCGATGAAGGACAGATTTTTATGGAGGGCAAGGAACAAAAAATAAATTCACCAAAAGATGCAATGGCACTTGGAATCTCTATGATTCAACAGCATTTTTCTCTTGTACCCGCACATACGGTAACAGAAAATATAATATTAGGAAATGTACATGGAAAAATTGACTATGAAGCCTGTAAAACGACAGTGAATGACTTAGCACAGCAATATGGATTTGATATTCCAGTGGATGCAAAAGTATCAGATCTTGCTGTTGGAGTGCAACAGAAGGTAGAAATATTAAAGGCTCTTTACCTCAATGCTAAACTTTTGATTATGGATGAACCAACGGCAGTTCTTACGCCTCAGGAATCAGAAAAACTGATGGAATTTGTAAAGAACTACACGAAGAAAGGAAACTCCGTTATTTTTATTACGCATAAGTTGAAAGAGGTAATGGAAGTAGCAGATCGTATTATTGTTATGAGGAATGGCATTCTTTGCGGAAATCTTAACTCGAAGGAGACCAATGAAATAGAATTGGCTAGAAAGATGATTGGGAAGGATATTGTTCCGACAGAACGAAAAAAAGAAAATATAAAGCAGGAAAAAGAAGTTAAGCTTAAATTAAATAGAATTTTAGTGCAAAAAAAGGGAGAGCTACCAATATTACATGATATTTCTTTTGATATTAAAGTGGGAGAGATTTTTGGGATTGCAGGTGTAAGCGGTAACGGTCAAGATGAACTTTGCGAAGTAATTAGTGGAGCACGAAAGGTAACGGAAGGGGAGATTCTTTTAAACAGCGAAGACATCACGAAATTATCGATTCAAGAACGTATTGAAAAAGGAATTGGATATGTTCCAGTAGATCGTCATAGAGATGCAATGATTATGAATATGACGTTATCGGAGAATATGATGTTAAAGACAAGTTTTGATAAAAAATGGAAAAAGCATGGTTTAATCGATAAAACAAAGCTAGATGCGTATACAAAAAAAGCAATTGAAGACTACATGATTAAAGCGCCGGGACCAGATGCTGAGGCAAAAGGGTTGTCAGGTGGTAATCAACAAAAGGTGATACTAGCACGTGAAGTAGATAATGGTAAGGAACTTCTGATTTTAAATCAACCCACAAGAGGCCTTGATTTGGGAGCCATTAACAATATTCATACAGCGGTGCTAGAGGAGAGAAATAAAGGTAAAAGTGTTCTTTTGGTATCCACCGAGTTATCTGAAATATTTGATTTATGTGATCGGATAGCGGTTATTTATAAAGGTGGGTTTATGGGAATCTATAATCATGATGAATTGACAACAGGGAAAATTGGTCTTCTTATGGCTGGTTATGTTAGGGAAGGTGAAGTGTAAAAATGAATGCAAAAATAAGAGATATGATAGTCACCAATTTTTTGGCTATTGCAGCTGGATTAATCTTAAGTGGTCTTATGCTTTTACTCTTAAAAATTAATCCGATTCCTGTATTCAAAGAAGCATTAACTACGATAATTACAGATAAATATACGCTAGGAGATGTATTTTTAAAAGCAACACCATTAATTTTCACAGCCCTGTCCTTCGCTTTTGCATTTAAAGCAAATTTATTTAATATTGGTGCACAGGGACAGTTTTACATGGGCTCAATCGTTGCAATTGCAGTTTCCTTACAGCTTCAGGGTAAAGTTCCAACAATAGTATTGCTAATTATAGTATTTGCACTGACCATGGTTGCAGGCGGATTAATAGGAGCTTTCATTGGCTTTTTAAAGGCACATTACAATGCAAATGAATTTTTAGTAAGTATGATGTCAACCTATGTAGTTTTAGCCTTAATGAATTATTTACTACGCACCTTTTTGAAAGAATCCAAAGGAGAATATCCTCAGACTGATGCATTAACAAGGGATGCCTGGATACCGAATCTGTTGGATGGAACAAGGTTGCATGTAGGATTTATAGTTGCAATACTGGTGGCTATTGGAGTTTGGGTTTTGTTATATAAAACGCCGCTAGGCTATCGGATACGAGCGGTTGGAAGCAATGCTTCTGCTGCAGAAATGTCAGGAATTCCTTCAAAAAAAATATATATCATTACCTTCTTTATTAGTGGAGCTTTAGCTGGAATGGCAGGCTTTACAGAGGTAAATGGAGTACAACATATGCTTATACAGGACTTTAACTCAGGGATTGGTTCTGCGGGTCTTGGAATTGCTATATTAGCAAATGCGAATCCAATTGGTATTATTTTTGCTTCTATTTTATTTGGAGCATTGAATGTAATAGGTAATTTAATGGGAAGAATGCCGGGTGTAAATGTACCTGCAAGTATTGTAGATTTAATGCAGGGATTTGTCATGATTTTTGTTATTGTTTCATATTTCTTCCGTTCTTATTTGGAGAATCGAAGAGAAAAACTTAAATTGCAGAAGAAGGCGGTGGGAGAATGATAGTTAGTTTGTTAAGTCGAGCATTAATGATGAGTACGCCATTGCTTTATGGCTCGATTGCAGAAGTAATAGCAGAACGCTCTGGAATGATGGTTACTGCAATAGAAGGTATTTTTCTTATGGGAGCTTGGGGCGGATTTGTTGGAGCATATCTTACCGGTAGTGCTTTCATTGGTATTTTGACGGCAATGGCAACCGGAACGATGGCAGCAGCGATTTATGGGATTGTCTCTATCTTTCTAAAACAGCACCAGGTAGTAACAGGAACGGCAATCAATATTTTAGCAGCAGGTTTTTGTACCTATTTTCAAAGAGTACTTTTTGGCATCCCAACCTCTCCTTTAAAGATTGATCCTTTAAGCCAAATTGCGATACCAGTGCTATCAAAAATACCTGTAATTGGGCCTATCTTTTTTCACCAAAATATCTTAACCTACCTCGTTTACTTAATTATTCCTTTGTCATATTTTCTTTTGTTTCGTACATCCATTGGATTGATTATAAGGTCTACGGGAGAGAATCCAGAGGCGGTAGATGTTGCTGGCATCAATGTCAACGGTGTTCGTTTTGCAGTGGTACTTCTTGCAGGCGTTATGGGAGGAGTTGCTGGGGCGTTCTATTCTGTTGGATATTTAGGAATGTTTACAACCAACATGATTGGTGGGCGTGGTTGGATTGCCTTTGCTATTTGCTTTTTAGGTAATTGGAATCCAAAAGGAGCGGTAATTGGTACTATAGTATTTGGATTTACAGAAGCCATTGCGATCTATATGCAATCAATTGGGGGAGGCAGTTACTTCCCAAATGAATTATTTATTGCACTTCCTTATATATTAACCATTGTATTGACGGTATGTAGAAAGAACTTTAATGTACCAGCTAAACTAGGTGTTGCCTATAGCAAAGAAAATTAAATTTTTCTTATCTGTTATATAAAATTTCTCTCCATTTGGTGTTATGAATGTAGGTACAAAACAATCAAAATTAACCAAATGGAGGAAAATTAATCTGATAATTGAACTATTTTCTCATTAGACGCAATATCATATATCATTCTTTTCTCCAATTTGGGCAGTTTCATTATACTAAATACAATTGTAATTATCGAGATAAGCAGGATAGCAATTACCAAAAGGGGCATAGCTAACACTTCTTCTGTTACAATATAACCTACGAATGATCCACCAAGGTTAAATACAATATGTAAAAGCATTGCCGCATAGAGGGATCTACATTTTATACACACGATTCCTAAGACTATACCTAAGGCAAAGGTATATATTCCTTGAACTAAATTCATATGAAAGATACCAAATAACAAGGCTTGCAATATATTAGCAAGGAATAGCGGCATATTTTTTTTGCTTTTCTCAAATATAACACCGCGGAAGATAATTTCTTCTGAAATTGGTGCTATGAGTAGCATGTAGCATAGAGTAAGAATAGAATTTTCTTCTAAAAATGGTGTCAATAATTCTAGATACTCCTTAACCCACTCTGGTTTTATGGCCACAACCGTACTAAGAATTAGCGTGATAGCTACTTGAAGCCCAAGTCCAAGAAGTAGAATGTATGTTATATTCTTTGCAGTGAATACCTTCTTGATTCTTAGTGTATTCTCGTTTCCAAACCTGCGGTTGTACCATATACCAAATATTAGAATACATATTACTGCGGCAATTGCGACACTAGTAAAATATATGTTCTGCGGAATGGCTTCACTTACCTTCTTGGCTATTTTAATGGTATCTGTTTCACCTTGTTCCGCTAATGCAATTCCTTTCATCACACCATAAGCAAATAACACGATAAAGGATGTTACTACTTGAATTATTAATGCATAAACCACTGGCAGAATACATGAAATAAATCTCCCTATCTTTTTCATCTTTTATTTTCCCCTTATTAATAAAATTCAAATAAATGTATCTGTACAAAACATTTTACTGGACATAAGTTATCTTGACTCTGTAAATTACAGGTTAAAATATTTGACATACGAAGCAATAAATCCTAGGAGTGCACCTAATAGAAACAACTTTCCTAGTTGACCTACGAAAGAGTTAAACCGAAATCTCTTTTCATATCTTTTTTCATTGAGTGCATCAGGTATAACGCTTTCCTGATTGCGATATAATATAGCTTGATTTTCGAGGGCACACACAAATGCCCATTTTTTGCTTTCAGCATCTTTTAAACTTTGCACTTGCCAGTCATTATCTACACCAAGCCAATCTTTATTATCTTTCAGTTTATCTGCTCCTTTTGCTTTCATTCTCATATTAGTTAGGTATTTTGAATCTATTGTGTAGATATATTCCACAGGTTCACTAACAGCAAATGTATACTTAAAAGCTGCCATATTTACTATATGCCATCCTTCTCGACTTTGTTTGGTAAAAAAATTAGTACATTTATTATTCGTTAATAAGAATTTACTAATGGATTTATGACGTTTACTGTAATTTTCATAAAGTTCTTTCCATTCTTGTGTTGTCATTAATAAATCCTTATAAAAAGCATGTGCCATTCTATTAATTATTATGCTGCTACCCATACAAAAAACCTGATATCCAAATAGGAAAATAATAAAACCCGTGATAGAACTTGAATTTATCTTATCAAAAGTTGCCATGATAAGGCCGAGTATAGCCATTATGAAGGACATTGTTAACACTATTCTTTCCATATCCTTATAATGGTTATAATACTTTTGAGCACGAAATTGTTTTGAATCGTAATCATTATATAGTTCATTAATCTCCCCTTCTTTGTATTCTTTGCAAAAATAGTAGTTTTGGTCTTCATCATGCACAATAACCTTCCAACCCATTTCTGTCGCCACATCAATAAATTCTGCTTTATGCTTGATTTCCTTTAAGGTTGGATGTTTTGGCAAATTGAAACGATCGATTTCATAGATTAACTTCTTTGGCTCCCTTTTCTCAAAAGTGTATCGTATTCCCCAAGTCAAGTTAGATAAATGCCAGCCCTTTAAAGCCATTTCTTCAAGCCAAAGCTTTTCTTTTACTAAACTAATGATCCATTTGGTTTGTTTTAAGGTTGTATTATTTGTCGCCATCTTGCTCCTCCTTATTAAATATTTGAATACCATTCTCTAGTTGGTGTTTTAATCTTTCAATCTCAAAATACACTAATTTTATACCAATATCAGTAATTTGATAAGTCTTCTTTCCGTTTTCTTGGGATAAAATTACAATTAGCGCATCCTCTACTAATCTGCCTAACATTGTATATAAAGTTCCAGTGCCCAATTGTATCCGTTTCTTTGTCAAATCACTGACAAACTGCATGATAGCATAACCATGTCTAGGTTCTTTAACAGATAACAAAGTATAGTAAGTGGTCTCTGTCATGGGACTATATTTTTTTATTAATTGTTCATTCAAATGAATGCTCCTTTCTGACGCTATTACTAATACAAATAATTGTCACAATTTTTCTTACATTATAACATGTCGAGGGACACCATGTCGATATACACCATGTCGAATGACGACATGTTGAATAACGACATGTTATCATAGATATCTTTTTCTGTCAAATAAAACTTGAAATAAATACAAAAAGACAGATTGCACACCTGCCTCATAACAAGTTATAATGGTAGTGAGATTACGCCGCCCGATACATATCTAGAATTTCTATTGATTAATTCCCAGAATATCGATATAATCATTCCTAAACAATAAAAACTTTAACACTTTAGCAGGTTAGCAAGGATGTGTAATGAAACGTAATATAAAATTAGAAATTGCCTATGACGGTACTGCATATAATGGTTGGCAACGTCAGGTAAATACGAATAGGACAATACAAGGTATATTGGAATCATGTCTATCGCTTATTTTAGAAGAAGTGATTGAGATAAATGGTTCCGGAAGAACCGATGCGGGTGTACATGCTAAAGGTCAGGTGGCAAACTTTTATACAAAATCTGAACTTGATCATACCGTGATTATGGATAAGCTTAATCAGATTCTTCCAGAAGATATAAAAATTATGAAGATGGAAGAAATAGAACAAAGATTTCATGCAAGGCAGAGTGCAACAGCTAAGATATATTCTTATTCAATTTGGAATTCGGATATTTCGTTTGTGTTTGGACGAAAGTATGTCTATGAAATGGAACCAAAGCTTGATTTTGCAGCCATGGAAAAGGCAAGCCGATTCTTGATTGGAGAACATGATTTTCGAAGCTTTTGTTCCGATAAAAGCAAAGAAAAGTCATCGATTCGGACAATTTATCAGATTGATATGAAACAAATTGGGGATAAAATTACGATTTCCTATGAAGGAAGTGGATTTTTATATAATATGGTTCGTATTATGACGGGAACACTAATTGAAATTGGTCTTGGGAAACGTTCTTCTGATTCCATTGTTCCTATACTGGAAATAAAAAATAGAGAAGCAGCAGGATTTACAGCACCACCGCAAGGGCTTTGTCTGGAACATGTTTTTTATGAAAATAGATAGCGTAGTTTGAAAATTGGTCGAAAGGGGAAAAGAATAATGCAATATTTAGAAGAGATCGGAAGCAAAGCTAAGAGGGCAGCAAGAATTTTAAACAAGCTTTCACAAAGTGAAAAGAATAAAGGCCTTATGGCAGTTGCCAATGCATTAGTAGACAAGTCGGATGTTTTATTAAAACAAAATGAGGAAGATGTAAGGCGGGCAATTTCGAATGGAGTAAAAGACTCTTTGGTAGATCGCCTTCGTTTAACAGATGCAAGAATAAAGGGAATGGCAGAAGGATTAGAACAAATTGTTTCTTTGGATGACCCAATTGGAGAAGTGCTATCTATAAAAATTCGTCCAAATGGACTGCAGATCGGACAAAAGCGAGTTCCAATCGGTGTAATTGGTATTATATATGAATCCAGACCAAACGTAACCGCAGATGCTTTTGGACTGTGCTTTAAAACGGGTAATGCAGTAATCCTTCGTGGTGGAAGTGATGCCCTTATATCGAATCAGGCAATTGTAAAGGTTATCAAAGAAGCATTAAAGAATGCTGGTTTGCCAGGAGATGCAATTCAGTTACTTGAGGATACTAGTAGAGAAACAGCGAGAGAATTTATGAGACTGAATTCTTATGTGGATGTGCTAATACCAAGAGGTGGAGCGGGACTTATAAAAACAGTGGTAGAAAACAGTACGATTCCAGTTATTGAGACTGGAACCGGAAACTGTCATGTCTATGTGGATGAGTTTGCAGATATAGACATGGCAGTTCAAATCATTGATAATGCAAAAACACAACGTATGGGTGTTTGCAATGCCTGTGAATCATTAGTGATACATGAAGCAGTTGCTAAAAAGGCAATACCAAAAATCCTAGATTGCCTTGATAAAAAGGGAGTTGAAGTTCGAGGAGATAAGATAAGTCAGATGATTGATTCTCGGATTGTTGAAGCTACGAAAGAAGATTTTGGAACGGAATATTTAGATGCCATCATATCGTTAAAGGTTGTTCCAGACATCGATGCTGCAATTACTCATATCAATGAATACAATACAGGACACTCGGAAGCAATCATCACGAAGAACTATGATAATTCACAAAAATTCTTATTGGAAATTGATGCGGCAGCCGTTTACGTGAACGCATCAACAAGATTTACGGATGGATTTGAATTTGGATTTGGTGCTGAAATTGGTATCAGCACACAGAAACTGCATGCGCGTGGCCCAATGGGATTATTAGCACTTACAACTACAAAATATATTGTTTTTGGTAATGGGCAAATTCGAGAGTAAATTACGTTCACTTACACAGTTTGCGCCTACGGAATTCCCGGTACAAACTAAAGATGCGCAGAAAACATGTTTAGGAATGGAAGGTATCAAATTATGAATAAAAAAATTGGATTTATCGGCGGCGGAAATATGGGAGGAGCGATAATTGGTGGAATTATCGGTGCTTCTTTGGTCAAGAGTGATATGGTAATGGTTGCAGATTTGAATGAGTGTTTACTTGAAAATTTGTCAACGCGTTTTTCTGTTTTAACGACAAAGGATAATAAGCAGGTAGCAAAGGAAGCTGATATTTTATTTTTATCGGTAAAGCCCAATATTTACTTGATTGTCATTGAACAGATAAAAGATATGATTACAGATCATACATTAGTAGTCAGTATCGCAGCTGGCCAAACAATTGATAGTATAGAAAAAATGTTTGGAAAAGAAATAAAACTGGTACGCACCATGCCAAATACGCCTGCATTAGTCGGCGAAGGAATGGCTGCTTTATGCCCAAACAAATTGGTTAAGGAGGAAGATCTAGCAGATGTAATAACGATATTTGAAAGCTTTGGTAAATGTGAAGTTGTTCCAGAATATTTAATGGAAACGGTAATCGGTGTAAGTGGATCTTCTCCTGCCTATGTATATATGTTTATTGAAGCTTTGGCAGATGCAGCAGTGGTGGGTGGAATGCCAAGAGCACAAGCTTATCAGTTTGCAGCACAATCGGTGCTTGGCTCTGCTAAAATGGTACTCGAAACTAAAATGCATCCAGGCGAATTAAAAGATATGGTTTGCTCACCAGGAGGAACTACAATAGCAGCTGTAGCGGATTTGGAAAAAAATGGTTTTCGCGGAGTGGTAATGGGTGGAACGCTTGCTTGCATTGAAAAAGCGAAAGAAATGAACAAAAAATAAGGAGTAAATTCTATGAAATATATGATTGCATCAGACGTACACGGTTCTTTTTATTATTGTAGCAAGATGTTAGAAGCTTATGAAAGAGAAGGGGCCGAAAAACTTATACTGTTAGGAGATTTACTTTATCACGGGCCTAGAAATGATCTTCCAAAGGATTATAATCCCAAGAAGGTCATTGATCTATTGAATGAAAAAAAAGAAGAGCTTCTTTGTGTACGTGGGAACTGTGAAGCAGAAGTAGATCAGATGGTTTTAGAGTTTCCAGTAATGGCCGAATATGCTTGGCTAAACATGGATGGTCTAAATATATTTGCAACGCATGGGCATCTACACAATATTGAAAAAATGCCACCTCTTAAAAAAGGAGACATTCTTTTGCATGGACATACACATGTTCAGGCAATGCAGTCAGTAGGTGATTGCTGGTATATTAATCCTGGATCCATTTCCATTCCAAAAGAAGACAATGAAAATAGTTATATGATATATGAAGATAAAACATTTATTATTAAAAATCTGGATGGCAAGGAAATACGAAGAATTAGCTTTTGATTCGGTCAAAAAAATAGAAAGGCTTGGTATCAAAATATGAAATTTCGGCCTTGTATTGATATTCACAATGGTAAAGTGAAGCAAATTGTAGGAGGAAGTCTTCTAGATAAAGGGAACGAGGCAATCGAAAACTTTGTTTCAACGTTTGACGCAGCATATTATGCAAAACTTTATCAGCAAAATAATTTAAAGGGTGGTCATATAATCCTTTTAAATGCGCTAGATTCTGAATACTATGAAAAAAATATAGAACAAGCTTATTTAGCCCTCAAAGCATACCCGAATGGACTTCAAATCGGTGGTGGTATTACGGACGAAAATGCAAACCTTTTTTTGAAGTTGGGTGCATCACATGTGATTGTGACTTCATTTGTATTTAAAGATGGTAAAATAAATTATCAAAACCTAGAAAAGCTAAAGAAGAAGGTTGGAAAAGATAATATAGTGCTGGATTTAAGTTGCCGAAAAAGGCATGAGGATTATTATATTGTCACAAATCGATGGCAGACATTTACGAATGTTAAAATATCGGAAGAAATATTAGATGAACTTTCCGATTATTGTGATGAATATTTGATTCATGCAGTTGATGTAGAGGGAAAAGCGTCTGGTATTGAAAAAGATTTGGTTTACCTTCTTTCTAATTGGAACCGGATTCCGATTACCTATGCCGGAGGTGTAGGTAGTATGGAAGATATTAAAGAGTTGAAGGCAATTAGTCATGATAAGATTGATGTGACCGTGGGAAGTGCACTTGATTTATTTGGAGGAAATATCACGTTTCGAGATTTATTGAATCTTTAAAAAGTAAAATTGGTAAAAATGTAAAAAAACCTAAAAAAACTCATGAAATAGTGAAAAAAATAGTGAAAAAAGACATGGATAGGGACAAATTGCCTAGTATTATAGTATTTTAGTTGTTATTATAGACGAAGTATAGGTTGTCTATAGATAATTTTGGATAAATATGTTAAAATATTCCATAAAGCGTGAGTCGTGGGGATTCCAAATGTTGTATAATAAGGAGATGTAGCCATGTTTAGAAAGAAAAAGAGGGAAATTCTTTCGGGTGATTTTCATGAAGAAATACTTCAAAAATCAGAAGAATTTTTAGAAAAGAAGGAAGAATTCAAGGAAAAGAAAGAGGAAATTCAACAAGAACTGGAAATGATTCATGAAGAAATTCAGGAAGAAGTAGAGGCAAAAAAAGAAGGTTTTAAAATGCTTGGAGGAATTCGTGCTAAGTTAATTGGAGCATTTATGATACCAGTCTTATTAATTATCCTTTTGGGTGTTTTATCATATAACAAATCATCCAACGGAATTATTACGAATTACGAAATTTCTACATTAACAAGTATGAACATGCTATCAAATTATCTATCATTAGGATTTGATACGGTACAAGCAAAAACAAAACAGCTTTGTACAAACGAAACAATGATAAAATATTTTTCTGGGCATTGGGAAGATGATATCTCCAATCAGATTACAAAGAGAAAAGAATTAGATAATGATGTAGTGTCAAATTTGCTGACGCAAGAATATATGTCTAATATTTATATTCTCTCGAGTTATACTACACCTATTGTAGCGAAAGGCTCTTTAACGCCCAAGGTATATGATAGTTTTGTTCAAGGAGATGAATTCAAACAGATTCAGAATGCTGGTGTCGATTATAATTGGTTTGGCTATCATAATACAGTTGACACAGAAGCAGGTACAACAAGTGATATCTACAGTATATCATGTATTGGAACATTAAATGCGGTTGGGACAAAAGGTATAGGATACGTAGTAGTTGATATTTCGCCAGAGTTTGTTCAACAAGCGTTAGCGGATACAGATCTACCTCCAGGAAGTGTTTGCGCAATGGTTACACCAGATGGAAAAGAGATTTATGCAAATGCGGAAACAGTACCAGAAGGATTTACTTTTGCTGAACAAGGATTATTGCAGCAGGAAGTTACGGAAAGTGGGAGCCGTTATGTGAAATATAATGGAACAGAGTATTTATTTTTATATTCTCCATTATCTGTTGGAAATTCTTGTGTGTATGCATTAGTACCAAAACAATTTATTACCAGACAGGCTAGTGATGTAAAAAACTTAACAATTATAATGGTTGTTATTGGAACTATAATTGCAATTTTATGTGGCATTATCTTAGCAAGCGGAATTGGCGGAACTATACATAAAATAAATAAAGTATTAGCTAGAACAGCAGCAGGTGATTTATCTGTAAATGCAAAAATAAGGCGAAAAGATGAATTTAAAATTCTAGGAGATAGCATTAACAATACGATCAATAGTATGAAACAGCTAATTCATCAGATGACAGGTGTAAGTAAGCATGTTTCGGAATCTGCTATGAAGGTTGGAGAAAATTCAATTATGCTTTTAGATGCGACCAAGAGCATTACGCACGCGGTTGAAGATATCGAGCAAGGCATAAATCAACAGGCACAAGATGCAGAACAATGCTTGCTACAGATGAGTGATTTGGCTGAACAGATTGGTAATGTGTCACAAAATGCGGAGGAAATCGATAAAGCTGCTGGAGAGACTAGGAACACGGTAAAAGAAGGTATGGATATTGTTGGTAACTTAGGAACGGTTGCAAAGGATACAACTGAAATTACTGGAATTATGATTCAGGATATTGAGGATCTTGAACTTAAGTCAAATTCGATTAGTAGCATTATACATACAATTAATGATATTGCAGAGCAGACGAACCTCTTATCTTTAAATGCTTCTATAGAAGCAGCAAGAGCGGGTGCAGCAGGTAGGGGATTTGCAGTTGTTGCCGATGAGATTCGTAAGTTGGCAGAACAGTCTTCCAATGCAGCTGGAGAAATTGGATCAATTATTTCTCAGATTCAGTCGCAAACGAAACGTACGGTAGTAAATGCTAAGAAGGCAGAAGAATCTGTTCATTCTCAGGAAACTGCATTAAGCGAAACCGTTGTAATATTTGAAAAGATTCAGGAAAGTGTAGAAGGACTATCTAAGAACTTAAAGATTATTTCTCAAGGAGTAAGCGAAATTGAAAGGACAAAAGATGGTACCTTAGAAGCAATTCAGAGCATCTCTGCAACATCGGAAGAGACAGCTGCAGCAGCAACTGAACTTGGCGTAACAGCAGATGAACAGTTGCGTTCGGTTGAAGAGCTTAATAAAGCCGCAGAGCAGCTAGGTCAGGATGCGAGAAATCTGGAAGACTCTGTCAAAGTATTCAAACTAGAAGAAACGTCGGTTAATGAAGAAACAGTAATCAAAGAATTAACGGAGGTAGAAGTGGTTATTGAAGAAATAATAGAGGAAAATGTAGTTGAAGAGGATGTAGCAGAAGTGATCGAAGAAAATAAAGAGAAACAAGAAAATTAATGTCCTTTACAAAATAAGATGTAAGTTACATTATCATTATATTTTTAATAAACAATAAAAACGAAAACGGAGAGATTACACTCTGTTTTCGTTTTTTTTAGAATACCATAGAATAAAAACACCTTGGTTTGTATCGAATATTCTTGCATTAAATACTTATACTAAAAGAATATAAAGAAAAATTGTAAAGCTAGTCTTAAAAGGAGAATTTTATGGATATTATGGAACAAAAAAGATTAATAACACCACCCCTTTCGTATTGGATGGCTTCTACAGCCCAACCAGAATATCCTGTGTTAAAAGAAGATATTAATGTTGATATTGCAGTTGTCGGAGGTGGAATTGCAGGTATCTTTACTTCCTATTTATTAAATAAACCTGGTATTGAAATTGCAATACTGGAAGCGGATCAAATTCTACAAGGTACCACCGGCTATACAACTGCAAAAATAACATCCCAACATGGATTGATTTATCATAAAATCAAAAATCAGATGGGTAAAGAATTTGCAAAGCAATATTCCGATGCCAATGAATCGGCAATTCGATTAATAGAAGAAACGATTAAGGAAAACAATATCTCCTGCGATTATATTTCTCAATCTGCTTATGATTATACCCTTGAAGATAAATTTTGCGATAAAATAAGAGAAGAAGTGGATGTTGCTGTATCGCTTGGAATAAAGGCAACTTATTTAGAAAGAATACCGTTACCTTTCCAAATTAAAGCTGCCGTACGTTTTGAAAATCAAGCACAGTTTCATCCGCGTAAATTTCTTCTTCCCATAGCAGAAAAAATAACAAAGAATGGTGTGCAAATATATGAAAAAACTAGAATTGTTTCTATTGAAGAGAATGAAAATGGAAGTTATAGTCTAGTTACGAGCCAAGGAAATAAGGTAACAGCAGAAAAAGTTATAATCGCTTCTCATTATCCGTTTTATAATAAACCAACGTTCTATTTCACTCGAATATATCCAGAACGATCCTATGTAGTTGGAATTAAAGCAAAAGAAAACTATCCAGGCGGGATGTATATAACAGCGGAGGAACCCACTAGATCCTTACGCAGTCACATGACGGAGCAGGGACAACTTATATTTATTGGTGGAGAACACCATAAGACTGGGCAAGGGGGAAATACCACAAAACATTATGAAAAATTAATCGATTTTGCGAATCAAACCTTTACAGTAGAGCAAATTCCTTACCGTTGGTCTACACAAGACTGTATGACGCTAGATGATTTGCCCTATGTAGGACAGTTCACTTCGAAAACACCGAATATGTATATAGCTACCGGCTATGGAAAGTGGGGCATGACAAATAGCATAGCATCGGCCATGATTATAAGAGATTTAATTTTTAAGGGTGAAAGTCCTTGGCAGGATGTTTATAATCCATCCAGACACACGATTGCCGCTTCTACTAAAAATTTTGTTGTAGAAAATCTAAATGTAGCGGGAAAGATTATGCAAGGTAAGTTTTCGCCTATTCCTGATGATGTGGATGTTAAACTTGATGAAGGAAAAATTATAGAATTAAATGGGCAAAGAACCGGAGTATATAAAGATCTAAAAGGCAATTTGCATATAGTTGATACCACCTGCCAGCATATGGGCTGTGAGCTGTTTTGGAATGCAGCAGAAAAGACCTGGGATTGTCCTTGCCATGGGTCACGATTCAACTATGATGGAGAAATTGTTGAAGGACCAGCGGTACAACCATTAAATACAGAAAAGAAAATCAATCCAATTGGAAAGCTTTTGAAAGAAAATTTTTAAAAAATAAATTTACTTTAATTCAGCTCTTTTCTATAATTTTCAGCCTCATTTTATTAACAATTCGATGTATAATACAGAGATTAATTCAATTGTATTACAAAAAAACTTGATTTTTTAAATATTTGTGTTATAATTGTTACATAAATGTTAATTAAGTTTAACAGATTGTTAAGGAGATTATTTATGAAACTCAGAAAGTTAATGCTGTGTTTACTTGCTTCCATGTTAGTAAGCGGAATGTTTGGTGTTCACACGTATGCAGCTGAAGTAACAGCGCAGGTAGCCGCACAAGTAGCCGCTACAACTACAACTGCTACAGAAGAAATTGCAGAAACAACTAAAGAGACAGAAACTGATCTTATAGAAAACGTTGATGAGACGGAGAAAACAGAAGTCAAGAAAGAATCTTCTACTACATCGGATGCAGAAAAAACAACGGCAACAAAAACAAGCACTAAAAAAGCGAAAGTAAAAGCAAGTTATACAAAAGCAGAACTTCGCTTATTATCAGCTTTAATCTCATGCGAGGCAAATGGTCAGCCTTATGCAGGAAAATTAGCAGTAGGTATCGTAGTTGTTAATCGTATGGAGTCAAAATTATTCCCAGATACGATGAAGGGTGTTATTTATCAGAAGTACCAGTTTGGTCCAGCTAGAAATGGTTCCCTTGCAAAAGCATTGAAGGAATATGACAATGGAAAATTTAATTCGGACAATGAAAAAGCTTGCATTAAAGCGGCAAAGGAAGCATTATCCGGAGTAAATACAGTAACTTATAAAGATAAAAAAGTTAACATGAAGAGCTATTTGTTTTTCAGTGTTCGCATAAAAAGTGCAAGATTAACGATAGCAGGTCATCAATTTAAGTAGAATTAGTTACACAAGATAGATAAAAAAAGAGGTTTGGTGAATAAAAACGAAGACGTTTTATTCACCAAACCTCTTTTTTTATCAAAATTTAGGGGTTTTTAAATAAAACAAATTGTGGTAAGATATAATATAAAAGCGACTTTATGACCGAAGGAGGAGAAACAACCATGGAAAATGAAAATTCCGTAGTAGAGAAAGAGGTTGTCTCGAAGAATTTTATTGAACAAATAATAGAAAAAGATTTAGCAGAAGGGCATTGTAAAAGTATAACTACTAGATTTCCACCTGAACCGAATGGGTATTTGCATATTGGACATGCAAAATCAATTTTATTAAATATTGGACTTGCAAATAAATATGGTGGATCATTTAACTTAAGATTCGATGATACAAATCCTACAAAAGAAAAAATGGAATTTGTCGAATCTATAAAAGCCGATGTCGAATGGCTAGGTGCTAAATTTGACAACCATTTGTTTTTTGCATCGGATTATTTTGATCAAATGTATGAAGCAGCAGTTAAGTTGATTAATAAAGGTAAAGCATATGTCTGTGATTTGTCTGCAGAAAAAATCAGAGAATATAGAGGAACTTTAACGCAGCCTGGTAAAGATAGCCCTTACAGAGATCGTAGTATCGAAGAAAACATAGCTCTATTTGAAGGTATGAAGAATGGTGAATTTGAAGATGGTTCAAAAGTACTTCGTGCTAAGATTGATATGAGTTCTCCTAATATTAATATGAGAGATCCTGTTATCTATCGTGTAACTAGAATGACACATCACAATACAGGGGATAAGTGGTGCGTATATCCAATGTACGATTTTGCTCATCCAATCGAAGATGCGATCGAAGGAATCAGCCATTCTATTTGTACGTTGGAATTTGAAGATCACAGACCACTTTATGACTGGGTTGTTAGAGAACTAGAGTATGAATATCCACCAAAGCAGATTGAATTTGCAAAACTTTATCTTACCAATGTTGTAACAGGTAAACGATATATTAAAAAATTGGTTGAGGACGGAATCGTTGATGGATGGGATGATCCAAGACTTGTTTCAATCGCGGCTCTTAGACGACGTGGATTTACACCAGAATCCATCAGGATGTTTATGGAATTAGTCGGTGTTTCTAAGGCAAATAGCTCTGTTGATTATGCAATGCTTGAATATTGTATTCGTGAGAATTTGAAATTAAAGAAACCAAGAATGTTAGCGGTTCTTGATCCTATAAAATTAGTAATTACAAATTATCCAGAAGGAAAGATTGAGTATTTGGATATGCCAAATAATCAGGAAAATGAAGAACTTGGAAGTCGTAAAATTCCATTTAGTCGTGAACTTTTCATTGATCGTGATGATTTTATGATTGAACCACCAAAGAAGTATTTTCGTTTATTTCCAGGAAATGAAGTTCGTCTTATGCATGCTTATTTTGTAACCTGTACCGAATATATTACAGATGATACCGGAAAGGTAGTAGAGGTCCACTGTACCTATGATCCTGAGACAAAGAGTGGAAGTGGCTTTGATGCAAGAAAAGTAAAAGGAACCATTCACTGGGTTGAAGCAACTACAGCATTAGAAGCAGAAGTAAGACTTTATGAAAATATAGTGGATGAAGAAAAGGGCGTATATAATGAAGATGGAAGCGTTAATGTAAATCCAAATTCCTTAACGATATTAGAAAAATGTTACGTTGAGCCAGCTTTAAAAGATGCAAAAGCATACGATAGCTTCCAATTTTTAAGACACGGCTATTTTTGTGTAGATTGCAAGGATTCAACCACACAACATTTAGTATTTAACCGAATTGTATCACAGAAGAGTTCATACAAGCCTTTATAAGGAGGGGAGCAAGCAATGGGTATATTTTCAGGACTTGAGTCATTTGGCTTAAGCAAACTAAAGAATGTAGAGATTTATGAAAATTCATTGAATGATGAAAAAGCCAGTACAGATTTAGAAAAATCATCAAAACCAAAAATAACAGAAGCAGATATTCTGTTTGATAAAACGTACACTTGCCCTGTTTGCGATAGTGAATTTAAGGCTAAGACCATTCGGACTGGAAAGGTAAAACTTATGTCCGCAGACACGGACTTAAGACCAAAGTATCAGCTTGTAGATGCATTGAAGTATGATGCAATCGCTTGTCCGAATTGTGGTTATGCAGCGCTTAATCGATTTTTTACTTACATGACAAGCGGACAGAGTAAACTGATTCGTGAGCAGATTTCTGTAAACTTTAAAGGAATTAGTGACAGTGGTGATGTTTATAGCTATGATGATGCAATTGCTAGGCACAAGCTTTCACTAGTAAACACGATAGTAAAACATGGAAAGACAAGTGAAAGAGCATATACCTGCTTAAAACTTGCTTGGCTTTGCAGAGGTAAAGCGGAAAACCTGGCAGAAAATACAAAAGATCGTGACAAGATCCTTAAAGATTTGAAGACAGAAGAAGATGAATTAATAAAAAATGCATATGAGGGATTCTCATCTGCATTTATGAAAGAGCAGTTTCCACTGTGTGGAATGGATGAATGTACCTCTACTTACCTTGTAGCTGACTTGGCAAGAAGAAGCGGAAGTTTTGAAGAAGCAAATCGTTGGGTATCCCGAGTTATTACTTCTCGTCAAGCAAATGAACGCATTAAATCAAAAGCTAGAGAACTGAGAGACCTGATCAAAGCAGATGAGGCCAATAAGAAGTAGGGATTGTTCCAAAATACATTTCAATCAATTGACGTTCAAACATAAAAGGTTCTCGTTTCAAAACTCAGCACGATATTCGATTTTAACAAGCCATAGGCGGCGATAATGTCGTGGTAGGCACTCCATTATCGCCATTGTCTTGTTAAAATTATCGCGCAAATTCCTTTTGAAATGAGAACCTTTTATGTTTGAACTGTGAATTGGCAAAAGATCTGTATATGGGACAATCTCTACTTTTGTCTTTAAGAGATATCTGAGGCATTTTATAGTAGGACGAAGTTTTATGGAATTCGAATAAAAGGGACACAAAATAGTTTAGAATCTTGGAATGGAGGTGAATTAACTGAAAAAAATAGCTTTGTTTTTGAAAACTAGATTGCGAATTTTGCACGGATAAGTTACGGAAAAAACAATTACATTTACAGTGGAGAGAAGACCAATGTGATGCGGAGGGGAACCCGAACACATCACTGATTTGCTTGGGCTTATCGGAATGGTTGTAAATGGTTTTTGCAGTAACTTATCCGCGCAAAATTCGAACATAGTCTTGAAATGAATGAAGCTCTTATTTCGGTTTACCGTATGAGCCAAGATATTAAGATTTCAGTACGAAATTTAGTGGAATTTATTATGCGTTCTGGCGATATTGATACTTCTAATGGCGGCGTAAGTGATGCTACTGCTTGTCAAGAAGGAACGAGAATTCATAAAAAGATTCAAAAATCAAAAGGATCAAATTATCAGGCGGAGGTACCATTGTCCATCACGATACCACTTGACTTTGAAGGCGATGCATTTAATCTTTCAATTGAAGGAAGAGCAGATGGTATTATGGATGGAAACTGCATTGATGAAATTAAAGGGATTTATATGGATCTTGAGTTTCTAAAGGAACCTGTTGGCGTCCATATGGCACAGGCAAAATGCTATGCCTATATCTATGCGAAACAAAAAAATCTTGAAAAAGTTGAAGTGCAGATGACCTATTGCAACATTGAAACGGAAGTTTGCAAATACTTTAATAATTCATATTCCTTTGCGGAACTAAAGATTTGGTTTGAAAGTCTAATTAAGGAGTATTCCAAATGGGCTAACTGGCAGTATCAATGGAAAAAACAAAGAGATGCTTCCATTAAACTCATTGAATTTCCGTTTACCTATCGGGAAGGGCAAAGAGACTTAGTAGCGGGAGTCTACCGCACAATTATTCGAGGTAAAAAGCTTTATATTGAAGCTCCTACTGGAGTTGGGAAGACAATATCTACAATATTTCCTACGGTAAAAGCAATGGGTGAAGGCGAAGTTTTGAAAATTTTTTATCTGACAGCCAAGACGATTGCTCGAACAGTTGCGGAGGATACGTTTTCGTTTATGATAGATAAAGGAGTTTTTCTTAAAGTTGTCACAATAACAGCAAAAGAAAAAATTTGTATTTATGAGAAATGTACCTGCAATCCAAAAGAATGCGAACGTGCAAAAGGACACTATGATAGAGTGAATGATGCGGTTTATGATTTAATTACTTCTCAAAATCAAATTACTCGTGAACTTATATTGGAGTATGCAAAAAAGCATATGGTATGTCCGTTTGAAATGTGTCTGGATGTAACAAACTGGGCAGATGCTGTTATCTGTGATTACAATTATGCATTTGACCCGAATGCACATTTACGCCGCTTTTTTGCAAATGACAAGAAACAGGATTTTGTATTTTTAATTGATGAAGCCCATAACCTTGTAGAACGAGCCAGAAAGATGTATAGCGCAAGACTTTCAAAGAGTGATTTGCTTCTAGCAAAGGGAATTATCAAGCCTTACAATAAAAAGTTAGAAAAAGCACTGGGTGCCTGTAATCATGATATGCTTGAATATAAAAGAGCCTGCGATGATTTTGAGGTTGTTACTGATATACAGATGTTTGCCTTTCACTTGACGCATGTAATCGCACTTTTTGATGAGTTTTTGCAAGGAATGCCAAATCTGGAGGGAAGAGATGCTGTACTAAATCTGTATTTTGATATCCGTCATTTTCTATCGATTTATGAAGAATTGGATGATCTCTATATTATTTATACCGATTATGGAGATGAAAAAGGTTTTGGTATGACTTTGAATTGCATGGATCCGTCCAAAAAGCTCACATATTATTTGGAAAAAGGTAAGAGCGCAATCTTCTTTTCGGCAACTTTATTGCCGATACAGTATTATAAAGAACAATTAGGTGGAACACAGGACGACTATGCTGTCTACGCTCCTTCTCCATTTGATGTAAATAAGAGATTACTTATGATTGCTCCAGATGTTAGTACAAAATACAAAAGTCGCAACGAGACGGAGTTTCAAAAGATTGCAAATTACATTACGACCTTGTCAAAGGGAAAGAAGGGAAATTATTTTGCATTCTTTCCTTCTTATCAAATGATGAATCAGGTAGCAACGTATTTAATGAATCTTGAGGATTGTGAAATTCAGGTACAAACACAGGGTATGTCAGAAGAAATGAAGGAGCAATTTCTATCTAATTTTACGAAAGTAAGTGACAAAACACAGATTGGAATGTGTGTTATGGGTGGTATTTTTGGAGAAGGAATAGATTTGAAAAATGACAGCTTGATTGGAGCTATTATTGTCGGTACCGGAATTCCGATGGTATGTAACGAAAGAGAACTATTTCGAAATTATTATCAGGAAAAAAAAGGTGCGGGTTTTGACTATGCGTACCTTTACAATGGCATGAATAAAGTGTTACAATCAGCTGGTAGAGTAATTCGTACAGCACAGGATAAAGGTGTTATTCTTCTTTTGGACGAGCGATTTACCAATTGGCAATACAATCGTCTGTTTCCGAAAGAATGGTACCCAAACAAGCTAGTGGATGTGCATTCAATGCGAGATATTGTAGAAGTTTTTTGGAGGAATGCAAATGATTAAATGTGTACTATTTGACCTTGACGGCACGTTAGCAGATTCGGTAGAATCAATTGCAGTAGCAGGAAATAAAGCACTTAAATCAGTGGGGCTTCAACCGCAGCCGATAGAAGCATATAAGTATTTTGCGGGAGATGGAGCAGATACGCTGATTCAAAAAGCACTAAAGGCCGCGGGAGATGGAGAGTGCCATCTATTTGAAAAAGCTTATACTGAGTATAAAAAGTTTTTTGAAAAAGATTGTACCTACCAGGTAAAAGTTTTTCCGGGCATAAAGGAATTGTTAGACACACTGAAGGAAAAGGGAATAAAAATTGGAGTTATCTCCAACAAACCTCATCTTCGTACCATTGATGTGGCAGAAACTTTATTCGAAAAAAACTATTTTGACATTATTGTAGGTCATAAAGATGGAATTCCTAAAAAACCAGATCCAACTAGTACCATTGGTGCTGCAAATGAATTAGGGATTAAGACGGAACAATGCATTTATGTAGGTGATACCAATGTAGATATGAAAACTGGTCTTGGGGCAAACATGTTTACGATTGGAGTATTATGGGGATTTCGAGAAAGAGTGGAGTTGGAAGAATTTCACCCACAGGCAATCATCGAAAACCCTAGCGAGATTATGAAATATTTAATCTAGGAGGAGCAAATTAATGTTATTTGTGAGAGCACATGAGTTAAAGGCGGGAATGCGCCTGGCTAGACCAATCTACAACAAAAATGGGGTTTTGTTATACGAAAGAGATACGAAGCTCACTATGCAGGGGATTTACAGCATTAAAAACTTTGGTTTAATCGGAATTTATATTCTGGAACCAGCAGAACCATTACCACCAATGACAGAGGATGATATCGCATTCGAACGATTTCAAACAATGGCAGTATTTGCGATTAAGGATATATTTGGAGCAGTTGAAAATGGAAAACGTGCAATATCACTACCTACTTTTGTGAGTGATATTATGAGAAATTATGGACATGTGGAACATAAAATGAATTTTATGCAAAATATTCGAAGCAAAGAGGATGCTGTTTACAAACACTCCCTCAATGTAGCAATATTGTCTGCATTAATATCAAATCGCATGCACATGACAAACCAAGAACAGATTAAATTAATTATGGCATCCCTTTTGCATGAGAGCCAGTACGTGAATTATAATCTGGACGAAGCAGTGAAAAAGGTAATCAATCAAATGAATTACAAATTAAAAGCACTGCAAGATAAAAAAGAATTTTCTGAAATTAGTAATATGGCGGAAGTACTTTTAGTGGCTTACACATATGATAAACTGACCGCAATGAAGTTGGATGAAGAGCCACAGTCCGAAGTGGCAGCCATTCGATATTTGATGGATCCAGAAAACGGATTTTCTGCAGTAGCTGTTTGGGGACTTATAGATAGTATCAATATATTAACCCCGGGTATATGTGTGGAGTTAACGAGTGGCGAAAAGGGTCTTGTACTTTCTGAAAACAAAAGTAATGTACTTCGTCCAGTTATATTATGTTTCAATGGTAACAAGAAAATTGATCTTTATTATGATAATATTTTTAAGGAAGTACAGATTAAAGATATCATGAAAAGTATGGATAATCGCTTTATTTTGGACCGTAGTTACATTGAGAAACAGGAGAACGATGGAATAAACATGTAGTTGACTTTTTATACATTTCGTTTATAATTAAAGTGTTAATTGATAAATTAAATATTGGATTTATATAGGTTCATAATTGGATGAATGTTTCTACCAACTACCGTAAATAGTTGCCTATAAATCCCCAAGGACTAGGGGCATTTTAGGCATTGATTTTATGGTAGTTTTTTTGTGCTCTGATAGTCTGCAATTGTATTGGAGGAGTTTATATGAAGAATTTTGTATTAAAGGGAAGTATTTGCTACAGCAAGGACAAAAACACATTGGAGGTCATGGAACAAGGCTATCTTGTTTGTGTGAATGGAAAATCACAAGGGGTTTATAAAGTATTACCTGAAAAATTCAGAGACTTAAAATTGATTGATCATTCTGAAAAAATTATTATTCCAGGTCTTACCGACCTACATGTTCATGCACCACAGTATGCGTTCCGTGGACTTGGTATGGATCTAGAACTATTAGATTGGCTTAATACCAATACATTTCCAGAAGAATCTAAATATAAGGATTTAGAATACGCGAGACGTGCGTATGAGATTTATGTGAATGATTTAAAGAAAAGTGCAACAACAAGAGCATGTATTTTTGCAACATTGCATGTTGATGCAACGATGCTTCTAATGGATGAATTAGAAAAAACCGGTTTGAAAACTATGGTAGGTAAAGTTAATATGGATCGGAATTCACCGGACTATCTTTGTGAATCAAGTGCGGAGGAATCGGCAGATGCGACGGTAGATTGGGTTGAAAAAATAGCTTCTAAATACGAAAATACACAGCCGATATTAACCCCTCGTTTTATCCCGACCTGTTCCGATGAACTGATGAAAAAACTAAGTGAAATTCAAAAAAAATATAAGTTACCTTTACAGTCCCATTTATCCGAAAATCAGGGAGAAATTGCATGGGTAAAAGAGCTTTGTCCTGATTCTGCATTTTATGGTGATGCTTATGACCAGTTTGATTTATTTGGTGGTGAGTGCAAAACCATTATGGCACACTGTGTTTCTTCCGAGGAAGATGAAATAAACCGTATGAAGGAAAAATGTGTATTTATTGCACACTGCCCTCAGTCAAACACAAACTTAGCTTCAGGCGTTGCTCCAGTTAGAACCTATTTGGATCGCGAGATGAATATAGGGCTAGGTACGGATATTGCTGGCGGAGCATCACTTTCCATTTTACGCGCAATGGCAGATACCATTCAATCTTCAAAGCTACGCTGGAGACTTTTGGATGATTCATTATCTCCAGTAACCTTTGAAGAAGCCTTCTATTTAGGCACAAAGGGAGGTGGAGCTTTCTTTGGAAAAGTTGGAAGTTTCGAAAAATCTTATGAATTTGATGCAGTTATATTAGACGATGCTAATCTATTGCACCCACAGAAGCTGTCAGTAAAAGAAAGATTGGAACGAATGATGTATTTATCAGATGAACGAAACATTGCGCATAAATATGTTGAAGGAAGAAAAATCTTTTAATAGGTGGGCAATTTATACAAAAAAATTAATTAAGCCTAAAAAATTGTTATTTATAATTGACAGAACACGAAATGACATATATAATCAAATATATAGATAAGCGACATAAACAAATGTATTATTTATAGAAAACTTATATAAGTTCATAATGTGGATGAACGTTTCTACCAACTACCGTAAATAGTTGCGCTATAAGTTTCCTTTTATCTTTTTTAAGAGAATAGGAAACTTATTGCGCAATTATGGTAGTTGGTTTTTTTGTATATTTGAAACGAGTTTTATGAATGGAGTAACTATAAAAATACTTTAAAGAAAGGAATGTGAACCATGATAGTAGGAAAGAGTGTAACACGTGTTGATGCCGTGGATAAAATCACAGGACGCGCAAAGTATACGGATGATTTATGTGACAAAGGTGCTTTAATTGCCAAGATTTATCATTCTACCATTGGAAACGGAGTAGTAAAGTCGATTGACACAAGTGAGGCTGAAAAAATAAAGGGAGTAGTTAAAGTTGTAACATGCTTTGATTTAAAGGAAAAGCATTATTTTCCAACTGCTGGGCATCCATGGTCAACGGATCCACATCATCAAGATGTTGCTGATCGTTTGGTATTAACCGATCGTGTCCGCTTTTATGGGGATGACATTGCAGCTGTAATTGCAGAAGATGAGGTTGCTGCTAGTCAAGCGATTCACGCTATAAAAGTTGAATATGAAGAATATCCGGTAGTTCTAGATACACTAGAAGCTATGAAGGATGGAGCACCACAACTTCATGAAAAGTATCCAAATAATATCCTTGCACATACTACGAATATCAAAGGGAATTATGCAGAAGCAATTAAAGAAGAAGGATTGACAAAGATAGAAGGCTGGTATGAGACTCCTACGGTTCAGCATTGTCATATTGAAAACTTTATCTGTTATTGCCACGAAGAGGCAGGAAGACTGCATGTTGTTTCCTCTACACAGATACCACATATTGTACGTCGTATCGTCGGCCAGGCTTTAGGTATTGACTGGGGAAAAGTTCGTATTGTAAAGCCATACATTGGCGGTGGTTTTGGTAACAAACAGGATGCTTTATATGAACCATTATGTGCATACCTGTGCACACAGGTTGGTGGACGTCTTGTAAAGCTTGATATATCAAGAGAAGAAACGTTTGCTAGCAATCGTGTACGTCATGCAATGAATATTCATATTATCTCATATTTACGTTCAGATGGAACTATAGCAGCCCGTAAAGCCGAAGTTTTCTCAAATCAAGGTGGATATGCATCTCACGGACACGGTATTGCGGCTAAAGCAATGAATTCAATACCACAGTTGTATCCATGTGATAATGTAGAAGGGGATGCTTATACTGTATTTACAAACCGTACGGTTGCAGGAGCAATGCGTGGTTATGGTATGCCTCAGGTTACATTTGCAATAGAAAGTCATACCGATGATATTTGTAAGGAAATGGGAATCTCGCCATTGGAATTTAGACGTAAAAACTTAATGCCTGTTGGCTATGTAGATGGATTTTCCAAAAATGAACTTTATCATGATTCCTTTAATCAGTGTATGGATAAAGCTATGAAATATATTGATTATGATAAAAAAATCAAAGAATATGCAAACCAGACCGGTGATATCCGCCGTGGAATAGGTATGTCGGTATTTTGGTACAATACAGCAGTATGGCCTATCTCGTTAGAATCGTCTGCTTGCCGTATGGTATTAAACCAGGATGGTTCCGTTCAGGTTCAGTTGGGTGAGACAGAAATCGGACAGGGAGCGGATACAGCATATGCACAGATGACTGCCGATGTACTTGGTATTCCTTTTGAAATGGTTCATACAATGAGTACACAGGATACAGATATTACGCCTTTTGGCACTGGAGCATATGCCTCCAGACAGACCTATGTGGCTGGCTTTGCAATTAAGCAGACAGCGATGCAGATGAAAGAGAGAATCTTAAAGCATGCATATGAATTAACCCGTATGCCATCCTTTAATCTAGATATTATTGATGGTAATATTGTTCGTACAACAGATGGAAGAGTACTCATGACTCTGGGTGAATTGGCAACGGAAGCACTTTACAGTTTAGAGCATAGTGAACATATTACATCAGAAAGTACGTACCAGATTAAATCAAATGCCTATTCCTTTGGATGCTGCTTTGCAGAGGTTGAAGTTGATGTTCCACTTTGTAAGGTGCAACTTGTTGACATTATAAATGTTCATGATTGTGGTAGCTTAATTAATCCAGCGCTTGCAGAAGCTCAGGTCCATGGTGGAATGAGTATGGGTATAGGCTTTGGATTAACAGAGACACTTCTCTATGATGAAAAGACAGCAAAACCATTAAATGATAACTTGTTGGATTATAAACTTTCCACGTTTATGGATCATCCACATTTGGAAGCTCAATTTGTTGAAAATCCAGAACCTACCAGTGCATTTGGTACAAAATCACTTGGAGAACCACCGGCTTGTCCAGTTGCTTCTGCGATCCGAAATGCAGTATTACAAGCTACAGGTGTTAGCATTAACAAAGCACCATTAAGACCACATGTTCTGTTTGAACGTTTCAAAGAAGAAGGACTTATTTAAGGAGGATGTAAGCAATGTATGATATAAAGGCATTATATGAAGCGACCAGTGTAGCGAATGCAACCGAGCTTTTGCTGGCGCATCCCGAGGCGGATGTCCTCGCAGGAGGAAGCGATGTATTAGTTCAGATTCGAGAAGGACGTCGCGCTGGTAAAGAGCTTGTTAGTATATTTAAACTAGATGAACTACGTGGGGTTAAGATGGAAGAGGATGGAACCATCCGCATTGGTTCCTTAACCAGTTTTTCTCATATAACACATGATCCAATCATTCAAAAATATATTAATGTTCTAGGTGAGGCAGTTGATATGGTAGGTGGACCACAGGTTCGTAATATTGGAACCATTGGTGGTAATACTTGTAATGGTGTTACTTCTGCTGATTCTGCATCCACGCTTCATGCATGGGATGCAATTGTTGAGATTTCCGGACCGGATGGAATTCGCCGTATTCCAATTAAAGAATTCTATATTAAAGCAGGAAAAGTAGATTTGCGTGCAGGTGAAATTCAGACCGCTATTTTAATTAAAAAGGAAAGCTATGAAGGATACAAAGGACATTATACAAAGTATGCAATGCGTAATGCAATGGATATTGCAACCACAGGATGTTCTGTAAATGTTAAATTATCGGAAGATAAGAAAACAATAGTAGATGCCCGTATTGCTTATGGAGTAGCAGGTCCAGTTCCGATGCGTACACCATCTGCTGAGGATGTTGTAAAGGGCCAACCTATTTCGAAAGAAATTTGTAAAAAATTCGGAGAAGCGGTTCTACTTGATATTAATCCTCGTGATAGCTGGCGTGCAAGCAAAGCATTCCGTTGCCACATTGGTGAAGTTATGGCTGAGCGTGGACTTGAAAAAGCAATTAAAAGAGCAGGAGGTGTATTCTAATGGCAGAAAAACAATATCAATTGGTTACCTGTACAATAAATGGTAAAGAGACCGAAACAATGATAGATGTTAGAGCATCCTTGACGGATATGCTTCGCAATGATTATCGTTTGACTAGTGTAAAGAAGGGTTGCGAAGTTGGTGAGTGCGGAGCTTGTACCGTATTGATTGATGGAGAAGCATATAACTCTTGTATTTATCTTGCCGTATGGGCAGAGGGAAAACGTATCACGACGGTAGAAGGATTATTAGGTCCAAATGGGGAATTATCGGATATTCAGCAATCATTTGTGGATGAGTCAGCAGTACAGTGTGGATTTTGTTCACCAGGATTTGTTATGACGGCTTTAGAAATCTTAGACACTGGAATTGAGTATTCAGATGATGAACTTCGTAAACTTCTTTCTGGACATCTTTGTCGTTGTACCGGGTATGAAAACATTTTTAAGGCAGTAAAGAAAACAATGCTTCGTCGTTTAGGAAAAGAAGTAGAATAATAAAATACATTTGATGCTGCAAAATTGATAATAAGTTTATCAATTTTGCAGCATTTTTTTTGCATTCAATTTTAATTTAAGGAGTTTTAAACTTAATACAGTAAAATTTTGTAACATATTATAAAAAAAACACAATTACATTTAATGAATTGTGCAATATGATTATAATTGTTCTTTGAATGAGTTATAAATATACAAATTTGCAACAAAGATATTGGGGATCTGATTTTTTTGAGAAAGAGGAGGAGAATTGTGAAGCTAAAAAAACTATTATCAGCATCACTTGCGATTGTTATGGTAGGAACATCAATAAATTGCCCTACATATGCAAAAGCAGAGACAAATCAAGTAGTATCTACTTCTACAGAAAATACCGTTACAGGATGGGGACCGTACTCAACAAAAGAATCCCAGGCGGCATTAGACGCAATGACAGCCGTAAAAGATACGAGCGTTGATAAGGCACAGAAGTTTACTCATAAAGAGTGGACGGGTACGACCTATCAAGATGTTGATGGAAAAGAAGTAAAAGCAGCAGATGTCTATGGAATTAATGTACAAGAAGCCACCACGTCTTCTACACTGTCTGTTCCATATGATACCGTAAACAAAGCAATTACAGGTGCAAAGGATTATAAGAAAGAGGCCTCAAAGTATGTGCAGTATCTGACTGGATCCGAGAGTAGCGTAACAGATTGGGATTTGGTAGTGTTACAAAATCAGGATTTAGCACAAGCAGATGCCTATAAGAATTTTTATAAAGCGGATTATAATACAGCTAGTGTTGGAGTAAATGATGTAAAGTGGAAAAACAACCTTGAGCTTCCTGCAAGCTGGACAGCATATGGTTTTGATTTTTCAATCTACACCAATGTAACAATGCCTTGGCAGTCAAAGTATGATAGCAATGTTGTTGTACCGGCCGCTCCAACTGTTTACAATCCGGTTGGTTTATATCGGAAAAGCTTTACTGTAAATGATAGCATGTATGATGCAAATGGAAGAATCTACATGTCATTCCAGGGAGTTGAATCAAGCTACTATGTATATATTAATGGAAAAGAAGTAGGTTATAGTGAAGATACCTATAGTCCACATAGTTTCGATGTTACAGATTATTTGAATCCAGAGGGACAAGAAAATCTTCTTGCCGTTGAGGTACATAAGTTCTGTGATGGAACGTGGATGGAAGACCAGGATATGATTTATGATGGTGGTATTTGTCGTGATGTATATTTGTACGCAACACCACTGTTACATATTAACGATTATTTCGTACGTACAGATCTCGATCAAGATTATAAGAACGCAAATATGCAGTTAGATCTTGCAATTTCTAATAGCTCCAATAAGAGTGCAGAAGGTTATAAGGTAGATGTAGCGCTCTATAATCCAGATGGCTCTGCGTTCATGAATGGTAAAACCATCAATGTACCAAGTGTGGGAGCGGCAAGTGAAGATGGGAAAAAGACAAAGGAAGTGTTAAGTACTTCCGATTTGACGGTGTATTCACCTAAACTTTGGTCTGCAGAAGATCCAAATCTTTATACACTTGTACTGACGCTTTATGATGCGAAAGGAAATTACATTGAAAGTGTATCACAAGAACTTGGTTTTAGAGAAATTGAGTTTACTAGTACACAAGTCGATGCGAATGGAAAACGTATTACAGCAAAAGCAGACTATTCAAATATTACAATTAATGGAATGCCTCTTTTATTAAAGGGTACCAATCGTCATGACACGGATCCAGTTTATGGTAAATATGTACCAAAAGCATCCGCTGAGGAAGATATACTTTTGATGAAGCAGTATAACCTAAATGCTGTTCGTACTTCTCATTATAGCAATGATGAATATTTATATTATCTTTGTGATAAATATGGACTTTATGTAATGGGAGAGACAAATTTAGAGGCTCATGCGTTGATGAATAATGAATCCGGGAAGGCTAATTTTAAAAATCTTGCAATGGATCGAACCGTAACCGCATTTAATCGATTAAAAAATAGGACTTGTGTAGTAATGTGGTCTACTGGTAATGAAAATTATTATTCCAGCAGCGCAACCTATTCAAATGGTATGTTTTATGATTTGATTTGGTATTTCAAGAATAATGATAAAACGCGTCCAGTACATAGTGAATCTTCTAATAGCGAAAATGGAACCGATATGGGTAGTAATATGTATCCAGACGTCCCTACGGTATGGGCGAGAGCTTCTGAAAATATGCCATATGTATTATGCGAATATGATCATGGTATGGGAAATGCGGTTGGTAACATGGAGGAGTATTGGGATGCAATTCGTAGCTCTGATAATATGTTGGGAGCGTTTGTATGGGATTGGGTAGACCAATCTAGATTGGTATCTTTTGATAAGTTACCAAAGAAGTATTCGATTGTAGATTCCAGTAATCAAAAAGCAACCGGTGTTGTAAATATTAACACCATAAACGAGTCACCGGAAGCGCCTTCCTTAAGCACTAAAAGCCTAAATGGATACATGGTGATGGATTCGAAGTATACCGATACATATAATACTGCAACCACAGGAGCAAATAAAGCATTTACAGTAGAAATGGTTGTATATCCAACAGCGCTTGATAGTGACAGTGTATTTATGTCAAAAGGTAATAATACTTGGGCATTCAAGACCAACAATACTAAACAACTGGAATTCTTTGGTTATCATAGTGGAAGCTGGAAATCTGTTACGGTTGATGTTCCCGCAGGATGGCTAAATAACTGGCATCAGATTGCAGCTTCTTATAATGCAGGAGCGGTAAAAATTTATTGTGATGGGAAATTACTTAAGTCGGGCGATACAAATACTACAATCGATCCATCCAATTATCAATTAGGAGTTGGATATTGTCAACAAACAGGAAATAAGTTTGATGGACAAATTTCTGTTGCACGAGTATATAATAAAGAATTAACACTAGAAGAAATAAAAGCACAAAATTATGTAACACCAGCAATTAAACCAATCGACAGTAGCGTAGTGCTATGGGTTGATTACAGTAATATAAAGGAATTATCGGCAGATGAGCAAGGAATTTATGATTATTTCGCTCAAAGCTATGCACAAGAGAATCTGTATGATTCAAACTCATCAACTTCGAGCGCAGGACAAACGGTAACTTCTGCTTCGTCTGTAACAACTGGTTCAAAAACAAGTAGCGGACGCTATTACGGATATGGTGGAGACTGGGGCGAATCTCCAAATGATAATTCGTTCTGCGTCAATGGTATGGTATCACCAGACCGTGATGTTCAACCAGAATTATATCAGGCAAAATACGTTTATCAGAATTTCTGGTTTACTGCAGATGAAATGCAACTTAAGAGTGGAAACGTATCTGTATATAATGAAAATAATTTTAAGAATTTAAGTGATTATAATGTGATATGGACACTCAAAGAAGATGAAAAAACACTTAGTTCTGGACTGTTATCAGCGCAGGATGTGGCTGCAAGACAGACTAAGAATGTAAATATTCCATATGCTCAGTATCTACCAGAAACATTAAAAACAGGAGCTGAATATTATCTGAATTTATCGGTACAGTTAAAGGAAGATGCAAGCTACGCAAAGGCTGGACATGAGATTGCTCATGAGCAATTCTGTCTACCAGAAGAAGTTGCACAAGCTGCTAAGATTATATCTCAAAAGACTGTAGTAATAGATGAAAGCGCAGCTGATTATGTAACAGTAAGTGGTGAAAGCTTCTCCTTTAAAATTGATAAGACATCTGGTGCAATGAAAGACTATAGTTATGAAGGAAATATACTAGTTGAAACTGGTGCTGTTCCAAACTTCTGGCGTGCACCAATGAATAATGACAATGGTAATTATGATAGTAGTTGGCAGGCCATGGGAGCATCAGCAGTGGTTGACACCATCGTGCCTAGTATTAATCTGGAAGGTCAAAGAGTAATTACTGTAACCCTTAATTTTTCAAAGAATGCAGATGTAAAAGAAACCATCGTTTATACAATTGATGGAAGTGGTGCAGTCACACTTAAAACAAGTGTGGATGCTACAGCATCAAAAATCACCAACTTTATGCGTATTGGTTCTACTATGACATTGCCTGCTGGATATGAACAAGTAAGCTGGTATGGAAATGGTCCAGTAGAAACTTGCTCTGACCGTAATAGTTTTGCAATGGTTGGTGAGTATAAATCCACGGTAGATGAACTGTTTTATCCTTATTTGGACACACAGGATACTGGTACATTGACCGGTACAAAGTGGATAAGTGTTACAAACGCAGCAACAAGTAGTGCGATACTGATTGCAGCAAAGGATACATTAGAAACAAGTGCATTACATTTTACAGCAGATGATTTAACAAGTGCGCAGCATCCATATGAACTTACGCATCTGGATGAAACGATTCTATCGGTTAACTATAAGTCACAAGGTACTGGAAATAAAAGTTGCGGTCAAAATCCGTTAAGTACTTATATGCTTCCTACTACGAAAGTCTATGAGTACGAATACACCATGATTCCTTATAAGACAGCGGATGTAACGCTAGAAAATACCTTAACACAGATTAGTAGACCATATCGCACGGTAGCAAGTGTGGATTGGAATACTATGTTAAACACAAAAGCACAGGAATTTATTAATGAAGTTAATAAAATGAAAATTGTAGTATACAATTATTCACAATATGCAGCAGTGGAAAAGCTATATGAACAATATAGTGTCAACTATACACAGGAGTTAAAGACATTAATTGACACCTTAGATCCAACGGCAGTTACTTCCTTAAATGAAAAATATGAGAGTGCCAAAGCACTAGGAGGAAACGTTAAGGTTTCATTCAAAGACTCAAGTCAAAATGCATTTGATGAATCCTATATCAATTCTAACGATTTTAAATTAAGCTATGATAAGAGTATCGGACGTAAGATTCTTACTGGATACTTTGCAATGGAAGATGAAAAGGTAACAACTAAGTTTAATGAAATAATGAAGGGAACAAGTCCATTTACCGTTGAGACCTGGATGAATCCAAATGGAGTCGATTCAACATCCAATATGTTAATCAGCAAGGGCGATGCGTGTATGGGATTCCGTATCTCAGAAGGTTCCGTTTACTTTTTCATTAAAAATACATCAAGTAATTGGAAAACATGTATAGGAAAATTAACAGATTTAAATTCATGGCATCACGTGGCTGGTGTTTATGATGGAGCAGATTTAAAAGTATACATCGATGGAGTACTTACAACAACTACAACGGCTGTAGGTGGAGTAGCAACACAGGAAAAGGCACCACTTGGAATCGGTATCGATAAGCTCGAAGCAAGAATGGGCGGAAATAGTTTTGCAACCACCAGAATATATAGTAAAGCCCTTTCTGCAGAAGAATTGACTGGACAGATGGATTATGACAAAGGAATTTCACAAGCAGCAATTGATAAATCAGATGCAAATGTACAGCTTTGGTATGATTTTAACAATACCACAGTAGAATCAGTTTATCGACCAATTACTAGTTTTTCTACAAATGCGGACAGTGTTGGCAAAGATGAAAAAACCATTGCATTAAAGGTTGGCGAAACGGCTTCCATTACCTCATTAGTAGGACCAAATAATGCAACGGACAAGACGATTACCTATACATCCGATGATGCACAGTGTGCTAAATTGTCGGAGAAAGAGGATGGAACGTACACAAACTCTGTGTTGACAGATGGAAATGCGATAAGCAGCATGGTTTATGTAAAAGGATTAAAAGAAGGCAAAGCAACCATTACGGTAGCAGCAAATGGAACAGATAAGGATGGAAAGAAATTTGCAGCAAAAACCTTTAGTATTGTAGTTACAAGTGCATCTCCGGAACCAGAGTATGTAGGGCCAGCACCTGCCGCAACTAAAAAACCAGTACCAAGTACAACACCAAAACCAACATCAACACCTAAACCATCCCAGTCGAATGATATCACGGTAGTAAAGAAAGTAAATCTCTTCATTGATGGCACAACAAAAGCGTCACAACTTTTAGATATAAAACTTCCAAAAGGAGTAAAAGAGAAAGACGCTAAGATTACATATTCATCCTCAGATAAGTCAATTGCGACAATCAGTAAAGATGGGAAAGTAATTGCGAAAAAAGCTGGAACAGTAAAGATGACGGTAAAGGTGGTATACGGCGAAGAAACTATTACCAAGGAAGTAAGCGTAACGGTAAAACCAGCAACCTTTAGTGTAAGTGGAAAGGATACGGTAAAAGAAGGAGCAGTATACAATTATAAGTTGAAATTGTCAGGTTATAAGATATCAGATGTATCAATTACTTCATCTAATAAAAAGATTTTACGAGTAAGCAAGAGTGGTAAAGTAAGAGCTTTGAAAGCGGGTGAAGTAAAGCTAATAATAAAAGTTGGAAATAAAAAGAAAGTTATAGAAATTATTGTAAAATAGTAGAACATAGCCATCTTCTGGTCTTTTGGCCAGAGGATGGCTTACTATACATATTGCAAGTATAACGTGACATAAAAAGAATTAGTTACAGCAAGGGAGGAAAGAAAAAGCTTATGTACACAATGTTAATTGCAGACGATGAGAATGAATTACGACACGCGATCGTTCGAACGATAAACTGGAGTGAGATTGGATTTCGCATTGTAGGAGAGGCAGAGAATGGCATAGAAGCACTTGAACTTGTGGAACAGCTAGAACCAGATCTTTTATTAACGGATATTAAAATGCCTTTTTTAAGTGGTATAGAGCTGGCGCGCAGAGCAAGAAATGTTCGCCCAGTTATGGATATTGCATTTCTAAGTGGATATGATGATTTTGAATATGCACAGCAAGCAATCGAATACAATATAATTAGTTATTTGTTGAAGCCACTATCCGCGGCTGAATTAACAAAAGAAATGCAAAATATTAAAAATAAAATGGACGAGAAATTTAAAAAAATGCAATATGTACATGCGCTATCTGACTTTAGTCAAAAAAAGCTAGAATATGAACGTAGCCTTTTTTTATTACCTATATTTTTAGATACGGTTACCATACATGCTACCAATGTTTCGGAAAAAAATACGGAAGCCGAGAAAGAAACGGAGGAACGTGCGGTTGAGCTGGGGCTTAAGCGAGCAGTAAGTGACAACTCTCTGTATCGTGTACTTGTTATACAGTTTTGGCAAGGAGAAAAAAAAAATTGTACTGAATGGGAACATATTGGATTTGTAGATGAAATAGTAAAAAAATATGTGTGCTGTGGAAGTGTTTATTCCAATGGAAAAATAATAACGATTGTCGGAGATAGTAAACGAAATCTGGACAAGTATACACCGATTTTTGCAAAAGAAATTATACAAGGTGCCGATCGAATTTTAAATCAGGGCTGCGAGATTGGTATAAGTAAGGATTTTGATTTTTTGAATAATGGAAATACTGCTTATGCAGAAGCAGTAACAGCATGTGAATATACCTTTGGGGAAAGCAAAGAACCTCGATTTATATCGGATATGGAAAATGTGAATACCTATATAAGTAAACCAGTTGATATGATTACGATGGAATTGGAACGTTTGTTAAAGACTGCAGAAGAAGATGTGCTAAATACATTTTTAAATCGAGTGTTTGATGATTCGGAAATGGGACATAACGAATTTTTAATGATGCAGCTTATGTCTACTATTTATGCAGTTCTTAGTAGCGCGGTTGAAGAAAAGGAAGTCGAATTGCTTTTAAAACAAATGGCATTTTCCGATAAGTTATTGGTTCGTCATTCATATGATAAGATAAAGAAAAGTATTCGAGAGTTTGCATTTATGGCGCACAGAATGATAGTAAATCAGCGAAAGCACAACTCAGAGCTGATTTGTGAAGAAGCCATTCAAATAATTAATCAGGAATATACCGATGAGAACTTAAAGCTTTCCTCCATCAGTGAAAGACTTCATGTCAGTGCGAGCTACTTAAGTACTTTGATAAAAAAGGAGCAAGGAGATAGCTTTGTAAGCCTTTTGACCGAAAAGAGAATGAAAATAGCAAAGGAATATCTGCTTTGTTCTTCACGTAAAATTCTTGAGATTGCTAATGTATGTGGTTATAGTGATCATCACTATTTTAGTTATTGTTTTAAAAAATACTACGGCATATCACCAAATAAAATGAGGGAATCGGTACGAGATGTTTGAGATAAAAAAGAAAAAATTACAAAATGCGAAGATGTCTTTATCAATTTTCTGGATGCTGCTTATCAGTATGTTATCCATTCTTTTGGTCGGCGTATGTATGATTACGTTCATTCATATCTATCAGAATTCTCTATATCAGGCAGCTTCTATTAATTCGGAGCAGGCAGTTTCCCAGGTAGTGAATACGATAGGTATTTATTCTGACGAAATGAAACGGGATTTGGAATATTTAGAAAATGAAATTATTGTTTGTAATACAAAAGAAGATATAAGTAAGTCTTTCAAATCTATGATTCAAATGCAAAATAATCTAGTTTCCATTATGATATACAATAAAGATGGCGAACTATTAAATTTTTATGCAAAAAATCAGGTGTTAAAAGAGGATCAAAGTAAGAGTTTATCGTATTACCCTGAAATGTTTGACCGGGGAAAATATGAAATATCGGCACCTCATATACAGAATTTATTTGAGTCCTATTATCCTTGGGTGGCAACGATTGGAAGCCGAGTGAATTCAAGTCTTTATGGAGAAGAAGTATATCTTGTAATGGATGTACGTTTCTTTTCGATTTTATCCTATGTTGATAATGTGAGTATTGGTCAGCACGGCTATTGTTTTGTTGTTAATAGCAATGGAGATTTGGTTTATCATCCGCAGCAACAACTCATCTTTGCCGGTCTAAAAGAAGAAGAGCTTCACAAATTGTGTGCACTGAAAGATGGGGTATATATTCAAAAAGATGTTATATATTCCGTGAAATCCTCACAGGAAAATCCATGGAAGGTTGTGGGCGTGAGCTATACAGATGAATTGGTACAGCAAAAAATATGGAAGGCGCTTAAAACAATTGCAATTAGTGCGTTACTGTGTATGTCAATTGCATGGTTCATCATACAGATATTTTCAAATAAAGTTTCGAAACCAGTAAAGCAGTTGGTACAAGACATGAAGGAATTTGAGAAAAATGCAGAGCATTACCGCTATCAATCAATAAAAGGAATTGATGAAGTACAGATGCTTTCGGAATCATTTGCTCATATGGTAATTATCATTCAACAGCTAATGGAAAAGGTAAAAAAGGAAGAAATAACGTTAAGAAAGGCTGAGCTTAAGGCCTTGCAAACACAAATTAACCCACACTTCCTTTATAATACACTTGATTCCATTCAGTGGATGTGTGAGCGGGAAGACAGAGAAAAGGCCGTACAAATGGTAAGTGCACTTGCTAAATTTTTTCGTATCAGCATCAGTAAGGGGCATGAACTAATAACCATTGAAAATGAAATAGAACATGCAAAAAATTATCTTATTATTCAGAAATTCCGCTATAGTAATCAGTTTGCTTTTCATTTTGATATTGAGGAAAGTGTCTTATCCTATTATTGTAATAAAATCATTTTACAGCCCTTGATTGAAAATGCAATAATTCACGGAATGGATGCAACAATAGAGGATGGAGTAATTACAATTCGAGCGAAGGAAACGAAAGAAGCAATTTGTTTGGTAGTGGAAGATAATGGGACTGGAATGACAGATGAACAGCTTCGAAATATTTTGCATTGTGATGGAAATAAAGATTATGGTATAGGACTTAAAAATGTAAATGACCGCATTCATATATACTTTGGAGAGCAATATGGAGTTTTTCTTGAAAGTGAAATGGATGAAGGAACGAAAGTTACCATTCGGTTACCAAAGATTACACAAGAAGATGCCAGTAAAATCTATTTAAATGAATAAATGGAATGGAAGGGAGACGAAGGATATATGAATCAAAATAGAACAAAAGGAATACTAATTTTGATTTTGGTAAGTCTAACTTGTCTGTGCTCTTCTTGTAGTAAAAAGGAAGAAGCATGGTCAAGTCAGATAAAAGATAAACCGGATATTGCGGTCATTACAAAATCTACGGATTCAAATTTTTGGAAAGCAGTACAGCGTGGTGTGAATACGGCAGCAAGTGAATATAATTTGAATGTTACATTTGAAGGACCAAGCAATGAAGAGGATTATCAAAGCCAGAATAAGATGATACAAGAAGCAGTAAAAGATGGAATAAAAGCGATTGTGGTGTCAATAATTGATACCAATGCTTCGGTTGATGTCATAGAAGAAGCAAAAGAGGCAGGCGTTTATGTAGTAATTATCGATAGTGGAATTAATATGAAAAATATTGATGCAGAAATTAGTACAGATAATTATGATGCAGGCATTCAAGTAGCAAAGGCAATGTTAAAAAATCCAGATGATAAAATCTGTGTGGGGATTGTGAATTTTGATAAGAATACAACCAACGGGCAAGAACGTGAAAAAGGATTCCGAGATCGGATAAAAAAAGACAAACGTGCAAACATCGTAGAAAGTATTAATGTTGAATCCAATATAGACTCAGCGAAACAAGGAACCAAAGAACTGATAAAAAAACATCCTGAGATTAACGCAATTGCTACCTTTAACGAATGGACAACATTGGGAGTTGGCTCTGCCATTGAGGAACTTAATTTATACGATAAGATACAGGTTGTTGCATTTGATAATAACGTAATATCAGTGGCAATGTTAGAAACTGGAGAAATTGATGGGCTTATTGTTCAAAATCCCTTTGCAATGGGATACCTTGGAATCGAAAATGCATATCATTTAATTAAAAAACAACAAAAATCAGGAAATGTTGTTTATACAGATGCTATCTTAGTTAATAAAGATAATATGTTTGATCCTTCTGTACAAAAAATTCTATTCCCATTGGATAATGTAGAAAATTAGAAAATTGGGGACTGTAATAAAAAAGTAAGTTTATTTCTTAGCTATCATATGATATACTCTTTCCTATATAATACATGAATAGAGGGGAGTATTTTGCGTGCATTTCTATTGTAAGAATAGAACCTATGAATAATTCCTAAGTGAAATACTAGAAGAGAAGACAATGATTATGAATATGCAATTGCGCGGGAAGAAAGTTTAGAAGACAATAATTAAAGGGTGTGAAGAGTATGTGGACGAAAGAATTATTAGGAACGGATGTTTATCATTTGGTAGCATGCTTTATCATATATAGTATGCTTGGATGGTTGTTAGAATCAATTTATATGTCAATTTGTAATCATAAACTGACAAATCGTGGGTTTGCGTTTAGCCCATTTTGTCCAATTTATGGAGTTGGTGCAGTTACGGGTTACTTATTTTTGCATCCATTTGCTAGTAGTATAATCAAACTTTATTTAATAGGAGCGGTATCTGCAACTATTTTTGAATTTTTAGTTGGAAAGCTTATGCTTCGAGTATTTGGTGAATTATGGTGGGATTATAATGAGAAGCCATTAAATTACAAAGGAATTATCTGTGCAGAAAGCACGATTGCGTGGGGATTTTATGCTGTTGGTATTATTCTATACTTGAATAGTTTTGTAATTAAATTTATTAACTACCATGATATGTCAAAGGGTATCATGTTATGCCGATTTATATTATTGGTATTTACGATTGACTTTGTATATCATTTAATTCAGGCACTTGGAATAAATATTAGAAAATATGGTGAAAAAATGCACGAAAAATATGAATCCTTCAAAGCACGGTGGTATTAATAAGTTCTGGTTTAACGGGTAACGGACGCGGGAGAATTGGAAAGTCACGCAAAAGAGCGGTGGATTAATTTTTCGGAATTCAAATGGAGCGGAGGACCTGCCCTTCACATCAAACGCATAAACATTCGGTAGAACCTCTAGGCAACAAAGAATTCGCTCATAGGGGAGCGAATTCTTTATAGAGTTTCTGCCTCATATGCTAACATGATGTGAAGGACAGGTCGTCTGCTCCATTTGAATCCGGAAGATTATGATTACCGCTTTTTGCTGATTTTGGAGAACTGCCCCGCTGTTGTCTGTATATAAAAAAACCAGAATTTATAAACGGAGGTAGTAAAATACTACACCATGACATTGGAATTCAAATAGCCAAAAACTGTTTAGTAAAATATAAATTCTTAAAATTGTTTTTTTAAATTTTATTAATCCTTATAAATTAATACTAAATTCATTTGATATAAAACCAGTCAGCGGGAATTTTATTGCAATCCAGGAAAAAGCGGGCGAAAACTACATAAAAAATCCAAATATGGACGGGTGTTTTTTGAATTATTTTAGCATATTCAACAGAAACTCTAAGTGGAATTAGCTCCCATACGAGCTAATTCCACTTGCTCAGAGGTTCAGTTGAATGTTTATGCGGTTGATTCAAAAAACACCCGTCCATATTTGGATTTGATTACGATATTATCCGTCCGCTTTTTCCGTCACTTTTGAAAGCCCCCGCGTCCGTAGTTTGTTAAAAAATGAATTAATTTACAAACGAGTCGTCCATTTTGAACAATCCCAGACATGGGTTGCAAGTCCTTCGTAGAATTCTGGTTCATGGCATACCATCAGGATACTACCTTTGTATTCTTGCAATGCCCGTTTTAGCTCCGCCTTTGCATCGACATCCAGGTGGTTTGTCGGTTCGTCAAGAAGTAAAACATTGCTCTCGCGGTTTATTAGTTTACAAAGGCGTACTTTGGACTGTTCACCACCACTTAGTACTTTGACGAGACTTTCAATGTGCTTTGTTGTCAATCCGCATTTAGCAAGAGCAGAACGAACCTCGTACTGGGTGTAGGAAGGGAACTCCTTCCAAATTTCGTCGATACAAGTCGTCTTTGCATCCGATGTCATTTCCTGCTCAAAATAACCGATATTTAGATAATCACCAAGTTCGACCGAGCCGCTTAATGGTTTGATTAATCCTAAAATACTCTTTAGAAGAGTTGTTTTACCGATTCCGTTTGCGCCGATTAATACAATTTTTTGTCCACGTTCCATCTCTAAGTCAAGTGGAGAGGAGAGTGGTTCGTCGTATCCGATAACCAGAGAATCGGATTTGATGATATAGCGGCTGGCGGCTCTGGTTTCTTTAAAATGAAATTCTGGCTTTGGTTTTTCAGCCGAAAGTTCAATCATATCCATTTTGTCTAATTTCTTCTGTCTTGACATTGCCATGTTTCTGGTGGAAACTCTGGCTTTATTTCTTGCAACAAAATCTTTTAAATCTCCAATTTCCTTCTGTTGTTTATTATAAGCAGATTCTAATTGCGATTTTCTCATTGCATATACTTCTTGAAATTTATCATAATCACCTACGTAACGGTTAAGCTCCTGATTATCCATGTGATAAATTAGATTAATTACGCTATTTAAAAATGGTATATCATGAGAAATTAAAATAAAGGCATTTTCATATTCAATTAAATAACGTTTGAGCCATTCGATATGTTCGGTATCCAAGTAGTTTGTTGGCTCGTCGAGCAATAAAATATCTGGTTTTTCCAATAATAGTTTTCCTAATAATACTTTGGTCCTTTGACCACCGCTTAGGTCAGTAACATCTTTGTCGAGTCCGATTTCATTGAGGCCAAGCGCACGTCCTATTTCTTCGATTTTAGAATCAATGATATAAAAATCATGCATGGTAAGTAAATCCTGAATCGTTCCTAACTCTTCCATGTACTGTTCCATTTCAGTATCACTAGCATCACCGAGATTGTCACAAATATTGTTCATGCGAGTTTCCATTTCATACAATAAATCAAAAGCAGACGCAAGGACATTACGGATGGTCATTCCTTTTTCAAGAGTGGTGTGCTGGTCAAGGTAACCAACACGGATATTTTTCGACCATTCTACCTTACCTTCATCTGGCATAAGTTTATCGGTAATAATATTCATAAAAGTGGATTTGCCTTCGCCGTTTGCTCCAATCAATCCGATGTGTTCTCCTTTTAAGAGTCGGAACGAAACATTATTAAAAATAGCACGATCGCCAAATCCATGAGATAAATTTTCTACATTTAAAATACTCATTAAAACACCTAATCCTTTGTTAAAACATCAATACAGTCCGTCTGACATTATATCATACCAAGCTTTAATTTGTAAATCACATATGTAATCAAGTCAGTTCTACCTAGATTGGATTAAAAAACTCAAATCTAAAATTAGTGAAATAATATAGTAAAAAATTTACATATTAGATAAAGTTCAGTAAAAATTAAACAAAAATAATAAAATTATCTATACACTTTATTTTTTTATCTATTTATACTGTAATTGATTTGGGTATCGAAAATAATACGGACTATTTTGTTATAATCATATTTTTAATAGTATGATTATTTCGCTTAAATTTATAGTCTGATTTATTATGGTGCATTGGAAAAAGGAGGTGAAAACAAAAGATTAGGTAAGCAGGGGTATTGTGTAATGATATTAACAAAGTGTAAGTTGATCGTAGTCGATGCGATTAGCAAGTAGGAGAAGGGGAGAAAATAAAATGATGTGGAAGATTAGGAGAAGTTTATCGCTGTTTTTAGCAGCTACTATGGTTGTAATGGGGGTTCCAACAGATAGTTCTAGATTTGTATTAGCAGCAGAACACAGTAAAATTGTTTATTATAATTTTAATGATTATGATTCTACCATAATTAATGATGCTTCCGGCAATGGTAAAGCAGCCGTCATACGAAACTATGATGCTGGAGGATTTGAGATTGTAGATGCCAATATTTATGGAGCAAATGTAAAGGCATTATCACTACCGGGGGGATCAGATGGAGGTTATTTAGAATTTCCAGAAGGAATCCTAGAAGGAGAACAAAGCATAACTATTAATATGTGGGTCAATCTGGCGACTAATCAGGGATACCAAAGAATTTGGGATTTTGGTAATGATACATCAAGCTATATGTATTTATTGTCGGATGGAGGAAATGAAGGCTTTGAAGGCTATGCCTGTGCAATCACAAAAAATGGTTGGAGTCAGGAGCAGGGTATACAAAAAGGTACCAGTCTTTCTATAAACAAATGGGTTTTAACTACGGTTGTCGTCGATGGAACGACAATGTCACTCTATGAAAATGGAACGAAAATCGGAACAAAGCAGCTAACAGTCAGTCTGAGTGATTTGGGCAAAACAGCAAAGAACTGGATTGGATATGGACAGTTTGGAGACAACCCGACAAAGGGTATGTTTGCAGAAGTATCGATCTATGATTATGCAATGTCAGATAGTGAAGTTGCCTCATTATATACAGTAGATGATGGAGGAATGGTAGACGGTGATTTGGCAACTATCAATTTAGGAGATTTAAGCGGTCTGACAAATGATATATCCTTGCCGGCGAATGGTGCAAATGGATCAACAATTACATGGAAAAGCAGTGATTCAGCCATTGAAATAAACAAAGGAACTGGAAAAGTGACCCGTCCTGCAGCAGGATTACCAAATGCAGAGGTTACATTAACCGCAAAGGTTTCTTATAGTGGTGTTACAAAAACAAAAGATTTTATAGCAACAGTTCTTGCTAATTATACGGATGATAAAATTACTGAACATGATATTAATACCATTACATTTACGGATCTGGATGCGGTTACTGGTAACCTGACTCTTTTAGAACAGGGAGAATGGGGGTCATCCATAACATGGGAGAGCAGCAATCCGCAGGTGATGTCGGCAACTGGTATTGTAACACGTCCAGATGTTTCAAAAGAGAACGAAAGCGTAACATTAAAAGCAACAGTAATATATGGTGAAAGTACGAAAACAAAGGAATTTGTAGCAACGGTATTAGCAAAAAAAGAAACTGCTACGATAACGGACTATGAAGCAATTACAGTATCAACAACAAAGGGCTATGCACCGTCATTTCCTAACTATATAAAAGTAAAATATTCGAATCAAACAACAGCAAAGCTAAGAGCAATCTGGCCGGTAAGTATTGAAGCTGCTAATTATGAATCGGTAGGAAGTTTTGAAGTAGCTGGCAAAATCGTTGGAGAGACAAAAGCTATTAAAGCAACAGTAAATGTAGTAGATCAGGCCACTGGAGATGCAATTCTCATTGCAAGTCAGTTTGACTTAAATGATATTTCCCTAGATGGAGACTCTATTTTAACACAGAATAAGGAGCGTACTCTTAATTATCTAAAATTACTAGATAATAATAGAATGCTATATAACTTTAATAAAACATTTAAACACTACAAAAGTATGGATAAGGATTCGAATGGAGAATTTATGGTGTTAGCAGACGACACGAAAGTTTATCCATTAGGAGGATGGGATGAGCCAACGGGTCTGCTTCGTGGTCATTCAACAGGACATTATCTATCCGCACTTTCACTAGCTTATGCAACATCGAACGACTCGGAGATAAAAACAAAGCTTGATGATATGGTTCATCAGTTGCGTGAATTACAAAAATTGTCCTCTGGAGATCCAGCTTTATTTGTTACGCAAGGTACCAATCAGGCAGTATGGAGTACTGATCCTTCTATTTGGGGAGAAGGCTTTATTAGTGGTTATTCTCCAGATCAATTTGCACTATTAGAACAATATACTCCATATGCAACCATATGGGCTCCGTATTATACGTTACATAAGATCATGGCAGGATTCATCGATGCCTATGAATATACCGGCAATGAGGAGGCATTGAATGCAGCCAAATCATTAGGAAAATGGGTATATAAGCGTTTGAGTGCTTGTAGTGAAGAACAGCTTTCCAAAATGTGGGATATGTATATTGCTGGTGAATTAGGCGGCTTTAATGAGTCCATGTCAAGACTTTATTTGATTACTGGAGATGAAGATTATTTAAATGGATCAAAATTATTTGATAATAAAAAGTTCTTTAATAATTTAAATAAAAATCTGGATGATATTGCAAACCGTCATGCAAATCAGCATATTCCGCAGATTGTTGGAGCAATGGAAGAGTATGCAGCAACTGTGAAACAAGGTACGACAGATCCATATTACTATAACATAGGAAAGAATTTTTGGAACATGGTAACATCCAGATACGCTTATTCGATAGGAGGAGTGGGAACTGGTGAAAACTTTAAGAACCCATACGAACAGGCTAATTTTATAAATAGTGATCGAAACTGTGAAACCTGCGCTGCTTATAATATGCTAAAGTTAACCAAACAATTGTATCAGTATGATCCAGACAATGCAGAGTATATGGATTATTATGAAAGAACCTTATATAATCAGATCATTGCTTCGCAGAATCCAAATGTAACGGAACAGATGCACCATGGAGTTACTTATATGCTACCAATTGGTCCTGGTGAAACAAAGAGTTACGGTGGAGACTATGATTCCTTCACCTGTTGCCATGGAACCGGCATGGAAAATCATGTGAAATATCAGGAAGCTGCTTATTATAAAGAGGGTAAGTGTTTATATGTAAATCTGTATATTCCAACGACACTACAGTGGCAGGAAAAGGGATTAAAAATTATACAGGCGAACCAGTTCCCATCTGAAATCACAACATTAACATTGAGTGCTATTGATGAACAGACTGCAAGTCCTAGTGCAATTAATATGAAATTCCGTGTACCTTACTGGGCAACACAGGGATTTACGATTACAGTAAATGGAGAGGTAAAGGCACAAAATCCAGAACCAAGTTCTTATGTAGAATTACAGGATATGAATGCAGGAGATATCATCATTATCAATATGCCATATGCCTATCATCTTGATAAGACACCAGATAAAATAGGAACCAGCACCGTAGCAAGTGTTATGTATGGTCCGTTGGTTATGGTTGCAAAAGACAGCGCTAAAACGATGAAAACCTTAATTTTATCAGAGAATTTGAGTGATTCCATAAAAGTAGACACCGCCTCTTTATTACCTAAATTAACCATTAACAATATGGAATTTGCTCCCATGTATGATGCTGCGGATTATGCATATTCAACTTATTTCAAAATAATAACGGGTGCAGATGATGGACTTCCATGGTATGAAGTAACTATATCCAATAAAACGCCAAAATATGGATCATTTACCCTCAGTGCAGATATGATAAAACAAGGTGATAGCCTAGTTATAACGGCTGTACCAAATAGTGGTTATAAAGTAAAAAAACTTCTTATAAATGGAACAGAGGTAACAATGGAGGAAGATAACACCTATACGGTATCGAATGTAACATCAAAACTTACGATAACAGGAACCTTCCGTTTGATTAATCCTCCCGTATCTGATCCAACTTGCCTGGATCAATCAGCGATACCAAGTGCACATTATACGGCAAGCTGGGAAACCGTTGATGGCATTAATAATGCTGCATTTGAACCTACTGTATCGAAAGGTGGAACAGGGAAAGGATGGGGGAATTACTCTCAGGAACCTGGTACGAATTGTTGGGTTGCCTATACATGGGAGATGCCTGTAACGATGAATACCTTCGATATCTTTTGGTATGATGATGGAGGAGAGACAAGAGTTCCTTCTACCATTAGCTTTGATTATCTAGATGATTCAGGTAACTGGAAGCCGGCAACCATAATTTCGAAATATGCAGATATGATTGCATTGAATCAGTATAATACGATAAAGATTAAAGATGTTACAACAACTTCGATTCGAATCAATATGACGATAGCGGATAAAGTTCATGCGACTGGAATTTATCGATGGAAAGTGTCAGAAGTCAAAGGTCCAAATCCGACACCAACACCAACACCGACACCAACACCGACACCAACACCAACACCAGTGCCAAGTGGAGGAACATTTGATAGACCAGTACCGACTGCAACCAAAGCTCCAGAACAAAAACCTGAGAAGGGGGAAGTTCCATCTATTGTAAAATCGGTTACAACAGAAATTTCAACAAAGCCGGTAACTGCAACAGAAAAGAATAAACTGTTTTATGGAGAGGATGGTCAAAGAGTTAGGGATGCAATTGTAAAAACAGAAGCAGGAGAACGGTGTATTTTAGATAAAAATGGAGAAAGATATGTATCTGCAATTGTAGAAACAAAAACTGGGGTGAAGTATATTGTAGATGAGCTTGGAGTAGTTGCTACTGGTAGAATCATAAATACAAATGGAGGAAAATATTATACAACCAAGTCAAGTGGAAAGGTTGTAACTGATAAATTGTTTAAATTAAAGGGTAATAAATATATTGCAACAAAATCAGGAAAGCTTGTACAATCAAAGTGGGTTACAATAAAAGGTAAACAGTATTATTGTAACAAGGAGGGTATCGTAAGCAAAATAAGATAAATTTATTCCAATAAAAGATTGAATAGCATTATACGAAGTTACAAATAATGACACTCGAGATATATACCACTTGAGTGTCATTATTGTATAAAAGCATAGTTGGAGTTTATTAACAGCACTTATAAATTCAAGTAGATTATTTAATGCTACATATTAGCCATCTTTATTGTTAATTTAGTGAAGGAATGTTACAATGCAAAGGTAAAGTTTGAACGAAACAAATTTGCTTAGGAGGTTTTAGGATGGAATTTGGTAATTTGGAAAACATGTTACAAGAAAACACGTATCCTGGTAGAGGAATCGTGATTGGAAAATCAAAATCAGGTAATCATGCAGTCTTTGCTTACTTTATTATGGGAAGAAGTGAAAATAGCAGAAACCGAGTTTTTATAGAAGAAGGAAATGGTATTCGGACGCAGGCTTATGATCCTTCGAAATTGTCCGACCCTAGCCTTATTATTTACGCACCGGTTCGTGTTCTTGGAAATAAAACGATTGTAACCAATGGAGATCAAACGGATACGATTTATGAGCTTATGGATAAACAGCAAACCTTTGAACAGGCACTGCGTACCAGGCAGTTTGAGCCAGATACTCCAAATTATACCCCTCGTATTTCTGGAATTTTGCATATAGAATCTGGTATTTATCATTATGCTATGTCAATACTAAAAAGTAATCATGGAAATCCAGACAGTTGTCAGAGAAATATGTTTGCTTATAGCAACCCAATCAATGGAGAAGGACATTTCATTCATACGTATCAATGTGATGGTAATCCACTTCCTAGCTTTGAAGGAGAACCAAAATTCGTTACTATCCCTGATTCGATTGATGCATTTGCAAATACCATTTGGAATGGACTAAATGAGAAAAATAAGATTTCACTTTTTGTACGCTACATTAATATCGAAGATGGAACCTATGTAAGCCGCCTGATGAATAAAAACAGATAGGAGTATAATAATGAAGGAATTCGAATTAAAATACGGATGTAACCCAAACCAAAAACCATCAAGAATCTATATGGAAGATGGTGAGCTTCCAATCGAAGTATTAAATGGAAAACCAGGATATATTAATTTTCTTGATGCATTCAATGGCTGGCAGTTAGTAAATGAGTTAAAAAAGGCTACCGGTTTACCAGCAGCGACTTCTTTTAAACATGTATCACCGGCTGGAGCAGCGGTTGGGCTTCCATTAAGTGAAGTAGAGAAAAAAATTTATTGGGTGGACGATTTAGCTAACCTATCCCCAATAGCCTGTGCTTATGCCAGAGCCAGGGGAGCTGATCGTATGTCTTCCTTCGGAGATTTTATTTCTTTATCGGATGTTTGTGATGTTTCGACTGCACTTATGATTAAGCGTGAGGTATCGGATGGCGTGATTGCTCCTGGATATGAGCCAGAGGCACTGGAGATATTAAAGCAAAAGAAAAAAGGAAGTTATGCCGTCATTCAGATTGACGGATCTTATCAGCCAAAGGCAATCGAGAGTAAAGAGGTTTTTGGTATCACGTTTGAGCAAGGAAGAAATGAACTTGTGATTGATGACACGTTCTTTCAAGAGATTGTAACCAACGAAAAAAATATACCAAAGGCTGCCATTATAGATTTAACCATTGCAATGATTACGCTAAAATACACGCAGTCAAATTCGGTATGTTATGCAAAAGATGGTCAAGCGATTGGAATCGGAGCAGGGCAGCAGTCCAGAATACATTGTACCAGACTAGCAGGATCTAAGGCAGATAACTGGTTTCTTCGCCAGTCACCACAGGTACTGAATCTTGCGTTTAAAGAAAAGATTGCAAGAGCAGATCGAGATAATGCAATCGATTTGTTCATTGGAGAAGACTTTATGGATGTAGTTAGTGATGGTGCATGGGAAAAAGTATTTACGGTAAAACCAGAAGTGTTTACAAAAGAAGAAAAGAGAGCATGGCTAGATAAACTGGATCATGTAGCACTTGGTTCGGATGCCTTCTTTCCATTTGGGGATAACATCGAGCGTGCACACAAAAGCGGCGTTAAATATGTAGCTCAGCCAGGCGGTTCTATTCGTGATGATAATGTAATTGAAACCTGTGATAAATATGGTATGGTGATGAGTTTTACAAAGATTCGTTTGTTCCATCACTAAATAATATAGGTATAAGGGGATGTTGCAAAAAAAATTTTGTGTTCAATTTGCATCCTGGCACACAAATAGCCTGTACTCTAACCTCAATACGATTACCAATTTTAATAAGCCATAAACAGTGAAAATCAAGTGATGGCACTTGATTTTCACTATGTCTTATTAAAATAATCGTATAAATTCGGTTAGAGTACAGGCTATTTGTGTGCCAGGATGCAAATTGGGATAAAGTTTTCTGCTTTAGCAATATCTCCTCAAATATAAGAGTATTAAGGTAGGAACAGTAATTATATAACTTTGACTTTACTAATTCGAAATCTACTTTTTGGTAAAGTGGGAATTCTTGATAAGCAATAATTTAGATTTTGCTTTGGAACTTTATAATTTAAGTGATTCACGATAAAGTCAAGGCTTGCCTTTAAGACTTCTGTAGTTACTAATTCACCAGCACAACGATGCCCTGTATTGCAATCTCCACCACCTTGCGGCATAAATGAAAATGCGTTATGGTCCCAATTGTAAAATCGTTCTGGTATAAAGTCATAAGGATTGTTCCATAGTCTGGGGTCATGATTTGTTCCATAGATATCTAACAATACAAGGGTTCCTTTTTTTATATAATATTGTTTCCAAATAAAACTCTTTTTTACCTGTGCTCCGATATAAGGAGTGAATGGGTATAATCTTCGAATTTCTTGTACAACCATTTGTTTATAAGGAGTACCACTAATCTGAAACTTCTTGCGACAATCCGGATATTCAAACATAGCGAAAGCTCCAAATGTTATATAAGTTGCGATTGCAACAATAGGTCGTATAATATTTAGTAATTCAACTGCGGCTATCTGTGTACTTAAAAGCGTACTATCTTGGTCTAGATACCAAGCTATAGTATAAGCGGCAGTACCCTTTTCGGGAGATAGTTGTTGAGAGCGAATGTTAGTAATAATTTCTTTTATCCATTTTTCTGAGCGTTTACGTGCCATCCGCCCTTGCCAATGTCTAGGGCCAACTGCACCAAATCCATCAATCATTTTACCTAAATCAGAAGCTCTTTGTTTTGTTTCTCTAGCTCGAAGAGGCACTCCAGCCCATCGACATGCGACCTGACACATAATGATTTGAGCTTCATCAAATAAGACAATGTCCTTGTTATACCATTTTCTACTATTGGATTTCCATTGTTTGTTGGTGTAATCAATCAGTGTGCGCATATTTTCGGGGGTCATGATTGACATAAACATTTGCTTGCGATTGATATGTTCGACTCCATCTAAACCTTGTACGCCCTGCTGTCCGGTTAATGTCTTTTGCACTCTTTTTGGAGTTACATCTTTTCTTTTAAAGTATTCATTATCATAAAAGATCTTAGCTGCGTCTTCTCCACTCATACAAATAGCTTTTTGTCCTAATATGTGCGTTTGGAAAATATCGGATTTGTACTTATAACATCTGTTTTGTATAAATGAGTAACCTTCTAATAATAAGGATAGACTATTATCCATTGTGTTTTCACAAGGAATTTTTTTCATTTCATTCATAGTATTCGAACTCCCATCTGCAATTTTTAAAAATTTGTTCTGCTTATTATGTGTAAATGAAGGAATATAAATACTTGTTTGACCAATTTCGGCAAAAAAGACACTAATTTCGAATTAGTTACAATATCACGTTAGTTTATTATATAATTAGTAGTAAATTACCCACAAATAGAAGTGTCTATGAATTATCAAGGTTATAGATAATAATTGGTGTGTAAAGTTGATTTTACAAGTTTTTTAAGAACAAAGGAGGAAAATGAATGAAAAAAACGGGAAAAAAGTTTGGCTCCCTTTTTTTGGCACTTGCATTAACCATTACTCAGTTTTCTAACACGGCGAGTACTGCTTTAGCAGCAAGCAATGTTCAGATTACAGTAAATGCCAACAAGAAGGTAGATGTTGCATTAGCGGTAGGTTCAACAACTGTAGATTACAGTTCGTTTGAAAGCCGATTAAGAGAGGCAATTGGGGATAGAATACCGCAAAGCAGTCTGAATATCATGGCGAGTACATCGGTAGACACCAGTACATCCAGCGATTTTGAATGGTTAAAATTTGACCATAGTTTAAATAATTGGAGTGCAACGGATGATTTTATTGATGCAACAGGATCACAGTCAAATACGGTATATGATAACGCCGACAGTCATGTTATATTAGATACGACAAACGGATCGAAGTTAACGTTTAATGGATATGGTAGAAGTGCATATTCTGATTTTATGTTACTCGAAAACGATCAGACAACCAATAAGACATTCCAATTTGATATCAAAGAATATTTTGCAGCAGATGCATTATATAATATTGGGTTCTTTTTTAATTCAAACATAAGCTATGACACCGAAAAATACACTGGAACAAACGCTATGTATGATGCCTATCAGGCAGATGAATTATTACTAAATGGTTATATAATGACGCTTGAATACAACGGATACAGCACAACCGGAATTGCTATCTATAAAGTGAAAGATCTTAAATTAAAGAGCTTCCATAATGATTCAAACGCTCAGATGAGAGTTGGTGGAAACGTAAGCCTATTTACAAAGATTGCAAGCTTAACTGCGTCAACCACTGATAGTTATAAAGCTTCGGATGACTTACGTAAATTTCGTGTAGAAGTAACACCTACTTCTGTAGCTGTTTACTATGCAGGATTTGATGATGAGACACATGCTGTAACTAACGTGTCTAATGAAAGTATGGCACAGGAATTTGATGAAAACAGTGAGGGCTATAAGGCTTTTGCAAGCACAAGCTATGAGAGTCTTACAGCACTCAACTTTACATTGGCATCTGATACGAGTAACAAAATAACAACGGTTCCTTTGGATACTACAGTCAAGTCCGGTGGAAGTGATTTTGGACCAATGGTTAAATATGGTAGCCATAGCTGTTCACGTCTTACAAAAGTAGAGTTGTCCAATCTTTCGATGGCAACAGATGTGGTTCGTTCCTTGAATGAAGTTATCCGTGAGCCACAGTGGAGCAAAGACTCTTCAAAATTCTTAGTAAATTTAAATGAAGACCCAATTGAAGATTTTGATAATGTGCAAATCACAGGTGAATTACTGAATCGTTTACAAAATGATGATATCCACTATGTTGGATGGTGCTCGGATAAAAATGCGGCCAAATCATCAGAGTTTTTAATCAAAAATGATTTAAAAGGTGATATTGTAAATATTAATGATGCAGATACTGATACCTTAGACAAACAAATAAAGCAAATTGCAGATTTAATTGTTGCACGTTACCAAAAGGAATCGGAAAATAATGCAAATGTTATTACTGCAGGAAAGACGATTACATTCGATGTAACAGGAGCAGAAACAACTAATACGGCAGATGATACGTATCCGGAAGGAAAATGGACCATTAAGTTTTATGATACGGAAGGTACATTAATAAGTACAACAACCGTTTCAAACTTAATGCCAGAATTTGTAGTAGCCGGTACCTATGAAATTTATTATTGTGGAACGCAGGCTGATAATTTAGTTAAAACCATTATACTAAACGCTCCTCCAAAAGCCGATTATGAGGTGCAGGTTGCGAGTGGTGAAGCAATTACGGCAACACTTACCAATACTTCGGTTGATTTAGAAAAGAGTGTACTAACAAGCAAATGGACCTATTCGGAAGTAGGTTCCGTAAGCAGTCCAACTGAACTTACACAAGATACAAACCAGAATACAACACTTACCATGGAAGAAGGTAAGATTTATCTGGTTTCCTTAACAGTAACCGACAAATGGGGTGCAAGCGCTACCACCTCCAGACAGGTTTCCTATGATCCAAGTGAATCTGCATTACCAATTGCTGATTTTACTCTTTCTGTGGATCAATTTGTAAGAAATGCTTCTGGTGAGTCTATTACTGGTTCTAATATTATTACAGTAACGGATAAGAGCTACGATTTATATGGAAAAGCGGTTTCTAGCACTTTTAAATTTACAACAGGTGCAGCTATAACAATGGAAGCGGTAGCTGGACAAAGTGGTATTTATACTATTGATACAAGCGCGTTAAACGCAGGTACCTATAGTATTTACTTAACAACTAACAATGGAATCAAAGATTCCAGACGGGTTGCTCATACGTTTAAAATTGTAAAAGATGAAGCAGGACCTACAGCAACAGCAAACGTAAAAGCAGGTAATATAAATTTACCTACTACAGCAATTACATTAAATTTCTCTGATAACGGTGGTAGTGGAGTTCTCAAGCAAAAAACAGTAATGTCTACTTCGATGACAGCACCAACCGAAGCGCAGTGGGCAGAAGTACCATACAGTTATTATGATGCAAAGAGCATATCGGTCGATAATATGGAAGGAACTTATTACATTCACTATTTAGCAGAGGATGTATTAGGAAATGTAAATACTGCTTCTGTAGGACCTTATACGATAGATACAAAGGCTCCAAGCATTGCTAGTAAGGTAAGTCCTACTGCTAATATGAAAGATGTAGCAGTAGCTCCACAGATACAGTTTACAGTAAGTGAAACTGTAACCAAAGGAGACGGCTATCTCTACATTAGGAAAGCAAGTGATAATTCAGTTGTTTATAGCATCCCAGCTTCTAGTAAAACAGTTCGACTCAATGGAAAAACAATTAGCATTGAGATGTTGACTTCTCTTGCAAATGAAACAGAGTACTACATTTCACTATCGAAAGGTTTTGTTGTGGACAGTGTAGGAAATGAAATAAAAGCATTTGATGGAAAGGGTAACTGGAACTTTACTACAAAGAAAGCAATCGACGATATTAAGGTTCAGGAAATAAAGATTATTGGGATTGATGTATCTCAGACAATTTCGAATGGAAATGGAGGAACAGAAGAATCCGAAACAAAAGCACAGGCAGCAAATACGGAAAACAATTTTATTGTAAATGTCTACGAGGATTCGAGTTCAGATTCAACCATTCATGCGAATGTAAAACCAAACTTTAGCGTAGATCCAGCTAAAGATGAAGTAGATGTAACTGCCAGCAATGGTATTACTTGTGAAAAAAAGAAGGATGGTACTTATGATGTTATAATTCCAAGCGGTACACTGACAAATAACAAAGTCATGACTATTACGGTAAAAGGGGAAACATATACTCTTAAGTTTGTTTCTTACGGAACGAAGTGGGGCAATGTAACCACAGAAGTAAAAGCTACCGGAATTGCTGCTACAATACCTAAAATGAGTTTGACAAATGCAATTGACATTAGTGATATCACTAGTACTTCAAGTAACGTAAATATTGCCATTCGATTTGAGGCAGATACGGATGAAACGAAGCTAAATGCGACCGATGTGCAATCTTTAAAGACGGCGGTAGCGGGAAATCTAAAGTTCATTGATTTAAAATTAATCAAATCCGTAACTATTGATAATGGAACGCCGACTGAAGTGAATATACATAATACATTGGCACCACTTAAGGTACGACTTACACTTCCGATTGAGTTACAAGGAAATCAATATGCTATCAGCATTTATCGAATTCATAATGATGTAGTTACTCTTTTGAATTCTACGCTTGTAAATGATGGAAAAGAAATTGAGTTTGAATCGGATGCTTATTCAACCTATGCAATTAAATATGATAGTGAAGGTGGAGTAGGTGGAGGAGTTAAGATCGTTGATAATACGGTAAGCGAAACTCCAATTACCTTTGAAAAGACAAATCCAAAAGATGCAACTATTTCTGTTGATAAGGCAAAAACGGTTACAGCAATTACATTAAATGGACAAACAGTTGCTATATCCAACTACAAAGCAGGCAATAGCGAAATTGTACTAGGAAAAGATAAGTTAACTGATTTAAAAGAGGGTACATATTCCGTAGTTGTAACCTATAGTGATAAAGCAACAGTAACGTTTACAATCAATGTGGTAGCTTATAATGAAGCAACTACGTTAACTGATGTACCTGTATTCTACATGACAAAGAATATGAGTATTGGCAACAAATTTGCGCTTACCACTACTGGAATCAATAAGTATGCAAAGGTAACGTACAAAACATCCAATAGCAAAGTTGTATCCGTATCTTCAAAAGGTACATTAGTAGCAAAAGCAAATGGAACAGCAGATGTTACAGCAACCATTACCCAGAAAGGTTCTCAGTACAAGATTAATATTAAAATCAAAGTACAAAAGGGAATGCCTTTTAACCGTACAATTGCTGCAAGCGATGCAATTTCGATAAATACAAGTCTTCCAGTATTAAATATTTACAAGCGTGTTCGTATCGGAAATAAGACTAAAGTTCAAATTAAAAATATTGCAACGGATGCAGTAGTAAGTTATTCAAGCGACATTAAATCAGTAGCTACGGTTTCAAAAAATGGAACAATAACTGCGATAGCCAAGGGTGAATGTGTTGTTACTACTAAAATTAAGCAAAATGGAAAAACCTATTGCTACAAAGTACTGGTAAGAGTTCCAGAAGAAAAATAGGAAAATTAAAGATCGATTAACAAATTTAATAACTATAAAAATGGGAATTGAGTGTTGCATCACTCGATTCCTATTTTTGTCGTTTAAAAGATCTCCATTGACTTACAAATATTAAAGTTTTATTTTGCAAATATTTTTTAAAATTTTCTGTTATAATAGGAAATAGAAAAACCAAAAATAAAACCAAAAATAAACGAAAGATAAAAACGAAAGATAGGGAATTTTACATATGAAAATTTGTTTTAATGATATGCTATATTCATTTTCCTATGCACTCGATTGTGTTGAACATGAATTAGTAGGGGTAACGACATACCACTCCAAAAGAATTGCATATCTTTCCATCCAGTTAGGAAAGTATTTTGACTTGTCCGTTGAAGAACTATTAGATTTAGCAGCTTGTGCAGCACTTCACGACAATGCATTGACGGAATACATTGAGGATGAATATGGAAAGGGAAATGCTTTAGAAGAATCGAAAAAAGAATTAGTAATCGGTAAACACTGTCTGCTGGGCGAGAAAAATGTGAAAAATCTACCCTTTTTCAATGATGTAAGCGGTGCGATTTTATTTCATCATGAATGTGCAGATGGCAGCGGGCCTTTTATGAAAAAGACCAGCGAGACACCGTTATATGCGCGTATTATACATCTGTCTGATCAAGTAGATGCTATGTTTGATTTAAGCATTGTAACGGATGAAAAATTAGAAAAAATAATATCTTTTTTAAAACAAGAAGAAGATAAGCTGTTTGATCGTGATAGTATCAATGCTTTTTTGCAGACTGTTACCAAAGAAAAGCTTGGTAAGATGGAAAATGACCAGATAGAGAATGTTCTTTTTGAAGAACTGCCTTATATGGAAAGAGATTACACGTATGAAGAGCTGATTCACTTTTCATCCCTTTATGCAAAAATTGTCGACTATAAATCGGAATCCACTAAAGATCACTCTCTAGGTATAGCAAAGAAATGTTTGACAATGGCAAAATATTATGGATATGATGAAGAAAAACAGGCAAAATTATATTTTGCAGGAGCAGTTCACGATATTGGGAAGTTGGTAGTTGAACGTGATATTTTAGAAAAACCGGACAAACTAACAGAAGATGAATATGAACATATAAAAACGCATGCATATTACACATATCAGATCTTGCATAAGATAAAAGGGTTAGAAGACATTACCAGATGGGCATCCCGTCATCATGAAAAATTAAACGGAAAAGGGTATCCATTTGGAAAAACAGATGATCAACTTGGTAAGGAAGAAAGGTTGATTGCATGTCTTGACATCTATCAGGCTTTGACAGAAAAACGTCCATATAAAGAGGGAATGAGTCACGAAAAATCAATACAAATTATTCGAAAAATGGTGGATCGAAATGAGCTTGATGGTAACATTGTTAACGATATTAATGTTGTTTTTAAGAGTGAAAAAAGTTGAGTGTATTCTTGACGATGCATGTGACATATGGTATGATTATATGTAGTAATGGAAACTACATATAATAGTGAATGTTCTCATAGGAGGTTAATATATATGTCATATAGAATAATTGGTGATAGTTGCACGGATTTAACGAAGGAACAAAAGGCAAGTAAAAAGATAGACTTAGTGGCACTTACCTTGCAAATAGATAATGAATCATTTATTGACGATGATACGTTTAATCAAAAGGAATTTATAACAAAAATGGCTGCAAGCTCAGCTTGTCCAAAATCAGCCTGTCCTGCACCGGAAAGCTATATGAATTTGTTTGATCAGGCAGATGATATTTACATTATAACATTATCAGCCCAGCTAAGTGGTTCTTATAATTGTGCCGAACTTGCAAGAAAATTGTATCTGGAACAAAATGCAGAAAAAAATATCTATGTATTTGATTCGAAATCTGCATCTGGTGGACAGACACTGATAGCTATGAAAATACAGGAATTAGCGGATCAGGGACTTCCTTTTGAAGAAGTCATAAAACAAACAAATAAATTCAGAGATGAAATGTCTACTTTTTTTGTATTAGAATCCTTAGAAAATTTAAGAAAAAATGGTCGCTTATCCAATGTGAAGGCATTTATCGCAAGTGCTCTCAATATTAAGCCAATCATGATCGGAAATGACGAAGGCAGCATAGATAAAGTAGATCAGGCAAGAGGAATAAAGAAAGCTTTAATTCGTATGTGTGATATTATAGCTGACAAAGTAAGAGACTCTCAGGATCGGACCCTAGCCATTGCACATTGCAATAATTATGAAAGAGCTCTTTTTGTAAAAGAAGAGTTAGAAAAGAGAATTGAATTCAAAGATGTTATTATCGTGGATACACAAGGTGTGAGTACTTTATATGCGAATGATGGGGGAATTATCGTTTGTTATTAGACCACATGTTGTCCCGAGGTAACTATAAATATCGTGGAGGTAACCGTGTTTATCCTCGCCGACATAATTGAAAATAATGCGAAGGCATCCAAGAAATCAGACCTAGATAGGGCTTTAAACGCCCCGTCTAAGGTCTGTTTTTTATATTTTTACATCAGACCTCCCCATAACTTAGATAAGAGTGGAAATCATTGGAAATGTGGTGTAAAATGAACTGATGGATTTTGTAATTAAAAGAAGCAATATCATATCCGTGTCCAGATATTATACTGGATTTTTGGATGTTTCCGAGTTCAAGCAAATGCAAGAGGCCTATAAAGAACATGTATATAAAGAAGATGCAGGACGAAGAGCAGATTATCAGAATAATCTTAATGACTATCAATTTAGAATAAACAATATGTTACATTCAGATTTTGTAGATGACACATATTCATATTTTGACGAAATTTTGGAGCACGATTTAAGTATGTTTGAAAAATTGCAATATGAATCTTTCTCAGAAGAATCGGATAAGAGATTCACATCTTTGTCTGCTGAATTTATCAAATCGAAGTATACCAGATTTACTCCGGTAACTATGAATCCGGTTTTCGAGATATGCTTCTTTCAGCTTGGAAAAATCAGTACTTCTATTATTATTAAAATGAAAGAATTATATGACTTTCCATATATCATTGACGGTGTCCACTTTGAGGATATGACATTTTATAATAATGATATCGTAATACTTGCTATATGCTCACTCGAGAGATTTGCTTATATGAATTTGAATGAAGATGACCTGGAAATTTTTAAGAAAATCGGAATAATCTATGACAGAAGAAAAGGCTAGAAATAAATTATGATTAAGTGGGAGATTTGCTATGAAGAAAATACTTATAAGAATTATTGCTATTGTCATGAGTACATTACTTATATACCTACTGCTCTTTACTTTTGACATTTTTGGAGTTTCTGATTCAAAATTGGAACAAGATGCTAGAAGCAGTCAGTATATTGATAAATCCTGGGCTGTTGCAAAATCAGTAAATGATAAGATTGGAGCAATGATTTTTTATGATGAACAAATGCAAGATTCGGTATTCTCTATCTACTTGAACCGTAATGGATTTTCTTTTGGTTATTTCTTTTATGCAGGTGGTTCTGTTGGAGCTATATCGGATGGCGTAGCAGAATTTACCTATACGAATAACGGCTCCGCACTCCTTTCAATGAACACTAACAAGGTAGAAAAAATTGTTTTTGGTAACAAAGAAATTTCTCCAATATTAGTTGAACCAATGAAACCCTTTGCTGTTGTTCTTCCTGATAATTGTGATAGTTTTACTATTTATGATATTAATGGGAAAATCATACCAGTAACAGTATATGTTAATTAATGATACTGCATTTAATTACTAATTGTAAAAACAGGATGGGATAGTTGAACAAAGATTCTGGATAAGTATTAATTGAGTTTTAAAATTGTGGAGGAATAGTCAGATGAATGTAGATATTCAGGAGTATACTAAAAAGTATAGCGATGGCATACAAAAACTCTTTATTAATTTAAGAAATCTGATACTTCAAAGTATTCCTTGCGAGATTGAAGAAAAATTATGGGCAAAAATTCCGAGTTATTATGTTGGGGAAAAATTTATTCGAATTATAGCATTTAAAGACCATATAAATATTGAAGCAAAGGCTATTATGGAACATAAACATCAATTGGAACAATTTAAAATTACACCAAAGGGTATGTTACAGATTTATCTTAATCAGAACATACCAGACGATGTTTTAGCAAATATTTTTAATGAAACACTTATAGAGTGAATGCAAATCTATGAACGAAAAATTTTAGTCTCTGGTTATGAAATAAGAATTTTTAGACGAGGAAATTAGATTTTTGAGTGTGGATTTTTCTAAACAAAGAATCCAGATTTATAGCTATTTTGCTGATAAACAAAGGCTTGAGATGATAAAAGAACTAGCATTAGGGATTGTTGAAGATTGTTATAATCTTATGTTAAAAGTTTCCCCACTAATGCTTTGCAGGGATGCAAACAATGGTATCTATGAGATTGTTTGGCCGGAAAATAAAAAAATAGAGATAGGACAAACTGAGGGATTACTATTCCGTGATGGAGAAGATTTATATTTTTCTGAATGGTATGAGAATCCAGAATATCATGAAAATGTAATAGTAAGAGATTTAAATAGTGGAGAAATAAAGGAAAAATACCAGGGTTATTTATGTAGAATGCCCAATGGAGTGTACTGGAAGATTTAATTCACAATTTATTATATGGAGGGGAATTAGCAATGAAATCAAATATTACAAAGGCAATTTTTTGGGGAATTTCGATTATGATAGGGTTAGTTATTGTTGATTTAATAAAAGGCACTGAAATAAATTTTTTACTTGCAGTTTTTGGTGGCTTAGTAATGGCAATAGTAGATTTTTGTATTTCTTTAATATTTAATATGAGGAAAAAGGATAAATGATTTTCCCTAAACAAGATATTTAGCACGTACAACACTATAGATGTAGAATAGTTTGTTTCTTGTGAATATACTGTTTAAATAATTTAGAAAATATAATATTAACTACTTGCAAAATGAAAGCAGAGTAGGTATAATAAATAAAGTAAGCTTTCGTAGCGCAGCTGGTAGCGCAACTGATTCGTAATCAGTAGGTCGTCGGTTCAAATCCGATCGAAAGCTTTCTTTTTTTGCCCCCAAAATAGTTTTTTACATTACAGTATTAATGTAAAAAACTATTTTTATGTTTATAATAAAAGATAGCAATTTGTGTACGATCTCTTAAATCTAATTTTTCTAAAACTAAGCTGATATAATTTCTTACGGTTCCCTCACTTAAAAACAAGGTATCTGCGATTTCCTTATTGGATAACCCCTCTGCAATTTGAAGGATGATATCAAATTCTTTATCTGTGATTCCGTATTGTTCATAAGAAAAAGAATCCTCTGAGTGATTCAGTAAATTAGGAAGTTTATTTACAATTTCAGTTCCATAGATATTGTGTCCTTGTTCTACGGCCTTGAGTGCGGCAAGAATACCATCAAAATCTTGTTTTAGCATATATCCCTTAGCACCAATATTTAAAGCTTTAATAATATAATCATCATCTAAAAATGTGGTTAGGTAAAGTATCTTGGCATCCTTATGTAGTGCAAGAATTTTTTCACCGGCTTCCAAGCCAGTCATTTTGTCCATTCGAATATCCATCAAAAGTACGTCAGGAAGAAGTTCTTCATAAAGACGGCAGGCATCTTCACCATCATACCCCATTCCTACGACATTGATATTGATATCAGAAGATAAAATTGTCTTTAGCGAGGAACAGACTAATTTATCATCATCAATGAGTAACAGTTTCATAACTTTCATTCTCCTTTGGTATGGTTATCATAATTTCAAAACCATTTGTAGTTTGTATTGAAAACTTTCCATTAAATCCTTTTACACGGTCAGATATACTCTGTAGTCCTAATCCTTCGGGATATTCGGAACGGGATTGACACTTTAGCACCATAAATGCAGTTTTTTCAGAAAGGATACCATTGTCACAGATATGCAATTGATAACTGCTGTCAGCTTCGGATAGATCCAAGAAAACTTCACTTACTTCTTTGCCGTGTTTAATTATATTAGACAACGATTCTTTTATAATCGCAATAAAGCAATACTTTAATTTGAGTGGTAGAGTAAAGTGTATATCATAGTGATATTCGATGTGGCAATAAGTAAAATCTCGAATCAATTCATTTACGCATCGTTCTAAGTCAATGGATTCATCATGCATATTGTGGATACTTGCACGTATGGTATCCATTCCTTCCGATATGGATGCTTTCAGGTCAGTAAGACCTTCCCGAACAGGTTCTTCCTTTGAAATGGTTAATAAAGCGCCTATCTGAATGAGGGAGCGAGAAAGAAGGTGTCCTACATGATCATGGATATCTTTCGAAATTCGATTTCGTTCATTTAAAGTAGCAGTTTGTATTTCATAATCCTGATTTTCCAAAATACTCTTATTCTTTTCTTCTTGTACCAAGGAGAGTTCTTTTGCAGTCTTTCGGAATGCTTCATAATCATTTTGGAGCAGTTCGATGGTGGAAGTCTTAAAGTATAAAAAGATGGATAGTGCAAAAAATAAGGCAGTAAACACAATAATAATAGGTGAAAAACTATCCCAAAACAAAATAAAAGGGAGAATGCAAAATATGGAACTCCAATTAAAGGCAGTATATTCTAATTCATATATGACGACAGGAATAAAGATTGTGAAGAAAGGGAAAAAACAGCATATGCCAAGATATACTAAGTAAATTGCCAAATGAAGATATACATTTTTAAAAAAGGTACCCATGGAACACAAGGTAAAAACAAGAAAAATTGGTATCAAAACAAAAATGCGGCGTTGAGACAGGGCAAAATAATATAGCATAGAGGAACATCCTAATAAAAAAAATTTATCCATGATTCGCTGTGCCATAATGTATTCCTCCCCTTGAAAATTCTCCCTTTATTATGAAGTATGCATAAAAAAAAAGCAAGAAAAAGTTCTTGCTCAATCGAACATATGTGTGGTAAAATAGAATTAGAACAGACGTTCGATTGGAGGGGAAAGGATGAATCAGGTTTTATTTTCAGACAAGACAAATAGTATAGCGGAAAAGCTTTCTATTCTTTCGGATGCTGCAAAGTATGATGTTGCATGTACTTCAAGTGGAGTTGACCGAAAAGGTGTGGCGGGTAGTATAGGCAATACAGTAGCAGCAGGCCTTTGTCATTGTTTTGCGGCAGACGGTCGCTGCATTTCTCTTTTGAAAATTTTATTTAGTAACGAGTGTATATATGATTGCAAATATTGTGTGAATCGAAGTTCGAGGGATGTTGTTCGTACTTCTTTTACACCGAAAGAGGTTGCAGATTTAACCATTGAATTTTACCGTAGAAACTATATTGAAGGTCTCTTCTTAAGTTCAGGTGTCATAAAAAACCCAAATTATACAATGGAGCAGCTTTATGAAACACTGCGACTTCTGCGAGAAGAATATCATTTCAACGGATATATTCATGTGAAAGGAATCCCTGGAGCAGATGACAGTCTTATTGAGAAAACTGGTTTTTTGGCGGATCGAATGAGTATTAATTTAGAACTTCCTACGGCAGAAGGATTAAAGACGCTTGCACCGAATAAAAATAGAACGAACATACTTAGACCTATGAAGCAGATTCAACTGGGGAAGGAAGCAAGTAAATATCGCCTCCAAGGGCGTAATGAAATCGTGGTAAGACAAAATAATACGCAGGTAGCTGTTCGCAAGCAAGAAAAGCTTTTTGTTCCTGCTGGCCAAAGTACACAGATGATAATAGGAGCTACACCAGAGACGGATTATCAGATTATGAAGGTAGCGGAGTCTCTTTATGATAAGTTTGATTTAAAACGAGTATTTTATTCAGCCTTTATAAATACAACACAAGATAGCAGTCTTCCTTCTTTGCCGGGTGGTCCGCCTCTTTTACGTGAGCATCGTTTATATCAGGCCGACTGGCTTCTTCGGTTTTATGGATTTGAGGCAGATGAAATTTTATCAGAAAATACGCCAAACTTTAATGTTTTGCTTGATCCAAAATGCAATTGGGCACTGAGTCACTTGGAACTGTTTCCACTCGAAGTAAACAAGGCAGATTACTATGCATTGCTTCGTGTACCTGGAATAGGGGTAAAGTCAGCAAAGAGAATTATCGCAGCTAGAAAGACCGCGATTTTAGATTATCCCGATTTAAAGAAGCTGGGAGTTGTTTTAAAACGCTCCATCTATTTTATTACGTGTAATGGAAAGATGATGTACCCGGTTAAAATTGAGGCAGATTATATTATCAACCATATGTTAGAAATAAAAGAGAAACTTCCTGCAGGAGTAGGTGGAAGTGGCGTCTTTCAACAACTTTCTTTGTTTGATGATATGGGTTTGGGAAACTTATTCTAAGTAAGGAGTAGAAGGGATGAAACAGAAACGTGTTTATCGTTGTGATGGGAGCGTAGATGGTATTTTTACAGCAATTTACGATGCCTATGAGAGTAGGTACGGACATGCTGATATTGTGATATCAGAAACAGATGCAGATACCAATCTGGAACTCTTCACTGAGTATATAGATACACTTGTCGATGAAGAAAAGGCAGAAAAAGTTGCAGCTTCTATTAAGAAAAAAATTTCTTTGGATGCATATGAAGTCGTAATTAAAAGCGCATTGTCAAAGCAAAAAGGAAGGTCAGATGCGATATATCGCTTTTTGCAACTGGGATTTACAACAGGTAGGTCGGTCTTAAATCAGCTAAGCCATCCGTATGTGCTTCCAGTCTTTGAGATAGAGCGTTGTGTAAATTATGAAGTTAGTCGTTATATGCAGTTTGTGAGATTTAGTGAATTAAAAAACTCGATTCTTTTATCCCGAATTCGTCCTGAAAACAATATTCTTACATTGATTGCACCCCATTTTGAGGATCGCTTGACAGAAGAAAACTGGATGATTTATGATGAAGGAAGAAATCTTGTAGCAGTTCATAGGAGCCGTTATCCATGGATATTGGTAGATGGAAAGGAACTTAACCTAAGCGGTTTGGACCAGTTCAGTGATTCGGAACTAAATATGCAAATTTTTTGGAAAACATTTGTAGATACCATGGCAATCAAAGAACGTATCAATGATAAACTGCAAAAGCAGATGCTTCCAAATCGTTATCGGGAATTTATGCGAGAAATTCCATATAAAGTAAAATGATAAATCTTAGAATTGAGGAAAGATGATATGTGGGAGTTAGAAGCTTGGACAGAGAAAGAATACAAAAAATTTGTAGTATATTTAAAAGAGATGGAAGATGTGGAATATCGAAATTTTAATAGCAAGTTGATACCGGGCATTGAACATTTAATAGGAATAAGAACACCTAAGATGCGTGAAATAGCAAAGCAGATTAGTAAAGGGAATTATGAGGATTTTTTACATCAATCCAATAAACAATTCAAGCAGGGAAATTTCTATTATGAGCAGAGTGTGATGGAAGGTATGGTGATTGGATATAGTTCAAATACGAAAAAGTCAAATTTAGATGAGACGAAGCAGCATATATCTAATTTTGCACCAAAGATTGATAATTGGGCTACTTGTGATATGTTTTGTGGTGGAATGAAAATTATAAATAATCATCCCGAGGAATTCTGGAACGTTATACTTCAATATGTGGATGAATCGGATGAATTTAAAGTACGTATGGGGATTGTTTTATTAATGGATTATTATCTAAGGGACGACTATATTGATCAGGTACTATTAACCTGTGATCAAGTAAAACAGGAAGACTATTATGTAAACATGGCAATTGCATGGCTTGTATCAGTAGCTTATGTGAAATTTCAAAATAAAACTTTAAACTATCTGAAAAATAATCATTTATCTAAATTTACATATAATAAATCGCTTCAAAAAATAATAGAATCAAATCGTGTTTCAAAGGAAGAAAAAAATATAATTCGAACGATGAAAAGGATTTAAATCTCTGCATAATATATGGTCTTCGTGGAATACTACATCTGTAAATAATTTTAGGAGGAGAATTCCATGAAAAAAAGAATTTATCTGTTTTTAGCAATAAGTTGCCTATCATTAGGATTATTAGTAGGATGTACGGATAATGATGATGCAGCAACTCCTGAAGCAACGACTGGTACAACTACCGGTACGACAACGAACGGAACCACCACCACTGGAACTACAACGAACGGTACAACAACTACTACAACGGGAACCAAAACGGGAACGACTCCGGGGACTACTACAAACACCACGAATGATGGCATTGCAGATGACCTTGAAGAAGCAGGAGAGAAAGTCAAAGATGCTTTAACTGATGATGACAAAACTACTACAAACAACACTGCTACAAACAACTCAAATAAAAAGCTAAATACAAATGCACCTAATACTACAGTAAATCCCTAAGCAAAAAAAACCCTTTGCAAATTATTAATCCAGAATTTGCAAAGGGTTCTTTTTGCGATTTTATAAATGATTTCGCTTTAATTTGTGTGTAAAACGCTTGCTATAAACGCTAGTATCCGGAGTGGCATTATATTGTTTTATGACATGATTGCGTGCTTCCAAATGTCTCTTTTTTATTAAATCTAGCGTATAAAGATAACATGTTCGGTTATGGTAATTAATTGTTTTTTCCAGAGTCATTCCAAGCTTTATAGCTAGATGAATAGATGAAGCATTCCTCGTATCAATTGCAGCAACAATTCTATTAATATCAAAGCGTGAATTGGCAATACGAAGTATATGTTGGCAGGCTTCCAATGCATATCCATTGCACCAATATTGTTTTCCAATCATATAGGAAAGTTCAATTTCTTGTTTCCCGTCAATCATTTGATTTTGAATACCACAACGTCCTATCAGTTCATTTGTGCCTTTTTGAAAGACACCCCACAGACCATATCCATAAAAAGGATAGATTGTTTTAAAATAAGCATCTATTTTTTCCGCTTCGACTTCATCGTCGTCATCCATAGAATCGATATAATTAACTACATCTTTATCCTTATAAAGTTGTAAAAGGGAGTCCGTGTCACTTACTGCGAGTTCCTTTATTATAAGTCGATTTGTCGTCGCAATAGTGACAGGTTCACCATTTGAACGAAGACATACTTCATTCAAATACGTTGTATTAATTGATTTGAAGGACTCAATTGCCACAGCAGCACAGTACAAGTCCTGATTTCCTGAATTTGGGTTAATATAGCCGATACAAGCTATGTTTGCAGCTTTTGCAGCAAGACATCCATTTTTAGAATCCTCGATAACAAGGGCTTCACTTGCTTGTAATGATAAAACGTCTAACGCTTTAAAAAAAATATCAGGAGCTGGTTTGGAGTGAACTAACTCAGCCCCTGAAATAAAATCTTCAAAATAAGAGGAAATACCAAAGACTTTCATTACTTCTTCGATTCTCTCACGAGTGGATGAGGATGCGATGACCATACGAATGCCACTTTGATAAAGTGATTTGATAAAAGGTATCACATGTGGAACTGGTGTCATACCACGAAGCGAATAGATTTCTTTAAGGTTTTGTCTATCTAACTGTAACAGGTCTTCTAGTGAATCGGTTAATTGGAAGTCATTACGAATTTTTTCATAGGTAAATTCAACAGTTGTACCGACAAACTGATTAAAATAATCAAAGTTAGGAGACACATGATAGTGTTGCAATGTTTTTAGAGTAGCTTCTACATGGAGAGCTTCACTATCAATGATAACACCATCCATATCGAAAATAATAGCTTTTAACATAGGGAGTCCTTTCTATATTGCAGTCCTTGTCATGGGAAAATTTACGAAAAATTGACGATAAAATGAGTATACCATGAAGGGTTGATGATTAAAAGAAAATATGAGATAATAAGCATAGTTAGGTTAAAAATACGTTGACATAAAAGAATATTACAACATGTCGCGGATAAGATGAAGGGGGATAAACATGCCATTTATAAATTCAAAAATTAGTGTGAAAATTACCAAAGAACAGGAAGTAACTATAAAAAATCGTTTAGGCCAAGCAATTGCTTTAATTCCAGGAAAGAGTGAAAGTTGGTTAATGGTCGGATTTGAGGATGATTACAAACTTTATTTTAAAGGTCAAGAATTTGAAAAAATTGTATATGTAGAGGTTCAGATTTTTGGTGATGCGAGCAAAAGAGCGCTTGCCAGCTTAACCACAGAAATTTGCAATATTTATAATGAAGAACTTGAAGTTGATAAAGATAAAATTTATGTGAAATATGATTTGGTAGAAAACTGGGGATGGAATGGAAGTAATTTCTAAAGGATATTAATAAAAGCGAGAGTAGTTGAAAGTTAAGATTCGTAATCGTGGTATAATTGATTCCCATCGGAATGGAAAAACCCGCCGTTAAGTGATAAAATATCACTTAACGGCGGGTTTTGGTTGGGTTATAATTATTTACAATGCTTAGGAGGACATTGTAGTCAATTAGCTAAGCCTATCTCAAACTGAGATTCAATTATTTATCAAATTTTCTCTGAGTTGCTTTTTCTTCTAAAGCTTTTAATACAGCTTGTGGATTTTCAAATTTGCTTAAAAAGATCATGGAAGCGATGATATATGGTTTGAAGCTAGCTTCTTTATAAAGAGGTGTACGATAACGATCAAATACGGTCGCATCTACTTCACCTTCTTTGCAGCTTAAGCCTGTGATATCAGCAGGTAAGCAGTGCATGTAAAGAGCTTTTCCATCTTTTGTTGTCTTCATTAATTCTTCGGTACAAGCCCAATCTTTGTGCTGAGCATTCTGAGCTAATAGTTCCTGCTCTAATTTTTTAACTCCGTCCATATCGCCATTGCCATAAAGGTCGGTACGTTTTTCCATAGCTGCAAATGGAGCCCAGCTCTTTGGATATACAATATCAGCATCCTTGAATGCTTCTGCCATATCATTTGTCTTTTTGAAAGATCCACCGGATTTTTCAGCATTTTTCTTAGCTACTTCTTCTACGTCAGACATGATTTCATATCCTTCTGGATGTGCTAAAACAACTTCCATACCCATACGAGTCATTAAGCCAACGATACCCTGTGGTACAGACAATGGTTTTCCATAAGAAGGAGAGTAAGCCCAAGTCATAGCAATCTTTTTGCCTTTTAAGTTTTCAACACCGCCAAATTCATGGATGATGTGAAGCATGTCAGCCATAGACTGTGTAGGATGATCGATATCACACTGTAAGTTAACTAATGTAGGGCGTTGCTCTAATACACCGTCTCTGTTTCCATCTTGTACTGCTTGAGAAACTTCATGCATGTAAGCATTACCTTTTCCGATATACATATCATCACGGATACCGATAATATCAGCCATGAAAGAGATCATGTTAGCTGTTTCACGAACGGTTTCGCCATGAGCAACCTGAGATTTTCCTTCGTCTAAATCCTGAACTTCTAATCCGAGTAAGTTACAAGCAGAAGCAAATGAGAATCTTGTACGAGTAGAGTTATCACGGAATAAAGAAATTCCTAAACCACTTTCAAATACTTTTGTAGAAATATTGTTTTCTCTCATGTAACGAAGAGCGTCAGCAACTGTAAATACTGCTTCTAATTCATCGTCTGTTTTTTCCCAAGTTAAGAAAAAGTCGTTGTTGTACATTTCTTTAAAGTTTAAAGCATTAAGTTTATCGATATAAGTTTGTAATGTTTTCATGAATTAATCTCCTTTAATTTGAATGTGTTTTGGGTTTTTATAGAAAGGGGTAATTTGCATACCCCTTACTTACTGGGTTGATTATTTGCAGTATAATGTAGGAATTGCAGCATATACAGCAGCACATTTCACTAAGTCTTCTTTGTAAGTTTTTTCGTTTGGCGCATGAGCCTGTGCTTCAGCACCAGGTCCAAATCCGATGCATGGAATATTGTTACGTCCCATAATGGATACACCATTGGTAGAGAATGTCCATTTATCTGTAAGAGGACGAGCTTTTCTCATTGCGTCTGCTTCGGAAGAACCGCTACGAGTAGTACCATATAGATTTGTGTAAGCTTCTTCAAGTGCTTTTGTTACAGCGTGATCTTCTGGAATTGCCCATGTTGGGAAATAACATTCGATTTCATAAACAAGTCCTTTGTAAGATGGACGATCATACTGATACATAGAAACAGTTACATCTTCACCATATTTTTTTACGTTAGGAAGTTGACGGATTTCGTCTAAGCAGCTTTCCCATGTTTCACCAAAAGTCATACGACGGTCAAGTGATACAGAACAAGAATCTGCAACTGCACAACGGCTAGGTGAGGTAAAGAAGATTTCGGAAGTAGTTACGGTACCACGACCTAAGAAACGAGCTTCTTTCCAATCTGTGTTATACTTTTCATCTAACATTTTAACTAAACCTTTAATCTCAGTTCCATCGTTGGCATCGTTTTCATTTAATGAACGAACATCTTGAAGAATGTCAGCCATTTTGTAGATTGCGTTATCTCCACGTTCTGGAGCAGAACCATGACAAGAGATACCTTTTACATCGATGCGAATTTCCATACGACCTCTTTGTCCACGATAGATACCACCATCAGTAGGTTCTGTAGAAACAACGAAGTCTGGTCTAACTTTATCTTCATTGATGATGTATTGCCAGCAAAGACCATCACAGTCTTCTTCTTGAACAGTACCAGTTACTAATACTTTGTATTTATCATTAAGAAGTCCAAGATCTTTCATGATTTTAGCACCATATACAGCGGATACAATACCACCCAACTGATCTGATGTTCCACGTCCACCAATTTCTTCTTCTGTTTCAAATCCTGCATATGGATCAAACTTCCAGTTGTTGATGTTACCGATACCAACCGTATCGATATGAGCGTCATATCCGATTAATTTTTCGCCAGTTCCCATATAACCTAAAACATTACCTTGAGGATCAATCTCTACTTTATCAAATCCTACTTTTTTCATTTCTTCTGCAATACGATTGATGTGACCTTCTTCGCCACAACTTTCACCAGGAATTGCAACTAAGTCTCTTAAAAACTTAGTCATTTCAGGTAAATAATTTTGTGATGCTTCTTTGATTTTGTTAAAATCCATAGTTATAATACCTCCGTTTAATATAATTTATCTTAGTTTCATTGTAGATACTTTTCTTTATTTGTAATCTTTTCCGTCCCAAACGATTTCTTTGTATCTTTCTGGATCGGTATCTCCTTCTGTAGAGAAGAGAAGTACTTTAGAAGTTTCATTTAAGCCTAATTCTTCTTTTAATCCTTTGTATTCTGGCATCGTCATAATGCAAGCAAGAATACCGAATGGAGCAGCTCCGGATTCTCCAGATACAACCTGAGGATCACCTTTAATAGGAGCACTTAACATTCTCATACCCTGAGCAGCAGCCCAGTCAGGAGCAGAAACGAATACAGAAACATGATTTTTTAATATATCCCAAGAGATAGTGTTTGGTTCACCACAAGCTAGTCCAGCCATAATGGTTTGCATATCACCATCTACGATTCTTTCTTCTCCATCACCAGCAACAGCACCTTTGTAAAGACAAGCAGCAACATCTGCTTCAACTACAACAATTTTAGGTGTGTTTTCTGGATAACGATTTGCGAAATATCCTTGTACAGCTCCTGCTAAAGAACCTACACCAGCCTGAACAAATACATGAGTAAGACGATCACATCCAGCTTCTTCTAATTGTTCATTCGCTTCCAATGCCATTGTTCCGTATCCTTGCATAATCCAAGATGGAATTTCTTCATATCCAGCCCATGCAGTATCTTGAACAACAACGCCGTTCTTAGTTTTTGCAGCAGCAGCGGCAGCCATACGTACGCATTCGTCATAGTTTACTTCTTCAATAGTAGCAGTAGCACCTTCTACTTGAATATTTTTAAGTCTAGTTTGTGTAGAGCCCTTTGGCATATAAACAACAGCTTTTTGTTTTAAGCGGTTTGCAGCCCAAGCAACTCCTCGTCCGTGATTTCCATCAGTAGCAGTAAAGAAAGTTGCCTGACCGAATTCTTCACGAAGTTTGTCGGAAGTAAGAGTTTCATAATCTAATTCAGAAACATCTCTTCCAGTTTCTTTTGCAATGTAGCGAGCCATTGCGAATGAACCACCAAGAACCTTGAATGCATTTAATCCAAAACGATAGGACTCATCTTTTACATAAACTTCTTTTAATCCTAAGTATGCAGCCATATTTTCAAGTTTTGCTAATGGTGTCTTTGTATACTGAGGAAAACTTTCATGGAAAGTTCTTGCTTTTTTTACTTCGTCAATTGCCATAACTGGTAACTGAGCATCGTCTGTTTTGGGCATCGTATTTTTCACCCATTTAATTTCGTTCATAAATACCTCCTGATGAAAGAATGCGAATGGCATTCTCAGCTAATGGTGTTTTATTTGTTAATGTCAATGTAACTATAAAGTGTATATTTTGAAATTCCGAAATATTTTGATATCTTATCCCCTGATTTTGTAATAAGGAAAGCACCCGCATCATTCAAAAATTGAATTGCGGAAATCTTATCTTCCTTTGTCATCAATGCGACTGGTTTTCCAACTAAAGAAACGGATTGTTCAATCAAATCATCGAGTAAGTCATTTACATTCTGAGCTATGCGAGCTGGTTCGCTGGAACCGGAAGGCATCTCTGTTTTGGTTATAGATTTTATAGAATTCTCTATAAACAAAAGGTTTGTGATGTCAAAGTTTATGGATAAGATATAACGCACCTGATTATCATCATCACTAAAATACATGGTACTTGATTTTAAGATACGACCATCCGATGTTTTTGTAAGGTAACCTAAATGGTCTGGATGCGACTGTAACGTTGGATCGTTATGTAGCGTCTCAAGAACAACACGAGAGGGGCCGTCGCCCACTTTACGGTTTGAAACGTGTCCATTTTCAATGTGTACAATCGAGTGCTCAATGTTTTCTTTTGCCAAATCATGTATGGCAACTTCACAGTTCTCTCCAAATTGAACGGCTAAACCGCTAGCAATTTGTTTTAAAAAAGTTAATGAAAGTTTCATATAGGAGCTCCTTATTCTATTGTCAATTTTTTTACGCGCGCTTTCAAGCAAATGACTCCGAAATTGACCTCGGAATAACCTTGTCATTTCTTGTTTACAATACCATGATACCACAAAAAAAAAATTAATCAATACCAAAATACAAAATTTTTTAGGTAATGCAAAAATTTTTTGAAAAAGTAATTGATTTTTATATAAGGTAATGATAAACTTATATCTATAATAGAAGAGTAATCTCGGAAATTAAGGCAATTAAAGTAAAGGAGAGATCGTATGATATTAATAGGAAACGGTAAAGTACTAACAAGAGATGCTTCCAATCCTTGGATTGAAAATGGAGCAGTTTTAGTAGAGGGAACAACTATTAAAAAAGTTGGAACTACAAAGGAATTAAAGGAAAGTTATAAAGATGCCCAGTATGTAGACGCAAAGGGCGGAGTCATTATGCCTGCATTTATTAATACACATGAACATATCTATAGTGCAATGGCAAGAGGTCTTTCTATTAACGGATATAATCCTAACGGATTTTTGGATATCTTAGATGGGTTGTGGTGGAATATTGATCGTCATTTAACCTTACAACAAACAAGAAAGAGTGCAGCGGCTACCTATATTGATTGTATTAAAAATGGTGTTACAACGGTATTTGACCATCATGCAAGTTTTGGAGAAATTGAAGGAAGCTTATTTACCATCGCTGAAGAAGCAAAGAGACTTGGTGTTCGTACTTGCCTTTGCTATGAAGTTTCGGATCGCGATGGAGAAGATAAGATGCGTGCGGCTGTGAAAGAAAATGCTGACTTTATTAAAGCGTGTGCAAAAGATACAACAGACATGCAAAAAGCAATGATGGGTATGCATGCGCAGTTTACATTATCAGATAGAACCCTACAATTATGTAGAGAAAATACACCAGATGGTGTTGGTGCTCATATTCATGTTGCGGAAGGTATTGAAGACTTACATGATAGTTTGCAAAAACATGGTAAGAGAATCATCAATCGTTTAATGGATTTTGATATCCTTGGACCAAAGACATTAGCTGGACATTGCATCTATGTAAATGCACAGGAAATGGAACTTCTAAAAGCAACGGACACGATGGTAGTGCATAATCCAGAGTCCAATATGGGTAATGCTTGTGGATGTCCTCCTACTATGGAAATTGTTCATAGAGGAATCTTAACTGGTCTTGGTACGGATGGATATACACATGATATGTTAGAATCTATGAAAGTAGCAAATGTTCTTCACAAACATAATTTATGTGATGCAAATGCAGCTTGGGGAGAAATACCTACCATGTTATTTGAAAACAATGCAAAGATTGCAAACCGTTACTTTGAAGCACCACTTGGTATATTAAAAGAAGGTTATGCAGCTGATATCATTGTTTCTGAATATGATCCACTTACACCAATGGATGATAAAAACAGCAATGGTCATATCTTATTCGGTATGAACGGACGCAATGTTGTAACCACTATGGCAAATGGAAAACTTCTTATGAAAGATAGAGAACTCATTGGAATAGATGAAGCTAAGGAAATGGCTGAATGCCGTGAACAAGCTAGTTTACTTGCAAAAAGTATAAACGGATAAGGAAAAGGAGGATTTAAAAATGGGTGACAGAATGACACCGATTCCATTTAAGGAATTAATGACTTGGATACAGACAGAGAAAAAAGAATCAGGAAAGGTATTTGGCCTACGTAAACCTTATGTAAAAGAAGCAAACAGCACATTACCAATCTTTACTGAAAAATTGGAGATGCCTTTTGGACCTGCAGCAGGTCCTCATACACAGTTAGCACAAAATATTGTAGCTTCCTATTATGCAGGAAGTCGTTTCTTCGAATTGAAAACAGTTCAAACTTTGGACGGAGAAGATCTTCCAGTTGCAAAACCTTGTATTTTAGCTGATGATGAATGCTATAACTGTGAGTGGTCAACTGAATTATATGTTCCAGAAGCTTTCGATGAATATGTAAAAGGATGGTTTGCTTGTAAGGTATTAGCAAAAGAGTATGGTCTTGGAGACCCGGATGCTTTTGTATTTAATATGAGTGTTGGATATAATTTAGAAGGTATTCAGTCTGAAAAGATAGACCGTTTCATTGAAGGGTTAAAAGATGCCGAAAATACAGCAATATTTAAAGAATGCAAAGAGTATTTATTAAATAATGTAGATAAATATGAAAATATGGATAAAGAATTTGTAGAAAGCATTTCTTCGAATATTTGTACATCCGCTACCTTATCAACACTTCATGGATGTCCTCCACAAGAAATTGAACGTATTGCAACTTATTTATTAACAGAAAAGAAAATCAATACTTATATTAAATGTAATCCAACTCTTTTAGGCTATGAAGAAGCTAGAAGTATTATGGACAAGACTGGTTATGATTATGTTGTATTTGGAGATTTCCATTTCAAAGATGACTTACAGTTTGAAGATGCAGTGCCAATGATTCAAAGACTTCTTGATTTGGCAACAACGAAGGGATTAGAGTTTGGTGTTAAAATTACAAATACATTCCCAGTTGATGTAACAAGAAATGAACTTCCAAGTGAAGAAATGTATATGTCTGGACGTTCATTATTTGCACTTTCTATGAATGTAGCAAGAAAACTTACAGAAAGCTTTCACGGAAAACTTCGTATTTCATATTCTGGTGGCGCAGATTACTTCAATATTGAAAAAATATTTGAAGCAGGAATTTGGCCAATTACCATGGCAACCACGATGTTAAAACCAGGTGGATACCAAAGATTAACTCAGATTGCTGAACTCTTTGATAAAGTAGACTTCAAAGCATTTGATGGAGTTGATTTAAAAGCAGTGGAAACAATTTGTAATGAAGTTTATTCCGATGAACATCATTTGAAAGCTGTAAAGCCACTTCCAATTCGTAAAATGGATGCAAATGTACCATTATTAGATTGCTTTAGCGCTCCTTGCAGTGAAGGCTGCCCAATTAATCAGGATATCCCATCATACATTAAATTAGTGGGTGAAGGAAATTATGCGGATGCTCTTAAAGTAATTACCGATAAGAATCCACTTCCTTTTATTACAGGAACGATCTGTAGTCATAGATGCATGAATAAATGTACTCGTAATTTCTATGAAGAATCGGTTCAAATTCGTTCAACAAAATTAGTTGCTGCAGAAAATGGATTTGATGAAGTTTTAAAAGCATTAAAACCAGAATCAACTTCCAATAAAAAGGTAGCTGTTATCGGTGGTGGTCCTGCTGGTATGGCATCCGCTTTCTTCCTTGCAAGAGGCGGTGCAAAAGTTACAATATTTGAAAAAAGAGAGTCTCTTGGTGGTGTTGTAAGACACGTTATACCAAGCTTCCGTATTTCAGATGAAGCCATTGAAAAAGATGTAGCTCTCTTGAAACAATTAGGGGTTGAAATCAAATTAAATTCAGAAATCGCATCTGCTCAGGATTTATTAAAAGAAGGATTTGACGCTGCTATCCTTGCTATCGGAGCATGGAAGCCAGGAGCTGTTCACTTAGAAAGCGGTGAAAGCATCAATGGTCTTGCATTCTTAGAATCCTGCAAGAAAGACATTGCAAACGTTAAGATTGGTAAAAATGTTGTAGTTATCGGTGGTGGTAACACTGCAATGGATGTTGCAAGAGCTGCTAAACGTGTTCCTGAGGTTGAAAATGTATTCTTAGTTTATCGTAGAGATAAGAGAAACATGCCAGCGGATGCAGAAGAATTAGAACTAGCAATCGAAGATGGTGTAACTTTCAAAGAATTATTAGCGCCGGTTGCTTTAACAAACGGCAAACTTGTTTGTGATGTAATGAAACTTGGAACACCAGATGCATCGGGAAGAAGAAGTCCAGAAGCAACTGGAGAGCGAGTAGAAGTTTTAGCGGACACTGTTATTGCAGCAGTTGGTGAAAAAATTGAAGATTCTCTTTATGTAGCGAGTGGACTAAAAGTAGATGAAAGAGGCAAAGCATCCGTAGAAAAGACAACACTTGAAAGCAGTGTAGCAAATGTTTATGTAGTAGGAGATGGATTAAACGGACCAGCTACTGTAGTAGAGGGTATTCGTGATGCTTCTTATGCTTGCAATGCTATTTTAGGAATGGAAGCTAGAAAAGAAATTGAGATTGATACAGATATTAATGGAGCAGAAGCGAAAAAGGGCACATTAGTGCATGCTACTGATGCAAAGAAAGAGAATGTACGTTGTTTAGAATGTAACCATGTATGTGAATGCTGCGTTGATGTATGTCCAAACCGTGCCAATATTTCAATCAAAGTAGAAGGCAGAAATATGATGCAAATCATTCATGTTGATAAGATGTGTAATGAATGCGGTAACTGCAAGAGCTTCTGTCCTTATGACAGTGCACCTTACAAGGATAAATTCACATTATTTGCAACGGTTGCTGATTTTGATAATAGCAAAAATGCTGGTTTTGTTCTTATCGATGAAGCGGATAAAACATTTAGAGTACGCGTTGGATCAACCACAAAAGACTATAGCTTAAAGGATGCAAATTCTGGCTTGGAAGATGGTTTGAAAGATTTAATATTAGCTGTATTTAATAACTATAGATATATGTTTTAATAGTGTAATCATATAATAAAGAAACAAATGGCGAAGCGGATGATATATTCGCTTCGCTAAGTTGCATAAAAAGAAAGGAATGAGAAGGTGACGCAGTTATGGTAGTTTTAAAAGGTGGAACCGTAGTTGGTTCCGAAAAAAGTGAAATTTTAGATGTAGCTGTTGAAGGAGAAAAGATTGTAAAAGTAGGAAAAAATCTGGAGATAGCCGGTGCAAATGTAGTAGATGTTACTGGTAAACTGTTGTTCCCCGGATTTATAGATACTCACACACACTTTGATTTGGATGCTGGTGCATTTCATACCGCAGATGATTTTACATCTGGAACAAGAGCAGCAATCGTTGGTGGAACAACTTGTATTTTAGATTTTGCAACGCAAAACAAGGGAGAAACTCTAAAAGAAGCGCTTGCTAACTGGCACCATATGGCAGATGACGTCTCTTCCTGTGATTATGGATTTCATATGGCAATAACGGAGTGGAACGAGGATGTTCGCAGCGAATTGGATTATATGAGAGAAAATGGGGTTACCTCCTATAAACTCTATATGGCTTACGATAACCTAAGAGTAACGGACGCCCAGATTTATGATATTTTAAAAGAAGTCAAAAAACAAGGTGGTATCATCGGTATGCATTGTGAAAATGGTGATATTGTAAATGCCCGAATTGCAGAAAATAAAGCAGCTGGTAATGGCTCAATCAAGTTCGTTCCTTCAACAAGACCAGATATCGTGGAAGCAGAAGCAATTTATCGTTATATGATGATTGGTAAAATGGCAGAGGCTCCACTTTATATTGTACATTTAAGTACAAAAAAAGGTTATGACTTGATTATGGAAGCAAGAAAAGCAGGTCAAGAGGTCTATATGGAAACTTGTCCACAGTATTTATTAATGGATGACAGTAAATACAGTCTGCCTGGCTTTGAGAGTGCAAAGTATGTTATGTCACCACCACTTCGTAAGCAAGAGGATATGGATTGTTTATGGAAAGCTCTTGCAAATGACGATATCGATTTTATCGGAACAGACCATTGTAGTTTTCATTTCAAAGGGCAAAAAGATTACTTTGGAACCGACGAATACTATAAGATTCCAAATGGCGGACCAGGTGTGGAACATCGTGGATTACTACTATATAGTTATGGTGTTGCAAAGAACCGTATCACCAAAGAGCAGATGTGCAAACAGCTCTCTGAAAATGCAGCCAGAATGTTCGGACTATATCCAAGAAAAGGTGTCATCGCAGAGGGTAGTGATGCAGATATTGTTGTATTGGATCCAAACCAGACGACGCTAATTTCTGCAAAGACGCAGGAACAAAAGGTGGACTATACCCCTTATGAAGGTATTGAAGCAAGCTGCAAAATTGAGAAAGTATATCTGCGTGGACAGGAAGTAGTAGATAATGGAAAGATTTCGAAAGAAAAGCAAGGAAATTACATTACCCGAGGAAAATGCATCGAACTATACGAACAGAAATAAATAATTGCATTTTTAGTTCGAATTACGTTGCTAAATCTTAACTTGGCGATTAAAATAGAAATAGAAGACGAATTGTTTTCAAATAACATACGCAAAAGAGGGATAATATGAAACTGATTAATACTACAGATGCAGTAGGGCATATATTATGCCATGATATAACGCAGATTATCAAAGGCGAAAAGAAAGGACCGGTATTTCGTAAAGGTCATATTGTTATGGAAGAAGATATTCCGGTTCTGCTTTCCGTTGGGAAAGATCACTTATATATTTGGGAAAAGACAGAGGGCATTCTTCATGAAAATGAAGCTGCCGTAAGACTTTATGCCCTATGTGAAAATGAATCAATTTATCCTTCTACGGAAATAAAAGAAGGAAAAATCGAGGCATTTGCAGCAAAAGATGGATTGTTTTTGATTGATGTAGATAAACTAAATAAAGTTAATATGCTCGAAGAAATTATGATTGCAACCAGACACAATAATCAAGTGGTGAAAAAAGGAGACAAGCTTGCAGGGATGCGAGTAATTCCCCTGGTAATTGAAGAAGAAAAGTTAGACAATGCAGCAAAGGTGACAGATGGTGTACCACTTCTTTGTGTCAAAGAGTTTCATAAGAAGAAAGTAGGAATTGTAACGACTGGAAATGAAGTCTTTTTAGGCAGAATCAAGGATACCTTTGGACCAGTTATCATAGAAAAGCTGGGTGAATTTCCGACTGAAATCTTAGGCCAGACGATTGTAAATGATGAACTGGAAAACATCAAAAATGCAATTTTAGACTTTATTGCGCAAGGTGCTGATATGGTAGTATGCACTGGAGGTATGAGCGTAGATCCAGACGATATGACCCCTGGGGCAATTCGTGCGACAGGAGCTGATATTGTATCATATGGTGCTCCGGTACTTCCAGGAGCTATGATGCTCGTATCCTATTATAATGGTAATATCCCAGTGGTTGGATTGCCAGGTTGCGTAATGTATGCGAAGAGAACAATTTTTGATTTAGTATTACCAAAACTTATGGCAGATGTACCTGTTACGAAAAAAGATTTGGCATACTTAGGTCATGGCGGACTCTGTCTATCCTGTGATATATGTACTTTTCCAAATTGTGGGTTTGGTGCTGCTGGACAATAGGAGGAAGTTTGAATTATGAATGAATTAACACATTTTGATGCAGCTGGAAATGCCATAATGGTAGATGTTACCGAAAAGAAGATTACACAGCGTATTGCAGTTGCATGTGGAAACATCACAATGAATCAGGAAACCTTTGATGCGGTTAATAATGGAACAGCAAAAAAAGGAGATGTATTAGGGGTAGCGAGAGTTGCCGGAATCATGGCAGCAAAAAGAACGTGGGAATTGATTCCGATGTGCCATCCATTGATGCTGACAAAATGCACTATTGATTTTGAATTAGATGAAAAACTTTTGAAAATCAAAGCGATAGCAACAACAAAAGTAACGGGCCAGACCGGTGTAGAGATGGAAGCTTTGACCGCAGCTACAACAACACTTTTGACCATTTATGATATGTGTAAAGCAATGGATCGTTCTATGGAAATTAGTGAAATCCATTTAATGAAAAAAGATGGTGGGAAAAGCGGTTTATTTGAAAGGAGCTAGTGCGTGATATATGAGAAAACTGTATGAGGCAATCCGCGACTTAAATCCAAATGCTAAAAATATTTTAGTGACGGGAATTGAAGGTTCAATGCTTGGTGAAAAACTACTTTTATCTGGAGAAAATATTATTTTTTCCTCCAGTGATGCACTAAGTGCTTATTCAACTAAACTTGTTAAGATAGAAAAGAATCAAAAATTAGAACTTGAGGGAAGCACCTTCTTTTGTGAGTTATTAGGTGCAGAAAAAAAACTAGTTATCTGTGGCGGTGGACATGTTTCCATGCCGATTATAACCATGGGAAAAATGATAGGATTTCATGTTACCGTGCTCGAAGACAGACCTTCTTTTGCAAATAATGCAAGAAGAGCAGGTGCCGACGAAGTCATTTGTGAGGATTTCGCAAAAGGTTTGGATACTGTGGATGGCGACAAGGATACATACTTTGTCATTGTTACCAGAGGACACCGATTTGATATGGTATGTCTGGAAAAGATTGTACCAAAGCAAAATGCATACATTGGAATGATTGGAAGTAAGGTTCGAGTAAAAAAAGTATTAGAAGTGGTCGAAGAAACACTTTCAGCGTATCCAGATTATAAAGGTGATGGTGAATCTTTATTAAAACAATCTATGGCAAAGATATTTACTCCAATAGGACTTAAAATTCACGCAGAGACACCGGAAGAAATTGCAATATCCATTATGGCAGAAATTATTTCTGTCAAAAATGGAGAATCGCAGACCAATGCCTTTACGAAAGAGTTGTTAAAGGGAATATTGGACGAAGAAAAGGTAAATATAGGAAAGGTATTAGCAACCATTATTTCACGAAGGGGTTCCGCTCCACGAGGAGTCGGTACAAAAATGGTATTTTTCCAGGACGGTACTACAATTGGAACAATAGGAGGCGGTTGTGCCGAAGCTGATATTCAAAGAAAGAGTATTCTTCTGATGAATGAGAATAAACCGAAGGTTTGCAATGTAGATATGACCGGACGAGAAGCAGAAGAGGATGGAATGGTATGTGGTGGCGAAATTGAAGTTATATTAGAACCATTTAACTAGCATGAAACTAAAGATGGGGTGTTTATCATGAAGGACCAATTTGGAAGAGAGATTGATTATTTAAGAATATCGGTAACGGATCGTTGTAATTTGCGATGCCAGTATTGTATGCCAGCAGAAGGAATTCATCCCATTGGGCATAAAGATATCTTGACTTTTGAGGAAATTGAAATGGTATGCCGCTGTGTAAGTAAGTTAGGAATTCGAAAAATAAAGCTTACCGGTGGGGAGCCACTTGTTCGAAAGGGATTTACTGATTTGGTACGTGAAATAAAGAAACTTCCCAATATAGAGGAAGTTACATTAACGACCAATGGAATTTTGCTAGGAGACTATCTCGATGAATTAAAAGAGGCTGGACTTGACCGTATCAATATCAGTTTGGATACTTTAGATAGAGATAAGTTTCGCGAAATCACAAGACTTGGTGATCTTGATAAAGTGCTCTTTGCAATAAAGAAAGCCTGTACCATGGGATTTAAATCCATTAAGATAAATTCCTTGATTATGAAAGAATGGAATCAAAAAGAAGTTGCGAAACTGGCAGAACTTGCAAAGGACTACCCTGTGAGTGTTCGTTTCATTGAAATGATGCCAATTGGTAACGGAAAGGGGTTTCGCCCAGTTTATCAGGAAGAAATTATGAAAAACCTGGAAACTGTGTATGGACCAATGAAGCCTTATAACGAAAAAATCGGCAATGGACCAGCTTCTTATTATGAAATAGATGGTTTTCAAGGAAAAATAGGTTTTATCAGTGCAGTAAGCCATGAATTTTGTGACGACTGTAATCGCATCCGAATTACGGCTGATGGTAATTTGAAACTTTGCTTGCAATATAAAAATGTTTTAAATATAAAAGAATTAATTGAACGTGGAACGACGCAAGAGCAACTGACGGAAATGATACAAACAGCTATCTTTTTAAAACCAAAGAAACATGAGTTTAATGATCTGGAATCACAAGTATGTGACGAGAAAGAAACAAAAAATATGGCTCAAATAGGAGGCTGATAAAATATGGGAAAAGTAATTGCTATCTGCATCAGTGAAAAACGAGGTATACAAAAAACGAATATTCATGAAGCGAAATTTATAGAGAATTTCGGAATTGAAAACGATGCTCATGCAGGCGATTGGCATCGACAGATAAGTCTATTATCCTATGATAAAATTAAAGAATTCAACGAAAAAGGCGCTGGAGTTATAGATGGTGCATTTGGAGAGAATTTAGTAGTAGAAGGTTTTGATTTTAAGCATTTACCAGTGGGTACGCAGTTTTCCTGCAATGATGTTTTACTAGAGATGACACAGATAGGTAAAGAGTGCCATTCTCACTGTGAAATTTACAAGAAAATGGGTGAATGTATTATGCCAAAAGAAGGCGTATTTGCCAAAGTACTTCATGGTGGAGTCATCAAAGAAGGTGACGAGTTGATCATGTTGAAGTAAAAAATGAGAAATTAAAGAACAAAAATTGAGAAACAACAAGAAATAACTAATATGAAACAATTAATAAGAAACTTGATTTGTTAATCATGAAAGGATATTCCTTTCTTGAAATAAATATTATATTATGGAGGATTTTAAAATGAAAAAAGAAGTAATCAGTGCAAAAAATGCACCTGCAGCAGTAGGACCATATGTACATGCATCAAAGGTAGGAGATATGATTTTTACTTCCGGACAGTTAGGATTAGATCCAGCAACTGGTGATTTCCCAGAAGGCGGAATCGAAGCTCAGACAGAAATGGCGCTTAAAAACTTAGGAGCGGTATTAGAAGCAGGCGGAGCTAGCTTTGCAGATGTTGCAAAAACAACCGTATTTTTAGCTGACATGAACGACTTTGTAGTTGTAAATGGTATCTATGCAAAGTATTTCACAGGAGAAGCTCCTGCTCGTTCTTGTGTGCAAGTTGCAAAACTACCTAAGGGTGGTTTAGTTGAAATTGAAGCAATTGCAGTTGTAAAATAACAAGTTTATAAATGCTGGTTTAACGAGAGACGGACGCGAGTCTTTGTTGGTGAGTGACGCTATGACAGGCTGAGCGTTTTAGTCTTTCTACAATTTACACGGCTCCCATGGTGGGATTTTATATCAGTCGCATAAGCATTCTACGTAACCTCTAAGCAATCGAAAAATTGGCTCTTGGGAGCCGATTTTTGATAGAGTTTACGTTCCATATAGGGCTGCTGAAAAAGTAACTTTAATCGTACAAAGAACCATCTTATCTGATATAATTAAGTTATTAGATAAGGTGGTGTTTTTTATGATTAATAACCAACAAACATTGAATTTAAGTCCTCATATGGATTTAAACGATATTCT
>JBGSNZ010000033.1:0-7453 GCA_041739345.1 Acetivibrio sp. | reverse complement strand
AAAAATCAGCGAGTCCACATTTCATTGATTATGTTTACCTTAACATTTTGTATATTATTTTTTATTCCGCAGACACTACTAAAAAGTGAAAGGAGCATCAATTTTGAATAACAAAGATATATCTTCTAAAAAACAGAGTAGAGCCGCAGACAATAATGACAATAATAAAAATGTTACCTATACAGAAGATCATCGTTCGAATACCACATCAAAAATTGATTATAATGACCCATTTAACACTCCTCCTGGTGAAGGCTCTGCACCTAGAATTACATCTAATTAAGCATCATTCGATGGAACAAGTAACTTGGCTCTGGCTTTTGTCAGAGCCTATTCTTGCAAAGTTAGATTTTAGTTTAATTGAATAAATTATTTTAAAAAAACTACTAACTTAATTAATAGCTAGTAGTTTCCTTTACATATTCAGTTTATTACTTTCACATTATCCTTATTTCTAGGCAATTGTCTTCCTCGAAAATTAGAAATTATTTTGAATATATGCTTGAGGATGATACTCCTCCATCAACGGGGAAAGAACCCCCTGTTATATATCCGGCGTCCTCGCTTATGAGATAAGCCACCATATTCGCAATTTCTTTCGGTTCTCCAATCCGCTTTAGTGGTATGCGTTCTGCACAGCGATTAGCGGTTTCTTCATCTGGAAAACTCTTTTGCAAAAGAGGGGTATTAATTGGCCCGGGTAATACACAATTGACACGTATCCCATACTCTGCATATTGCTGTGCAAGGCACTTTGTCAGCATAATAAGTCCTGCTTTTGTTGTGCAGTACAGCGGCGATGTTAGTTCCGGCACAAGCCCCAGACAGGAAGCAATCATAACAATTGAACCTTTTGCTTCTTTGATTTTTGAAAACGCATTGCGTGTCACAAGGTAAGTGCCTTTAATATTAATATCCACCATTCTGTCTATTTCTTCATTTGTAGTGTCTTCCAGGTGTTTTTCAAAATAGACTCCTGCATTATTCACTAAAATATCCAATTGGGGGATTTTAGATAGTGCCGATTTAATTTGTATGTCATCACGTATATCAACATGATAAAACTCAAAATCTTCTACTGGGCTTTGAATGTCAAAAATAATGACATGCATCCCTAATTTCTGAAGTTTTTTTGAAATGGCAAGTCCCATTCCAGAACTACCACCTGTTACAACCACTACTTTTTTATTTTCCATAAATACTCCTATTTGCTAAGAAATTATGCTTATCTACTAGTTAAATAAATATTCTTCATGAATAGACTACCATCAAACTTACTAACTATCAATATTAAGTTTCCAATGTACGATAATTCCGTTAAATTTTAATTGAACAAAATCGCTGCGCGATGGCCTACCAAGTCTGTGGCAAAGCGATTTTTTGATATCTATTATAAAAAGGCAGTAGAAAAAATTTCTGATATTTAGTATTGTTAAGTTACCACACCAAACAACTTCATATAGAAAGCCACTGCCTATGAAAATAATAACATTCAACAAGTGCCATGACAAGCACTTTTATGATGCAAATGCACCTCCTATGCACTTTTATGATGCAAATGCACCTCCAGGTAGGGTAGTAACCAGATAATTGTTATTACTTTTACATGGAGGATTTATTATGTACGAAAAATATTTATTAAAACTTGAAGAAGCAGGGAAAATTCGTAATCTTAAGGAGCGTTCTATTTCCTGCTATAAAAACTATGTTTCTTATTTTCTAAATTATGTTAAAAAATCACCTGATGACCTTACCTGTCAAGATGTCCGTGATTTTTTGCTTACAAAAAAGGATTCTGGCATAAAGGCAACTACTCTAAATCTCTACAATTCTGCCATTCGATTCTTTTATCGCAACGTCTTACATATCCTTTGGGATGATATCACAGTTCCACGGATGATTCAGGACCATCAACTACCAAAGGTTCTTACTCTTGATGAAATTAAACGTCTTCTGGATGCGACGGATGATATCAAATACAAAGCGATGATTTCTACCATGTATTCATCTGGATTGCGTGTCTCTGAGGTTATCCACTTGCATTATAATGACATATCCAGAACAAATATGCAGATTCATGTGAGAAATACCAAGAATCGTATGGATAGATATACCATTCTGTCTAAGCGCAACCTTTCTTTGCTGACAGAATACTGGTTTCAAAAAGGGAAACCTTGCGAAATACTTTTTCCAAATAAATTTACTGGAGGCTATCTTACTGTAAGTACAATTGAGCAAGTAATGCGTAGATCTGTTGCTACCGCTGAACTTGAATGTAATTATACTCCCCATTCACTTCGCCATAGTTTTGCTACTCATCTGATGGAGGATGGAGTAGAGCAGCGAAATATACAAGCACTACTCGGGCATCGTGATCCAAAATCGACTGAAGTTTACCTTCATGTTAGCAATAAATCACTCATGGGTATTCAGAGTCCCTTTGATAAAAAGGAGGATGAATATCATGAATAATTTAACTGTCCAGGACATCTTTCAAAAGTTCTATCCGGATTATCTTGATAAATATACACCATCATTTCATCAGCATAAAACAGCAATCAACATCATCAACTGTAAGACAGGTGCTTATGGTACCAATGTCAGTGTATGTAATGATTGTGGTAGCACCCACCTTCACTACAATTCATGTAGAAACCGATGCTGTCCTATGTGCCAAGCACTCCCAACAGAAAAGTGGATGGACTTAAGACGTGAAGATGTTCTTGACGCACCATATTTCCACGTTGTATTTACTGTACCAGAAGAACTTAATCCAGTCATTTACAGCAATCAGAAACATCTGTATGATGCACTTTATCATTCTGTTTCTGATACACTTGATGAACTTGCGTCTGACCTCAAACACCTTGGTGCCAAAATTGGATATATGTGCATCCTTCATACATGGGGGTCTGAGATGAATTATCATCCACATATTCATGTCATTGTACTAGGCGGTGGGTTAGATCCTAAAAATGGCTGGAGGGACAATGGCTCTAAATTTTTCCTACCTATTCGTGTTCTTTCCAAAAAGTTTCGTGGAAAATATATGGAGGAACTGAAAGCCCTATGGGAAAATAAAAAATTGGAATTCCATGGTTCAGCATCTAGGTACAGAAATTACTATGCATTCAAGGAACTTATTAATTCCTGCTATGACAAGGAATGGATTCCTTACAGCAAAGAAACATTTAATGGTGCAGGATCCGTTATACAGTATCTTGGAAAATACACGCACCGAATTGCAATCAGTAATTATAGGCTTATCCAAGTGACAGATACTAAAGTCACCTTTTCTGTAAAGGATTATAAGAATCAAGGACAATGGAAGGAATTGACGCTCACTGGAATAGAGTTTATTCGTCGCTTCTTGATGCATGTGCCACCGAAACGCTTTGTCAGAATACGCCACTATGGGATTTTATCTTCACGCACAAAACAAAAGAAATTGACATTGTGCAGAAATCTTCTTGGGTGTAAAAAATATATTTCTGAGATAAAAGATATGTCTGTACCAGAAATGTTGAAGCATCTTTGGAAGATAGATATCTGCGTCTGCAAAATATGCGGCGGTCATATGGGTGCCTCTAAACAGCATACATTTATACGAGATTAATCCACACATCTTCATACATTTTTTAACCTCAGACACTGAGGTCTATTTGTCGTGTAAGACATATGAAACAGCACTGATTTATCTAGACTCTACACACCAAAAGTGTTATTCTTTATGAAAAGAACAAAGATTGAATCCCCATAGTAACTGGCTATCCGGACGCTTACTTTGTTCAATTAGGACAAATCGAAAATGATGTAAACGAAAGGGCAGTTACTGGTGAGCCAAAACTGCTTTTTCGTTTACACCATCATCGATTCTATCCTAAAGAATTTATTTACTTCATGATTGATTATCTCATAATGGACTAGAATTTTGGAACGCTATGTTATTCATCGCTTACAAAATAACGCCAGGAAAGTACAGAAAAGCTACTAAGTTGATGGAATGACTAAATGAGTTTATAAAAAAAGGACCCGAAAATACTTCATATTTATCGGGTCTTTCTATGAATTCGCCATGTTTTTTCCCTCTGTCTTAGTAGTGATAGTTCATTTTAGCAAATAATTCAAGGTTTTTATTGATATACTTTTTTAGTGTATTTATAAAACGTTTCATAATTTTCACTTCCTTTCATTTTGTTATGTCTTTTGTTTACAATAACAATTTATCATGAACGGATTTAAATAAAAAGGGGAGAAAGTTAAGTCGTAAAATTATCATATTAAATCAAATAGAAATCAATGTTACGGAAAATTGGTTGTCGTTCAATGAGACAGTCCCTCTTATTGGACTTTTTAATGATTTTGCTCCAATAGTAATATTCCTAATTTCAAATGACAGTCATTTTCATTATAGTTCTTGATCATGATTTCTTTTATTCTTGCTTGGCAGATTTTCGGGAAGTCTGAGGAGTAATCCCAAAATAATCCTTAAAAACTTTCTGAAAGTGGCTCTGACTGGAAAAACAGAGATAGTTGCTTATTTCACTGATACTTTTATCCGAAAATGCCAGCAAATCCTTGGCGTCCTCCATCTTACATCTCCTGATAAATGCACTCATTTCAAATCCAAGTTCCTTTTTGAATTTTCGCGACAAAGATGGACGTGTGAAACCAACATGGTTAGCTACATCAGCTACTGTAATATTCTTATTTGTATTTTCACGGACATATTGTATTGATTGATAAAGAATATTATCCGCATTGGAAGGAATTATGGAATTTGCAACGCGGTTTGTATAATCCCTCAAAACCTGACCAAAAAGTGATTGAATTTCATCTAAATCTGATAATCGTTCTACTTGTTGCATATAAATATTAGACAGTTGATAGGCTATACTTGGAGTAAGCCCACCCTTCATCGCGGCACGAGAGGCTAATGTGGTTGCAACGATTAACATATTTTTCCACTGTCGAAGACTATTGTTTGCAATTGAACCTACTGTGACATTTCTGCCTGGATTTATAAACTTATGAATTCCTACCAAGTTTCCTGTTTCAATATATCTTACCAATTCACTCTCAGTTTCATAGCTATTATTTAGCAGTCCTTCCTCTTTTTCTTCATATGATTTTTCAGAATATTTCTGGCTAATTGATCTGTCAAACTGAGTAATTTCAGAATCCTCAAGATCCTTCCTAGTTATTTCTTCGTTGTTAATTGTGTAATTGATAAATAAAAGAGTATTAATGAATGTATCAAGATTTAGCGTAGGAATACTATGAAAAAATCCATTAAACATTTCTAAGTTGGAGATTTTAATTAAAAATTCTCTTCTCATGGTTAACAGAGTAGCATTAGAGTAAGGAAAGTCGTTGATGGGCCCAATAACAATACAAGAGCTACTTTTGTCTATTTTGATGCAACCATAATAGGAATAAAAGGATGTTATTGTATATGTTATTTTCCTATTTGTTTCCCATAGTTTTGATAGGTAATGGGATGGTGGAAGTGTATTATATTCCTGTATGGGATAACAGTCAGTTAATTCATTATTATTATATAAATAAACAGGAATATATGTGGATTTATATAAATACTCACAGAATTTTTTGATATCATTCATAGCATGTACTCCTTTTTTAAGTTGATACTATTATATAATTCGAGTTACATATATGCAATACCAAAGCAAAAATATATTATAAAATAATAAGGATGTACTGCAATGATGGAGTTGAGGAGTACGCAATGGTAATAGTTATTCTTTTATGAGGTGGGAAAAGAAATTTCGAAAAAATGTAAAATAATGAATAAAAATTCATTATCCGATAAGTGGAGGAAAATGATGGAAAAAAGTAATAATAACCCAGGAAAAGTAGGAGCGGTTAAGTTTTGGGCATGGCAAACAATGGGAGTGTCATCAACGGCAAACTTTATTATAGTCAGCTTTGTCGCAATTTATTGTACAAATGCATTAAATATGCCACCAGCATTAGTAGGAATTCTATTGATGTCAAGTAAAATTGTGGATGCATTTACAGATTTGTTTGCAGGGTATTTGGTTGATAAAACAAATACAAAATGGGGAAAAGGCAGGCCGTATGAGTTTGCCATTATAGTGGCTTGGCTTTGTACATGGCTTATGTTTTCCACGCCAGGTGAGGCATCCCTGATAGTTAAAAGTATATGGGTTTTAGCAATGTATATCTGCATTAACTCTATCTGTATTACACTGTTGAATGCAAGTGGAAACCCTTATATGATAAGGGCATTTAAAACAAATGAACAACGAATAAAGATAGCATCATTCGGTGGAATTGTAATTATGATGGCTGCAATAGGAATTAATATGGTCTTTCCAATTGCGATGAATCGAATTGCAACTTCACCCGCAGGGTGGAGTAAAATGGTTGGAATGTTTGCAGTTCCACTGGCACTTATTGGAATATTAAGATTCTTCTTTGTAAAGGAAACAAATCAAGTAGAGGTTAATGAAGAAAAGGTTAGATTCAAAGATGTACTAGTGGTATTACGTAAGAATCCGTATGTTTATATGATTGCAATTATGCAGCTAGTATATAGTCTGTCTACAGGAACGGGAGTAGCTATTTATTATTACACATACGTAGTTGGTAATGTCGAATTGATGGGATTAGTGAATGCAGTAGCTATTATTGTACTTCCGCTTCTTATGTTCTTTCCATTAATCATGAAAAAAATGCCAATGGGTAAGCTAGTACAGCTTGGATGTATAGCATATGGAATTGGAGCAATCATGACATTTATGGCAAAAGGAAATGTTTCACTGCTGGTTGCGGCGTCTATAATTATATCTATTGGAGTATTGCCTATTACTTATTTGACAAATTTAATGATGCTTGACTGTGGATCATATAATGTGTGGAAGGGCTATAAACGTATGGATGGTACGATAGGAGCAATAAAAGGATTTGCAAACAAGCTAGGAGGTGCATTTGGTTCAGCTGTTCTAGGGTTTATGCTTGAACTTGGTGGATACAATAGTGAACTTGATATTCAGCCAGATGCTGCAATTTTCATAATTCGTGCAATCACTGGACTCATTCCAGGAATTTTGTTTTTTGGCCTTGCATTTATGATGATATTTTATAAGCTGGATAAACTTATGCCAGAAATCAATAAAGTAATAGATAATCAACTTCAAAATTAAACCTAGCTTTATGTATACTAAGAGGAAATAAAAAAACAATACGGACTTTCAGCTGATTTAGTTTATTGAGGTTATGTGTATACTTGAATAATTACATTTTTAGGGACACTCGAATGGGTGTCTCTTTTTGTGCGACAGGCAGTCGCACCAGTCCTAACTTAGGTTAGGGCTATTTTGCGTATTAAGAACAGCGATTACGATGCGGATGCAAAAACGAATCAAGAGTTCTGAAAGCAAGATTTCTCTGGAGTGAAAATCTCCAC